>NZ_CP018793.1:0-600000 GCF_002139875.1 Campylobacter vicugnae
TTGCTAGGCAAAGAAGCACTTGATATTTTAAGTCAAGAGATCTCAAAAAGTGAAGTAGATAACTACATTTCACAAATCAAATTTAGCGAAAAAGGCTCAAACTCTCAAAGAGTCGTTTTTATCGCTCCAAATGAGCTTATAGCTAAATTTATACAGACAAAATATGCAAATAAACTAGCTAACATATATGAGATTCATACTGGTTCAAAACCACAAATTCTCATCACTACACAAAAAGCAGATCTAAACAAAAAATCAAAAGAGGTAAATGTCAAAGAGATAAGAAGTCAAAGCTCTTTATTAAACCCTAGCTATACATTTGATAATTTTGTCGTTGGAGATTCAAATCAATTTGCATTTATTAGCTCTAAACAAGTAGCAAATAATCCTGGAAAAGCATATAATCCACTATTTATTTACGGTCCTACTGGACTTGGCAAAACGCATCTTTTGCAATCAATTGGCAATGAGTGTTTAGAAAATGGCAAAACTGTAATTTGTATCACAAGTGAGCAATTTACAAGTGATTTTATACGCCATCTTGAAAATCGCACAATGAATAAATTTAAAGAAAAATATCGTAATTGCGATGTTTTACTCATTGATGATGTGCAATTTTTTCATAAATCAGAAAAGACTCAAGAGGAGTTTTTTCACACCTTTAATGAAATTCACGCCAAAAAAGGTCAAATCGTAATGACCTCTGATAAACCACCAAAGATGTTAAAAGATTTTGAAGAGAGACTAAAGAGTCGATTTGAGTGGGGATTAATGGCTGATATTACGCCGCCTGAACTTGATACTAAAATCAGAATTATTAAAACAAAATGTGAATTTGATAAGATAGAACTAAGTGATGATATTATCGAATATATCGCCTCAAATATGGGTGATAACATAAGAGAGATAGAAAGTGCAATAATAAATATAAATGCATTTGCTAATATCATGCGTCAAGATATCACTTTAGAATTTGCTAAAAATGTAATAAAAGATCAAATAAAAGAGAAAAAAGAGGCAATAAGCCTAGAAAATATCATAAAATATGTATCTCATGAGATGAATATTAAACCAAGTGATATAAAGAGTAAAAACCGTACAAAAAATATTGTAGAAGCTCGTAGAATTTGTATATATCTAGCCAAAACTCTCACTCCAAACTCTATGCCTCAGCTTGCATCACACTTTGGATTAAAAGACCACAGTGCAGTAAGCCACAATATCAAAAAAATAAATAATTTAATGGAGAGTGATAGCTACTTTAAAGCTAGATTAGAAGAGTTAAAAAATAAAATATTATCAAAGGAATAGTGAATATGTGTGAAAATTCTCTTATGAGTTTTTCAATAAAATTTATCAGATATTACGGCGTTTTGTGTAGTTATTCACAAAATCAACTAAACAACTAAAAATAAAAAATAAAATTTAAAAATAAAGGCAAAAAATGAAAGTTTTAATCAAAAAAAATATTTTAGAAACAATAATAATAAATACAAATTCATATCTAGATAAAAAGGATCTAAGTTCTATAACATCTCATATATTTATTAGTGCTAAAGATTCACTTCTTACAATTAAAGCTACAGATAATGAAATAGGCTTAAGCTATAAAGCTTCTAATGTAAATATTATTGATGAAGGTATAGCTACTGCAAATGGTAAAAAACTTCTTGATATAATCAAAAGTCTAAAAGATGGCGAAGTAATGCTAGAGACAGTACAAAACCATCTATATATCAAACAAAATAACTCAAAATATAGATTACCAATGCAAAAAGCTGATGATTTTCCAGATTTTCCTACACTTGAAAATAAAAAAAGATTTAATATAAATGCAGCAAATTTAAGTAAAAGTCTAAAGAAAATTACAAATTCAATTGAAAATACAAACTCTAAAATAGAATTAACTGGTGCATTAATAGATATAAAAAATGATAGTATAAATTTAGTTGGAACAGATACCAAAAGACTTAGCTTATATACTTTAGATATAGAATCACAAAGTGAGCAATTTAGTATAATAATCCCTAAAAAAGCTATAGTTGAAATTCAAAAAATATTCTATGAAAATATTGAAATTTACTATGATGAAAATATCTTTATAGCTATTAGTCAAAATTTTGAATTCTTTACAAAATTAATAAATGGCCGCTATCCAGACTATACAAGAGTAATACCAAAAGAGTCTAAAATAAATATAAACCTAAATAGAGAAAAGATGATAGAAGGAATTAAAACTATCTCAATGTTATCTGAAATTATCAAAATTACTATAACTCCAGAAAATATAGCATTTGAAAGTATTAATAATGACAATAGCGAAGCAAAAACTGTAATAGAACAAAACTTCGATATAGATGAAAATATAGTCTTAGGTGTAAAAAATAGATTTATATTAGATTTCTTATCAAGTATTGAAGATAGTGAATTTACTTTATCTTATAATGATCAAGGTCTTCCATTTGTACTTAGCTGTGCAGAGTTAAAAACAGTAATAATGCCTATAAATGTTTAAGGATTAAAATGCAAACAAATCAAAATTTAGATGAGCAAATGAAAAAAGATTATGGTGCTGGAAATATTAAGGTTTTAAAAGGGCTTGAAGCTGTTAGAAAACGTCCAGGTATGTATATTGGTGATACTAATATAAATGGCCTTCATCATATGATCTATGAAGTAGTAGATAACTCTATAGATGAAGCTATGGCTGGACATTGTGATACAATTGATATTGAACTTACTACTGATGGTTCAGCTATTATTACTGATAATGGTAGAGGTATTCCAGTAGATATTCATCCAACTGAAAATATATCAGCAGCCACTGTTGTTTTGACAGTTTTACATGCTGGTGGTAAATTTGATAAAGATACATATAAAGTAAGTGGTGGTTTGCACGGTGTTGGTGTATCAGTTGTAAATGCTCTATCTAAAAAGCTTGTTTTAAATATCAAAAGAGATGGCAAACTTCATCGTCAAGAATTCGCTGCTGGTATTCCTCAAACTGATTTAGAGATTATAAAAACAACAAACCGCACAGGTACTAGCGTGGAATTTTGGCCTGATGAGACTATATTTGAAGTAACTCAATTTGATAAAGATATTTTAGCTAAAAGATTTAAAGAACTTGCATATTTAAATCCAAAAATTACTATAAATTTTAAAGACCAAAGAGATGGATTTAAAGAGTCATATCATTTTGAAGGCGGGCTTGAAAGTTTTGTAACTGATATGAATAAATCAAATCCAGTAAGCAAAGCTGTAAGCTTTAGCGGTGGTGAAGATGATGTTATAGTTGATTTTGCTCTTTTATATAATGAGACATATAGTGAAAATTTATTAAGCTTTGTAAATAACATTAAAACTCCAGATGGTGGTACTCATGAAGCTGGATTTAGAGCTGGGCTTACTAGAGCTATTACAAACTACATTGCAGCAAATGCTTCAGCACGTGAAAAAGATACTAAAATAACTGGAGATGATATTAGAGAAGGGCTTATTGCTGTTGTTAGTGTAAAAGTTCCTGAACCTCAGTTTGAAGGACAAACTAAAGGTAAGCTTGGTTCAAGTTATGTAAAACCAATTGTTCAAAAAATGAGTTTTGAAGTATTATGTAAATATTTTGAAGAAAATCCAAATGAAGCTAAAGCCATTATGAATAAAGCTTTAATGGCAGCTCGTGGTAGAGAAGCAGCTAAAAAAGCTAGAGATCTAACACGCAAAAAAGATAGCCTAAATAGCGTAGGTACTCTTCCTGGTAAATTAGCAGATTGTCAAAGTAAAGATCCAAGTGAGAGTGAAATTTATTTAGTTGAGGGCGATTCTGCTGGTGGTTCAGCCAAACAAGGTCGTGATAGAGTATTCCAAGCTATTCTTCCACTTCGCGGTAAAATTTTAAATGTAGAAAAATCAAGATTAGATAAGATTTTAAAATCTGAAGAGATTAAAAATATGATAACTGCATTTGGTTGTGGAATTGGTGATGAATTTGATGCTAGTAAGTTAAGATACCATAAGATTATTATTATGACCGATGCTGATGTAGATGGTAGCCATATTCAAACTCTACTTCTTACATTTTTCTTTAGATTCCTTACACCAATTATAGAAAATGGTAATGTTTATTTAGCTCAACCACCACTATATAGATATAAAAAAGGCAAAAAAGAGATCTATTTAAAAGATGAAAAAGCTTTAAATGAGTTTTTAATTGAAACTGGAATCGAAAGTGAAGATTTTGAAGGAATTGGTAATAATGATTTAATAGATTATCTAAAATTAATTAGTGCTTATAGAACAGTTTTAAATGAACTTAAAAAGCGTTTTAATGTATTAACTGCCATTAGATATATGATCGAAAATCCTGATATTATCAGCAAAGAATTTAAAGAGCTATTTGAAATTATCAAAAGTGAGCTTGAGAGTCAAAATTATAATATCTTAAATTCATATGTAAATGAAGATGAGATTAGAATATATGTCCAAACACCAAATGGACTTGAAGAGTTAATTATCAATGATAGTTTATTTGTTAATCCTTTATATATAGAGGCTGTGCATATATATTCTAAGATGAGAGAGCGCGATATAGATCTTGATGGAGATCCTTTAGAAGTTTTAGAAAATATAGAAAAAAGTGCTAAAAAAGGTGCTTATATACAGCGTTATAAAGGTTTAGGTGAGATGAATCCAGAGCAGTTATGGGAGACTACTATGAATCCAGAAAATCGCCGTTTGCTTAAAATTGATGTAAAAGATATACAAAGTGCAAGTGGTGTATTTGAATTATTTATGGGTGATGAGGTTGAACCAAGACGCGAATATATTCAAGCTCATGCTAAAGATGTTAAACATCTAGATGTTTAAGGATTAAAATGGAAAATTTAAAATACGGTGAAAAAATTATAGCTGAATTTGATCTTGATAAGGATTTTGAAATATGGCCAAATAGTGCAAATAAAGACTATGCAATCCATATTACTCTTCCTGAATTTGCTTGTTTTTGCCCAAGAAGTGGATATCCAGATTTTGCAACAATTTATGTAACATATGTTCCTGATAAATTCGTAGTAGAGTTAAAAGCACTAAAACTATATATCAATAGTTTTTTAAATCGTCATATTAGTCACGAATCAAGCGTAAATGAAATTTATGATACTTTAGATAGTAGATTAAAACCAAAATATTTAAGAGTTGTAGGTGATTTTAACCCAAGAGGCAATGTCCATACAGTAGTTGAAGTTGATAGCAATATGTCAAGAGAAGAAAAATATGATACAAGTTCTATCACCACTCAAAGTAGTAGGAAATTTAATTAATGATAAACTCAAAGCTTATTGAGCATATTTTTAAAGCAGCTAATATCTCAAGATGGAATGACTATCCTAAGATGGTTGATCTAGTAGAGTTAGATAAACAAGCTCATAAATTTATCATCGCATATTTTATCGCAAAGCTTGAAAATGATGTAGATATGCGTTATATAATTGAAGGTGGAGTTTTTGAGTTTTTAAGTAGAGTTATAGTAACTGATATTCGCCCAGATGTATTCCATTATATACAAAAGAATAAGGCTGATCAGATAAATAGCTGGATTTTGACAAATTTAGAGCCATTAATAGAAGATATTGATGAAGGTAAATTTTTAGAGAGATTTAAAAGCTTTCAAGAAGATAAAGATCATCAAAAAGAGAAATTAATCTTAAAAGCTGCAAGCTATTTAGCTACAAAATGGGAATTTAGTATAGTATATCAAACTAGCAAATTTTTAAATGATATAGATGAATTAAAACAAAAAGTAGATGAAGAATTAGAGGATTATTATGAGCTAATTGGCGTAAGGAAAATCGCTATGAATCAAAAATTAGCTCGTATAATTGATTTAAGTGGTCGTTTAAGATTTCAAAAGCGTTGGGCGCAAACTGAGCGAATTCCAAAGACCGCAGTTCTTGGTCATATGCTTGTAGTAGCAATATTTGGATATTTTTATTCATTAAAAGTTGGTGCAAATTCAAAAAGATTAGAAAATAATTTTTATTGTGCTTTATTTCATGATCTTCCTGAGAGTTTAACTCGTGATATCATTAGTCCTGTTAAATATGGTATAGATGGATTAAATGAGATAATTAGCGAGTATGAGATGAGACTCATTGAAGAGAGAATTCTTCCATATATACCACAAAGTTTTAGGGCAGAGTTTAGCTATATTTTAGGCGTTAGAGATGAAAACGGAGTATTAAAAAAAGATGAATTTGAAAATAGAATTTGTCGCACAACTTCGCAGCCATATCATGGAAGTATGAATAATGTAAATAGTGATGAGTATAATAGTATCGATGGCAAAGCACTTAAATATTGCGATAATTTAGCTGCTTTTGTAGAAGCTGGATTGTCTATTAGCTACGGGGTTAAAAGCAAAGATTTAGTTAAAGGGTTTAAAAATATAAGAGCTAAATTTAAGAAAAATCCAAAAATCGAAGGTGTAGATTTTGATAAAATTTGCATAGAATTTATGAAAGATTTAGATATAGAAAACCTCTCCCCAGATGACTGCGGCACACACCTGTAAAAAGTGCTCTGCTATGTTCCCATCCTGAAGCGGTGCTTTTTAAAAGCATTGCACAGGTCTAAGGAAAGGCAACTTGGATTATATCTATATTTTACTTAAAATAGGATTATGATGAGCTATAAATTACATTTTTTATCTATTTTTCGTGAGTTATTTGTCCCACATTATCGATCACTAGAGTTTAGAGCTAAGATTTTAGCAGCTATGTTAATTGCTAAAAAAAACCTTGTAGATAGTGATTATGAAGATGTAGCACAAATAGCAAAAGATATTTACGGTGATGATAAAAAGCGAATCCATATTCTAGTTCAAACGGTCAAAGAGTATGTAGATAAGGCTACTCAAGGCGGTGAGTTAAATTTAGATAGTTTATTAAAAGATATAGATTATGAGCTAAAAAATATCAAAAGATATGTAAAAAAGATTGATTTTGCAGACCTTAGAAGATTAATGATTAATAGCGATGAAGTTGATGCGCATTTCCAGCAGCAAGTTTATGAGTTTTTCTTAAATGAAGTTAAAATTTATTCGAATAATTAATTTTTAATTATTTAAATTTAAATCATATTATATTGCATAAGTTTATAAAATATAGCTTTGATATTAAAATTTATTATATAAAAATCCATAATCACTATTAATTTAGTAGATAGTAATCTTTATCTATTTTTACTTAAAATAATATTTGACTTTTAGTATCGTATTGGATTTGTAGTTAACTAAGCCCTACAGCCCACTGCCAAAATGGCATTACATTATATGTGATTTTTTCAAATTTAGCTGTTTGACTTTGTGAATTTGAGATTATATCTACTCTTTTTAGACCTAGTTCATTGCAGTGGTTGCTTAGTTTTTTAGCTTTTAGTATTGCAAGTTCAGATGGCAAAAATGGCAAAATCAAAATCCCATAACTCATATTAGGGATGATAAAATCAATTTGATTGCTATACTTTATCTCTTTTTTAAGCTTTAAAAGTTCGCAAAATACCATATTTGCTATTGTTGCTTTGGGATCTTTATGTAGGCTAAGAGCTGATTTTAAAGCAAAATCACTAAAATATACACGCTTTAGAGTGATACTATCATTGATATGCAAGATAGTTTTTATGAGATTTTGATCTTCTAAATCAGCTATATTTTGATAAAGTTTATCTTTGCTAAGCTTTATATGAGCTTTTAAATTTTTATAAATTTTAAATGAATTTAGTGGTTGATGCATAAAATTTGCGATATTTGCTAATATCTTGATATTTAAATCACCTTTTGATGCTTTTATATGCTTTTGTAAAAATGCTGTAGTTTCAAATTCGCTTAAAAATGGACTAAAAGCCAAATTCCCACGAATTAAAAAGTGACTAAAAAGCGTTCTAGCTTCATAATTTTTACGATAAAATAGTATAAACTCTTCATAATCTAGCCCGAATATTTTAAGCTGATTTAATCCATCTATATGCAAAGAATTTAGATCAGTAGAGATGATAATATTATCACAAATAGGCAGTTCTATTTTGGATTTTAGATTTTCAATTGCTAAGGCTTTGATATTTTTAGCCTTGATAAACTCATTTAAGTTATTAAGTTCTATACCAAAACTTCGTATATCATCTAAGTCTATATATAAAAAATTATCAAATTTACTTAAATGATTTAAAATTAATGAGCTTTTGCCACTTCCATTGGCCCCTTTTAGTAGAATTTTAGAGCCTTCTATGTGTATTTTTCGCTCTAAAAACTCTCTTGATTTTGGCGGGTTTTGATATAAATTTTCTAAGATATTCAAATTTCATCCCCAAATAGCGAAGCCTCAAGTGCTTTTGGTTTAAAACTTTGTCTAGTTAATTCATTTGGGCCATATTTTTGTAGTGCTTCTATATGAGCTTTGACTCCATAGCCTTTATGTTTTGCGTAGCCAAAGTATGGATAAAAGCTATCAAAACGGCACATTTGCAAATCTCTACTAACTTTAGCAATTATACTAGCAGCGCTAACTTGTGGAATTTTAGCATCAGCTTTAATAATTGTCTCAATCCCATCAATACCATAATTACAGTTTCCATCATATATTATTTGATATTCTCTAAAGTGAAATTTAATCACCCTTAAAGCTCGTCTTAGACAATTACTAAGCCCGATTTCATCTATAATTTTATTATTAAAATATATGGTTATAAAATCGCATTGTTGGATTAAGCTTGTATATATTTGTTCTCTTTTTTTAGGAGTTAGCTTTTTAGAATCAGTTAAATTTAACTTACTTACATCGCTATTAAAAGCACATCCACATACAACTAGCTCACCAGCTAAAGCGCCTCTACCGGCTTCATCTACACCACAAATATTAGCCATGAAATTTTCTTTTATACAAAGAGTGAATAAAAGCCAAAGCTATAAAAATCAAGCTAGTAGTCCCAGTAATAATCTCGCTAACTTCATGAAATACTTTTATAAACATTATTATCGCAAGAGCTAAAATTGCATAGTGAGCACCGTGTTCTAGGTATATAAAGCTCTCAAGAATCTTTTGCCTAACCATATAGATAGTAAGACTTCTTACAAACATAGCCCCAATACCAAGCCCGATCATAATAATAAAAATATCTTGACTCATAGCAAAAGCTCCAATAACTCCATCAAAGCTAAAGCTAGCATCTAAAACTTCAAGATATAAAAAACCCATTATCCCGCTTTTTACTCCACTAGTGCTAAACATCTCATCAAACATCTCTAACCCAAGATGAAGTAACACAGCGCTAAAATATGCTATAGCATAGGTTGGATTTTGAGTTAATGCAATAAGAACTATACCAGCTAAAATGGCAATAGATAAGATTATATTTTTAGATTTAGTAAGGATTTTGATTAGATAATTATCCTCTAATATTCCAATCCATTTAATCTCTTTTTCTTCAAAGAAAAATGAGAGAAAAACCATAAGCAAAAAAGCACCACCAAAGATATAAATTTGATTTTTATTATTAGAAAGAGCATTGTGATACTCATCTGGATTGTTAAGAGCTAAATTTAGCGTTTGAATCATCTGCATATCTGCAGCTATTGAGACTATTAATATAGGAAATAAAAATCGCATACCAAAGACAGCAATAGGAATTCCATATATGATAAATCTTCTTTGCCACGCAGCACTCATACCACGAAGAACCCTAGCATTTACTACAGCATTATCAAAGCTTAAACTCACTTCTAAAATAATAAGAAGTATGCATATATAAACAGCTATAAACCCGCCTAAAAAATATGCAGCTACAAGTCCTAAAAATGTCAAAATAAATGATGAATAAAAGTACTTCATATAAGCCTTTTGGGTAATTTAGCCTTAAGCTAAAGGCTAAATTTATCTAAGTGTTAATGTATATCCATTGCCACTTTGGCGAATAGCATAGTGGTAATTACCATCTAAAAATAAAACAACTCTATAATAGCCTTTGTGAGCTCCAATTGTTGCTTTTTTTAGTGGGCCTTTATTGACTTTTATAGTTTGTGTGCTAAATTCAACATTTTTCTTAAAATCAATTACAATTTTATCAGGTTTATTAATGATAAAATCTCTTATCATCTGATCTTTATTGATAATCTCAATTTTTGAATTAAATATATCAAATTTTATCAAATCCATAAATGCCACACTCTTTAGTGGTGGTTCTATCTTTGGCGGTATGCTAAGAGGCTTTGGCGCAGCTTGTTTGGCAGCAGCTTGTTTGGTCTGTTCATCAGTAGTTGTTACTGATACATCAAGAGCTGGAGTGGCTTCATCTGTTACTGGTGATTGTGATGAGATTACGATATCATCATGCCAGTCAAAGCTTGCATTAATATCAATACTTTTTTGTTTAATGCTACCATCTACTGATTTATAGCTAAAAGTCGCACTTACTAACTCTCTAGCATCACTTGGGAATTTAGCTATTACTTTATCTAGCTGTGGAGCGTTTTGGTTTATATTTGTTGAGTCTAATGTAGTGATATTGATATCATCAGGGACAAAAGGATTTTCTCTAGCTATTAAGGCTAGAGTACAGCTTGCTATTAAAATAATTTTTTTCATTTATACTCACTTATAGCTATCTGGATCAAGTCCAATTAGCTCAAAATACTCTTTTTGTAGAGCCGAATTTAGCTCTTGATATTTTTTTACCTCATTATTTAGGGTAGCTTTTTGCTTTTTTAAGTCGTATAACACAGTTGCTGAGCGACTCCCAAAAAAGACATTGCCAACATATATTGCAAATATTACTGTTGCAAGTACTAACAAAGAGTATGCCACAACCTTTCTAAGGGAGCTAGATTTTTTGCTATCTAGCTCAGCTAAGATTGGATTCAAATTTTATCGCCTAGATACTCGCTAGTTTCGCACTCGATTTCTAGTAAGCGATTGTATTTAGCATTTCTTTCGCTTCTACTAGTTGCGCCAGTTTTAATCTCGCCAGTATTTAAAGCCACAGCAAAATCAGCAATAAAGCTATCTTCGCTTTCTCCACTTCTATGGCTCATAATACAGCGATATCCGTTCCTTTGTGCTAATCTTACTGTTTGCATTGTTTGGCTTACTGTGCCTATTTGGTTTGGTTTGATTAGTATAGCGTTTGCGATTCCTTTTTCAATTCCCTCTTTTAGGATTTTTTCATTTGTTACAAATAGATCATCGCCTACTAGTTGAACTTTGTTACCTAGCTTATCAGTTAGAATTTTCCAGCCGTTCCAGTCATCTTCACTTAGACCATCTTCGATTGAGAATATAGGATATTTTTCACATAGTGCTGCGTATTTTTCTACCATTTGCTCACTTGTAAATTCTCTACCTTCAAGTTTATATACTTTACCATCATAAAGTTCGCTAGCAGCAACATCTAAAGCTAGTTTGATCTGTTCGTTTGGTTTATATCCAGCTTTTATTATAGCTTGCATAATTAATTCAAGTGGCTCTTCATTATCTTTTAAATTTGGAGCAAATCCACCCTCATCTCCAACTGCAGTGCTATGTCCAGCATCGTTTAGTAGTTTTTTGAGAGTTTGGTATATTTCAGCTGCAGCACGAAGCGCATCGCTAAATTTATCAAAACCAAATGGCATAATCATAAACTCTTGAAAATCAACGCTATTATTAGCATGTGCGCCACCATTTATGATGTTAAACATCGGAACTGGTAAAATAGTAGCATTAGCTCCACCAAGGTATCTATATAGTGGAAGTTTGCGTGAATTTGCTGCTGCTCTAGCTACTGCCATAGATACGCCTAAAGCTGCATTTGCACCGATTTTACTAAAATTTTCAGTACCATCTAGGGCAATTAGCGCATCATCAATTGCTTTTTGATTTAAAGCATCTTTACCACATAACTCTTCAGCTATCATTGAATTTACATTTTTAATTGCTTTTAAAACGCCTTTACCACCAAATGCATCACCGCCATCTCTAAGCTCTAAAGCTTCTCTTTTTCCTGTGCTTGCGCCACTTGGTACAATTGCTGAGCCAGTGCTTCCATCACATAGAGTTACAAAGGCTTTTATTGTTGGATTTCCACGACTATCTAAAACTTCAATTGCTTTTATATCTTTAATTACTGGCATTATTCTTCCTCGCTTTCATTTTCATCATCGCTTCCGCTACTCATAATGCTATCGCCCATATTTTCGCGAATTTTATTTGTTATCTCATCAGCAACATTTAAATTCTCTTTTAAAAAGGCCTTAGCATTTTCTCTACCTTGACCTAGTTTGGTGCTTTCATAGCTAAACCACGCACCGCTTTTATCGATTATATCTAGTTTTACACCATAATCTACGATTTCACCTTCTTTGCTAATTCCCTCACCAAACATTATATCAAATTCAGCTACTTTAAATGGCGGAGCTACCTTATTTTTTACTACTTTGACTTTAACTCTATTGCCAATTGGCTCATCGCTTTGTTTTAGAGTAGCTACCTTGCGTACATCTAAACGGACTGAAGCGTAAAATTTAAGTGCATTACCACCTGTAGTAGTCTCTGGAGTACCATATCCCATAGCACCGATTTTCATACGAATTTGGTTAATAAAAACAACCGTAGTTCCCATTTTATGGACGATACCAGTTAGTTTTCTTAGGGCTTGACTCATTAGTCTTGCTTGTAAGCCTACATGTTGATCACCCATATCGCCTTCTATCTCGCTTTTTGGCGTAAGAGCTGCGACACTATCTACTATGATTAAATCTACTGCGCCACTTCTAGCTAGAGTCTCTACAATATCAAGAGCTTGCTCACCAAAATCTGGCTGAGATATATAGAGATTATCAGTATCTATACCTAGATTTTTAGCATATTTGACATCTAGTGCGTGTTCTGCATCGACAAAGGCACAAACTCCGCCATTTTTTTGACATTCGGCGATTAGATGAAGAGTAAGAGTAGTTTTACCACTACTTTCAGGGCCATAAATCTCTATAATTCTACCTTTTGGCACTCCGCCGATACCAAGAGCAATATCAAGACCGATTGAGCCAGTACTAATTGCATCTATAGACTCTATCTCTTTATCTCCTAGTCTAAGCACAGTACCTTTACCAAAAGCTTTATCTATCTGCTTCAGAGCTAAATCAAGGCTTTTTTTCTTATTTTCGTCCATAATTTTCCTCATTGTTTTGGTTATGAAAATAGGGTTATTTTATCTTAAAAAAGCTAATAGGCTAATAAAATTTGATATTAAATTTAAATTTATAAAGAGTTTTTAGATTGAAGTGTTGATTTTGAATTTAATATTTTATAGCATTTGATTGAATTAAAAATTATTACAATAATAAATAAAATAAAATATTTAACCCCAAAGAGACTAGATTTAGTCTCTTTGGGTATTTAATTAGATTACTGAAGCAGTCTTAAGATGTTTTGTTGTACTGAGTTAGCTTGACTCATAGCATAGCTACCACTTTGAGCTAGGATATTAAATTTAGAGAAGTTTGCACTCTCACTAGCAAAGTCTACATCTCTTATTTGAGATTCAGCTGATTTTACATTTACTTGGGTAACTGTAATATTGTTTATAGTAGCTACAAGCTGATTTTGAACCGAACCTAGATCAGCTCTTAATTTATCTAGAGTTTTTCTAGCTGCTTCAGCTACATCTATCATAGCTTGAGCGCCACCATAGCTATTTACACCACCTACTTGATCTACCCAACCATCAACTGAAGCTCCACCATTAAAGAAGCCCATAGCTTTAGCCATAGCAGCACTAATCGTGCCAGAGTTCATATATTTAAGATTTACACTTGATTGATTATATGCATCAGAAGCATCAGAAGCATTTGTTATTGCTGCATTTCCACTAAAAATAGCTGAAGCAACAGTAGACATACCATTTAAACCCACTTTAATATCTCTAGCATCTTGGCGTATAAATGTAAGCTGCCCTAAATATAATGCTCCTCCGGCCGTATTTCCAGTTGGCTTTCCAGCAACTTGACTAAATCCACCAGTTGATTTTGTATCAATTCTAATAGCTCTACCATCTTTAGCTGCTAGAACTAATTTACCATTTTCTACGCTAGCTTCCACGCCAGTTTCATCTTTTTTAGCGTTGATTGCTCCGATTAGTACAGCGTCGCTATCGTTTGCTTTAACAGTTACATCGCCTATCATTACACCATTTATCTCTAAACCGTGCAATACACCACCAGTTATAGCACCAGACATAATTTGAGTATTATTAACTTTAACTTTTACACCAGTTTTATCTGAAACTCCGTTCATCATCTCAGCTACAGCTTTATAACCATCTGTTTTTAACACGCCATTGCTAATAGCTTGAAACACATAGCCATTAGGATATCCATCTATACCACTAAGTTTTACAGTTAAATCACCAACAGCAGCACTTACGGCTGATACATGAGTATTTAAAGTAGTCTCAAACCTAGTATGTCCAATAGTATTTGAGTTTGTAGCACCTATACTTACTTTAGCTGTTTCATTACTATAAGCACCAATTTGGAAGTTTTTATTTGAGAAATTTCCATTTAGTAGTTGTTGGCCATTAAAGCTTGTAGTAGTAGCTATCATATCTAGCTCTTCAAGTAGTCTGCTAATATCATTTTGAAGTGCTCTTCTAGAGTCACTATTTTGACCATCTTGTGCTGCTTGGATAGCTTTAGTTTTAATAGTATCAAGTATTTTAATCTGTTCATCCATAGCTTTATCTGCAGTTTGAACAATACCAATTGCATCATTACCATTAGCAATTGCTTGACCTAAAGAGTTAGCTTGGCTTTTTAATGAATCAGCAATAACAAGACCAGATGCATCATCAGCTGCTGTTTGAATTCTAAGACCTGAACTTAGGCGACCAAGTGAGCTAGTAAGCTCTCTATCAGTAATAAGTGAGTTAGCATGTGCATTCATAGCTGCAATGTTAGTGTTAATTCTAAAACTCATTGTATATCCTTTAAAGTAAAATATTTGGCTTAAACTTAATCCTTTGTTTAAGCATATACCATTATATCGCACACAATATTAATTTATTTATATGGGGGGGGGGGGGAATTTGATATATTTTTCATAAAATTTGCAAATTTCTTTATAAATTTAATAGAATTTGAGTTAAATTTGATAAATGTAACTATTTTATCATAAGATGAAATTTGAGAAATTTTAAAGAATTTAGCCAAATAGTTAAAATGTAATGCAAGTGTAATTAAATTTAAGAGATTTGAGGTTTTAGTTGAGAATAAGGGGAGAGATGGGTGGTTATTGTTTGGTAATTAGTGATTATTTGAGTTGGGATTACTACTAAATATTATAGTGGCAATGGTTTTGCAATGATTGGAGTTTGGGCTATCATTGCAAAAATAAGGATAATTATAATTTTAAAGTTATAATATTAATGCATTATAATATTAGCAGATATCACCAAGTAAATCTATCACCGATTTTTATCTTATCATCATATTTAAATTCTGTAATCTCTAAGGCTTTATCTTTGCACTTGACCAAAATCCACTTGAAGTAAGCCCTACAATAGCGCCATTTATACACTTATAATTTGGAGCATCTAAGTGATATATAGCACGCGATATCTTCATCTCTTTGTCTTTTAGTGTTGTTCTAGCAATTGGGCCAGGATGAGTTATAGCGCGTATTAGATTGAAGATTTCTCTAGCAGTTTGATCCCAGTTAATAATCTCATCGCCAATTTTTCGCTGAGTGCAATAAAAGCCATATTTATCAATGCTTGATTGTTTAGTAGTTTTAAAATCTTTAGATAACATCATCTCTAATGCTTGGCATAGAAGATTAGCGCACTCTGTATGAGCTGTTTGAAGTAGAGTATTATAGTCATCGTTATCGCTGATTTGGTAGAACTTTTGTAAGATTATATCGCCTGTATCTATGCCTTCATCTATATAATGCACTGTGATACCAAAGCTTTTTTCATCATTTATTAACGCCCAGTTTAAAATATTTCTACCACGGTAAAATGGCAAAGCTCCAGCGTGGCAGTTGATCGCCTTTAGTGGAGTAAGGTTTATTAATTGCTTTTTAAATATCTGATCAAAAGACATAGATACCAATATATCGCAGTTAAATTTAGTAATTTTAGCGATGAATTTAGGCGAGTTTATATCTTTATCTTCTAAAAGTTCTATGCCATAATCTTTAGCAAATTTAGCTAGAATTTTATCATTTGAGCCATATCTAGTGCAGATAAAGCTAATTTGCATATTTGGATTTTGTATAATCTTTTTAAAAGCATTATGCGCCCAAATTCCATCAGCAAAGTAGCCAATTTTTAGTATTTTATTAGGGCTAGAACCCCCCCCTATAATCATAACAACCTCCTAAATTAAATTAATTTACAAAATTTCTAAGCATTTGAATTTCATCAGCCCAGATACTCTCATCTATGGTTTCTAAAATTAATGGAATCTCATCTATATTAGGATCATTCATTATGCATTTAAAAGCCTCTTTGCCAATAAGTCCTAATCCTAGGCTATCGTGGCGATCTTTGCGTGAGCCAAGTGCGCCTTTGCTATCATTAATATGCATTCCACTAAGATATTTATATCCTACTATTTTATCAAATTGAGCCATTGTTTGAGCATAGCTATTGCTATCTCTAATATCATATCCACTAGCAAAAAGATGGCAAGTATCTATACAGACTCCTACACGGCTACTATCTTTACTCATAGCAATTAAAGCTGCAAGGTGTTCGAATTTATATCCTAAGTTGCTGCCTTGACCGGCAGTATTTTCGATAACTAGCTTAATATTAGATGATCTTTCTAGTAAGGAATTCATCTGTGAGGCGATGAGTTCTAGACACTTATCTTCGCTAATTTGCTTAAGATGTGAGCCTGGATGAAAGTTAATAAGTTCAATGCCTAGCTCTTGACATCTATTTATCTCATCTAAAAATGCATTAAAACTCTTAGCTCTAGCTTCCTCATCTGGATGGCCTAAATTTATTAAATAGCTATTATGTGCTAAAATATGCTTAGGTTTAATGTTGGCTTTGGCTAAATTTGATTTAAAATCATTTATATCTTTTTGGGTTAGTGGTTTTGCGCTCCATTGTCTTTGATTTTTGACAAACAGAGCAAAGGCGTCAGCCTTGATATTTGCGGCATTTTGTGGAGCGTTTGCTACGCCACCACTTGCGCTGACATGCGCTCCGATTCTTTTCATTGTAGCTCTCTTATTATGATTTTTACTCTATTTTTGTTATCTATAAATTTTATCAAATTATCACAAACTTCGTATTTTATCATTTTATTAATTATATTTTGTTCAAACCCGCAACTTGTCTGCTTAAGAGTATTGCTATCATAAATTGGGCGTTTGGAGATTATATCATCCATAATTTCATCATAGTGAGTAGATTTTAGGTATTTGGTATTAAATATTTGGCGATTATAGCAAACGCTATTAATGCATATATTTTGGGCTAATTTTAAATTTAAAATCACAGCACCGCTGCTATAAATTTGAATTTGGCTTTCATTTGCGTAGTGATGGATAAATCCAGCATCACTAATGCGAAAATCAGGAGTAATAAAACTAAATAAAATACTATTAGAACGCTGTGGCTGATGTGAAAAACAACCTAAAAATAGTATAGAAAATAGCAATAAAATAGCAAATTTAAAACCAAATTTATAGATACTCAAAGCCAAACCTTTTAATAAAGTTGGTAAATTATACATCTTTTTTGTAAATCGCTATGATATTTAAGTCTTATTTAAGTCTTATTCTTGTATAATTCCACTCACACAACCGCAGTGGCCCCTTCGTCTAGCGGTTAGGACATCGCCCTTTCACGGCGGTAACACGAGTTCGAGTCTCGTAGGGGTCACCACTTCATTTTTTTAATCTCGTTTTTTTATTACTTTCTTATTTATTTTTATTAAGTTATCATTTAATTTTATTAATTTTAAATTTATTTTCTATTTATTCTTTAAATTAAGCCAAATTTGACTACAATAAAGCCTAGAAAATCCGATATAAAAGCTAAATTTAAAAGGAAAATTATGCAAAATGGTGAAAAAAAAGATATTAATGAGTTAAAAAACGACATCTCAAAAAAAGATGAACGAGATCTAACAGAAGATGAGAAAAAGTTCAAAGAACTAGATGCCAAAATAGCTCAAAAAATCCAAAATGAAGAAGAGATAACAACCCTTGATAAAAACATAACTGCAATGATGCCGTATGCTATTGATACATCTCTTACGCTTTTTGGTCTAGAAGAAAATAAAAAATTTGGCGTATATATGGGTAAGGATCCGCTAGATTTAAATATCATAAATCTTGAAACTAAAGAGTATCTATATAATAGTCCAGCTAAAGATGTAGAAAAGAAGATAATCGAGTTTGAAGAGGAGTATGCCAGACATAGAGCATTATTTATCTATGGAATTGGCAATGGTGTATTTTTAAAATCGATTTTGGCTAATCCAAGCCATAAAAAGATCTTTGTATTTGAACCTGAGATTGAAATATTATATGCTGCACTTAGCTTGATTGACTTTTCTAGGGATATTTTTACCGATAGGCTTGTTATTCTTGATTCGCATAAGGTTACATTTTTGCAATTTTATATTATATGTAAAATGCCTGATGTATTTCATAGTTTTAGGCTGTATAATATGCATATTATAGATGATTATTATAATAATGAAAAATATCAAGAAAATATCTTAGAGTTAAATAAAACAATGCAAAAAGCAATTGTTCAAACCTTATATGAACGTGGTAATGATTCTAAAGATTGTCTATTAGGTATGATTCAAACAACTCAGCACCTACCAGATGTATTTGGCGCTATACCTCTTAGAGATATTATCAATAAACGCAAAGGCAAGATTGATTCAGCTGTAGTTGTATCTACTGGTCCATCACTGCACAAGCAGCTTCCAATCCTTAAAAAGCTAGCTCCATATACTGTAATAGTAGCAGTAGATGCAAGCTATCCAATTTTAAAAGAGTATGGGATTAAGCCTGATTATGTTACTTCGATTGAGAGAATTCAGCCTACTCCAGATTTTTTCAAACCTGCTAGAACTAAATTTGATGATGGAATAATTTTTGTCGTAGCGTCTCTTACTCATCATGAATCAGTAGAAAATTTACATGATAAAGATGTTTGTTATGCTATGAGACCGCTTAATTATGAGATGAGTTTTAAAGATTTTAAATTTGGCTATATCGGTGGCGGACAAAGTGCTGCGCATATGGCATGGAATATAACTCAAGCTTTAGATTGTAAAGATGTAATGCTAATAGGCCAAGACTTAGCATATGGAGAAGATGGCACTAGCCACTCTAAAGGGCATATATTTAAAGAGACAGAGATTCCAGTAGAAGAAGTGCCTATAATGACTACAAAATATGGCGGACAAGGCGAAATTCAAACTACTTTTGTGTGGAATTTATTTAGGCAGTATTTTGAGCATAATATCGCAATGCTACAAAGAAGCAATCCGGACTATAAGCTATATAATTGTACAGAAGGTGGCGCAAGGATAGAAGGAACAACTGAGGTGCCATTTAAAGAGATGGCTGAAAAGATTATCGCAAAAGGTAAAAAGAAAAACTTTAAGCCTATTATGCCAATAAGCAAAGAAAAACAAGAACAGCACCTTAAAAAAGCGATTAAAAACATAACTGGAATTTTCAAAACTGGCCATAAAATTCAAAAAAAATGCGAACGCCTATATCTAAAAATTGCCAAAGAGATAGAAAAAGGCAAAAAGCTAAAAGAGCAAGATAAAGCAGATAAAATCAACTATGATAAGTTACAAAAACTCTCATTTGAGATTGATAGCCTAAAAGAATATGTCTTTAAAGATAAAATTTTTATGTCTTCATTTTATGGAATTTGTGGTGCGATGCTAAATAGCCAAGAGTTAGAATTGGCTGTAATTTCAGCTCGTAGAGCCGATACTGATGAAGAAAAAAACGATAAATTGTTTGAGTGGGTTTCATGCCAAAGCTACTGGATATTTAGTTTAGCTGGAAGTATAGATGCGACTTTAGGCAAACTAGCTGATGCGGCTAGTGGATTTATGGATAGCCATAAATTATTAGAACAATGATAAATAAAGATATTAAATCTACTTATGATGAGCATACTTATGACTCATACTCATATGGTCAGACATGGATAGATTATCTATATGCTGTAGCTAGATTACATGGCCTAGCTGCTAGTGATCCATATAGCTCTAATATACT
Source organism: Campylobacter vicugnae (assembly GCF_002139875.1). Lineage (NCBI taxonomy): Bacteria > Pseudomonadati > Campylobacterota > Epsilonproteobacteria > Campylobacterales > Campylobacteraceae > Campylobacter > Campylobacter vicugnae. Next base: position 20,301 of record NZ_CP018793.1, read on the forward strand.
TGAGATAGGGTGTGCTATGGGTGGCAATATTATTGGCCAAGCTATAAATCACCCAAACTCAAATTTTATAGGAATCGATCTAAGTAGCGAACAAATTGCTATAGGTAAGCGTGCTATTGATGGTATAGGATGTACAAATATTAAGCTAATTGAGATGGATATTTGTAATTTAGTGAGCGAATTTAAAGGCAAGATTGAATTTGATTATATCATCTGTCATGGGATTTATAGCTGGGTGCCTGATTTTGTGCGAAGTGCGATTCTTGATAGTTGCAAGGAGCTATTAAGCAAAAATGGTGTAGCGTTTATTAGCTATAACTGTTATCCAGGGTGGAAATATGTAGAGCCATTACGCGATTTTATGCGATTTAGTGCTGTAAAAAGTAGTGGAAATGTGGCTGATTTAGAACCTGGATTAAACGCTATAAAATTCCAAAAAGCTTTTTACGCTAAATATATGCCAAATGAATCAAGTGCAACGCATATTAAAAGTTTAAATTTAGAGTATATAAATCATATTCAAAGCTATCCAAAAAGCTATGTAGCTCATGAATATATGGAGATTTGCAATCAGCCATTTTATTTTTTAGATTTTGTAGCTGATGCAAATGATCATGGGCTTTGCTATATAGCAGATGCGACATATCATTTTGATCCTTCGTTTTTACCTGATGGTGCTATAAGTCAGTATTTTAAGCTATCTTTTGATGATTATATATCTGCAAATCAAGCTTATGATTTTTTATATTCTATTAGATTTAGAAGCTCAATCATCACTAAAGCGCAAAACCAAAATACTCTAATAACAAGTGATGAGCATAAGGCAGAGTTTATAAAAGATCTACATTTTAAACTCACAAAACCAACCCCACAGCTCATAAATTCAGCTAAAAATACATATATCGAGCCACTAGCAAAGGCTTTAAATGATCTATTTCCTGCTACTTTAAGTTATGATGATGTAAAAGCAGTTTATCCAAAAGATGATATTGTATTTAGATATTATGATATTAGAACTGTAACAAATAATGCTCTTACTATCACCTATAAGCCTTGTAAAAAGCTTTTGTATATTCCAGGTAAAACTAGGTTAAAAAGTGCTTATATACCATATCTAAAATATTTTTTAGAAAATGATTGCGCAATTGGAGTGGCAACTCCATTAAATGATAGATTAAATGCAGATAAGCATACGCTTGAACTTGCTTTAATGTTTGATGGAAACCATACTACAAAAGATATCTATAATCATATAAAAGCTAAATTTGAACAAGAGAAGTTAATCCCAACTATCCAAAAAGATGGTAAAAATATTCCACTCCAAAGCCCAAAAGAGCAAAGCCAATACTTCAAAGATGCAGTAGAGACTATCAAGCTATCACTAATTAATGGCCTAATGTTAGAAGAGTACTAAACTCTTCTATAAGGCATTTGCGATTAACTCTATTGGATTAGCGCATTTTGTGCTGCTACCATGAATATGCAAGGCGTTGTTTAGCTGCATTTTACATGCGCTACATTCACTTCCTACGCAGCTAGCATCTACGGCGTTTATCTGCGCGGCTCTGCTTTGACCAGCTTGGCGACTTAGGTGATATTTTTCACTTTGCATTGTTACACCACCAAACCCACAACAGCTATGATTATCACTCATCTCATTTAATATATATGCACGCTTTAAAAGCTCTCTTGGCTCTTTCCACACGCCTTGCATTTTTCTTGCGTGACAAGGGTCGTGATATGTTATTTTAGTTTTTTGTTTGTTTTTATTTTTTTCATCTAGAATTTGAGCTAAATTTGTAAATTTGACAAAATATTCAGTAGCTAGATATATCTTTTTACTTATATTTATCGCTCTTTGTCTCCACTGCTCATCATTGTGAAAATAGTGTTCATAATCAACCTTTATCATCGCTGAACAGGTCGCTTCAGGAATTATAATGGCTTCTATTTTGGAGCTATTAATTAAGCTTTCAAAATACTCAATATTTTTTTTAGCTAGATAATCAACTGTGTTAAAATCTCCTGTAAAATATGCTGGAGCCGAGCAGCACCCTTGCGATTTCATCAAGTGAGCATTTATTTTTAACTCTTTTAAGATTTTTAACAATCCTTTTCCGATATCGGTATAAGCGTAGTTTCCCATACAGCCAATAAATATCCCAATAGTTTTATCTCCGCCATTATCTATAAATTCAGGGTTTGAGTTTAAAAAGCTCTTTTTAGATGCAGTTGGCAAAAGGCGTTCTTTTTTCATCATTGGAAAGCTAAATCTTGGGCTCATATTGCCATCTTTAATCTTAAATCCACAGCTTTGAAATACATAGCCAAGTCGTGCTGCAATATCCATAATCTTTCTATTTCTAAGCAACCAAAAAAATGCTCTTTTATACCATGCAATTCCAAATTTAGCTGCTATATCGGCTCTTACATTTTCTATCATAGTATCAGTTGGCAGTGATGCTGGGCAGTCTTGAACGCAATTAGTACATAAAAAACAGCTCTCAAAAACATCTTTTAAATCCTTATCAAGCTCAATCTCACCCCTATGATATGCGCCTAAAAGATCTAAAAACCCTCTAGGACTTCTAACCTCATCGCCGCTAATTTTATATATCGTGCAGTTTGGTTTGCACTTTCCACATTTGACACACGCATCGCTTACTGCGCTAAAATTATAATTTCCCATTTATCCTCTTTGTTTTGTCAAACTTGAATTTACTGCTTGCATAAAAGCACTTCTAACTCCAGCTTTTTCAAGCTCATACACGCCCTCAATTGTCGTTCCAGCTGGCGAGCAAATGCTATCTTTTATCAAAGCCGGATGAGTATCATTAATTAAAGTAGCAAAACTAGTAAATAATCCACTTGTCATCGCCTTAGCGTCATTAGTTTTAAGTCCTGAGCGAACAGCAGCATTGCTAATAGCTTCAGCTACTAAGGCTAGATATGCTGGAGCACATCCGCTAATTATACTTGCAGCATCAAATTCAGCCTTAGAGTCAAATTTAACCGCCTTGCCAAAACCATTTAAAATATACTCTATATTATCTGTTTGTGCATTTGCCATATATGGATTAATGCTAGCTCTATTTTTGGCTGCTATATTTGGTAGGCAAATGGCGTGAGCGTCTGAATTTAATGTTTGAATTTGCTCTAGATCAGTGCGTGCTAGAACGCTAATTATTAAATTTGCTTTACCGTTTATAATATTGGCAAACCATTTAAACGCATTTGGTTTAATGGCTAAGATAATATTTTTGCCATCTATATTGTAATTATCATCAATAATCTCAATTTCAAATTCACTACTTAAACTTTGTAGTTTAGGGTTAGCTCTACTAGCTAAAGTAACGCTAAATCCAGAAGACTTTAGCCCTTTAGCCATTGCTAGACCCATATTCCCAGCACCAACTATTACAACTTTCATCTTACTTCCTGTCTTAGTAGTGAGACATCGTTTGGTAGTTTTGAGCCGTTTTTAATAGCATTTGTGATAGTATCTAGATCAAATTTAGTATGATCAAATGCTACTACATAGCAGATATCTCCAGATTTTAGATATCTGTTTTTGCCAGCTTCTTCATATCTTGTAGCTCCAATTGTGATTAACATCTCTTTTGGATAGTTGGCATTTTTTAAGATATTTGATAAATTTTCTAATACAGCATAATCTTGTTGAGTATTTAATTTATCTTTTATCCACTCAAGAAGCTTTTGATAAAAGTATGAATATCCACTTAGTTTAGCACATTCTCCATATCTGATAAACTCATCTTTATTTTGCAAAAATGATACTAGACTATAATTATCGCATACTCCTCCTATGCTAAATTTATCTATATCAATCTCATTGCCAAAACCTTTTGAGCCAGTGCTAAAGTTTTTCTTTTGTGAAATTTTAGTAGCTGTTGTATCGTTTCTTACTGAGGCATCATTAAAAGCACAAAATTTAATTGGTTTTATATTTAAAACCTTGTTATTTTCATATTCTAAAAGACATCTTAATGCTATTTCTGGTTCCATCTGTACATTTAAATTTATATCTTTAGGTAGATGTAAAATATTATTATCAATGCAATACCTACTCAAAAAGCTATCATGCCCATTTACATAAAAAGGAAAAATTCCCTTAGGTGCGTACTCATCATCGGTTTTAACTAGTGCAAAATCATCGGCCTCACCAGCTTGTTCTAGATGTAAAGCAAAATTTCCAGCTATACCAAATCCTATAATCTCTTTCATTTAATCCCTTTAAACAGTCTTTGAAAAGCTATTATTAACACCTTTAAATTTAGCCATATATTCATCAAAACACATTGCAATATTGCGTATTAATAGCGTTCCAGTTGGATTTATCTCTATTTTATCATTATTAATATTCATAAATTGCACTAAATCCCCAAGCTCATCAAGTTCAGCTTTAAAATGCTCAAAGAAGTTAATGCTAAATTCGCTTTCAACTCTTTTAATATCAAGAGCAAAATTTGCCATTAGCTCCATGATTACAGATTTTCTAAGTCTATCTTCGCTGTTTAGATATATACCTTTTGCATTTGGTAGTTTGCCAGCATCAATTGCAGCTTCATAGCTAGCCATATCTTTGTAGTTTTGAGCATAATAGTCATCACCTTCTCCAATACTTGTAAGGCCAATACCAATTAACTGAGCTCCACCTTTTGTAGTATATCCTTGGAAGTTTCTATGTAGCGAGCCATTTTCAAGAGCTTTAAATAGCTCATCTCCAGGCTTGGCATAGTGATCCATACCAATCATCTTATAGCCATGGTTTGGCAGATATTCCATTGTGTATTTTAAAATTTCAAGCTTAGTTTTTGGTGAAGGTAGAGTAGTTTCATCAAATTTTCTCATACTCTTTTTTATCCATGGTACATGGGCGTAATTAAATATAGCAAATCTATCTGGATTTAGGCTAACTCCTAGCTCAAGAGTGCGCTTAAAACTCTCTAAACTTTGATACGGCAAGCCATAAATTAAATCTGTATTTACGCTTATCATACCATATTTTCTAGCTAAATTTACTGCATTTTGGGTGATATCATATGGTTGAATTCTATGTATCTCTTTTTGGACTTGCTCATCAAAATCTTGAACGCCAAAACTAACTCTATTAAATCCATGCGAGCTAAGGACTTGTAACTGCTCTTCATTTAAAAATCTTGGATCTATCTCACAGCTAATCTCAGCATCACTTGCAAAGTTTTTAAAGTGCTTTTTGATAGCTTTTATAATCCTATCAAGCTCGCTTGCGCTATAAAATGTTGGCGTGCCACCACCAAAGTGCATCTGGACAACACTTCTATTTGTATCTACTATGCTAGATAAAATCTCAAGCTCACGCTCTAAATAGTCTAAGTATCTACTCATCTTATCGCTTTTGCTGGTATATATAACATTACACCCACAAAAGTAGCAAGCCGAACGACAAAATGGCAAGTGAAAATATAAAGAAAGTGGCTTATCGCACTCTTTTAGACGCTTGATATACTCATCATAACTAAACTCATCGCTAAACTCTAAAGCAGTTGGATAGCTTGTATATCTTGGTCCTGGTTTTGAGTATTTTACAAATGCTTCAAAATCTACCATAATTACTCCTTGCCTACAATTGAACGCATATCTAAAAAGAGATTTGGATGCTCTTTTTTAATCTTTGCGATTACTCGATCTAAATTTGGCTCTTTTTTATAATTTGCTTTTTTTATCTCTTCAATAGCTACAGTCCAGACATCACCAAAATCAATTGGTAAATTTTGCAAAATGGATCTTTCTAGCTTTAATTCAAAATTCTCTTTTTGTGCATTTTTGAGTGCATTTATTACCGCTTCAAATAGTTCTGCTGGCACAAGCGCACATGGCTTATCTCCATACATACCAAACCACGGCGTATTGAAATTTGGCTTACCTTTATAGCTTAGCTTCATCTCATTATTTTCAAGTGGCTCTAGTTCAAAAGTAGTACGACGCCTTTTGCTAATGCCTAGAGTTTGGCTAATGCTTTCTAAATGTCTATTCATTTCTCATCCTATCGCACCAAACCATTACTCCTTTTTGTGCGTGAAGTCTATTGTGAGCCTCAGCAAATATCTCATCAGCGTGCAACTCAAAGATATCTTCGCTAACTTCATAACCTCTATATGCTGGTAGGCAGTGGAGGAATTTTGCCTTAGGAGCTGCTAGATTCATCATATCTTTATCAACGCAAAATCCATTAAATTCAGCTACTCTTTTAGCTTTTTCATCTTCTTGACCCATAGAAACCCAAGTATCTGTAGTTACTACATCGGCGCTATTTATAGCCTCTTTTGGATCATTTCCTATTTTGATAATTGCTCCGCTTTGTTTAGCATTTTGCAAGGCTATATCTACTACCCATTTTGGTGCTTCATATCCTTTTGGCGTAGCAACTCTTAGCTCAAATCCAAGCTTAGAAGCAGCCATCAGCCATGAGTTTGTCATATTGTTTCCATCGCCTACATATGCAACTTTCATAGAGGTAATATCTACTCCAAGCTCATCAAGAGTGAGTAAATCAGCCATTAATTGAACTGGATGGAAGTCATCGCTTAGCCCATTTATAACTGGTAGATTGCTAAATTTAGCTAACTCTTCAAGGTCGCTTTGCTTATAAACTCTAGCCATAATCATATCAACCATTCCACCAAGAACTCTAGCTGTATCTTTAATAGGCTCACCACGACCTAATTGGATATCTTTATTGCTTAAAAATAGAGCCTTTCCGCCTAGTTGTTGCATTCCAACCTCAAAGCTTACTCTAGTTCTTGTAGAGCTTTTTTCAAATATCATGGCTAAAAATTGATCTTTTAAATATGGTTTATACTCTTTATTTAATGCTTCTTTTTTGATATCTTTAGCAATCTGTAAAATATCTAAAATTTCATCTTTGCTTATATCATTTAGAGTTAAAAAATGTCTCATAGCTATCCCTTGTTTGAATTTAAAATCTTAGCAACCTCTTTAGCGTGGTAACTGATAATAAGATTAGCACCTGCTCTTTTAAAAGATATCATAGTCTCCATCATTACACGCTCATAATCTATAACTCCAGCTTTTTGTCCAGCTTTTAATAGGGCATACTCTCCACTTACATTATAAACACATAGTGGCAATCTGCTACGCTCTTTAATATCTCTTATTATATCTAAATAGGCAAGAGCTGGTTTGACCATTAAAATATCTGCACCTTGAGATTCATCTTCTAAACTTTCGCTAATTGCTTCTAATCTATTGGCTGGATCCATTTGATAGCTCTTTCTATCGCCAAAACTTGGAGCGCTTTGGGCTACATCGCGAAATGGACCATAGTAGGCAGAAGCAAATTTTGTCGAATAGGACATAATAGGCAGATTTTCATATCCATTTTCATCTAATGCTTTGCGTAAAGTATAGATTATGCCATCCATCATTCCGCTTGGCGCTATCATATCAGCTCCAGCTTTAGCGTGGATTAGGGCTTGTTTGGCTGAGATCTCAAGAGTAGCATCATTATCTACGCTTTTGCATACATGATCTAAAATTCCACAATGCCCATGATCTGTGTATTCACAAAAACATAGATCGGTGATTACAAAAAGGGTTGGAAATTTCTCTTTAATAGCTCTTAATGAGCGAGCAATTATCCCATTTTCATCAAGGGCGTCGCTACCAATGCTATCTTTTAAATTTGGAATTCCAAATAAAATTATAGATTTTATGCCTAGATTTATTATCTCTTGGCACTCTTTTAAAATTTCATCTAAACTCATCTGAAATACACCAGGCATTGAGCTTATCTCATTTTTAATTCCTTGACCTTCAACCACAAAAAGTGGATATATAAAATCATTAACAGATATATTATTCTCTCTTACCATATCACGCAAGGATTCATTTAAGCGTAATCTTCTATATCTTTTAAACATTATTATTCTCCTGCAAATTTAGTGATTATAGCAGAATTTAATTTAATCAAAAATAATTGATTTTGTTTAGATTTAATTGCAAATGATACAATTAAAAGAAAAACTAAGGACAAAAAGTGCATATAGAGATATCTAAAGTTGCAAATTTACCAACTAAATTTGGAAATTTTAAAATTAAAGCATATAAGGAAAATGATAAAGAGCATTTAGTAATTTTTAGTTCAAATTTAAGCGATCCATTAAATCTTAGAATTCACTCAGAGTGCCTTACAGGTGATGCGTTAGGAAGCAGAAAATGCGACTGCGGAGAACAGCTAGAAGCTGCGCTTAAGTATATATCAGATAATGGTGGAATGGTGATATATCTTCGTCAAGAAGGTAGAAACATCGGTCTATTAAATAAAGTAAATGCTTATAATCTTCAAGATTTAGGTCTAGATACCATAGAGGCTAATCATCAATTAGGATTTAAAGCTGATGAGAGAACATATGAGATGGTGGATTTTATCTTAGATGATTTTGGGATAAAAAGTGTGAATTTATTAACCAATAATCCGCTTAAACTCTCAAGCATAAAAGCTCAAATAGTAAGCCGAATTCCGATACAAATAGAGGCAAATAAATACAATAAAGATTATTTAAATATTAAAAAAGAGCAGATGGGGCATATGCTATGAGTTTGAAATTTTGGGAGAGTGTGGCTAAGTTTGATGAGGTCTTAAAAAAATTCAATAAAATCCATAGCCTAACAAACTATAAAGATATAAAGCCAGTAGCTCTTGATAGTATAGAAGCGATAAAGCTTTTAGATTTTAAGCCAAAGATTTGTGTAGATGTAGGTAGTGGGGCTGGGTTTCCAGCAATATTTTTAGCTATGGTTTTAGATGAATGCGAGTTTCATCTATATGAACCAATAGCTAAAAAATCAAGCTTTTTATCTTATGCAGCTTTGAGTTTAAATTTGCAAAATATCACCGTCCATAGTGGTAAAATTGAAAATTGCGATAAGATAAAAGCAGATTTGATAACCTCTAGAGCGTTGATGAATACAGCAGATTTGATTAAAATTTGTCAAGGTTTTTATGATGAAGAGACTACATTTTTGCTCTATAAGGGCTCAAATGCTAAATTTGAGATAGAAGAGCTTAAATGTTATAAGAAAATTTATCAAGAAAATGAGCGAAATTATGTGATATTAAAGGGTGTAAAATGATAGCTAAAGTCATAATATTTGTATTAATTATAGCGATAATTTACTTTTTTATACTACCTAAATTTAGATCTAAAAAGCCTAGCGGTGAAGAGCAAAGCTTTGTTGAGTGTAGTAAATGCGATACATTTGTAGAGTTAAAAGATAGCACACTAAGAAATGGTAAATATATATGCAAGGAGTGTCTAAAATGATTATAATTGGTAGTGATTTAATAGCTTATGAGCCGGTGTTTTTATCTAAATTTGAGCCAAAAAATTTAAACCCAAAGTGTAATTTTATTGTAGTTTCTAATATTAAAGAGGCGTTAATTGCTAATGCTAATGGAGTTAAATTTATCGTATGCGATACTATAAAACTAGCTAAAAAACTACAAAAATTAGCCAATAATTATCTATTTGATAGCAAAATCGCCTTAATAATTAATAGCGATAATGAGCTAGAAAAAGCAGCTAAAAAACAGATTGACGCAGTTATATACCTAGGAGCAATAAGGGGATAAGATGGAGATTTTTAAGACTGTATTTTTTATGGTAGCTCTTATGTTGCTTTTTATTGTTGTTGGCGGTATGATAGGTGGGACTAGCGGTATGATAATAGCATTTTGTATTGCACTGGCTATGAATTTTTTTAGCTACTTTTATAGCGATAAGCTTATTTTAAAGCGATATAACGCTCAAGAGCTTAATAGCTCACATCCATTATATCATATGACTAAAAGGCTATGTTTTAAGGCAGGATTAGAACTACCAAAGCTATATATAATTAGCGACTCTGTTCCTAATGCATTTGCTACTGGTAGAAATCCAGCCAATGCTGCTGTGGCTCTAACTACTGGATTGCTCGATACGCTAAATGATGATGAGATAGCAGCGGTTATAGCTCATGAATTAGGCCATGTAAGACACTATGATATTTTAACTGGCTCTATTGCAGCAGTATTTGCAGGTGGAATTGCGATTTTGGCAAATTTTGCTCAATTTGGTGCAATGCTAGGTAATAATCAAAATCGCCAAAATCCACTTTTAATAATAGCTTTATCTATTATAATGCCTCTAGCTGCTACTATTATTCAGATGAGTATATCACGCTCAAGAGAGTTTGAAGCTGATAGATTCTCAGCCTCTATTACAAACCCAAATGATTTAGCAAATGCTCTATTAAAGCTAGAAGGAAGTAATGCTCATACTATGGTAAAAAATGCCAATGAACAGACTGCACATATGTTTATAATAAGTCCATTTAGTGGCAAAAATATTGCTAGTGGTATATCAAATTTATTTCGCACTCATCCTACAACTAGGCAAAGAGTAGAGCGATTAAATGAGTTAAGCCGTCATAATAAAAATTATCAAAGCCCAGCTAGAAAGTATTTTAATAGCTAATGAATAATATTGAAATTTTAGAACAAAATCGTAAGAATATACGCTTAAAACTTATAGGTATTTTAGCACTTTGTGCAATAGTTGATTTTATTGTTACTCTTGGGCTTTGGATATTTGATTTAACAGCAGCTATAGTTGGGGGATTGCTTGCTGGACTTAGTTTATATTTTTATCTTAAATTTAGATATTTTTCTGGTTTTGAAGAGAGTTTAAAAGAGCTTATTAGAGATGAGATCTTAAAAAATCTAGACTTAAAAGCTCTTACAAAATCTTTGCAAGTTGATGATATAAATAGCCATTTTAATAATATGGTAAAAAATATTGGAGAATTTGGATTATTTAAATTTGATGAATTTGAGGTGCGTGATATCTGTGTAAGAGATAAGAGTGAGATTTTATTTTATGGGATATTAATTAGGGGCAAAGATATAAAATTGGAGCTTAAAAAAGATTTATTAAATTTGCCTACTTCATACTTTAATGATGATGAAATAATAAGTATATATATCGCTACTCAAAGCGATACAGTAGTAGCAAATCTCAAGACTCCATTAAAACAGAGTTTTGAGATTGCTAAAGATAATATACAAAGTATTATTAAAGAGATTAAGCAACTAAAAGCTGCTTAAATTTTATAGATATCCAGCCATTCCAGTAAAGATATAGCCAAACACACAAGATACACCAACACCTAAAAGACCTGGGATTATGAAGCTATGATTGACTACATATTTGCCAATTTTAGTTGTGCCTGATCGGTCAAATTGAATTGTTGCTAGATCGCTAGGATATGTAGGTAAGATATAATAACCATAGCATGCTGGAGCAAAGGCTACTATAATGGCTGGATCAACCCCAATGCCAAGTGCAAGAGGAACAAATGCTGCAAGTGCTGCTGCTTGAGAATTTACAAATTTAGAAATTAAAAGTAGCATTATTGCATAAGTCCATGGATATAGCTGAACTACGCCACCAAGAGCAGTTTTAAGCATAGGAGTATGCACGCTAAACATAGTATTAGCCATCCAAGAGATACCAAATACAGCCACAATAGCTATCATACCAGAGCGGAATATCGCATTTTGTGCTATATCATTTACTTTAACTTTTGTACAAACGATTAAAATTGAACCAGTAATAAGCATAAACATTTGAATAACAGCTACCATACTCATTGGTTTCATTACGCCTTTGCCATTATCAAATGCAGGACGAAGCTCAGGGAAGGCACCAAGAATAGCTACAATAGCAATCGCACCTAAGAATATCCACATAGCAGCCCACTGAGAAGCTGGAAGTTTCACATCTAAAAGTGTCTTAGAATCGCCATAAACATATTTTTTAAATTCAGGATCATTTGCGATTTTTTCTTGGAATTCACTATCTTTATCAAGATCTTTACCTCTAAACCAGCTAAAAATACCTACAGCTAAAACACCAATTAAAGTAGCAGGAATAGTAATAGCAAGTAAATTTAAATACCCATCAAACCCTTCTAAATGCTTAACTCCTGGAGCTAAAAGCATTGCAGTTAGTGAAACTACAGCCACACTTACTGGGCTTGCTATAATACCCATTTGTGAGCTTACAGATGCTGCTGCCATTGGGCGTTCTGGACGGATTCCATTTTTGATAGCGATATCGTAGATGATTGGCATCATAGTATAAACAACATGGCCAGTACCGCATAAAATTGTTAAAAATGCAGTTACAAATGGAGCTAGAATTGTTAAGAATTTAGGATTTTTTCTTAATATTCTCTCAGCAATTTGTAGCATTACATCAAGACCACCGCTTGCAAGCAATGTGGCACTAGCTACAACCACACATAAAATAGTAAAGATTACATCAATTGCTGGCTTACCAGGACTTACGCCAAATCCAAAGGTAAGCACAAACATACCTATGCCACCAAGTAAGCCAAGAGCAATACCACCCTTTCTAGCCCCATAAAATAGACAAATTAAAACGATTAAAAGCTGAATGGTAAATTGCTTGCCATCGCTTAAGTTCATTAAAAACTCCATCTATTCTCCTTTCAATTCTAAAATATTTTAATATAATTTTATATGCATTTAAATTATATTAAACTTAAATTTGATTATAAAAATATAAAAATTAAAAAATCTCTAGTATAATCAGCAAATTTTTTATAAGGTTAATTATGTTTTCTACATTTTTTAAGAGCAAAAAGTGGGCCATATGGGCATATGGTGGATTATTTGTTATTATTGTTTCTCTTATATTTCAAACTAGATTGAATGTTGCTATAAATGATTGGTATAAGGACTTTTATGATATTATGCAAAATGTACAAAATCACAGCGTAGATGAGTTTTGGGAGCAGATTTATAGATTTTTGCTTATTGCTATGCCTTATGTGATTATTGCTACGCTTACTACTTTTTTTGCTAGCCACTGGGTTTTTAGGTGGAGAGAGGCTATGACATTTGGCTATCTTGGCAAATGGAGAGAGTGCGAGCATGATATAGAAGGCTCAAGTCAAAGGATGCAAGAAGATGTATATAGGTTTGCTAAGATTACTGAGACTTTGGGTTTGCAGGTTTTAAAAGCTATTATGATATTAATTGCTTTTATCCCAGTTTTATGGGGGCTTAGTAGCGGAGTTGATCTGCCATATCTTAAAGATATTCCAGGTTCGCTTGTTTGGGTGGCTTTGGCTGTGAGTATAGGAGGACTTGTGGTTTCGTGGTTTGTAGGTATTAAGCTACCAAAGCTAGAGTATAATATTCAAAAAAGCGAAGCTGCTTTTAGAAAAGAGCTAGTTTATGCAGAAGATGACAAGATAAATTATGCTAGTAATGAGAGCGTAATAGCTCTATTTAGTGGTCTTAGATTTAATTTTTATAGATTATTTTTACATTATGGTTATTTTAATATTTGGCTTATCTCATTTTCTCAATTTATGGTAATTGTTCCATTTATTATTATGGGAGGTGGGCTTTTTACCGGAGTGATTACTCTTGGAATTTTGATACAAGTTAGCAATGCTTTTGATCAGGTTCGTAGTAGTTTTAGTGTATTTATAGATAATTGGACGACTATTACAGAGCTTAGAAGTATTCATAAAAGGCTTGATGAATTTGAGAAAAATATCAAATTTAATTAGTTTTATATAGTTTTAAATTCAAATTTGGTATAATCCTCGCTCATTTTAGAGTAAAGGAAAAGCGCATGCCAAAGATGAAATCTGTTCGCGGTGCAGCTAAACGCTTTAAAGTTGGCAAAAACAAGATTAAAAGAGGCTCAGCATTTAGAAGCCATATCTTGACTAAAATGTCGCCTAAGCGTAAAAGAGACCTAAGACAATCTCAATATGTAGATAGTACAAATGTCTCAGCTGTTAAAAAAATGCTTTGTATATAAGTTTTTGACGATTTAAAGTCATTCTAACCTCCCTATAATGGGACAAGTTCCAGCTTATTGGACGCCAATTTGTAAAGGATAAATATGGCAAGAGTTAAAACTGGTGTTGTAAGACGCCGCAGACATAAAAAGGTTCTAAAACTAGCTCGTGGTTTTTATAGTGCTAGACACAAACACTTTAGAAAAGCTAAAGAGCAATTAGAAAGAAGTTTAGTATATGCGTATCGTGATAGACGCGCTAAAAAACGCGACTTCCGCAGATTGTGGATTATCCGTATTAATGCAGCTTGCAGACTAAACGATATTAGCTATTCAAGATTTATAAACGGCCTTAAAAAAGCAAACATCGAACTAGACAGAAAAGTCTTGGCAAATTTAGCTATGAATGACGCAGCAGCATTTGCTAGCATTGTAGCAGAAGTTAAAAAAGCTTTATAATAACTCGCCTAGCTTTTGCTAGGCTACTTTTATGTATTCAAATTTAATATCATATTTAGATCCAGACTGGCAAGAGTTTTTAAAAGATGAGCTTAATAGTTTAAATTTTGCTAAGATAATTTCATTTTTAAATTCTCAAACTGCTACGATTTATCCACCAAAAGAGCTTATTTTTAATGCTTTTAATCTATGCAAGCCAAGTAATTTAAAGGTTATAATTATCGGTCAAGATCCATATCATAATGCTGGTGAAGCAATGGGATTAGCCTTTAGCACTCCAAATAATATAAAAACACCGCCAAGTTTGAAAAATATCTTTAAAGAGCTTTTTGATGATTTAGATTGTGATATATTTACTAGTAGAAGCAGTGATCTAACTAGCTGGGCAAATCAAGGAGTTTTGTTATTAAATAGTGCTTTAACAGTAGAGCATAATCGCCCTGCTTCGCACTCTAAAATTGGTTGGCAAATCTTTACTGCTGGCGTTATCCGCACTATAAATGCTAAATTTGAACATTGTGTATTTATGCTTTGGGGAAATCACGCAAGAGCGTTATCAAGTCTTATCAATCCAACTTCTCATTTAGTATTAGAAGCAGCTCATCCTAGCCCGTTGGCACGTGGGGCATTTTTTGGCTCAAGGCACTTTAGTAAGTGTAATGAGTATTTGCTTTTTCATAATAAAAAAGCAATCCAATGGCTCATATAAATAAATCAGCAAGATAAAATATATTTTATTATTTTCGATAATTTTACTCTTATTTAAAATCTTTAGTTATAATTTAGGCTTGTGAATTTAATTTAAAGGATATGATATGTTAGAGTTAAGAACGCTTCCATTTGATGCAAATAGTAATGCAGTTGTAAGCAAAGAGGCCTGTGATTACCACCATGGCAAACATCACCAAACATATGTAAATAATTACAATAATTTAACAAAAGATAGCGAGCTTGCAAAAGCTAGTTTATTTGATGTGCTTTTAAACTCAGAAGGCGGATTATTTAATAACGCTGCTCAAGTGTATAATCACGACTTTTACTGGGATTGTATAGCTAAAAAAAGCGATAAGAGTAGCGAATTAGAAGCAGCATTACAAAGTGATTTTAATGATTTTAAAGCAGAATTTATCAGCTCTGCTACAACTCTTTTTGGTTCAGGTTGGACATGGTTAGTTTATAATCCAGCTACTAGCAAACTAGAGATCAAAAACACTTCAAATGCTGCTACACCAGTAACTGATGGTCTAGTCCCACTATTAGTAGTAGATGTATGGGAGCATGCATATTATATAGATAGTCGCAATGCTCGTCCTGCTTATTTAGAGAAATTTTATGAAAATATTAACTGGGATTTTGTAAGTACAGCTTATGAATGGGCTAAAAAAGAGGGAATTAACTCTGTAAAATTCTATATCGATGAGCTTCACCCAGTAGCTAGCTGCTGTGGTCACTGCGGTTGTAATTAATACCCAATATCTTAGCCCTTTTAGGGGCTAAGCTTTAACCTAAATTTATATATTCTTATCTATTGTCATATATCTGACAAACTCGAACTCCATTTTAGTTTATAATTGTCTTGTTATTTCTAATTTAAAGGATTCAGCATGAAAAAGCTAATCTTAGCCGGCTTGCTCGTCTCTAGTGCGCTTAATGCTAGTACGTTATATCCTACAGATGTCAAGTCAGTCTATTTAACACAAGATTCTAAAGATGTAGCCGGAAAGTTGCTACCTACAAATGCTATAGAGGTATTAAAACAATCAGCCGGTAAAATTAAATTTAGTCTAAAAGGCTATGTAAATCCAGCTGCTCCAAATGTAATATACTATAGCAATCAAGATCGTATTATAGCCCTATCATTTGCTAAAACTAAAACGCCAAAATATGAGATAATCAAAAAAGGCGAGACTGGCAAGTGGGACGAGGTTAAAGTAATAGCCTATACAACAAAAGATAACCTAGAAAAAGATCTAAAACCTATGCTAGATAGAGCTAAACAAACATATCAAGAGAGCTGTTCGATCTGCCATCATTTACACAAAGAGAGTCAATATAATCCAAATCAGTGGCCATCACTATTTAAATCAATGCTATCTCGTACCCCAATTGATAAAAAAGATGAGTGGCTAATAATTCAATATCTACAAAAAGCTTCAAAAGGAGATATCAAATGAAAACCAATAGAAGAGAATTTTTAAAACTAGGCGCAGCTTTAAGTCTTGCTCCAATGCTTCCTAGCAATCTATTTGCTGGAGCAAATACACAAGTGGTTAAAAATGGAGAAATATTCACAGCGGCTCACTGGGGTATGCTAAAAGCCACAGTAAAAGATGGCAAAATCATAAGTTCTAAACCATATCAAACGCTATCAAAAATCCCAAATCCACTTCAAGATACAATGGCGGATTTAGTATATAAAACTAGAATTACTGCTCCAATGGTAAGAAAAAGCTACCTAGAAAATCCAGATAGTCCAAAACCAGAATTAAGAGGTATAGATGAGTGGGTAGAGGTAAAATACGAAGATGCTATTAAGCTAGTAGCAAGAGAGCTTAAAAAGACAAGAGAACAAAAAGGTATGCAAAGTATATTTGCAGGAAGTTATGGATGGTATAGTAGTGGTAAATTACACAATCCTAGAATTTTGTTGCATAGATTTATGAATTTAAGTGGTGGTTTTGTGGGAACTTTGGGTGATTATTCAACTGGCGCTAGTCAAGTTATTATGCCTCATGTGGTTGGAAGCATTGAAGTTTATGAGCAACAAACTAGTTGGCCAGTAGTGCTAGAACACTCAAAAGTTGTAGTTCTATGGGGTATGAATCCGATCTCAACTCTAAGAATCGCATGGAGTGCTACAGATGATCAAGGGTTTAAATATTTTGAGCAGTTAAAAGATAGCGGTAAAGAGATTATTATAATTGATCCTCTTTGGAGTGAAACTGGTAAATTCTTTGGCGATAAAGCCAAATGGATTGCTCCAAGACCAAATACAGATACAGCTATGATGCTTGGTATGGCACATCACCTATATACTACAGGTAAATATGATAAAGAATTTATAGCTAATTATACAACTGGATTTGATAAATTCTTGCCATATTTACTAGGCAAAAGTGATAAAACTCCAAAATCAGCCAAATGGGCATCAAAAATTTGTGGCATAAAAGAGAGTGTGATTAAAAATTTAGCTGAAACAATATATGCTAATCGCACAATGCTAATGAGTGGCTGGGCTATGCAAAGAGCTCATCACGGCGAACAGCCTCACTGGATGCTTGTAACTTTAGCTTCTATGTTGGGTCAAATTGGCTTACCAGGCGGTGGGTTTGGTCTTAGCTATCATTACAGCAATGGTGGTGCTCCAACATGTGCTGGTGGTGTTTTAGGCGGTATAAATGCTGCAAGCGTAGGTATAGTAGAAAATGGAAAATATAAAGGTCTAGCCAGTCAAGCAAAAGGTGGTGAATCAGCTCAAAGCTGGTTAAATGCTGGTACGGATTATGCATTTCCAGTAGCAAGAGTAGCTGAGGCTATTTTAAATCCAGGTAAAACTTTAGAGCATAATGGTACAAAAATAACATATCCAGATATTGATTTTATCTACTGGGCAGGCGGAAACCCTATAACTCAGCATCAAGATGTTAATACAAATATAAAAGCATGGCGTCGCCCAAGAACTGTTGTAGTAAATGAAATTTATTGGACTCCAACGGCTAAAATGGCTGATATTGTATTCCCAGTAACTACTCAATATGAAAGAAATGATTTGACAATGACTGGGGATTATTCAAATCAAAATATTGCTCCAATGAAACAAGTAGTAGAAAAACAACATGGGGCAAAAGATGACTATCAAATCTTTAGCGATCTATCTAAAGCCTATGCAGATGGCCTTGTAGAGGCATTTACAGAAGGTGGCAAAACTGAGATGGATTGGCTAGAAGAGTTTTATAATGTAGCTGCTAATGCAGTTAATGCCAACACAGCATTAGGTATTACTATGCCTAAATTTGATGAGTGGTGGAATAAAAATGAGCCAACTACATTTGCTCCAACTTTAGAGAGTGAAAGCTGGGTAAGGATGGCTGAATTTAGAGAGGATCCAATCTTAAATGCGCTAGGTACGCCATCTGGTCTTATAGAGATTTATAGCGATACAATAGCAGCTATGAATTATGATGATTGTGCTGCGCATCCTAAGTGGTTTGAACCAGTTGAGTGGCTAGGAATGAAAAATAAACCAGCTAAATTCCATCTAATCACAGTTCATCCAACTGATAGGTTGCACTCTCAACAAAATAATACATCTTTAAGAGATAACTATGCTATTGCAAATCGCGAACCATTACTTATTAACACTAAAGACGCTGCTAAGCTAGGTATTAAAAATGGCGACCTTGTAAGAGTATATAATGCTCGTGGTGAGGTGTTAGCTGGTGCTGAGGTTAGTGATGATATTATCCCTGGTGTTGTAAGACTTAGAGAGGGTGCGTGGTATGATGGATTTGGCGATGGTCTATGTAAAAATGGATGTGCAAATACCTTAACAATCGATATCCCAACAAGTAAATTAGCCAATGGTAATATTTCTCATACTGGTCTTGTAAATGTAGAAAAATACAAAGGCGCAGCTCCAGAACTCACAGCATTTAAAGCTCCAAAAGGTGCAAAAAATAGCTAATAATCTTAATCTCTCTCTTACAAAGAGGGAGATTAAATATTAAAATTTAATTAATCTAAAGATGCAGATTGAGTTTGCAATTTTAGATTAATTAAATTTATGCTAAATTCAAAAAATTTAAATGGTGGCTGCGATGAATATTAGTAGATTTGATCAAGATAATTATGCTGATTTTGAGCTGCTTAGCAGTGAAGATTTGGCATTATTTCGTCAAATAAAATATAATAAATCTGAATTAGTATATGCGCAAAATATCAAATTTATAATTCTCAAAAGTGGCCAAGCAAAGTTAAGCTATATAAGTGGAATAAATGAATTTATCATAAATTTTATAAGCAAAGGCTCTATAGTTTTGGTGGATAAAGATAGTGTTTTGGAGTTTTTGAGTGATTCTGAGACAATGGAGCTAAATCTTTGCGATATAAAAGAGCTTTTTGAAAATGAGAAATTTAGTATGGCAATGATAAATTCTCTCATACGCACTACAATAATGACTAGACAGATTGTCACTGATATAGTTTTTGGTAGTTTAGAGAGTCGTATTATTAACTTTTTAGATAATCTTGCTAATGAACAGCATACAATGGTGCGGGATAAAAAGCTAGTTGAGATTCCATTTTCTATTGCTACACTATCTAATCTTTTAGGCGCACAAAGACAGAGTGTCTCTACTATATTTAATAAACTTATTAAATCAGGTAAGCTTAGCAAATATGGCAAAAATAGCTATATTATAAGCTAAATTTAGCCTATAAATATCTTAAATTTAATTAAATTACGATACAAAATTTAATAATAAATCTATATTTTAAATTTAAATTCGCATTGCCAAATTTAGAAAATATTCCTTATAAAAAGGAAAAAAATAAAACAAAATTTGCAAAAATAGCGGTAAAATTTGATTTTAAAACTTTATTTGGGTATAATTCGCGTCTTTTGATGAGAAGCGTAAGCTTTGCTTGCATGCTTGAGAGATTGATAATAAGCCTCTGCAAGAGCATTATATCAAAAGGTCGCAAGTTGGCGACAAGTTATTTTTAAAGGAAAAAACATGGAAAGAATTAGGCTTAAGCTAAAAGCTTATGACCACAGAGTTCTAGACCGCACAGTTGCAGCCATAGTAGAAGCTGTCAAACGTACTGGTGCTGATGTACGCGGACCAGTGCCAATGCCTACAAAGATTAAACGCTATACAGTGTTAAAATCTCCACATGTCAATAAAGATTCTCGTGAGCAATTTGAGATGAGAATTCATGCTCGTATGCTAGATATCGTAGCAGCTACACCTGATACAGTTGATAGCCTAACAAAACTTGACCTTGCCCCTGAGGTAAATGTCGAAGTTCGTGCTATGGGCAAGTAAGCATAAAAGGAAGAAATGATGGAATATATCGTAGAAAAAATAGGTATGAGCAGAACTGTCTCAAACCCAAGTACTCCTGTTACATTGCTTAGACTTTTACCAGCTAAAGTGTGCGAAGTAGGTGAAAATAGCAGAGCTATCGTGGCTTATGCTCATACAAAAGCAAATAATAAAGCTATTAAAGGTCAGCAAAAAAAATATGGCTTAAGTAGCGAATTTAACCAATTTGCAACTCTAAGTGTAGCAAATAGCGAAGCTGGTGATTTGGATACAACCCCACTAAATGAAGCAAAAGTTTTAAAAGTTAGCTTCAATACAAAAGGTAGAGGCTTCCAAGGTGTTATAAAAAGACATGGCTTCTCAGGCGGCCCTGCAAGTCATGGTTCAAGATTTCACCGCAGACCAGGTTCTATAGGTAACTGCGAATGGCCAGGTCGTGTTCAACCAGGTAGAAAAATGGCAGGACACTATGGTAATGAAAAAACTACTGTTAAAAACGAAGTTGTAAGCTTTGATAGTGCTAATGGAATTTTAGTATTAAAAGGCTCAGTTCCAGGATTTAACGGTGCTATGGGTAGAGTAAGGATAGTTAAATGAGTAAAATAGCAGTTTTAAATGATAAATTTGAAAAAACAAGCGAACTAGAACTTCCAGCAAGTTATGCTGAGGTAAATTCGCACAATTTATATCTGTATGTTAAAAGCTACCTTGCTAGTATGAGAGCAAACTCAGCCCACACAAAAGGTCGCTCAGATGTAAGCGGTGGTGGTAAAAAGCCTTGGCGTCAAAAAGGACGTGGCGGTGCAAGAGCTGGTTCAACTAGAACTAACGTTTGGGTTGGCGGTGCTGTGGCATTTGGTCCTAAAAATAATAGAAATTACAACCAAAAAGTTAATAAAAAACAAAAAAGATTAGCGCTTGAATTTGCCCTAAACGAAAAAGTTGCAAATGGTAAATTCTATGCAGTAGATAGTATTGCTATTGAAAGTGGTAAAACAAAAGATGCAGCAGCTATTATCAAAAAACTTGGTATTAGAGATGCGTTAATCATCAAAAACGAACTTGATGCTAAGACTCTTTTAGCATTTAGAAACCTAGCAAACTGCTATGTAGTAGACGCTAGCGAAGTAAATGCATATTTAGTCTCAGTCTATAGTGCAGTTATAGCTGAAAAATCAGCACTACAATCAATAGTAAAAGAGGGCTAAAAATGGCAGATATAACAGATATCAAAACTATAGTATATACAGAAAAAACTCTTGGCCTTCAAGAACAAGGTGTAGTAGTAATCCAAACTTCACCAAAAATGACTAAAAATGGTCTAAAAGAGGTATTAAGAGAATATTTTGGTGTAACGCCACTTAGAGTAAATTCACTTAGAATGGATGGCAAAGTTAAGCGTTTTAGAGGTAGAGTTGGCGTAAGAAATGACTTCAAAAAATTCTATGTCAAATTACCAGATGGCGTAAGCCTAGCAAGTCAGGAGGCATAAGATGGCAATAAGAAGTTTTAAACCTTATACTCCAAGTAGAAGATTTATGACTGGTCTAAGCAGTGAGGATATCACAGCAAAAGCTAGTGTAAGAAGCCTACTTGTTAAAATTCCTGCCGCAGCTGGTAGAAACAATAATGGTAGAATTACAAGTCGCCATAAAGAAGCTGGTGCTAAAAAACTATATCGTATTATAGATTTTAAACGCCGCAAATTTGGAATTCCTGGTAAAGTTGAAGCGATTGAATACGATCCAAACAGAAATTGCCGTATCGCTTTAATCTCATACGCAGATGGTGAGAAAAGATATATCATTCGCCCTAGTGGTTTAAATGTAGGTGATGTAATTAGTGCTGCTGAAGCTGGCCTAGATATTAAACCAGGCAATGCGATGAAATTAAAAAATATCCCAGTTGGTACAATCGTACATAACATTGAGTTAAAACCAGGCAAAGGCGCTCAAATGGCTAGAAGTGCTGGTGGCTATGCTCAACTTATGGGTAAAGAAGAAAAGTATGTAATCTTAAGACTTCCAAGTGGTGAGATGAGACAAGTTCTAGCTGAGTGTATGGCTACTGTAGGTGTAGTTGGCAATGAAGATTGGGCAAATGTTACAATTGGTAAAGCTGGCCGTAACCGCCATAGAGGTATTCGCCCTCAAACTAGAGGTAGTGCGATGAACCCAGTAGATCACCCACACGGTGGTGGTGAAGGTAAGAAAAACTCAGGTCGTCACCCAGTTACTCCATGGGGTAAACCAACTAAAGGTGCTAAAACTCGCCGTAAAAAAGCTAGTGATAGACTTATAATTTCTAGAAGAAAGGGTAAATAACGATGGCTAGATCGCTAAAAAAAGGTCCTTTTGTAGATGACCACGTAATGAAAAAAGTCATCGCTGCAAAAGCTGCTAACGATAATAAACCAATTAAAACTTGGTCAAGAAGAAGCACAATCACTCCTGAAATGATAGGTTTGACATTTAATGTGCATAATGGCAAAAGCTTTATCCCTGTATATGTAACAGAAAACCATATAGGCTATAAGCTAGGCGAATTTGCACCAACAAGAACATTTAAGGGTCACAAAGGCTCTGTTCAGAAAAAAATCGGTAAATAAGGGGAAGTTATGAGTAGAGCAATTATTAAATTCATCAGACTATCTCCAACAAAAGCTAGATTAATAGCTAATGAAGTTCAAGGTATGAATGCTGAATTAGCATTAGCAAGCCTTAGCTTTATGCCAAATCGTGGTGCAAAATATATCGCAAATGCAATCAGTTCTGCTGTTGCAAATGGCGGTTTTGAGCCTGAAGAGGTAGTTGTGAAAAGTTGTAGAGTAGATGCAGGTCCTGTATTAAAAAGATTCCGCCCAAGAGCAAGAGGAAGCGCAAGTAGAATTCGCAAACCTACTAGTCATATCTTAGTAGAAGTAGCTAAACCAGCAAAAACAGAGAAGGAAGCATAAAATGGGACAAAAAGTTAATCCAATAGGTCTTAGACTAGGTATAAATAGAAACTGGGAGTCTAGATGGTTTCCATCAAAAGCAACTCTTCCAGAAAACATAGGCGAAGACTATAAAATAAGAAAATTCCTAAAAGCTAAGCTATATTATGCTGGTGTTAGCCAAATTTTAGTTGAAAGAACAGCTAAAAAATTAAGAGTAACAGTAGTGGCTGCTCGTCCTGGTATTATCATCGGTAAAAAAGGTGGCGAAGTAGAAAATTTAAGATTAGAAGTTGCTAAACTAGTCAATAAAGATGTAGCTATTAACATTAAAGAAGAACGTAAAGCAGGTAGCTCAGCTCAATTAGCAGCTGAAAATGTTGCTATGCAACTAGAGCGTCGTGTGGCGTTCCGCCGTGCTATGAAAAAAGTAATCCAAGGTGCTCAAAAAGCTGGTGCCAAAGGTATTAAAGTAAGCGTAGCAGGTCGTTTAGGTGGTGCTGAAATGGCTAGAACTGAGTGGTATCTAGAAGGCCGTGTACCTCTACACACTTTAAGAGCTAGAATAGATTATGGTTTTGCTGAAGCTCACACAACTTATGGTAACATAGGTGTAAAAGTATGGATATTTAAAGGTGAAGTACTTCAAAAAGGTATCCAAGAGCAAAAGAGCGAAGAGACAGCTCCTAAAAAAGCAAAACGCGCTAGAAGGGGTAAATAATGTTATTACCAAAAAGAACGAAATATCGTAAAATGATGAAAGGCCGCAATCGTGGCTATGCAACTCGTGGTACAGCTCTAGCACTTGGCGAATTCGGTTTAAAAGCTGTAGAAGCTGGCAGAATAAACTCTCGCCAAATAGAGTCAGCTCGTCAAGCATATACTCGTCATGTTAAAAGACAAGCTAAAACTTGGATTAGAGTATTCCCAGATAAGCCTATTACTAAAAAACCTTTAGAAACTCGTATGGGTAAAGGTAAAGGTGGCGTTGAAGAGTGGGTAATGAATATCAAACCTGGTAGAATAATTTTCGAAATGGCTGGAGTATCTGAAGAGCTTGCTAGAGAGGCTCTAACATTGGCTATGCACAAACTACCATTTAAAACTAAGTTTGTAACAAGAGAGAGCGAAAATGAAATATACTGATATAAGTGGAAAAAATTTAAGCGAACTTAACGCTTTATTAAAAGAGAAAAAGGTGCTTTTATTTACACTTAGACAAAAGCTAAAAACTATGCAGCTAACTAACCCTAATGAGATCAGAGAAACTAAAAAAGATATCGCTAGGATTAATACTGCAATTAGCGCTGCGAAGTAAGGGGTAAATGATGGCAGTAGAAATGAAAAGAGAAATTCAAGGTGTCGTAGTAGCGATAGCTGGGAATAAAACTGCAACTATATTAGTTGAAAGAAGAGTTATGCACCCAAGATATCACAAATTTGTAAAACGCTTTAAAAAGTATCTAGTCCATGATGAAAAAAATGTACTAAAAGTTGGAGATACTATATCAGCTGTTGAGTGCAGACCGCTAAGCGCTAGAAAAAATTTCCGCTTACAATCAGTTTTGAAAACAGGAGTTGAATAATGATACAAAGTTTTACAAGACTAGCAGTAGCAGATAACAGTGGCGCAAAAGAGCTAATGTGTATAAAAGTTTTAGGTGGTAGCAAAAGACGATATGCAAGCCTTGGCGATGTTATCGTTTGCTCAGTTAAGAAAGCTCTACCAAATGGCAAAATTAAAAAAGGTCAGGTAGTAAAAGCAGTAGTTGTAAGAACAAAAAAAGAGGTTCAAAGAGACAATGGTTCTTTAATCCGTTTTGATGAAAATGCTGCTGTTATTCTTGATAATAAAAGAGAACCAGTAGGTACTCGTATATTTGGCCCAGTGGGTAGAGAAGTAAGATATGCGAATTTTATGAAAATCGTATCTCTTGCACCGGAGGTTCTATAATGGCAGTAAAATATAAAATCAAAAAAGGCGATGAAGTAAAAGTAATCGCAGGCGATGACAAAGGTAAAGTTGCTAAAGTTTTAGCAGTACTTCCTAAAAAAGGTCAAGTAATAGTAGAAGGTGTAAAAGTTGCTAAAAAAGCTGTAAAACCAAGCGAAAAAAATCCTAATGGTGGCTTTATAAGCAAAGAGATGCCTATTGATATTTCAAATGTAAGCAAAGTTGAGGGCTAAGTATGAGATTAAAAACTAAATACGCAGAGAGTATTAAACCAGCTTTAGTTAAAGAATTTGATATTAAAAACCCTATGCTTATACCAGCAATTGAAAAAATCGTAATTAGCGTTGGTGCTGGCGAAGGAGCAAAAGATCAAAAATTGCTTCAAAATATGGCTGATACTATATCTTTGATAGCTGGTCAAAAAGCAGTTGTTACAAATGCTAAAAAGTCAGTAGCTGGTTTTAAAGTACGTGAAGGCTTCCCAGTAGGTATCAAAGTAACTCTAAGAAAAGAGCAAATGTATGCATTCTTAGATAAGCTAATCAGCGTTGCACTTCCTAGGGTAAAAGACTTCCGCGGTCTTCCTAGAGATGGATTTGATGGTCGTGGTAATTATAACTTTGGTTTAAATGAACAACTAATGTTCCCAGAAGTTGTATATGATCAAATTCTAAGAACACATGGTATGAATATAACTATAGTTACAACAGCACCAGATGACAAGCAAGCGTTCAAACTACTTGAACTATTTGGCATTCCATTTGCAAAAGGAAAGTAATATGGCAAAAAAATCAATGATAGCAAAAGCAGCACGCAAACCTAAATTTAGCGTGCGTGGATACACTAGATGTCAAATTTGTGGTCGCCCACACTCTGTTTATAAAGATTTTGGAATTTGCCGTGTGTGCCTAAGAAAAATGGCTAACGAAGGACTAATACCAGGTCTTAAAAAAGCAAGTTGGTAAGGGAAGCAATATGATAAATGATTTAATTTCAGATGGATTAACACGCATTAGAAATGCAGCTATGAGAAGATTAGATACAACTCAACTTTTACACTCAAATGTTGTTGAGGCTACTCTAAAAATTCTAGCGCAAAAAGGTTATATCGAGAGCTATAATGTAATTGAAGAGAATAATAAAAAATTCATTAATGTAGTTCTAAAATATGATGAGCGTGGCAGAAGCGTGATAAATGAGCTAAAAAGAGTTTCAAAACCAGGAAGAAGAGTTTATCAAGGTAAAGATGAAATTAAAAGATTCAAAAATGGTTATGGAACAATCATCGTTAGTACTAGCAAGGGCGTTTTAAGCAATGATGAAGCGCATAAAGCTGGTGTTGGCGGCGAAGTACTTTGCAGCGTTTGGTAATAGTTGAATTGGCTTTTGAGTTTAAATTTAAAACTCAAGGCTAATCTTTTTATGGCATTGGGTATCCATTCGCACAGCGTAGAAATACCCTAGACAAGTAAAAAGGAAAAATATGTCAAGAATTGGAAAACAGCCAATATCTATTCCAAGTGGTTTAGATGTTAGTTTAAATGGTTCAGTTTTAGTGTTTAAAAAGGGCAATGCTACTAAAGAATTAGACACTAAAGGTAATGTTAATGTAGAAGTTAAAGATGGTAATATCACATTTGCTAGCAAAGGTGATGATAGACAAAGTAGAGCATACTGGGGTACATACCGTGCGTTAGCTAATAATATAGTAATTGGCTTAACAGCTGGATTTACTAGACAATTAGAGATTAATGGTGTTGGTTATAAAGCTGCAGCAAAAGATAAAGTACTAGAACTAGCTCTAGGTTTTTCACATCCTATTAACTACGAACTTCCTGAAGGTGTTGAAGTAAGCGTTGAGAAAAACATTATCACTATTAAAGGTAGCGATAAACAAGTAGTTGGCCAAGTAGCAGCTGAAGTAAGAGGCTTTAGACCGCCAGAGCCATATAAAGGCAAAGGTGTTAAATATGTCGAAGAGCGCATAATCCGTAAAGCCGGTAAAACATCTAAGAAATAAGGGTAAGCAATGGTAGCAAACGTATTAAAAAGAAAATTATCTCTAAGAATTAAGAGAAAAAGAAGAATTAGAGCTAAAATTAGCGGTACTCCAACTTGCCCTAGAATTTCTATATTCAAATCTAATAGAACTCTATACGTCCAAGCGATAGAAGATATCAACGCTACAACACTTTGTGCTAGCGATGGTAGAAAACTAGGCATCAAAGCAAATAAAGCTGGCGCAGCAGTATTAGCTAAAGATATTGCTAGCAAGCTAGATAAAGCTGGAATCAAAGAAGCGGTATTTGATAGAAATGGCTATCTATATCATGGTGTAGTTGCAGCATTTGCTGAAGCTCTAAGAGAAAATGGCATTAAGCTATAACGCAAGGATTGTTGATGGAAAAGTATAATAGAGAAGAATTCGAAGAAGTAATCGTCGATATTGGTCGCGTTACTAAGGTTGTTAAAGGCGGTAGAAGATTTAGATTTACAGCTCTTGTTGTTGTAGGTGATAAAAAAGGACGCGTAGGCTTTGGTTTTGGTAAAGCTAAAGAGGTTCCAGATGCTATGAGAAAAGCAACTGATGATGCGTTTAAAAATATCGTTGAAGTTAAATTAAAAGGAAGTACTATTCCTCACGATATCGAAGTTAAATACAACGCAAGTAGAATTCTACTAAAACCAGCTAGCGAAGGTACCGGAGTTATCGCTGGTGGTGGCGCTCGTCCAGTTGTAGAGTTAGCAGGTATTAAAAACATACTTACTAAATCTCTTGGTTCAAACAACTCTGCAAATGTTGTTCGTGCTACAATTAAAGCGTTAAGTATGCTAAAAGGTTAAGGAGAGAGCATGGGATTAGAAAATTTACAAAAAGCCGCAGGCTCAACTCGCAATACTAAAAGAATTGGTCGTGGACAAGGTAGTGGCTGGGGTAAAACAGCTACAAAAGGTGGTAAAGGTCAAACAGCTAGAAAAGGTTATAATGAAAAAAGAGGTTTTGAAGGCGGTCAGCAACCACTTCAAAGAAGACTACCAAAAGTAGGCTTTACTTCTAAATTTGAAAAACCATATGCAATTAGCATTGACAAAAACCCTGCTATTAAAGAGTTAAGCGAGATCACACTAGATACTCTTAAAACAGTACATAAATTCTCAAATAGCATCAAAAAAGTTAAACTAATTGGTGCTGGAGCTAAAGATTTAGCTTCTAAAATTAAAGATGAGAATATAAAGGTAACTGGAAATAACTAATGAACAGAGCATTAATCAACAAGATATTAATTACGCTTGGATTTTTGTTTGCTTATCGGGTGCTGGCTTATGTGCCAGTACCTGGTGTAAATATTGATGTTATTAGGGAATTTTTCACTTCAAATAGTTCAAATGCACTTGGTATGTTTAATATGTTTAGCGGTGGCGCTGCTGAGCGTTTAAGCATTATCTCACTAGGTATTATGCCTTATATTACAGCTTCTATTATTATGGAGCTTTTGGCAGCTACATTTCCAAATTTAGGTAAAATGAAAAAAGAGCGTGATGGTATGCAAAAATATATGCAAATTATCCGCTATGCTACTATAGTAATCACTGTTATACAAGCTATTGGTGTAAGTATTGGCTTGCAAAGTTTAACTGGTAGAGACGGTGCAAGTGCTATAATGATAGATATGAATTTATTTATTGGTATTAGCTGTGTTTCTATGCTAACTGGTACAATGCTGCTTATGTGGATAGGTGAGCAAATTACTCAAAGAGGCATTGGAAATGGTATAAGTCTTATCATTTTTGCTGGTATAGTAAGCGGTATTCCAAGTGCTATTGGTGGTACGATTGATTTAGTAAATACTGGCGAGTTAAATTTCTTAGTAGTTATCGCAATTGCTTTAGTGATATTAGCTACTGTAGGCGTGGTAATTTATGTAGAAATGGGCGAGAGAAGAGTGCCAATTTCATATTCTCGTAAGACTGTTATGCAAAATCAAAATAAGAGAATAATGAACTATATTCCAATTAAAGTAAATCTTAGTGGTGTTATTCCACCAATTTTTGCTAGTGCTATTTTAATGTTCCCTGGGACAATTTTGCAGGCAAGTACAAATGAGTTTATAGTAGCTATCAATGATTTTTTAAATCCAAATAGTTACTTTTTTAATATTTTAACATTTTTGTTTATTCTATTTTTTGCATATTTTTACGCTTCGATTACATTTAATGCAAAAGATATAAGCGAAAATTTAAAAAGACAAGGTGGATTTATCCCTGGTGTTAGACCTGGTGAAAGTACAGCTAATTTCTTAAATGAAGTAGCAAGTAGGCTTACATTAACTGGTTCTATATATTTAGGTCTTATCTCGACTCTGCCTTGGGTTTTAGTTAAATTTATGGGCGTACCATTTTATTTTGGTGGTACATCTGTGCTAATCGTAGTTCAAGTAGCGCTTGATACAATGAGAAAGATAGAAGCTCAAGTATATATGAGCAAGTATCAAACTCTAAGTGCAGTTGGACTATAATATGGCTATAGGTATTAAAACTTTAAAAGAGATAGATAGTATGCGCGCGGCTAATAAAATAGTCGCGGCTACTTTAGATCATCTTCACACAATCATTCAGCCTGGAATTTCGCTACTTGAAATTGATAAAATTTGCGAAGATATGATAATTGCTGCTGGAGCTAAACCTGCGTTTAAAGGGCTTTATGGATTTCCTAATACTGCTTGTATTAGCGTAAATGAAGTAGTAATACATGGGATTCCAAATAACTATATTTTGCAAGATGGTGATATAGTTTCAGTAGATATTGGTTCAAATTTAAATGGTTTTTTTGGCGATAGTGCTAGAACATATCCAGTAGGTAATATCTCAAAAAGCGATGAAGATCTCATAGCTTGTAGTAAAGACGCTCTATATTATGCTATTGATGAAATTAAAGTTGGTATGCATTTTAAAGAGCTATGTTATAAACTTGAGCAGTTTATCTTGGGTCGCGGATATGTGCCTTTAAGGGGATTTTGTGGGCATGGTATAGGTCGCAGACCTCACGAAGAACCTGAAATTCCAAACTATTTAGAAGGAACAACTCCAAAAGCTGGTCCAAAAATTAAAAATGGTATGGTGTTTTGCATTGAGCCGATGATCTGTCAAAAAGATGGAACACCAAAGATTGCAGCAGACAAATGGACAGTTACTAGCGTAGATGGATTGCGAACAAGTCACTATGAACACTGCGTAGCTGTAATAAATGGTAGGGCTGAGATACTTAGCGTAGCTGATTGAAATTTATTTAAATTTAAGAGTTTATTTAAGGAGATAAATTTGGCAAAAGATGATGTAATAGAGATAGATGGTAATGTAGTAGAGGCTTTACCTAATGCTACATTTAAAGTAGAACTTGATAATAAGCATATAATTTTATGCCATATAGCTGGTAAGATGAGAATGCACTATATCAAGATTATGCCAGGCGACAGGGTTAAGGTAGAATTAACTCCATATAGCTTAGATAAAGGTAGAATCACATATCGTTATAAATAATGCATGATAAATGATTTAAAAGATAAACTCAAAAGACTTGGTGTAGTTTCGCAGGATTTAGATAGAATAGAAGAATTTTTGCAAATTAGAAAATTTAACGATGGTGAGCTACTTACAAAGAGTCATTATGGACTTTTGATAATTGGTTCTGGGCGTCTTAGAGTTTATACTATTTTTGGCAGTCAAGAAAAGACAATTCTCACCCTTGAAAAGGGTGATGAGTGGGTAATATGCCAAATTTGCACTCAAAAATCACTTCAGTTAGAGTTAAATCTTCAAGCGCTCGGTGATTTAGAAATTATTACAATTCCAGATAATATTTTTAGAGGTTTAAGGGAGAAATATCCTAAGCTTAGTGAGTATATTTTAACTATTTTTGCTAAGCAATTTGCTAAGAGTATAGAGGTGGCTTCAAAAAGTAAAACTATACCGTTTCGTGATAGGCTGGTTGAATTTATCAAAAATAATGCTATAAATGGCAGCATAGATATTACTCATCAGCAAATAGCAAATCATCTAGGCGTAACAAGAGAGAGCGTATCTAAAAATCTTAAACAGCTAGAAAAAAATGGATTTTTAACTCTGTTAAGAGGTAAAATTTTTTTAAAAAATGTGAAGTGATTACATACAAAAATATAAAAATTCTATAAAATCTAAATTTAATTTATTTTTAAAGGATTTTTATGGATTTAGAGATGTTTTGTCATCAGTGCGAGATGAGTGCAAATGATGGCTGTGGCTCTAAGGGGCAAAGTATGGGAACCTGTGGTAAAGATGCTACGCTAGCAAGACTACAAGATATGATGATATTTGCCCTAAAGGGCTTAAGTGCGTACCGCCATCATGCAAATGAATTAGGGGCCAATACAAAAAATGTAGATGATATAATGGCTCAAACTCTATATTTTACACTTACAAATATGAATTTCAATTTCGATCAGCACATTGAACAGCTACTAAAAGTAGGCAAGGCTGGTGTAGAAGTTATGGATATTTTAAGCAATGCTCATACTAACAAATTTGGTATTCCAGCTCCTGTGAAAATCAGTCAAAACAAAGCAGAAGGCAAAGCTATTTTAGTAAGCGGACATAATCTTCATGCGTTAAAAGAGTTGCTAGAACAGACTAAAGATAAAGGAATTAATATCTATACTCACTCTGAAATGCTTCCAGCACATGGTTATCCAGAGCTTAAAAAGTATCCACACTTAAAAGGAAATTTAGGTAAGGCATGGTTTGATCAAACTGATCTTTTTAATAAATTTGGTGGAGCTATCTTAATGACTACAAACTGCATTGTTCCACTTCGTAAAAGTGCTACATATAGCGATAGATTGTTTGGATATGATATTGCAAGTACTAAAGGCATAGCTCATATTAATGGTGATGATTTTACTCCGCTAATTAATAAGGCTTTAGAGCTTGATGATGTCAAAGGCTTTGATAGTGATGAAGTAATCAGCACAGGTCATCACTATAAGGCTATTTTGCCTATGGCTGGTGAGATTTTAGAAGCGATTAAAAGTGGTAAAATTCGTAGATTTTTTGTTATAGCAGGATGCGATGCACCAGGCAAAGGTAGAGAGTATTATAGAGAGCTAGCTCTTAGTGTGCCAAAAGATTGCGTGATATTAACTTCAAGCTGTGGTAAATTCAGATTTAATGATATAGATTTTGGTCTAATTGAAGGGACAAATATCCCAAGATATTTAGATTTAGGTCAGTGCAATGATAGTAATGGTGGAGTAAAAATAGCTATGGCTTTAAGCGAAGCTACTGGAATTGCTATAAATGATTTACCACTTTCAATAGTGCTAATGTGGATGGAGCAAAAAGCTATAATAATCTTAGTAGCGCTCTTATATTTGGGTGTAAAAAATATACATATAGGACCTAGTTTGCCACAATTTTTAAATAGCGAAATACTAAATTTCTTAGTAGAAAAATATAATTTATCGCTAATTGGCAAAGATCCAAAAGCGGATTTAGAGAAGTTTTTAAACTCTTAAGTTTTCAACAGGGCTACGGCTCTGTTAAATTTAAAAATTATTTTGATTATTTTTAGCTTTTAAATTCAAATTTATAAATTTTAAAGTATATTTTAGATACAATTCGGAGCTTTGCATCCAAACTGGATAAAGAAGTGTTTTCAAAGCATGCCACTGTTTTGAAAATAGTTGGTTTAGGCGTGTTCTTAGACCTAAGTGCAGTCTAGTAAAAGTGGTAATAAATTTTTAGGAGACTAAAATGAAAGTTCGTCCTTCTGTAAAGAAGATGTGTGACAAATGTAAAATTGTCAAACGCAAAGGCATAGTGCATGTAATTTGCGAAAATCCAAAACATAAACAAAGACAAGGATAAGGTATGGCTCGTATTGCAGGTGTTGATTTACCAAAGAAAAAAAGAGTTGAGTATGGCCTTACATATATCTATGGTATAGGTCTATATACTTCAAGAAAAATTCTTGATGCTGTAGGTATCTCTTATGATAAGAGAGTTTACGAGCTTAGCGAAGATGAAGCTGCTGCTATAAGAAAAGAGATCCAAGAAAACTATATGGTTGAAGGTGATCTAAGAAAAAGCGTAGCTATGGATATCAAAGCTTTAATGGATTTAGGTAGCTTTAGAGGCTTAAGACACAGAAAAGGTCTGCCAGTGCGTGGTCAAAAAACAAAAACTAACGCAAGAACAAGAAAAGGCAGAAGAAAAACTGTTGGTGCTGCTACTAAATAAGGATAAAATATGGCAAAAAGAAAAGTAATTAAGAAAAAAGTAGTTAAAAAAAATATAGCTAGAGGTATCGTATATGTCTCTGCTACATTTAATAATACAATGGTTACAGTTACTGATGAAATGGGCAATGCTATTGCATGGAGCAGTGCGGGTGGTTTAGGCTTTAAAGGTAGCAAAAAATCAACTCCGTATGCAGCTCAACAAGCCGTAGAAGATGCACTATCAAAAGCTAAAGAACACGGCATTAAAGAAGTTGGTATCAAAGTTCAAGGCCCAGGTAGCGGTAGAGAAACAGCAGTAAAAAGTATCGGTGCAGTAGAAGGAATTAAGGTGCTATATCTAAAAGATATAACTCCACTAGCTCACAATGGCTGCAGACCACCAAAACGCCGCCGCGTGTAATTGTAGATAGAATTTAGGAGAAATTATAATGGCAAGATATAGAGGACCAGTTGAAAAATTAGAAAGACGCCTAGGTGTATCTCTTGCACTTAAGGGCGAAAGAAGACTAGCTGGCAAGAGCGCAGTAGAAAAAAGACCATACGCTCCAGGCCAACACGGACAAAGAAAAGCAAAAATTAGCGAATATGGTTTGCAACTAAGAGAAAAACAAAAAGCTAAATTTATGTATGGTGTAAGCGAAAAGCAATTTAGAAGATTATTTGCCGAAGCTGCAAGAAGAGAAGGGAATACTGGTGCGCTTCTTATCTCTTTACTAGAACAAAGATTAGATAATGTAGTTTATAGAATGGGTTTTGCATCTACTCGTAGATTTGCAAGACAACTAGTAACTCACGGTCATATCCTTGTAAATGGTAAAAGAGTTGATATCCCATCATACAGAGTAAGAGCTGGTGAAAAGATAGAAATTATTGAAAAAAGCAAAGAAAATCCACAAATCGTTCGCGCTATTGAACTTACTAATCAAACAGGTATGGTAGCTTGGGTTGATGTAGAAAAAGATAAAAAATATGGAATTTTCACTAGAATTCCAGAACGTGAAGAGGTTATCATTCCAGTTGAGGAAAGATATATAGTCGAGCTTTACTCTAAATAATAAGGATAGTATGATGAGAAAGATAACAACATCAGCTTACATGCCTACTGATATAGAGGTTATCCCAGTAAGTGAAAATGTAGCTAAAATAGTAGCATATCCGTTTGAAACTGGTTATGCAGTTACTCTAGCTCATCCGCTTCGCAGACTACTTTATACAAGTACAGTTGGATTTGCTCCAACTGCTGTTAAAATCGAGGGTGTATCTCACGAATTTGATAGTATGCGTGGTATGCTAGAAGATGTAACGCTATTTATCATAAATCTTAAAAATTTACGTTTTAAGCTTAAAAACGATTCAGAGCATGAAGTTATAGAGTATAGCTTTAAAGGACCAAAAGAGATTACAGGCGCAGATCTATGCAATGATATAGTTGAGATAGTAAATCCTGAATCATATCTAGCTACGATCAATGAAGATGCTGAATTAACTTTTTCTTTGGTAATAGAAAAAGGTATTGGCTATGTGCCTAGTGAAGAGATTAGAGAGAGCGTAGAGAGTGGCTATATTGCACTTGATGCATTCTTTACTCCTGTTAAGCATGCGGTCTATGAGATTGAAAATGTTTTGGTTGAAGATAATCCAGACTATGAAAAAATTGTTCTTACTATAACTACAGATGGTCAGGTATCACCTTTAGAAGCGTTTAAAAACTCAATCGAGGCTATGTATAAGCAAATGGCTATATTTAACAATATTTTAAATATAGATATAAATATGGCTATGACATCATCTCAAGGCTCTAGTGAGCATTCAAAACTTCTAGAGAACATTGAGAATTTAAATCTATCAGCTAGAAGCTTTAATTGCCTAGATAAAGCTGAGATTAAATTTATCGGTGAACTTGCTTTAATGGAAGAGAGTGAGCTAAAAGAACTTAAAAATCTAGGTAAAAAATCTCTTGATGAGATTAAAGCTGTAATGGCTGAAATTGGCTATCCATTTGGTGAAAATAAGCTAGGTGATAGCAAAGAATCGCTCAGAAAAAAGATAGCTGAGTTAAAATCATAAAAGCGAAGGAAATATAATGAGACATAATCACGGATATAGAAAACTAGGCCGCACTAGCTCTCACCGTGCTGCTTTGCTTAAAAACCTTACGATTGCAATCGTTAAGGCTGGTAGAATTGAAACTACACTGCCAAAAGCAAAAGAGCTAAGAAGCTACGTAGAGAAATTAATCACAAGAGCTAGAAAAGGCGACTTCAATGCTCATAAATATGTATTTGCATATTTACAAGATAAAGAAGCTACTAATAAACTAGTAACTGAAATTGCACCAAAATATGTAAATAGAAATGGTGGCTACACTAGAATCATCAAAACACGCGTTAGAAAAGGCGATGCTGCTGAAATGGCTTATATCGAGCTAGTTTCTGAATAATATTTTGCTAGGAGCAATCCTAGCACTATTTTCATTTAAATTTAGTTTAACATTACCTTCTTTATATTTATTAAATTTCCTATATAAAATACTAAATATTTTACTATATTAGCGATAAATCATTGCATAGCTGGAACTTCTTATTATTTTTATATAATTGATATAGCACTACGGTTGTGCTTAGCTAAGTTTATCAATTATTGATTAAGCCCAAAAGTCTAGTAATTTAGAAAATTAAACGACAAAAAATCAAATATATTCTCTAATAATATAGAAATTTATTTTATTTAAATTTAATTAGTAAAGCATTTAATTTTAAAACTAGAAATTTATCTTTAATATATGTAATTAATAAAGATACATATAAAGCAGAATATGCTAGTAATAAATTTATCAATCAAGATAATCTAATCAGCATAGCTTCTACCATAGTAGAGATTAAATAATAAGATAGAGCTTATTTAGCTCTATCTTAAAAAGCCTAAATATATATAGTTTATTTGTTAAAATATAGCCTAAAATAACAGCTTAATATATCTAGTTAAGGTTTTAAATATTTTATAGTAAATTAAAATTAAATTTGATACAATCGGCAAAGTATGTAGTTTATCAATATTTTGCTACTTTATTATTCAATGGAGTCATAAATGAAAAATATATTTACAATTCTATTACTCTCGCTACTATTTATAGGGTGTGCCATATCTGAAAAAGGCAAGACTCATGAGCTTGTGATTTTGCATACTAATGACCATCATGGTGCTATTTTGCCTATTAATTCTAAAGGTGGGTTAGCTCAACGCTCAACATATATTAATAGCGTTAAATCTACTAGTCCTAATCTTTTAATCCTTGATGCTGGAGATATGAATACTGGTAGCGTTGTATCTGATATGTTTGATGCTTTGCCTGATATAGAGGCATATAATGCTATAGGTTATGATGCTGTTACTTTGGGTAATCATGAATTTGATGGTGGGTATCAAAAGCTATTAAAACAGATTAAACATTCTAAATTTAAATGGCTCTCAGCCAATGTATTAGATCAAAATAAAACTCCAATTGTAGATCCTTTTATAATTAGAGATTTTGATGGTTTTAGGGTTGGAGTTTTTGGAATTACTACTTTACAAACTAAGTCAAGTTCATCTCCGGGCTCTGAATTAATATTTGAAAATGAGATAAGTAGCGCTAAAAAATATATAAAAATTCTAAAAGATACCTATAAAGCTGATATTATCATAGCTTTAACTCATCTAGGTTCAGATAAAGAATCACCAGAGCAGATAACATCTATAATGCTAGCCAAAGCTACTAGCGGCATTGATCTTATCGTAGATGGGCATTCTCATACCAAATTTCAAACTCCATTATATGTTAATCAAACCGCTATAGTCTCAGCAAATGAGTGGGGTAAATATGTAGGCAAGGCAAAGCTAATAATAAAAGATAAAAAACTAGTTGATATACAATGGAAAGATACAGCCATTACAGAGCAAGAGTTTGTTGCCGATCCTAAAATTTCTAAAATATTAAATCCATATATAGAAGAGGCAAACCAAAGCTTAAACGAAGTTATCGGCGTCTCTAGCGATAAATTTGAATTTAAAAACAATATAACTCGCTACCAAGAGAGCACCATAGGCAATCTTGTCTGTGATAGTATAGTTGGATATCTCAAAGATCATAATATTAGTGTAGATTTTGCGATGATGAATGGTGGAGGTATACGCTTTGGACTACCAAAAGGAGAGATAAAAAAAGAGGATATCCTTACAGCATTGCCATATAAAAATAATATATATGTGGTAAAAATTGATGGTAAAACTCTTTTAGAGCTTTTTGATGCAGTTGCTAAAGTGCCACAAGGAAGCGGATCATTTATGCAAGTATCTTCGGCTGTTTCTCATACTATCTTGTATGAAAAAGATAATAAAAATGGCAAACTTTTAAATCTTAAGTTAAATTCAGCTCCTATAGATATAAATCGCACCTACTATTTAGCGACTAATGACTATGTGATTTATAGCGATCCACGCTATAAAGATATATTTAGCAATTTAGAAATATTTGATAATTCAGTGCTACTTAGTCAAGTGGTAATAGACTATATCAAAAGCCAAAAAACCAAAATAACCCCAATAATAGATGGTAGAATTACAATAATTAAGCAATAATTCTAATTTTGCATAAATCCCCAGCCTATTCATTAGTATTAAGGCTGGGTTAATATATTCTCTTTAGCCATAAAGCTAGTGAATTATGATATAATCTAAGCTATATTTTAAAATTAAGGAGTGTAATTTGGCAAAGATTAAGTTATCCGCACTTGCGTGTGCGATTCTTGTTGGGGGGGGCAGTTAGTTGCTGAGGATTTCTATGACATACCAGAAATAGATCTTAGCCTTTCTATGGATACTGGCCACTTGCAGTCTGTCGACATTAACAGTGAAGAAAAATGGATAATGGGTGATGCCACGGATGCAATTATTAATGTAGATAACAATGGAGAGCTAATATCTTATATTATATCCTTTGTTCAAGCCGATATAAACATTAAAAATAATTCAAATGCAATTTTTGAAAGGCACCCATCTAGAAGTGAAAATCTTGCAAGTTATGAAAGTAAAATATATGTTGTTAATAATAGTAAACTAGAGATTAATAATAATGCAGAATTTTATGATGGAGCGCATCTTATTGTTAAAGATAACTCAAATGCTACAATTAATGCCACACTAACCGTAAATGACTCTGGTACTATTGAATTTGTAGATGGCGAATTTGTTGTAAATGATGGTGGTATTAAGATTGATAAATCAAATTTAAATGTTGAAGGTGAAGCAACTTTTGGTAATTCTGATACAGAGTTAAATAATAGTTCAATTGTAAATTTCAAAGATAAATTAAATCTTTTTGATAGTGCTATGCTTCTTAAAAATGGTAGCACATTAGATGTTGGCGGCGTGGCTGACTTTGAAGACTCTGCTCTTGTTGTTCAAAATGGTTCTAAGGTGATGTTTAATGATAGCTTTACAATGAAAAATGAAGCTGAAAAAAGTATAATTATACTAGATAATGGTTCAGAAATTAATGTCAAAGGGGATTTTGAAAACCATGGTGTAATCTATTATGGAGCGAGTGCAGATAATGTCCCTAAAATCACAGTTGATGGTAAAACAACTTTAAAAGATACCACAGAGATTGGAGTCTATGCAACAAGTGGCGATATATCAAATTTAAATCAAGTAGTATTTTTAGAGAGTAAAGAAGCGATAGAAAATCAAGCAACCGATGAAAATATCTATGCAATGTATTTTGATCCAAATAATGAAGATGCAAATGAAGAGGGCTTAGTAAAATATGATCAAAATATAATTGATGCTGTTTTAAATTTAAGTAAAGATAGCAAAAAGCTATTAGCTCAAATTTAAATGTCTGATGATATGCAAAACAAACCAATTAACGAAAAAATCGATTTTGTAGCTAAGTCTGCTCAAACAACAGGTGTAAATCTAACCGCCCAAGATTTAGATATCATCACATCACTATTTGCTATAGAAGATGCTAAAGGCAATGGCTTATTAGCAACTGAGGTTATAAAGCTAGCTGCTCAAGCCGCACAAGGTAATCAAGAAGCTGCTCAAACAATATCTAAAACAATATCTAAAACCGCTCAATCTATTCAAAAGAACTCACAAGATTCTATAACTGCTACTTCAAATTTGATAAATACATTTAACTTGGCTACCAAAAATGAAGTAAGCAAAAGAATTTCAAATGTTACAACTCGCTCAAATGCGAGCCAACTTGCAAATTTTATTGAATCTCTTGAGGGGCAAAAATTTGCTGATGCTAGCAGTGGTGTGCTTCTTTCAATGATGGCTGATGAGATGGCTGCGTATCAAAACTCATTTTATCTAAATGCCCTAGGTGCTAAAGGCGACTTTAAAGATGGCACAAATCCAAAAATCTACGGCGCAATTTTAGGCTATGATAGAATGATAGATGACTTGCTAATTGGTGGTTACTTCTCATATACAAACTCAGAAACTGAAAATATCGAGCTTGATAGCGATATCTATGAACTTGGTCTTTATTCTAGATATTTTTTAGATAATAATGAATTTGGCTTTAATATAGCTGGAGGTTATGGTAAAAATGATTTAAGCTATACTCAAAATATATTTGGGATAAATAAAATCTTGCAATCTAATTTTGACTCATCATATATTGCTTTAGGATTAGATTATGGTTATAGATTTGCTATCAATGATAATGCAAGTATTAAACCATATATTGGAGCAGACTATCTATATTCTAAAACTCAAAACTACACTCTAAAAGATGAAACCGGAGCAGACTTTCAAGAAGTACAAAGCAATACAGTTAAGAATTTAAAAGCTAAACTAGGTCTTGAGATGGTTAAAAGCTTTGATGAAATTTCAATCTATGCAGATGCTAAAATCAAAAGAGATTTAATCAATGATGAAGGATTTACTAGAAGCTCATTTGCAGGTTCAAGTGCTGGATTTAATATCCAAGGCAATGATAAAAAACATACAAATTTCGCAATTGATACTGGAATTGTATATAATGCAACTAAAAATCTAAGTATAAATCTAAACCTAGGAGCTGATGTAAATAGCGATGATAAAATATATAGCACAAGCTTTGGAGCTGCTTATAAATTCTAACAATTCGAGCCTAGAAATAGGCTCTATTTAATCTAAATTTTTTATACTGCTATATAATTATTAAAAATACAAAAGGATAAAAATGATACCATTTAGCGATGAAGAGCTATATGAGCCAGTTTTAGAAAGTCTTAAAGTTGTAATGCCTATGCTTGAGCGTGATGGTGGCGGTATGAAGCTTTTGGGGATTAAAAATGGAGTTGTTTATGTGCAATTAACAGGACATTGTA
This sequence comes from Campylobacter vicugnae, assembly GCF_002139875.1. Classification (NCBI taxonomy): domain Bacteria; kingdom Pseudomonadati; phylum Campylobacterota; class Epsilonproteobacteria; order Campylobacterales; family Campylobacteraceae; genus Campylobacter; species Campylobacter vicugnae. The sequence continues at coordinate 61,240 of NZ_CP018793.1, forward strand.
ACGGCTGTGCTGCAAGTGGTCAGACGCTTAAATTTGGGATTGAAAAGCAGATTCGCAACGATATTCATCCAGAATTAACAGTAGTAAATATTCCAATTGGTCAAGAATTTGATATTCAAAAGATTTAAATCAAAAGTCCTATATTTAGCAAATTTAAATTTGACTAATTAAATAATAATTATAAATTATATTGCAAACTTTAGATATCATATAGGTTTTGTCAAAGTAATAATTTAAATATTTAATATGCATAATGCTTAAAATAGGGCTTAGTAATAGACGCTATTTAAACTAAATTTTTTATATTTTGTGTATAATTAACCAAAAAATCTAAGTTATAGCATAATGCTTTTAAGAGGAAATAGATGGGGCAAGATTATAAAGAGATCGCAATCAAGCTATTTAAACAGGGGAAATTTGATCTAGCAAAAATAAGCTTTAATATTGCATTTAATGAGACTCCAAGCGATGAATTGCTGGCATTTATAGAGCTTTGTGATATGGCAAAAGATAGCCCAAGCGATGCGCTTACACTATTTGAGATATATTTTGATCCAGCTAATGATGATAGCGCTCAAAGCATTAATGAGATTATAGATATTATGCAAAGCTCAGTCCAGCAAAGCACTATGGAGATAGAGAGTCAAAATGCTATTACCTATGCAGATTTTAAAAATTTATTAAATCAAAATGATTTTAGAACTCTTTTTGAGAGCATACTATTTTCTACAAGAATTATAATTACACATAAAGATGAGCTTTTTGAGCTTGTAAATTTTTTGGTTGATCATGGATTTTTAGATATTGGATTAAAATATTTAGAGGGTTCGGCTAAGATGTTTATGGGTGATGAGAGAATGGAGCTTATGCTAGAAAAGATTAGAGGTAAAGATGAAAATAGCCTTAAATAATACATTTATTACTGATAACTCTAAAGATGTTGAGTCTAGATGCTATTTTGTAGTAACTAATTCAAATTCTAAATATGCCGATGATGCCTTAGATAGTGGTGCGAATTTAATTAGTCCAAAGCAAGCTATGGAGCTTTTAGGGCTTAAAAATTGTATAAAAATTATTGGAATTACTGGCACAAATGGAAAGACTACAACTGCGTTTTTACTCGCTCATACTCTATCAAATTTAGGTCATAAAAGCGCAGTTAGCGGGACATGTGGCTCATTTATAGATGATAGACAAATAGCTAAAAAAGGATTGACAACAAGTCAAATTCTAGAGACTATAAGTTATATAAAACAAGCTGTTGAGAGTGGATGCGAGTATTTTATTATGGAGGTTAGCTCTCATGCTATAGCACAAAATCGCATTGAGGGATTAGAGTTTGAGTTAAAGATTTTTACAAATCTAAGCCAAGATCATCTAGACTATCATAAAAGTTTTAGTGAGTACGCTAGAGTAAAATCTAGCTTTTTACTAGATGAATGTAATAAAATTATAAATGGTGATGATTTAAATATTAGTTATAATAATACAAACTTGCTTACATACTCGCTTTTTAGCGGAGATATTTACGCAAGTAGTTTTGAGTTAAAAAGCGGTATAAATGCTACTATAAAAAACAGTACCGAAGAGGCCAATTTAAGCCTTGATTTACACGGTAAGTTTAATCTATATAATGCGCTTGGAGTAATTGGCGCTACTAAAAAGCTTTTAAATTTGGATTTACAATCTATATGCGATGGGCTTAAGGGCTTTAAAGGCGTAGCTGGTAGAATGGAAATAGTATCTCATAAACCAGCTATTATTGTAGATTTTGCACATACTCCAGATGGGATTGAAAAGGTCTTAAGCTCACTAGAAGAAAGTGAGCTGATTGTGGTTTTTGGTGCTGGAGGTGATAGGGATAAAAGCAAGCGTCCTATAATGGGTCAAATAGTTGCAAAATATGCTAAGGTTGCAATCGTAACAAGCGATAATCCTCGTAGCGAAGATCCAAATTCAATAATAGAACAAGTCGCTTCTAAAATGCCGCCAAATACCATTAAAATTACCGATCGTAAAGAGGCCATTAAAAAGGCAATAGATATACAAAATGGCGAAATTTTGCTAATTTTAGGTAAGGGCGATGAGGATTATCAAGAGATAAATGGAGTAAAATATCCATTTAGCGACCAAGAAGTTGTCAAAGAGATATTAAATAAAAAGGATAAATAATGAAAATAGAAATGTTAGCTAGTAAAATTCACAGAGCTACAGTTACGGATGCGAATTTAAACTATGTAGGCTCAATTACAATAGATGAAAAATTAATGAAAGCTGCTAATTTGCTTGAGTTTCAAAAAGTTGAAATTTTAGATGTAAATAATGGTGAAAGATTTGCTACATATGTGATAAAAGGGGATAAAGAGGGCGAAATCTGTCTAAATGGAGCAGCTGCTAGAAAAGTTTGCATAGGAGATATAATTATCATTGTAAGCTATGCTACAATGAGTATTAAAAAAGCTAAGAAATTTATACCAACTATCGTTCATGTAGATGCTAATAATAAAATAGATAACTAAAAAAGCCAATTTTAAAGGCTCTTTTGCTATAATCGCCAAAATTTAGAAGGTAGATATATGTTTAAGGATTTTGATTTTTCAAAGATGGGTGAAATGCTAGCTCAAGCTCAGCAAAAGGCAAATGAATTTGAAGCTCAAATCGCTGCAAAGGAGTTTGAGAGCAAGTCTGGCGGTGGGTTAATTAGTGTAAAAATTAATGGTAAATCTGAAATTTTAGATATTTGCATAGATGATTCCTTGCTTGAAGATAAGGATAGTTTGCAAATTTTGTTAATCTCAGCTGTAAATGATGCTATAAAATTAGCAAATGATGAGAAGCAAAGTGCAGCTGCATCGTTGCTTGGTGGATTTGGAGGTATGAGATGATTAGAATTTTGGCTATTATTTTTGCTGCAAGTGCGTTGCTATATGCTGCTCCAGAGCCTACTATTGCTGATAGAGCTGCGATATATGAGAAGATGAGAGAGTCGCAGTTTAATTATAAAGATAATATTGCAATCGCTTTAAATGGCGAATATGCAGCTGTTGTATATGATAAGAAAAATCCATTAAATAAAAAAGATTATATCAAATTTGATCCATATCTTGGACTATATCTTATTAAGCCTGGATTTACTCTTCGTGGGGCATTTATGCTAGATGAGCTTGATAGCAGACAAGATATGTGGGTTATGACTTTAGAAGAAAATATTGTAAATATGGGTCATATTAAGAGTTTTGGTAGTGAGCTTGGTCAATTTGATGAGTTGAGTTTTAATACTGGTAAAGCTGGAATGTTGGTTTGTGATTGTGCTTCTATGGTTGGTATTAGCCTTGGAGATAATAAGTTTATCCCAAATAGATATCTAAAGCATTTTGCTCGTTATGATGATGTATATTATGGTGATATTGGAGTTAAATTTACCGAGAGCAACTCTACTATTAAGGTATTAAGCGCAAATCCATTTGGTGCTGGAAAAGAGCTTAGAAGTTCTGATGAGGTTTTATCAGTAAATGGCAAAAAGCCTACTAGTCTAAGAGAGATAAATGAGATGATATTGTTTGCTGATAAAGGATCGGTGCTTAAATTTGATATCGCTCGCGGTTCGCAAATTTTGCACTATGATATCAAGATGTCAAATATCACAGCAAAAAATATCCCTGATGATAATAAAACTACTGAGATCAAAAAAATCCCACCAAAACCAAAATTTTTACCTGAATTTGGTATAAACATAAATAAAAATATGGTAATAACTAGCATAAAAGCAAACTCAAAAGCTAGTAAGTTGGGTTTAAAAGTTGGCGATAAAATTATGCAAATAGATGGAGTAAATGTTAAAAATGCACTTCATGTAGATGAGATTATGAAAACTAAAAATGCTCAAACTTACTACCTAATTTCTAGAGATGATTTTCAGTTTTTTGTACGAGTAAATAGATGAACTTTCTAGAGTATCTAGAATCAAATTTACCTAGCGTAGAGAGTTTTCATCCATATTTTAATGAAGCTCTTGCTTGGGTTTTAAAAGCTGGAGGAAAGCACTTTCGCGCTCAATTAGTAATTGGCACTGCAAGGGCCATTAATCCATCGTGCGATCCATATGCAGCAGCTTTAGCTGTGGAGCTTTTGCATACATATTCGCTTATTCACGATGATCTTCCAGCAATGGATAATGCTAATCTTCGCCGTGGCGTGCCAACCTTGCATGTAAAATATGATGAAGTTACTGCAATCTTAGCTGGAGATGCGCTAAATACTGCGGCATTTGGAGTGTTGGCTAATTCAAATTTATCACCACAAATTGCTATAAAATGCATACAAGTGCTAAGTAAAAATGGCGGTCTTGATGGAATGATAATTGGTCAAGCAATTGATTGCTATTTTGAAAATAAAAAATTAAGCTTAGATGAGCTTGAGTTTTTACATCTGCATAAAACAGGCGCATTAATTGCTGCAAGTATGCAAATTGGTGCAATAGTAGCTGGTGCAAGCGATGAAGAGTCAAATGATATATATAAGGCTGGTTTAAAACTAGGTCTTGCATTTCAAATTCACGATGATATAATAGACGCTACAAGTAGTAGCGATAAAGCTGGAAAACCTACAAATAATGATAGTTCCAAAAACTCATTTACAAATTTACTTGGTGTTGATAAAGCCATAGAAGCTAGAGATGAGCTAGAAAAGCAAATTATCAATCAAATTCAAAATCAAGATGTAAAAGAGTTGGTTTCAAACTTAATAAACAAATACCTAAAAGGATAAAAATGTATAAAAAACAAGCAGATACAATAAGATTTTTATGTGCTGATATGGTGCAAAAGGCAAATTCAGGTCATCCAGGTGCGCCAATGGGGCTTGCTGATATAGTTACAGTTTTAAGCACTCATCTAAACCATAATCCTAAAAATCCAAATTGGTTAAATCGTGATAGATTAGTCTTTAGCGGTGGTCATGCTAGTAGTTTGGTATATAGTTTTTTACACCTTAGCGGGTATGATGTTAGTATAGATGATTTAAAATCATTTCGCCAACTCCACTCTAAAACGCCAGGCCATCCAGAGATTGAGACTCCAGGGGTAGAGATTGCTACTGGGCCACTTGGTCAAGGTGTTGCAAACGCAGTTGGTTTTGCTATGGCTGCAAAATCAGCTCAAAATTTACTAGGTAGCGATATTATCAATCATAAGGTATATTGCCTATGTGGAGATGGTGATTTGCAAGAGGGGATTAGCTATGAGGCATGTGCGTTAGCTGGCAAGCATAATCTTGATAATCTTGTAATAATTTATGATAGCAATGAGATCACAATAGAAGGCAATACTAATATAGCTTGGGCCGAAGATGTTAAGGTTAGATTTGAAGCAGCTGGATTTGAAGTTGCTAAGATAGATGGTCATAGCTATGATGAGATTGAATTTGCTCTAAAAGAGGCTAAAAATAAAACCAAACCATATCTAATAATAGCCAAAACTAAAATAGCCAAAGGTGCTGGCGAGCTAGAAGGTAGCCATCATGCACACGGCGCTCCACTTGGTGCTGATGTAATAGCAAAAGCTAAAGAAGTAGCTGGTTTTGATCCAAATTTAAGCTTTTTTATAGATGATGATGTGAAGTTTTGGTTTAATCTTGCGCTAGAAAGAGGCGACTTGGCTAATGCTACTTGGGATAAGCTTGTAAGCCAGTTAGATGATGAGAAAAAAGAGCTTTTACACTCTTTATTAAATCCTGATTTTAGCAAGATTGAATTTCCAGCCCTAAAGGGTCAAAAAATGGCTACAAGAGATAGCAATGGTAAGATTTTAAATGCTATTGCTAAGGCACTACCTGGATTTATCGGTGGTAGTGCTGATCTTGGCCCAAGCAATAAAACTGAGTTAAAAGATTTTGGTGATTATCCAAATGGTAAAAATATACATTTTGGTATTAGAGAACATGCGATGGCAGCAATCTGTAATGCATATGCTAGATATGGTATTTTTATTCCATTTAGTGCGACATTTTTTATATTTAGTGATTATCTTAAGGCTGGTGCTAGACTTGCAGCTCTTATGGGGCTTAAGCACTATTTTATATGGACGCATGATAGTATCGGCGTGGGAGAAGATGGCCCAACTCATGAGCCAATTGAACAGCTTAGCACATTTAGAGCAATGCCAAATTTCTATACATTTCGCCCAGCTGATGGTGCTGAAAATGTGGAGTGCTGGAAGGTTGCGCTTAATTTAAATGCTCCTTGTGCGTTTGTATGCTCAAGACAAGGATTAAATCCTTTAGATGAAGCAAAATTTGGTAGTGTAGCAAATGGCGCATATCTAATTAAAGAAAGTCAAAATCCGCAAATTACATTAGTAGCTAGTGGTAGTGAGGTAGGATTGTGTCTTGAGGCGGCAAATTTACTTGAAAGTATTGATATTGGTGTAAATGTGGTATCTGCACCGTGTTTTGATCTATTATGTGAGCAAGAGTCTAGCTATATTAACCGCATATTTGCACCACAAACAAAAATCTTAGCCGTAGAGGCTGCAACGGCACTTGAGTGGTATAAATTTGCTGATAATGTATTTGGAATGAGTTCATTTGGCGCTTCTGCTCCAGCTGATGAGCTATTTAAGCATTTTGGATTTAGTGCTACAAATGTAGCAAATATTGCTAAAGAGATGTTAAAATAAAACCCCTAGCCAAATGGCTAGAGGTTATAATACAAATTTAGAGTACTTTTTAAGTAGTGAAAATAGCTCTAAACGCTCACTATCACTACTTACTAGCACGCTTAGATTGAAGCTTTTAAATTTACCATTTTTACTGCTATTTGATGGAGTTATTTTATGGTTTCTCTCTCCTACACACTCTTTAGTTATGTTTTTTTCATCAGCATTACTATCAAAAATAACCTTATACTCCCAAAATGTAGGATATACGATATCTGGTTTTTTGCCATTTAGATCGCAAATTTTAGCCATTTTTTCTCCTATATTCGCCACTTTTGCCGCCACTTTTTGATTCTAAAGCGATATTGCTAATTATCATTGATTTATCAATTGCTTTAATCATATCATATATGGTAAGTAGTCCAATGCTTACAGATGTCAAAGCCTCCATCTCTACTCCAGTTTTGCCTTGAGTTGCAACTTTGGCAATAAGCCTAAATCCTGGTAAATGCCCCATATCTTCTATATCGATATCGACTGAATTTAAAGCAAGAGGGTGGCACATTGGGATTAAATCACTAGTGCGTTTAGCCCCCATAACAGCAGCTATTACTGCAGTTTGTAAAACAGGACCTTTTTTACCAGTATTTTCTTTAATAGCTGTGTAGGCTTCTTTAGACATTGTAATAGTCCCACTTGCCATAGCAATGCGTTTAGTGATATCTTTATCAGCGACATCGACCATTTTTGGCAAATTTTTTTCATTTAAATGAGTTAGCATTTTTATCCTTTTTTAATTGATTATATCAAATTTTATCTTAATAGTTTTACTTAAGCTTATATTTATCATATATTAAAAAATTAATTATATAATTCAAGTTCCTAAACAAATAACCTCCTTTTTGTAAAAACACTCACTCTTTTGAGTGAGTGTTTTATTTAGTTTTTTAATCAATATTATATTTTTTATTGTTTTATGGGCAGATGTCCGAGTGGTTGAAGGAGCACGCCTGGAACGCGTGTAAGGTGCAAGCCTTCGGGGGTTCAAATCCCTCTCTGTCCGCCATGAATTATAAAAAATATATTAAAGTTTTAATTTATATGGATTGTTTAAATAAGAAAAGACCGCCGAAGCGATCTTTATGGTATTAGAGTTTTGACTCATAGCGTCTAAGCATATAAAGTCTTTTAAGCATTTTTTTACGAGCTGAGATTTTTTGTTTTTTACGAATTTCAGTCATAGGCTCAAAAAAGCGTCTAGCACGAACTTCAGTAACTACTAAGTTACGGTCAGTTTGTTTTTTAAAGCGTCTATATGCTTCATCAAAAGACTCATTTGGATGTACCTTAACTCCTGGCACGATCCTCACCACCTTTCGTTGAAATTTTTGAGTGCAGATTATATCTAAATTTAACTTAAATTTATATTTTATAATTATAAAATAATCTTATTTAACCATATTTTAAAATAAGAAGTTATATAATCAACAATAAAATCACACAAGGAATAACAAATGTCTTGTAAGCCTACGCATTACACTAAACGCCGTTATAGCGTGTATGCTATTGTTACTTTGATTGCTTTGGTGCTTCCATTTATTCGCATTAATGGCAATCATCTATTTTTGCTAAGTTTTGATAAAAAACAGTTACATCTACTCTTTACTTCATTTGATATGCAAGAGCTATATTTAATGCCGTTTTTGCTTATTATTTTGTTTTTAAGTATATTTTTTATGACTACTTTAGGTGGTAGGGTTTGGTGTGGATGGACCTGTCCGCAGACAATTTTTCGTGTAATTTATAGGGATTTAATTTGCACTAAAATCCTTAAAATTCGCAAAAATATCAAAGATAAACAAAAAGAATTTGACGAAAATATAATCAAAAAAACTATCTCAGTAATTATTTGGGCAGCTCTTGCATTTGTAGCTGCTAGTAATTTTATGTGGTATTTTGTACCACCTGAGGATTTTTTTACCTATCTTGCTAATCCAGCCGAGCATAAGCTTTTAGTTGGAATTTTAATAGGTATTACAACATTTTTAGTTTTTGATGTGGTATATTTGGCTGAGAATTTTTGTATATATGTTTGCCCGTATGCTAGAGTACAAAGCGTTATGTTTGACAATGATACAATTCAGGTGATTTATGATGAAAATCGTGGTGGTAAATTATATGATGGACATACAAAATTAGGTAAAAAGCCAACTACTCCAGGTGCTGAGTGTATAGGTTGTGAGGCATGTGTAAGAGTATGCCCAACTCATATAGATATTAGAAAAGGTATGCAACTTGAGTGTATCAACTGTCTTGAATGTAGCGATGCTTGTAGCGAGGTAATGGGCAAACTAGGCAAAGAGAGCTTAATTAATTGGACTAGTGCTAAGGCTATTAAAACTAAAAGCAAGGTTAAATATTTTAGATTTAGAACAATTGGCTATATGGTTGCATTATCTATTGCTGTGATTGCGCTAGGACTAATGACAACCAAAAAAGAGCATATGCTATTAAATATAAATAGAGCTACTCAACTTTATAGTATTAAGGTGCTTGATGATAATACACCAAAAGTGCAAAATGCATATACATTTTTAATACAAAATACTGATAATGTTGAGCATTCATACTATTTTGATGTTAATGAAACTAGAATTAAAATCGATAGACCGCTTAAGTCAATTACATTAAAAGCTGGTGGAAAGAAAAAAGTAATTGTAGTGCTTAGCACAACTCAAACATTAGTAGATGATACAAGACGAGATACTCCAATAGATATTACAATTAATGCATATGCTAAAGATGCTAAAGAGACAATTAGTGTTGATCGCAAAACCATCTTTGTGTATCCTAAACAGATTGAATTAGAAAAGGCTATACAATCAAAATAAATTCACCTAAAAGGAGACTAATTGCTCTCCTTTTAGATAATGAATATCAAAAATAATTTAGCATATTAATTTTTTCTTAACAAAATTTTTGTAAAATATCAAAATTTAATTCAGTTCAAATACACAATTTGAAAGGTTATTATTATGAATAAATTTGGCAAATTTTTAACTCTTGGCTTTGCTGCTTTGATGATAGTAGGTTGTAGCGATAGCAAAAAAAGCAATGCTCCACAAGCAGCTCAAGCACTTCCAGTAAGCGTAACTGTGGCAAAAATGGGCGATATTCCTATTAATCTTGAATTTAACGGCCAAGTTGTAAGCGAAATGGATGTAATAATCAAAGGCAAGGTATCTGGCTCTATTGAGAAGCAGTTTTTTACCCCAGGTAGTATGGTTAAGCAAGGTGATAAATTATATCAAATTGATGAATCAAAATATAGAGCAATCTATAATGATAGATTAGCAAATTTTAAAAACGCTAAAGCTCAATATGATAGAGCAGTAAATCTAAAAGCTAAAAATGCAATATCGGCTAAGGAATTTGACGCAGCTAGTAGCGCATACGGCTCAGCTTTAGCAAATTTAAATAACGCTAAAATTGATTTAGATTACTCTGTGGTGACTGCACCATTTGATGGAGTTATTGGCGATACACTTAAAGATGTTGGTTCATATGTTAGCACTACTGATAATGATTTAGTTCGAATCACAAAACTAAATCCAATATTTGTTGAATTTGGAATATCAGATCGCGATAGGCTTGATATTGATGAAAAAAGCAAAAGCGGTCAGTGGAAACAGCTACATTCAACCGTGCAGATAAAGTTAGCTGATGGTAATGAGTATAATGGAACTATAAGCTTTCTTGATAGTGTAGTAGATTCAAAAAGTGGAACTGTAAAAGCAAAAGCTAAATTTGATAATAACCAAACTCAAATTCGCCCAGGCGTATTTGCTGCTGTAAAAGTATATGGATTTTATCAAAAAGATGGATTTAAAATCCCGCAAATTGCAGTATTGCAAGATTTAGTAAATCCATTTGTATATGTAGTAGAAAATGGCAAAGTATCAAAAAGAGCTATTAAAATAGCATCTCAAGATGCCGTTAGCGTGGTTGTATCAAGTGGATTAAAAGATGGAGATAAGGTGATTTTGGATAATTTTAAAAAGATTCAAGATGGCTCACCAGTCCAAATAGTAGAAACAAAAGGCGAGTAGATGTTTTCTAAATTTTTTATCAATCGTCCAGTTTTTGCCTGCGTAATATCTATTATTATAGTTTTAGCAGGTCTTATCGGTCTTAAAAATGCTGCTATAGAGGAGTATCCACAGCTTACGCCACCACAAATTGTGGTGCAAGCTACATATAGTGGCGCAGATGCTCAAACTATCGCAAGTGCAGTTGCAGCTCCATTAGAAGAGGCTATAAATGGCGTTGATGATATGATATATATGCAAAGTACATCAAGTTCAGCTGGTACAATGAGCTTAAATATTTTCTTTGAGATTGGCACAGATCCTCAAACTGCTTCAGTAAATGTAAATAATAGAGTAAGTCCAATTTTATCAAAACTTCCAGAAGAGGTTCGCAGAGTCGGTGTAAAAGTAGATGAAAGAAGTAGTAATATCTTAGAGGTTCTAGCTTTTTATGACCCAAGTAAAAAGATGAACGATACTGAACTATCTAATTATGTAAGTATCAATGTAGCTGATGAGTTAAAACGCGTTAAGGGTGTAGGTGATGCTGTTGTAATTGGTAATAAAGAGTACTCTATGAGAGTATGGATAAAGCCAGATTTATTAAAGCATTATGATATGACTGTTAATGAAGTAATTTATGCTATCCAAGAACAAAACTCACAATATGCAGCTGGAAAGATAGGTGAACAACCTATGGCTACTGGAAATCCATATGTATATTCTATTAAGCCAGAAGGAAGACTAACTCAAATTAGCGAATTTGAAGATATTATAATTAGAGCTGATTTAAACGGAAATATTATTAGGTTAAAAGATGTTGCTAATGTTGAGCTTGGAGCTCAAAGTTATGCATTTTCTGGACGCTTTAATGGCGGTAGTATGATTCCAGTACTTATATTTTTACAAAGTGGAGCCAACGCTTTAGAAACCGCCCAAGCAGTTCAAGCCAGAGTTGAAGAGTTAAAAGATAATTTTCCAGGAGATATGACTTATAGAATAGCATATGATACGACTGAGTTTGTTCAAGTTTCAATTGATGAGGTTGTTAAGACTTTTATAGAGGCTATTATTTTAGTTATAATTGTTATTTATATGTTCCTTGGAAATATTAGGGCTACATTTATTCCACTGCTTACTGTTCCAGTATCAATTTTAGGTGCGTTTGCTGGAATTTATGTAATGGGATTTTCGGTAAATTTAATTACACTTTTTGCACTTATTTTAGCAATTGGAATTGTCGTTGATGATGCTATTATTGTTATAGAAAATGTTGAGCGGATACTTCATGAAGAGCCAAATTTAAGCGTTAAAGAGGCTACGATGAAAGCCATGGATGAGATTATGGCGCCTGTTATCTCTATTGTACTAGTTCTTTCAGCGGTATTTATTCCAGTTTCATTTATGGAAGGGTTTGTTGGGGTTATACAAAAGCAGTTTGCACTTACACTAGTTGTCTCTGTATGTATTTCTGGGTTAGTAGCACTTACTCTTACACCTGCGCTTTGTGCAATAATTTTACGCAAAAAAGAGAAACCGCCATTTTGGTTTGTCCGTAAATTTAATGAATTTTTTGATTTTTCGACTAGGATTTTCTCTGCTGGTGTAGCTAAGATTTTACGCCATGTTGTTATTAGTTTGATTAGTGTAGCGATTATTATATTTATGATGATTGAGCTATTTAAGGTTATTCCTAGTGGGCTTGTACCAGCTGAGGATAAAGGTAGTGTATTAACTATTATCAATCTACCTCCAGCATCAACTCTACCTAGAACGCTTGAAGATGCCGCGTTTATAGAGAGTATAGTATCTAAAAATCCAAATGTAAAAAGCGTTACTACACTAACAGGCTATGATATGATGGCTGGATCGCTTAGAGAAAATGCTGGTATGATGTTTATCACACTTCAGCCGTGGGATGAGCGTCCAGGTAAAGAGAATGAAGCTGCGACAATAGCAGGGCAGTTTATGGGAACTCTATATGGTTCTGATAGAAACTCATTAGCCTTTGTTACGACTCCGCCTCCTATTATGGGATTATCAATGACTGGAGGATTTGAGCTTTATGCGCAAAATATCACAGGTAAAAACTATAACCAAATAGAAGCTGATGTGCAAAGAGTTGTGGCTAAAGCAAATCAAAGTCCGGTTTTAACTCAAGTTAGAACTACGCTAGATACAAATTTCCCTCTATATAATTTAACTTTAGATAGAGAGAAAATCAAGATGATGGGAATCTCATTTAGTGATATATTTGATACGATAAATTCAACTATCGGTCAGTATTATGTAAATGATTTTAATATTCTTGGTAAAACATATAAAGTAAATATTAGAGCATATGAGAGTTATAGAGATTCGCCTGAGGATTTAGGGTTGCTTTATGTGCGTAGTAGAAGTGGCGATTTAGTGCCATTAGATTCTATTATGACTCTTACAAGAGGTTTGGGGCCTGATAATGTAGATAGGTTTAATGGTTTCCCAGCGGCTAAGATTATGGGTGAGCCAAGACCTGGATACACTTCAGGTGATTCTATTAAAGAGATTGAAAGAATCATTAAAGAGGAGCTTGGTAAAGAGTATAATATAGGCTGGGCAGGCTCAGCATATCAAGAAGTTAGCAGCACTGGTAAGGGTACTCAAGCCTTTGTGTTTGGACTTATATTTGTATTTTTGATTCTTGCAGCGCAGTATGAGAGATGGCTAATGCCACTAGCAGTTGTAACGGCTGTACCATTTTCGGTATTTGGAGCGTTAGCATTTACATATTTAAGAGGGCTTAGCAACGATGTTTATTTTGAGATTGGGTTACTTCTTTTAATAGGCTTAGCAGCCAAAAATGCAATTTTGATCGTTGAGTTTGCGATGCAAGAGCATATTGGAGGAAAGAGCATTAAAGAGGCTGCAATTAATGCTTCAAAGATGAGATTTAGACCAATTGTTATGACATCGCTTGCCTTTACATTGGGCGTTTTACCTATGGCAATTGCTACTGGAGCAGGTGCTGCATCACGCCATGCACTTGGAACTGGAGTAATTGGCGGGATGATAGCAGCTACTACAATTGCCATATTCTTCGTTCCACTCTTTTTTTACATATTAGAGAGTTTTAATGAGTGGCTAGATAGCAAAAGAGCTAAATTTGGAGTTGAAGATGAATAAGATTATAACGATTTTGATAGCAGCACTGATTGGCGGCTGCTCTCTTCGCCCTGATATGATTGAGATACAGCAAGAGTATAGATATCAAATGGATGTTTATAGTGTGAGTGAAAAGTGGTGGGAGAGTTTTGGTGATGAAAAGCTAAATGCTCTAATCCAAAAATCTTTAAAAAATAATAGTGATTTATTAATAGCGCTAAACAATATAGAAAAAGCTAGAGTTAGTCTAAGACTTGATAGAATAGAGTATTTACCAAATATATCTTTGCAAGGCGAAGCTAGCAAGAGCGATAAAGGCTATAATAATCCTACTGTTGAACAATTCTCTCTTAGTGCAGTATTAAGCTATGAGTTGGATTTATGGGGTAGAGTAAGAAATAAAGCCAATGCTAGCGAAGCTATATATAATGCGACTAAATTTGACTATGAAAGTGCAAGGATTAGTTTAGCAAGCAGTGTAGCAAATTCATATTTTTTACTTATTTCTTTAAAAGAACAAGAAAAAATATTACAAGATACGCTAGATTCATACATTAAAAGTGTAGAATATAGAGCCGTTCAGCTAGAATCTGGCGAGATAGATGAGTTAGTTTATGCTCAAACTGTGGCTGCTGCTGATGGAGCTAAAGCTCAATTGGCTCAATTGCAAATAGAAATTTCACAAGCAAACTCAGCATTAGCTATATTAGTTGGCGAAAGCTTAGATGAAATTTTATATGCAAATGTAGATACTGCTAGTAATTTACCGACCTTGCCAGATGTGCCAAGTGGTATAAGCTCAGAAATATTACTAAAAAGAGCTGATATTGCTAGTGCAATTGAGAGATTAAGATCAAGTAATTATTTAATCGGAGTGGCTAGAACGCAGTGGTTGCCTCAAATATCTATTACAGGACTATTTGGATATACTAGCAATGAGCTTGATGAGTTGATTAGTTCTAATAGATCTGTATGGAATATAGGCGGTAGTTTAATTGCTCCATTGCTTGATTTTGGCCGTGTGTATAATAATGTAGAGCTTGCAAATTTAGAACAAAATGCTTCATTTTTAGCCTATGATAAAGCAGTCAAGAGCGCTTTTGGCGAGATTAGAACTGCACTTGATGGTAGAAAAAATTCTATTATAAAAGCAACAAGCACTGCTAATTTAGTCGCAAGCCAACAAAAGGTCTATGATATAGCCAAAAATCGCTATGATGCTGGATATAGTAGCCATTTAGAACTTTTAGATTCTCAAAGAAATTTACTATCAGCCAAGCTTAGTTTATCAAGTGCAAATTTAGAAGCTGCAAATAGCGTTGTAGCTGTATTTAAAGCATTTGGCGGAGGATTTGAGTATAAGCCAGATGATGAGATAAATGAGCTTTTAGGAGTAAAATCAAATTTAAAAAATTAAATTAATTTTTTAAAAATTTATGATATAATTAAGCCATTTTATTTTAAATTTTTAAGGAAATAGCTTGGATAGTTACCCCATTTTTATGATATTTTTGGCGGCTGTTTTTATATTTTTAAACGGCTTTTTTGTTTTGTCTGAATTTTGTATTGTTAAAGTTAGAAGATCACGCTTAGAGGAGCTTGTAAAGGAAAAACGCCCAAATGCCAAGCTCGCTCTAAGAATGTCAAATTCTCTTGATACTTATCTTAGTGCTACTCAGCTTGGGATTACGCTTAGCTCTCTAGCACTTGGTTGGATTGGCGAGCCAGCTGTAGCCGATATAATCCAAGAACCACTTAAATCTGCTTTTGGTATTGATAGTGAAACTACCTTACATACAATTTCATTTATTATAGCTTTTAGTTTTATTACTCTTTTACATGTTGTACTTGGTGAATTAGTGCCAAAATCAGTAGCCATCGCCAAGGCTGAACAAGCAGCGCTTTTAATCGCTAGACCATTATACTTTTTTTGGATTATATTTTTTCCTGTTATTCGTACTTTTGATTTTATTGCAGCTATGTTTTTAAAGCTTATTGGCATTAGACCAGCTAGAGAGAGTGAGTTAGCGCATTCTGAAGAGGAGATTAAAATCATAGTAGGCGAGAGTTTAAAAGGTGGCGTGCTTGATAGTATGGAAAGCGAGATTATCAAAAACGCCGTTGATTTTAGCGATACGGTAGCCAAAGAGATTATGACGCCTCGTAAAGATGTAATTTGTCTAAATAAAAAGCTAAGCTTTGAAGAGAATATGAAGATTGTGGCTCAAAGCAAATATACTAGATTCCCATATATCGATGGAAGCAAAGATAGTGTTTTGGGTATGATACATATTAGAGATATTTTGCAAAATGATTTAGATGGAAATATAGAAAATCTAGATAAAATTGTAAGAAAGCTTATTATCGTACCAGAAAATAGCTCAATTTCTAAAATTCTAGTAATGATGAATAAAGATAGAATTTCAGCTGCGCTTGTAGTTGATGAGTATGGCGGCACTGCAGGTTTGCTTACAATGGAGGATATTATAGAAGAGATTGTAGGCGATATCAATGATGAGCATGATGACAAAGATCAAAGTTATAAAAAAATCTCTGATGATATTTATGAATTTAACGGAAGATTTGAGATAGAATCAGTTGAAGAGATTATGGGTATTCGCTTTAATGAGGAGACCGAGCAGCTTACAATTGGAGGTTATGTGTTTAATCTATTTGAGAGATTGCCAGTTGTAGGTGATACCATTGAAGATCAAAATTGTCTATATGAAGTTATCAAAATGGATGGCGCTAGCATAGGTATAGTCAAAGCTACCTTATTAAATTCTGATGATAGTGAAATATTTGATTAATATACTACGCTTTTGGCGTAGTATATTTCAAATTTTATTTTTATAAATTTTTTAAAATATATCTATTATACATAAACTCTAAATTCAAGCCATAAAAAATTTCTAATAATTAATTTAATTTTAAATAAAATAATTAATATATTTTTCTAATCTCGTTTTTTTTTTTTTTTTTGATAACCTACCGTTTGCAAATCAAATTTAAGAAAGCAAAAAGTAGAAAATGAAGATTAAGGTAAATAAGTTTGTTAGAGAGTATTTGGAAGAATTTAATGTCTTAATGAGCTATCCAAATGGTAAAGTTTGTCGCTATAAAGATGATGAAATAATAAATGTGCCAGATACAGGATTTATGGAAGAGTATTCTACTATAAATAAAGGTAATAATGCTTGTCAAATGGGTAGTTTTAGCTATTCAAATGCAATTATTCCAAGATTAGATATAAAAATGGGACGATATTGTTCTATTGCAAATGGTTTAAGTTTTATTGCTGGAAAGCATCCTTTAGATGCTATCTCAACATCATCTTTTATATATGATTCAAATTTTTATATTTTTAAAGATGCCAGTATAGAGCGTATCAAAAAATCTTATACTCATACTCCATACGGAATGCTTATTCCGCCATCACCACCAACAATTTTTGAAAACGATGTATATGTTTGCACTAATGCTCTATTAAAGCCTGGAATTACATTACATACAGGATGTGTAGTTGCTCAAAATGCTATTGTGACAAAAGATGTGCCCCCATATGCTATCGTAGGTGGAAGTCCTGCTAGAATACTTAAATACCGCTTTGATGAATTGACTATTAAAAGACTTTTAGAGTTAAAATGGTGGGAATATCATTTTGCAGATTTTGATAACATAGATCCAAAAAAAGATATAAATTACTATTTAGATGAATTAGAAGATAGAATTATAAAACGGATAATAAAGCCATTTGACCCTAAAAAGATGCAGTTTGAAGAGTTAATTCAAAGAAGCAAACAACAAATTTTAATAACTAAGCCAACTTCGCAATCTTCTTTACAACCAACACCACAAGAGCAGATAAAATTATTGCAAGATAAGATAAATAACTTAGAAATAAACTACCAAAAAGCTCTAAAAACCAAAAACCACCTAAGTTACAAACTAGGAGAAGCACTCATAAGAGCTAACAAAAATTGGTATAAAGGTGGATATGTTAAATTTATATTTGAAGTTATTAAAATTAAAAAAGAACATAAAGCAAATATTAATAATACCCAAGGCAAAGCGTATCAGTGATTTTGATACGCTTTTCAAATGGAGTTGGCGAGAAGTACTTGCATTTTTCTATATAAATATAAGTAGAGTAGGCAAGCCCAAGATCATCATATAGTTTTTTAAGATTTACAAATTTGAATTTATCTACCATTTTAATCTCAAGTATATCATGAAGATTAGAGCCATTAGAAGCTACTAGATGAGAACTAGCTACCCCAGTAAAAGAGCAAAATGCACTAGCAAGCACAAATCCATCTAAATTTGTGCAAGATTTTAGCGCATATTGATATTTTATAGGAATTGATTTTTTATGTAAAAATATAGTTCTAGAATCTTGATATGAGGCTGCAACGATATTTTTCCAAAACTTATAAGCGCCATTTGAGATCTTGCATATAGTAGAAAATTCGCAATTAAGCACATAATCATCTAAAAAACTATTTGATGATAACGTAAATTTAACCACTTTTACTCCAAAATTTCTCATATTTTAATAAATAAATAGAAAAAATTCAAGAATTTCATAAATTTATAAAATTTCTCAAATTTATCCACCTATTTAAGCAACTTTTAAGCATATCTCTTATATAATTCCAGCTCACGAATTGAGAAACACCTTAACCATCTTTTAAACTTGGTTAAATCATCTCTTTATCGTTTTTGTTTTTTAATTTATATAATGTTAAACTATCTTTTATAGTCAATCTTTGAAATCTAAACAAGTGATCGATTGAGCCAGAATCTATATTATATAATATTAGATTCAACACTTATATACATAATATAAAGTTTTTAGATTAAAACTTCATAATACTTAAGTAGTTTATCTACTTTAATTTTTTATGGAGAGTTTGATCCTGGCTCAGAGTGAACGCTGGCGGCGTGCCTAATACATGCAAGTCGAACGGACAAGTAAGAGCTTGCTCTTATGAGTTAGTGGCGCACGGGTGAGTAATGTATAGTTAATCTGCCCTACACTGGAGGACAACAGTTAGAAATGACTGCTAATACTCCATACTCCTTCTTAACACAAGTTAAGTCGGGAAAGTTTTTTCGGTGTAGGATGAGACTATATTGTATCAGCTAGTTGGTGAGGTAATAGCTCACCAAGGCTATGACGCATAACTGGTCTGAGAGGATGATCAGTCACACTGGAACTGAGACACGGTCCAGACTCCTACGGGAGGCAGCAGTAGGGAATATTGCTCAATGGGGGAAACCCTGAAGCAGCAACGCCGCGTGGAGGATGACACTTTTCGGAGCGTAAACTCCTTTTGTTAGGGAAGAACAATGACGGTACCTAACGAATAAGCACCGGCTAACTCCGTGCCAGCAGCCGCGGTAATACGGAGGGTGCAAGCGTTACTCGGAATCACTGGGCGTAAAGGACGCGTAGGCGGATTATCAAGTCTTTTGTGAAATCTAATGGCTCAACCATTAAACTGCTTGAGAAACTGATAATCTAGAGTGAGGGAGAGGCAGATGGAATTGGTGGTGTAGGGGTAAAATCCGTAGAGATCACCAGGAATACCCATTGCGAAGGCGATCTGCTGGAACTTAACTGACGCTAATGCGTGAAAGCGTGGGGAGCAAACAGGATTAGATACCCTGGTAGTCCACGCCCTAAACGATGTATACTAGTTGTTGCTGTGCTAGTCATGGCAGTAATGCACCTAACGGATTAAGTATACCGCCTGGGGAGTACGGTCGCAAGATTAAAACTCAAAGGAATAGACGGGGACCCGCACAAGCGGTGGAGCATGTGGTTTAATTCGAAGATACGCGAAGAACCTTACCTGGGCTTGATATCCTAAGAACCTTGTAGAGATACGAGGGTGCTAGCTTGCTAGAACTTAGTGACAGGTGCTGCACGGCTGTCGTCAGCTCGTGTCGTGAGATGTTCGGTTAAGTCCGGCAACGAGCGCAACCCACGTATTTAGTTGCTAACAGTTCGGCTGAGCACTCTAAATATACTGCCTTCGTAAGGAGGAGGAAGGTGTGGACGACGTCAAGTCATCATGGCCCTTATGCCCAGGGCGACACACGTGCTACAATGGCATATACAATGAGACGCAATATCGCGAGATGGAGCAAATCTATAAAATATGTCCCAGTTCGGATTGTTCTCTGCAACTCGAGAGCATGAAGCCGGAATCGCTAGTAATCGTAGATCAGCCATGCTACGGTGAATACGTTCCCGGGTCTTGTACTCACCGCCCGTCACACCATGGGAGTTGATTTCACTCGAAGCCGGAATACTAAACTAGTTACCGTCCACAGTGGAATCAGCGACTGGGGTGAAGTCGTAACAAGGTAACCGTAGGAGAACCTGCGGTTGGATCACCTCCTTTCTAGAGTACAAAGTGATGATCTCACAATTATCACTTCAAAGGAGTCTCAATCACACTTGTTTAGGTTTGAGGGATTGACAAGGGGAATTAGCTCAGCTGGGAGAGCGCCTGCTTTGCACGCAGGAGGTCAGCGGTTCGATCCCGCTATTCTCCACCATAATCTATTATAAAGATAGTATATTTATTAAAGCCTAATCAGAGAGTTTAGCTTAAACTTTCTTATTAGACTTTATAAATAGTCTAAAGTTATTTAATTTACCATTGTTAAAAGTCACAATCAAGTTTTAATATTTAAAACAATTTTACAGGACTTGTTAAAGCTTTGAATTTGATTTGATTGCAACTACTCTATATTATGTTATCCCAATATAGTTTATATAGAGTATAAATATTAACTTCACAAGCTATTAAGTTTTTAAAGCTTACTTAATAGTATGTTAATGCTTTCCGTCTTATTAAATTTAAATTCAAATATTATAAATCTAAATAGAGATAAATAGGAACTAAGAGATTAATTCTTAAATAGTTTTAAATAACTTCTTTATAATTATCTATTTTATTCTTATCTATTTAACTTTATCTTTAACAAGGAAGTGATGCGAATTAGAATATACATAATAATCTAATAAAAAAGGTAAGCTACTAAGAGCAAATGGTGGATGCCTTGGCTAGTAGAGGCGATGAAAGACGTGCCAGGCTGCGATAAGTCTCGGGGAGCCGTCAAGGGGCTTTGATCCGGGAATTTCTGAATGGGGCAACCCAGTATATAGTGATATATACTACCGCAATGCGGAGCGAACGTTGGGAATTGAAACATCTTAGTACCAACAGGAAAAGAAATCAAAAGAGATTACGCTAGTAGCGGCGAGCGAACGCGTAAGAGGGCAAACCACTAGCTTGCTAGTGGGGTTGTAGGACTGCAATATAGACTTAAACAAACTAATAGAATAAGCTGGAAAGCTTAAGCGTAGAGGGTGATACTCCCGTATATGAAAGTGCGTTTATACTTAGCAGGATCCTGAGTAGGGCGGGACACGTGTAATCCTGTCTGAAGCTGGGTAGACCACTATCCAACCCTAAATACTACTACTAGACCGATAGTGCACAAGTACCGTGAGGGAAAGGTGAAAAGAACTGAGGTGATCAGAGTGAAATAGAACCTGAAACCATTTGCTTACAATCATTCAGAGCCCTATGATTTATCAGGGTGATGGACTGCCTTTTGCATAATGAGCCTGCGAGTTGTGGTGTCTGGCGAGGTTAAGGAAACCCGGAGCCGTAGCGAAAGCGAGTCTTAATAGGGCGTATAGTCAGATGCTGCAGACCCGAAACGATGTGATCTATCCATGAGCAGGTTGAAACTGGTGTAAGAGCCAGTGGAGGACCGAACAGACGGCCGTTGAAAAGGCTCCTGATGACTTGTGGATAGGGGTGAAAGGCCAATCAAACATCGTGATAGCTGGTTCTCTCCGAAATATATTTAGGTATAGCGTTGTGTAGTAACTTTGTGAGGTAGAGCACTGAATGGGCTAGGGCATACACCAATGTACCAAACCCTATCAAACTCCGAATGCGCAAAGTGTAATCACAGCAGTCAGGCGGCGAGTGATAAAATCCGTCGTCGAGAGGGGAACAACCCAGACTAACAGCTAAGGTCCCTAAATCTCATTTAAGTGGAAAACGATGTGGAGTTACTGAAACAACCAGGAGGTTGGCTTAGAAGCAGCCATCCTTTAAAGAAAGCGTAATAGCTCACTGGTCTAGTGATTCTGCGCGGAAAATATAACGGGGCTAAAATGAGTACCGAAGCTTTAGACTTGTTTTTACAAGTGGTAGGAGAGCGTTCTATTCAGCGTTGAAGGTATACCGGTAAGGAGTGCTGGAGCGGATAGAAGTGAGCATGCAGGCATGAGTAGCGATAACTCAGGTGAGAATCCTGGGCGCCGTAAACCCAAGGTTTCCTACGCGATGCTCGTCATCGTAGGGTTAGTCGGGTCCTAAGCAAAGTCCGAAAGGGGTATGCGATGGAAAATCGGTTAATATTCCGATACCAATTATTATGTGCGATGGAAGGACGCTTAAAGTTAGTGGAGCTAGCGGATGGAAGTGCTAGTCTAAGGGCGTAGGTTGAGTTATAGGCAAATCCGTAACTCTCTATCCGAGACCTCAAAGGCTCTTGACGCTCTTCGGAGTAGATGGAGAATCCATGATACTATCGAGCCAAGAAAAGTTTCTAAGTTTAGTAATAATTGCCCGTACCGTAAACCGACACAGGTGGGTGGGATGAGTATTCTAAGGCGCGTGGAAGAACTCTCTTTAAGGAACTCTGCAAAATAGCACCGTATCTTCGGTATAAGGTGTGCCTACCAGTGTATTAAGATTTACTCCCAAAGCATTGAAGGTTACAACAAAGAGTCCCTCCCGACTGTTTACCATAAACACAGCACTCTGCTAACTCGTAAGAGGATGTATAGGGTGTGACGCCTGCCCGGTGCTCGAAGGTTAATTGATGGGGTTAGCATTAGCGAAGCTCTTGATCGAAGCCCGAGTAAACGGCGGCCGTAACTATAACGGTCCTAAGGTAGCGAAATTCCTTGTCGGTTAAATACCGACCTGCATGAATGGCGTAACGAGATGGGAGCTGTCTCAAAGAGGGATCCAGTGAAATTGTAGTGGAGGTGAAAATTCCTCCTACCCGCGGCAAGACGGAAAGACCCCGTGGACCTTTACTACAGCTTGACACTGCTATTTGGATAAAGATGCGCAGGATAGGTGGGAGGCTTTGATCCATAGACTCTGGTTTATGGTGAGCCATTGTTGAGATACCACTCTTCTTTATTTGGGTAGCTAACTAGCTTGAGTTATCCTCAAGTAGGACAATGTCTGGTGGGTAGTTTGACTGGGGCGGTCGCCTCCCAAAATGTAACGGAGGCTTACAAAGGTTGGCTCAGAACGGTTGGAAATCGTTCGTAGAGTATAAAGGCATAAGCCAGCTTAACTGCGAGACGTACATGTCAAGCAGAGACGAAAGTCGGTCTTAGTGATCCGGTGGTTCTGTGTGGAAGGGCCATCGCTCAAAGGATAAAAGGTACCCCGGGGATAACAGGCTGATCTCCCCCAAGAGCTCACATCGACGGGGAGGTTTGGCACCTCGATGTCGGCTCATCGCATCCTGGGGCTGGAGCAGGTCCCAAGGGTATGGCTGTTCGCCATTTAAAGCGGTACGCGAGCTGGGTTCAGAACGTCGTGAGACAGTTCGGTCCCTATCTGCCGTGGGCGTAAGAAGATTGAGGAGAGTTGACCCTAGTACGAGAGGACCGGGTTGAACCAGCCACTGGTGTATCAGTTGTTCTGCCAAGAGCATCGCTGAGTAGCTAAGCTGGGATGTGATAAGAGCTGAAAGCATCTAAGCTCGAAGCCAACTCCAAGATGAATCTTCTTTTAAGAGCTCTAGTAGACTACTAGTTTGATAGGCTGGGTGTGTAATGGATGAGAGTCCTTTAGCTGACCAGTACTAATAGCTCGTTTGCTTATCTTATAAGCATCACTTCCTTGTTAAGGATAAACTTTTATTCTTAATAGGTTCTGTTTGATATTAAGACAGTGATTTTTAACAATATTATTTAACATTAGTAGTGTTAAATAAGATATTATAATTAATATGATGTTTTATTTAACACT
Source organism: Campylobacter vicugnae (assembly GCF_002139875.1). Classification (NCBI taxonomy): domain Bacteria; kingdom Pseudomonadati; phylum Campylobacterota; class Epsilonproteobacteria; order Campylobacterales; family Campylobacteraceae; genus Campylobacter; species Campylobacter vicugnae. The sequence continues at coordinate 85,216 of NZ_CP018793.1, forward strand.
GCTCGTGGCTATACAGATGAGGAAACGCCTTGCTCCATCTCGAACCAAGAAGCTAAGCTCATCATGGCCGATGATACTCTCCCTTACTGGGATGTTGGAAAAGTAGGTTGCTGCGAGCTTTGTTGTATTCTATATCTTATTTTATTCTATAATCAATATTTATTATATAATCAATGTTTTATATTCTTTATCTGTTTTACTAGTATGTTTTAGGTTTATATCTATTTATATCTATTTATATCTATTTATATCTATTTATATCTATTTGCCATTATTTTTCTTATATCTAGGGTTTTATATTTTTATAATATTTAGTTTATGCTATGTTAAAAGCTACTTTTTATTATATTAGTTTGATTGTATGTTTTATTATTTTATGTGTAAAGATTTAAAGCTAAGGTGATGTAAATTAAATTGATATTTAGCTAATAAAACTATATTATATTTAATATATAATGGTGATAGGTTTAAAGTGGAAGTTGTATGATTATCTAAATTAAATTCTAAAACTATAACCCATAATCTAATTTATATTAAAATCTATGTTTAGTGGCTAGATGGATTTAGGGGGTTGTGCTTTTTGTTATGATGGTTTTTGCTTAAAATAAATATTGTTACTGATTTTTACTAAATTTAGATAAAATTATCAAAATTAATTAACTTAACTAAAGGACAATAAAATGAGTGATATTTTTACTGCTAATATTCCGGCTAAGGGTTATGCAATGCTTTCAAAGGATTCTAAATTTAGCCAATTTGAATTTACTCGCCATAGCGTAGGTGATAGTGATATTTTGATTGAGATTTTATACTCAGGTATTTGTCATAGCGATATTCATACGGCACGAGATGAGTGGGGTGGAACTATATATCCGTGCGTTCCAGGCCATGAGATAGCTGGACAAGTTATCGCAGTGGGTAAAAATGTTACTAAATTTAAAGTTGGAGATTACGCAGGTGTAGGCTGTATGGTAAATAGTTGCCAAGAGTGCGAAGCGTGTAAAAATAGCCAAGAGCAATTTTGTCAGCGTGGTCAAACAGTTTATACCTATAATTCAAAAGATCATTTTCACGAAGGCAAAAATACATATGGTGGCTACTCAAATAATATCGTAGTTAATCAAAATTTTGCTATTAAAGTTAAGGCAAATGCACCACTAGACAAGGTAGCTCCTTTGCTTTGCGCTGGTATTACTACATATTCTCCACTTAAATTTTCTAAAATTAAAGCTGGAGATAAAGTTGGAGTAGCTGGTTTTGGCGGTCTTGGAATGATGGCTTTAAAATATGCTATAAAGATGGGCGCACAAGTAAGCGTATTTGCTAGAAATGATAAGAAAAAAGATCAAGCCCTAAATCTTGGAGCTACAAATTTTTATACAACGACTAATATAAATGAAGTAAAAGAGCGTTTTGATCTTATCATCTCAACTATACCAACTTCATATGACCCAACTGCATATATTGATCTACTTAAATTTGGTGGTGAGTTAGCTATAGTTGGGCTTCCTCCGCATAAGATAGCACCTAAAATAAGCATTATTGATTTAGTTCATAAGGCTGGTAAAAAGATTTATGGTTCGCTAATTGGTGGAATCAAAGAGACTCAAGAGATGATGGACTTTTCACTTGAAAATGAAATTTACCCTGAAACTATAATAGTATCGCCATCGCAAATCGATGAAGTATATGAGAAGCTCGCAAATGGCTCTGGGGAATTTCGCTATGTAATTGATATGAGAGCAAAATAGGCGTTAGTGTGGCGTTTGTAATCTTTGCTATATCGATGATATTAATCTATACTAGGCCATGTGGCTTTCCGGCGTGGGCTAGTGCATTAGCTGGTGGAATTGCTACTATTATCTTTGGCGTGGTGAGTATTCCAGTAGCTTTTGGAGTTTTGATGATGGTATGGGACTCTACGCTGGTGCTAGTAGCGCTTATTATCATCGCTATGGCTTTAGAAAAGATGGGATTTTTTGATAGTTTAGCTAGTAAGATTATATTGCTATGTGCTAAGGGTAATGATGGATACAAGGTTAGTACGCTTAAGTTTTTTATTATTATGATGTTATTTGGGTTATTTGTAGCGACATTTTTAGCAAACGATGGAGCGATTTTAGTTCTTACGCCACTAATTTTTGCTATATTTTCTAAGGATAAAAGCAAATTTGACCTAACTGCGCCACTAGTTGTATTTTTGCTATTTTTTGGTTTTTTGAGTGATTTTGGCTCTAATGCTTTGATTATCTCAAATCTTACAAATATTATAACTGCTAAGCTTTTTCATATCTCCTTTGGTGAGTATTTTAGCTCTATGATTTTGGCTCAATGTTTTGTTTTTATAGCTGCTTGTATGCTTTTTTGGGTTTTTATGGCTAGAAGGCTACCTAAGGAATTGGAATTTAATCTACCTTGTAAGGAGCTTAGTAAGGCTAGATTCATAATTTTGCTTAGTTTGCTTGTATCTTTGCCTTTTGGTAGTGCGATTTTTGAAGCAATGGATTTACCTATTAGTATGTTTATGATGTTTATAGCATTTATTGCTATAATGATGCAAAAAAGTGGAAAATTTGAGCTTTTCAAGCAGGCTCCATTTGGTGTAGTTATCTTTAGTGTAGGTCTTTTTGTAATGGTTTATGGCGTTGGGATGGCTGGAGTTTTGGATTTTTTGCGTTTAAATATTGAAAATCTTGCTAAATTAGATCGCTTTTTATCTTTGCTTAGTGTGGCTGTTGGTTCTAGTATTGGCTCAGCGCTAATCAATAATCTTCCTATGGTAATGCTAGGCGACTTAGCGCTTAGAGAGTTTGGAGCAGATAATGGGCTTGTATATGCACATCTGCTTGGATGTAATATCGGCTCAAAATTAACTCCAATTGGCTCGCTAGCTACACTGCTGTGGCTTGCAAGTTTAAAAAGATATGGAGTAAATATCAGGCTAATTGATTATTTTAAATTTGCTTTTATTTTTAGTTTTGGAGCTCTTTTGGCAGCTATTTTTGGGCTTTGGATCGGTCAAAGAATATGACTTTTAGAACGCATTTGGCTATTGGAGCGCTTGGGGTTATGGGGTTTGTAAGCGTGATTGATTTAAGTAAAGCTGATATGATGCTAGCTACTGGATTGATTTTGCTTGGGTCTGTATTGCCTGATATTGATGAGCCTAGAAGCTTTATTTCTAGAAAATTTCCTTTGATATCTAGATTAACAGCGATCTTTTTTGAGCATAGAGGGCCTACTCATTTTTTATTTATTCCAGTATTGCTCTTTATGGCGTGGGCGATTTTTGGGGTGATGGCTTGTGGGGCTTTGGGTTTTGGGATATTGATGCATCACATAGGTGATATGCTTACACCTAGTGGGATTTGTGGATATTTTTACCCTTTTAAAAAGCGATTTGTGATGAGAATTTTGCCTAAAAATTATGCTATTAAAACCGGCTCAAAACTTGAATTTAGCGTAGTATTACCTGCTATATTAGCACTAGATGGAGCGCTTGGTGCTAAAGTTTTAGGCATTGATATTGATATGGCAAAGATTTTAGATATTATGAGCTTGATTGGAGTTTAGCAGTGGGCTAAATTTACAATCAAACTCCTAAAGAAATTGCTTTGTATTATACTTTTTAAATATTTTTTTCATTTTATATATTTTTAGTAGCACGCTTAGGGCACCTTTTTTATGCTTTCTAGCGTATATTATCATCTCACCTAAAATACAACACAAGCCAAAAAGCTCACTAGAGATATTATCGCTACTTAAATTTGAATCATTTTGTGGATTATTTATTAGATTTTTAATGGCAAAATAGCCAAAAATCCCACTACTTACTCTTAAAATCTCAGCGCCTAAAGCTGCAAATAGCTTATACTCTTTTATATCTTTTTTCATCTCTAAAAGCTCATCTTTAAAATATGGAGTATCTAGGGCAAATTCCCACCAAATATCGTTTATATTTCTATTTTGGCTATCTGTATAGCTTTGTAAAAATCTCCATGGCTTTTCGCCATAGTGGATGATTTTTGGCTCTTTGTAGCTTTGCATAAACTCAGCTCTAGTGCAGTTTAGGCGATGTGGGTTTTCATCCTTGCAGATAGAAAAGCAAAAGCTAATTGATGAAAAATTATAAGCAATTGGTAGTTTAAGTAGTTTATCATTTGGGATTATAGCATTTAGTAGATCTTGGTCAGCAGCTTTTATGTATGTGCATTTTTGTGCTAAGGATTGGCATTTTTGTTCTATTTGGTTTTGTTTGTAGGCTTTGGTATTGATAAGTAAAAAGCCGGCATTAAAATAGTCATTTGTAAATTTATGCGTGATAGTTTGGTTATCTTGCTTATATTTTATTTTGCGTTTTTTACTGCCTGGGTCATTTATTGCAGCTAAAATATTATCTCCTAAATCAATAGCAAAAAGCTCCCTAATATCAAACAAACACAGCATATCAGCATCTAGATACAAGCATCTATCTATGCTAGGGTCTAGATAGGATTCAAGCTTTAATCTATAATATGTTAAAAAATTACTATGGGCTGCTCCAGAGATTGGAAAGTTAGAAAACTCTTTATCATCTATTATATGGGTTAGAATTTGGCATGGATATATTTGATTAAGCTCGCTTTGAAGGGAATTTAGTTTGTTTTGAGTTTGGCTTGATATATTATCGCTAAGAATGTGAAAGATATAGCCTTCTTGCTTTTGCTCATTGCTTAAATCATCAAAATTAATAGCTTTATAACTGCTAAATGAGCTATCTTTTGGCGCATCAAAGCCACTATTTTTACATATATCTTTAAAGCTTAAATTTGTATTTGTATTTTTAATTATACTATTTATAAGTACTGCTGTATATTTGATATAATTCTCATCTGAACTAAATATAATATGAAACATTTTAAGCCTTTTTTAGCTTGAATTATAGCAAAATATGGTAAGATTTAACTCATTAATTTTACTTGCCAACTTTAAGGGGTGTATGATTTTGAAGAAAATATTGATAGTTGTTCCTGATTTAAGTATAGTTGGCGGCAGGGAGCGTGTTGTAGCGAATTTGAGTAATGAGCTTGTTAAAAATTATAAAATTTATATAACTAGTATATTTAATGCTAATAAAAATATAGTATTTGATTATAGTAAAAATATAGAATTAATAAAATTATCTGATATTAAAGAAATCACCTTACCAAATGTAAAAAACCAATTTTTTAAAATTTTACGTGAATTAGCTAGACCGTTAGTTAGATTTGCAAATAGAATAATTATAAAAATAATGAGCAGGCGTTTTATAAAATTAGCAAAAAAAATTGAGCCAGATTTTATTATCGATAATAGTGATAGTTTTATCAATGGTAAATTTGTTTTAAAAAATAGTGCTGTAATTAAACTTATTCATGGCAAATTTGATATTTATAAGAATTTTAATTTAGATGGTTTGCAAAATTTTGTATTGCTTTCTTCTCAAGAGCTTGATAGCTATAAAACAAAATACCCAAATTCTAATTTTTATATCATTCCAAATTTCCTCCCAAATATCTCAAATTTAAATACTAATTACTCACAAAAAGTAGTTGTAAGCGTAGGTAGGCTATCAAAAGAAAAAGGCTTTCTTCGTTTAATAGATATTTGGAAATTAATTCAAGATAGCAAAGAATTCAAAGATTGGAAACTACATATTGTAGGAGATGGTGAGTTAAAAGAGAAGATAGAAAATAAGATAAAAGATCTAAATTTAACTAACTCTATAATATTAAAACCATTTACTAAAGATGTAGAGAGTGAGTATCTAAGTGCTAGTATATATGCTATGACAAGCCATTTTGAAGGGTTTGGAATGGTTCTTATAGAGGCTCAGTCTTATGCATTACCAACCATATCATTTGATATTGCAACTGGTCCAAGAGATATAATAGAAGATGAAAAAAGTGGATATCTGATAGAAGATAACAATCTTAATGAATACGCAACTAAACTAAAAACTCTGATGAGTGATGAAAATCTAAGAGCTAAAATGGGAGCAAAAAGCAAAGAGATAGTTAAAAGTAAATTTAGTAAAGATGTTGTAATGAAACAGTGGATGGAGTTGTTTGAAAGGTTAAAAAATGCAAAATAGCCCAAAAGTATCAATCATAATTCCAGTATATAATGTAGAAAAATATTTAAGAGAGTGTTTAGATTCAGTAGTTAATCAAACTCTAAAAGATATAACAATAATCTGTGTAAATGATGGTTCAACTGATTCTAGTTTAGAAATTTTAAAAGAGTATGCTAAAAACGATAGTAGAATTCATATCGTAGATAAGATAAATGGCGGACTTGGTGCAGCTAGAAATTCAGGTATAAAATATCTAATAGATAATAATATAAATCCTAAATATATCTATTTTGCAGATTCAGATGATTGGCTAGATATTCAAGCTTTAGAAAAACTATATAATAAATCACAAGAGTCAAATTCGGATATATGCATAATGAGTTTATTGCTATACATAGAGAAAGATAAAAGAATAGAATCAAGTGATTATTTTAAAACCGATTGTTATAAGATTAGAAAAAATAATGTATGTGATTATAGTGAAATTAAAAATGCATTATTTGGACGCTTTGGAGCATTTTTAAAATTTTATTCATATGAATTTTTAATAAATTCCCTATGGGAAAATGAAGAATTCTATCCACAAAATTTACTTTTTGAAGATGTATATCCGCATATTAAATCCTTAATACTAGCTAAAAGAATCGCATTTTTAGATGAGGCTTTGTATTATTACCGTATTAGAGAAGGCTCCATAATGACGTCTAGTGCAAAAAGCAAAAGAACTTTTGATATTTTTAAATCAATTTATATGGTGGAAAATTTTTTAAAAAATAAGCAACTGCTAAATGAATTAAAAGATAATTTTATGGAATTCATATGCGAATTAATTCAAGGGCATTATTTTTGTTGTCCATTGGAATATAGGGATGAATTTGCTACAGAAGCCAAAAAATATTTATCTAAATTTGATGATTCTTTTTATTCGCTAAATAAAATAAAAAAACAGCATTTAAAGTTAATGTTAAATTTAAATAATCCATATGATAAAAAATTAATTAAAATAAAAAATAAAATTATATATAGATTTAATAGGTTAAAGTGGAGTTTGGGAATATGAAAATTTTGCTAATTATAGATGATGCAACTATTGTTGGCGGAGTTGAAAGAGTTGTATCGAATTTGAGTAATACTTTTTTGGAAAATAAACATGAAATTTGCGTTATTAGTTTATATGGATATGATAAAAAAGATCGAAAACTCCCATTTTTATATGAAGAACAGATTAAGCTATATTTTTTAAAGCATATACATTCTAAAGAGCTTCGGTCTTTGCAAGTATCTAATATATTTTTAAAACTTTTGAGAGAGATTTTGCGACCAGCTGTTCAAACTATAAATTTTTTTATAAAAAGAAGCAAATTATCGGAATTTAAAAATATTATTTCAAATTTTAAACCAGATTTTATTCTTGATAATTCATATTCTTCTATATTTGATAATTATTTGTCTAATCAAAAAGCTATAAAAGTAATTCATATTGGTTTTGATATTTATAAAAATGTAGAGTTAAAACATGAAAACATAATATTACTCTCATCTAAAGAGCTTGATAGCTATAAAACAAAATACCCAAATTCTAATTTTTATATTATTCCAAATTTTCTCCCAAATATCTCAAATTTAAATACCAATTATTCTCAAAAATGTGTAGTATCAATAGGTCGTATGGATAGGAGTAATCAAAAAGGCTTTCTTCGCTTAATAGATATTTGGAAGTTAATTCAAGATAGCAGTGAGTTTAAAGATTGGAAACTACATATCGTAGGAGATGGCGAGCTAAAAGAGAAGATAGAAAATAAGATAAAAGATCTAAATTTAACTAACTCTATAATATTAAAACCATTTACTAAAGATGTAGAGAGCGAGTATCTAAGTGCTAGTATATATGCTATGACAAGCCACTTTGAAGGACTCCCTATGGTGCTTATAGAAGCTCAGTCTTATGCCTTGCCAACCATAGCCTTTGATATCGCCACAGGCCCAAGCGATATAATAGAAGATGATAAAAGTGGATATCTGATAGAAGATAATAACCTTAATGAATACGCAACTAAACTAAAAACTCTAATGAGTGATGAAAATCTAAGAGCTAAAATGGGAGCAAAAAGCAAAGAGATAGTTAAAAGTAAATTTAGCAAAGATGTTGTAATGAAACAGTGGATGGAGTTGTTTGAAAGGTTAAAAAATGCAAAATAGCCCAAAAGTATCAATCATAATTCCAGTATATAATGTAGAAAGATATATATCTGAGTGTTTGGATTCTTGTATTAATCAAACCCTGCAAGATATAGAGATTATAATCGTAGATGATTGTGGAAGCGATAAAAGTATAGATATAGTAAAAGAGTATGCCAAAAAAGATAGTAGAATAAAGATTATTTATAATAAACAAAATCAAGGGCCATTCGTTAGTAGGAATAATGCTGCTATACAAGCTAGTGGAGAATACTTTTTATGTTTGGACTCGGATGATTTTTTAGATTTAAAAGCTTGTGAGATAGCATATAATGCTACTAAAGATGGGTATTATGATATTGTTAAATTTAATGTTTATAATTATGATGGAAATACTTGCTGGCATATGGAGTGGGTAACTTTAAATAATTATAGTTTTGAGTCCTTAGAAGAATATGCTAATTATATTTATAGACAAAAAGATTATCCTAGATGGAATTTGGCTTTTATGATGGTTAAAAGAGATATCTATTTAAAAGCTTTTGAAATTTTAAATTTAAAAGATAGAATTACAATGGCAGAGGATGCTTTGATGAGTTTTGTACTTTGTAATTTATCTAATAAATTTTGTTATATTTGTGATATTTTGTATTACTATCGTCAAAATGAGAATTCAACAACTAAAAGTAGCTGTAATAATGTAATTGAAAAAAATATACAAGACCTTATATTTGTAATTAATAAAATAAAAGAAATTTCAAAAAAGTATAAATTTAATACTAAAATTACTAAATTATATATAATTTATTTGCGATATTGCGAATACAATATAAGGAAACAGCATAAAAAAATCAATAAGATTATATTTAAAATATATAATAAATATTTTAAATATAATAGAAGTTTAAGAGTTAAATTTGGGATTTAAAGGCATAAAGTGGGCAAGATTAAAGTATCAATAATAATTCCAGTATATAATGTAGAAAAATATTTAAGAGAGTGTTTAGATTCAGTAATTAATCAAACTCTAAAAGATATAGTAATAATCTGCATAAATGATGGTTCAACTGATTCTAGTTTAGAAATTTTAAAAGAGTATGCTAAAAACGATAGTAGAATTCATATCGTAGATAAGATAAATGGCGGACTTGGTGCAGCTAGAAATTCAGGTATAAAATATCTAATAGATAATAATATAAATCCTAAATATATCTATTTTGCAGATTCAGATGATTGGCTAGATATTCAAGCTTTAGAAAAACTATATAATAAATCACAAGAGTCAAATTCAGATATATGTATAATGGAGATTGCGCGATATATTGAAGCAACTAATAAAATAGACAAAGAAGATCCTTGGTATACAAATAAGTGTTATAAAATTAGAAAAAATGATGTATGTAGTTTTGATGAAATTAAATCAGTTTTATTTTCTAGTTGTTGTGTGGCATATTGTCATTTGTATTCATATCAATTCTTAATAAATTCCCTATGGGAAAATGAAGAATTTTATCCACAAAATTTACTTTTTGAAGATGTATATCCGCATATTAAATCCTTAATACTAGCTAAAAGAATCACATTTTTAGATGAGTCTTTGTATTATTACCGTATTAGAGAAGGCTCTATAATAGCATCTAGCGCAAAAAGTAAAAGAATTTTTGATATTTTTAAAACTTTTGATTTAATAGAAAATTTCTTAATAGAGCAGAATTTAATGAATGAATTAAAAATTGATTTTTATAATTATGTATGTTGTAGTATAAATTCGAAGTTATCTTTGATCGATTTTAAAAAGGAGTTTGCTAAAGAAGCTAAAAAGTATTTATCTAAATTTAATGACTCTTTTTTGTCATCTAAAAAATTAAAAAAACAGCATTTAAAGTTAATGTTAAATTTAAATAATCCATATGATAAAAAATTAATTAAAATAAAAAATAAAATTATATATAGATTTAATAGGTTAAAGTGGAGTTTGGGAGTTGGGGGGGGGGTGCTAAGAGAGTTATATGCAATTTTAGTAATTCTTTAATTACTAGTGGATATGAAGTGATGGTTTTTAGTATTGCACTTAGCAAGCAATGTCCTTATGAATACCACCAAGAAGTTGCAATTAGATTTATTAAAGAAAATGTAAAATCTAAAGGATTGGCAAAGGTTTTACACGAGATAAAAAGATTAATAATGCCTATAAAAAAATGGAATGCAATCAAAAAAGAGTTATATTTAAACAAATAATTAATGAATTTAATCTAGATTTTATAATATGCCACACTCATTTTGATACTAGTTTGACTAAAATATTTAAAAAAATGCAAGATAAAATTATTAAAGTTGTACATAATTCTTTTGATACTTATGAAAAATGGCAAATAGATCTAAATATTTATAAAAATAGTTTTTAAAATTTATGATAAATATTTTAGATTTAAACGAAGACTAAGAGTTAAATTTGGAGTCTAATACTTATTAACATAAATACTTTGATTAAAGATTATTATGCTCATTTTATTTACTTGTAGCGATGGCAATCTGGCAAATAAGCTAAAACTAAAAACTACTACATAATAATTAGATAGTGAGATTAAAGCCCTAAACCTCCCACCCATCAAGTGCATTTTGTAGCGTATCAATTGTAGTTTCTATCATTCCAGCTAGGCTAAAGAAGTAGTATCCATGCTGACGCACATACTCAAAAATTTTCTTATCACGCTCATTTTTGTTGGCTTCAGGACGCACCATCATAGCAGTAAATTCAAGCTCTTGATGCACGCAAAAGTTATACGCAGTATACATATATAAATCGCCAAAGCTCTTATCAGCGTCTAATGTAGCCTTTAAGCGATCAATTCTATCTTTTAGCTCGTAGAATTTGGCATATCGCGGCTCTTTGTTAGCGGCTAAATCTCTATCAGCACTCTCTACTAATTTGCTAATTCTTTTAAATAGCTCTTTTATCAGCTCGTTTCTTTCCTTGCCAACTTTGATGAAATTCTCTATAATCTCTTTTTGTTTAGCTAGTTTGATCTGACTATCTTGGGTTGAGATTGGCTCAGGTTTTACTAATATTTTTTCTATGTTTTTAGATATGATTTCATCTACAAGCTCTTTAAAAGGCTTTTCTATAGTTCCTTTTATTCTAGATCCACCCTCAGTGGCATTATATACCTTAACATCAGTATATGAACTAAGCGTATCTATCATCATTTCAAAATACTCTCTAAATAGATCCCAAGTCTTAATAGATTTAACATAAGTTTTACCACCATATCCTAAGACTGTAGTGATATTTGGCTCATACTCTTTAGATGAGATAGTAGGTGAAGTCTCGCCCAATACCATTCCCTTAGCATGTGTAGTTCCATCGCTTGCCATAGCTAAATCTTGACCTATAAATATTATTTGCTTACACCCTAGATCAATAGCTAAATCAAATGCAAAGTGAGCCGTACTTGGTCCTTTACACATATAGTTTTTGCTATCTTCTTGCAATGCATATTCAAATCTTAAAGGCTTATGAGCAAAAGCCACATCTCTGCCATTTAAAAGCTTAATGGTGTTTGGATGAATAAGCGAACTTACTACAAATGTTATGCCATTATCAAATTGACTTACTTGAGTATCAAAAAATTTCCCACTAAGTTCTATTCTCTCCATAGTAGTAACAAAGTCTGGTTTTAGATTATTTTGTTTTAAAATCGGATATGAAGCATCAGCAGATATGATAATAGCATATGGTTGGACTCTTCTTAAAAGCTCAAGTTGCTTAGTTAGACTAGGTCCTGTAGAGACTATGATGGCTGTTTGATTGCGATTTTGATTTAAATTTAAAATATCTTTTAAGCTATAATTAGCATAAAATTTAGGCATATTTTCTACTACATGCTTGATTCCTATTAGCGTATCTTCTGCAGAATTACCAGCTGCTTTAATATTTAAAAGCTGTACATTTAACAAGTTTTTATTTAAAGAGTTAGCACTTGTTTGATAATTTTTAGCATAGTAATCATTATAGATATGAAAGTCATAGCTTCTAAGATTGTAGGTAATATCTTTTGAATTGCAAAGTATATGCAAGTAGGCTTCATTTAAAAAACTAGGACAAAAGGTCAAAAATCTATCATCTTTTATATCTTTACTAAAGTCATTTAGATGAAAAACTATAAAAAATATCTCTAATTCTGGTTCAAATACTACAATCTTTTTATGATTTTTATTCTCTAGCAAAGATTTATAGAAGTTTCCATTACCAAGACCGTAGAAAATAGCGATGGATATAAAGCATACTCTTTTTTAAATTTATCTAGCATTGCTTGAGTGTGTTGTGCTGGAGAGCCGCTATAAATAGGCTCTTTGGTGTGAGTATTGATGATATTTATATCTAGGGTGCTTTTGCCAGCAAATACATCAAATTTGCTATTGCTTTTTAAATCATAAATAGCTTTAGCTAGTATGAAATTTATAGAACAGAGCGCAATTATATTATTGATAAATGGAGTTGTTCCACCATTTGCTTTAATATCTTGATCGATTGCGTTATGAAGCTCTTTTACCGCATTTGGATCTACTTGGTGATTATAATTTTTATGAAATATATTATCCATTCCATCGCCTTATTAGATTGTGCTTTATTTTTAGACTATCTAGCCATTTGGCTATTATGAAATTTTCAGCCTCATCAATGCTACTAGGCTGTGTATAGTATCCTAAAATTGGAGGCGCAATTCCTACTCCAAGAGCTGCAAGATCTGCCATTTGACGCAGTGAAATAGCACTTAAAGGGGTTTCTCTTACGGCTAAGATTAGATTTCTTCTTTCTTTTATCATTACTGCAGCTGCTCTTAAGAGTAGATTATCACCAATTCCGCAACTAATCTTAGCCAAAGTATTAATAGAACAAGGTGCTACTATCATAGCATCATACATAGCTGAACCACTAGCTGGAGCTGCGCTAATATCATCTATATCATAAATTTGAATTTGCTTATTTATCTCTATGCTTAGACTCTCTTTTTGCATCGATAGTTTGGCATTTTGGGTGATGATTAGGCTGGTATTGATATTTAGACTTGCTGTAGTATTAGCTAGTTTGATACCAAGATGAGCCCCGCTAGCTCCGCTGATTGCTACTATTAGCTTCACTCTATTATATGTCCTACAAATTTAGAGTAATTATCTATTATATCTTTACCTTTTCTAAAGCCTAGGGCACACCCTTCAAAGGCAAAAAACATACCAGCTTGATAGCTATTGCCGTTTTCATCTTTAGCAAAATCAGCAAACTCTTGATATAAAAATTTGCCATTTGCATACTCTCCATCATTTTGTATCTCTATGCTACCATCGCTATTTATTATAGATACATTTGCACCCTCTCTGGCTAAAAATGGCTTTTTGACCTGCTTTTTGCCATTTAATGGCTCAAAGCTTGATTCTAAAAGTAATGGGTGATTTGGATATAAATCCCATAAAATTTTCATAATTCCTTTACTTTGAAATAATAAAGTATAGGCTGGATTTAAAATTATGGCTTTTTGGTTTTTGATTATGTTTTTTATGATTAACGCTAGGTCGCTCTCATCAATGGCAATCATCTCCCATGGAATTAGCTTAAACCAGTATTCCCAGTTTTGTCCATTCCAAAATATACCATTTTCATCATCAAAGCTCACCTCACTGGCAAAGGCAAAATCACACTCAAACCCAGCATCTCTAGCTGAAGCCTCAAGCAGTCTTGTAGTATTTTCATCTTCGCTACTACCAGCTATAGAGCTAAAAAGAATCTTCCATCCTTCATAATACTCATCAAATCTACTAGTATCTTCTTCAAGAGTGATTAGGCGTTTGAAGTTTTCAACTAGTGCTTCATAGACATCATTAAACTGAGCTGCCTCATCAAGATTGTTAAATTTAAGCATTGCCCATTGGATTATCGCTGTTTCAAAAAGACTTGTAGGCGTATCGGCGTTAAATTCAATTAATTTAATAGGCTTACCATCTATACCCCCAGCTAAATCAAATCTACCATAAAGATGCCAATGAACATCATTTTCCCAGCTAGCTTTAATGATATCCACTAGATTAAATGGAATCCCAAGTTCATGGAATAGATCATTATTAATAACATACTCAGCAGCAACTACATACATATCATATAGCTCATTTGTCGCTTCATAAAATGCCTCGGCTTCATCTTGGGTTATGCTTACTAGCTCATTAGATATATATCTGCTACCATCAAGATCGGTATGCCAGCCAAAGCCGATACTTTCTAAATATCCATTATCAAGTGGTTCAATTTTTTTAAGCTTCACTTTTATCCTTTTTATTTTTACATTTATTGTAGCTTTAAGCCATCAAATATATAGTTTATAATCAAACCTAATTTATTAAACACTCTTTGCAATTTCTTGCATTTTTGCCATTAGCTTTGTGCGTTCAGACTCGCTTGGATTGCCATAGAGTAGCTGATTCATAGCTTACATAAAGTCAAATGTAGCAAAAAGCTTAGAGTCGCTATTTGCCATATTTGATGCGTTTGAGATGGCTGAGGTTAATTTTGAATTATCGCTAGATAGATCTTGCAAAATTTTATCAAATTTGGCATTTTGACTCATAATAGCTTGGTTTTTAGCTATATTTATTAGCTTGGTATTTAGTTCATTATTAATTATCATATCTTTGCCTTTGTGAATTTAAATAAAACAAGCAAAATCTAAGCCAAAATCATCATCCTCCAGTAGCTTGGCTTGAGCCACTACCACTTCCACCGCCAAAAAATCCACTTCTACCACTATTTCCAGCTTTTGAAGCAGCGCTTGCAGTTCCAGCTCTATTAAAGCTATTTACGCTTCTATTATATGCACTTGGATTTTTATATGCATTTTGGCGACTGTTTTGATAGGCTGGATTATTAAATAGTTTTGAGCCTATCCAGCTTCCTATTATCGCTCCAGCTGCGCTAGCTAGTATCGCTTCGCCTAATCCTAGGCCACCGCTTCCGCTACTTAGGGTTGAGTTTGTTAGGCCACTTTCTCCAGCTTCAATTTTGGCATTTTCTTCTTGAAGTAGTTTATCTATTTCAGCTTGACTTAGTAGTCTTTCGCTCATTGTGCCATCTGCACCAGCCTCACGCAAGAATATTCTAGTCTCATTGCTTGGAAACTCATCAGCAATCTTATAGCTTCCATCGCTATTTTTTTCTATAAAAACAGTTGCGCCTTGCTTTTGAACTGTCTGTTCTAAAGATGAGCCTGTAGAGCCACTCTCTCCACATCCTGCCAAACCAAAGGCCATTATAGCACCAACTCCACTGGCAACGCCTATATCTTTTAATCTTTTGATATGTTTCATAGCTTTCCTTTATTGTAAAGTTTGATTATAAAAATATATATTAAATTCAAATTTAACCTATCTCATATTTTAGCTTATACTCGCCAAATTCATTTTTAGTAAATATCTCTTTATTATAATGACTTTCAACAATTTGCCAAAATTTAGATTTACTAATACCGATAAAATTACAAAAATCCTCTACACATCTAGGATCTAATGCATGATCTCTTTCTTTTACTAGCTCAATGGCTTTGGCTCTATCTAATAGCCCATATCTTACCAACCTAGCAGCATAATCTGTAGCTGTGGCATGGCCAAATTTAGGATATTTCATCCATGCATGCACAGTATATGCTACAGTATCAACCTGGTCAAAATCCTCAATAGTATGGGTTCTATCCCATTCGCTTTTTAAATCGCTAAAGCCTCTGCTTTTTGCAAAAATATAGTTAGAATATGAGTTCCATTTAATAAAATAGCTTAGATATATTGGCTCAAGGCTATCTATATAGTTTGAACTAGCTGGATCATAAAATAATTGCAGATCTTTTGGGTCTATATCTACCCCGCTTAGATCTATATCGCTAGCTACGCCATTTAAAAATATATCCTTAGCACTTGGAGTCTCAGCTGCGTCGCTACCACCATACTCATAGCTTACATTTTCACCATAAATTAAAAGTGGAGTATTAAATTTAGCTGCCATAGCAAATGGATAGCTATATATTAGGCGATCTATATACCAAGTAGGTTTGCCATATTTTTCAAATGTATATAGCATTAAGGCTTTTTGAGTTTTGATATTTGGTTTTAAAGAGATTATATGGCAACCAAACTCTTGACTTAAATTTCTTAAATTACTCTTTCCAGCATTTGTCATTGTAAAATTATCTTCAACGCTAAAAAGAACCGGATTCATTCCAAGCTTCTCTTTCATTATATGCACTTGAAAATGGCTATCTTTGCCGCCACTTACAGCAATAGCGCAATCATAATCATTTGAGCCATTTCTGCCCCTATGCTTATCACATAAAGCCTCAAGCTCTTTAAATCTGGCTTTATAATCGATTTTTTGTTTATTTTCGTGATTTATACATGCGCTACACTTTAGTCTCTCATCGCTTAAAGTAGTAAATTTAATCCCAGGCCTACTATCTGGCATAACGCAAAAATCACAATATCTCATCAACCCCCCCCCTAAAACTTTATTCATTCATATATCCTTTTTAAATTATTTAAATTTGCACTTGCATTTAAAAGTAGCATATCAGCAATGACTAGTCTAGCCATAGCAGTAGCTACTACACTCCCACGCACGCCGATGCATGGGTCATGTCTGCCACGAAGCTCACATATAACCTCATTGCCATCTAAATTTATTGTTGGTTGGGCTTTAAAAATGCTTGGCGTTGGTTTAAAATGGCTTTTTATAACTATATCATTGCCATTACTAATTCCGCCTAAGATTCCACCGCAATGATTGGTGATAAAGCCATTTTTATTCATACAATCATTATTAAAACTTCCTAGCATAGTAGCAACATTTATTCCATCGCCTATCTCTACGCCTTTGACTCCATTTATCCCCATCATCGCACTGGCTAAAGCAGCATCAAGTTTATTATAAAGCACCTCCCCAAGCCCAGCTGGGGCGTCTTTTATGATGGTTAAAACAGTAGCGCCTAAGCTATCATTATCATTTTTTGTGTTTAAGATTAGCTCTTTAGCGCTATCTTGGTTACTTTGATCAGCCCAAAAAATTTCACTAGAATTAGCAAAATCAAAATCAATCTCTTTTGCTTTTATATCTCCAATTTGCGTTACACAGCTTTGTACGCTTATGCCAAATTCGGCTAGCAACAAGGCCGCAAATGCCCCACCAGCTACACGGCACGCACTCTCTCTAGCGCTACTTCTGCCACCGCCCCTATGATCTCTAATGCCAAATTTAGCAAAATATGTATAATCGGCATGTCCTGGACGAAATAGATCTTTGATATTATCATAATCTTTGGAGTGTTGAGAGGTATTAGCAATTACAAATCCAACTGGACATCCAGTGGTAAATCCATCATAAATTCCACTTAAAATCTCAACCTTATCGCTCTCTTTTCTAGATGTAGCGTATTTGCCTCCTGGGCGTCTTTTATCAAGTTCATTTTGTATAAACTCCATATCAACTTTAATGCCAGCTGGAAGGCCATCTATTATTCCACCTATGGCCGTTCCGTGGCTCTCTCCAAAAGTGCTTAATTTAAGCTTATTGCCAAATGTATTCATAATTGACCTTTAAATTATATTTTTTAACATCTCTAAAGCCTTTAAAGCACAAGCTTGTTCGGCTGCTTTTTTGCTATTTCCAGTAGCTCTTGCTATCTCTTTGCCATTTAATAATACTGCCATTTCAAAGCTTTTTTTATGATCTGGCCCACTAGAGCTAATTAGTTCATATTTTGGTGCTGTGCCTATTTGGGCTTGGGTTATTTCTTGAAGTGTAGTTTTGTAATCTTTAGTTAGCGAGTTTAGATTGATATCTGGAAAGTTTTTTTCTAATAAATCTATAAAGATTACTTTGACGCTATCTAATCCACTCTCTAAGTATATCGCTCCCATTAAAGCTTCTAAGGCGTCGCTTATTAAGCTTTGTTTATCTCTACCGCCGTTATTTTCTTCAGCTGGTGAGAGATATAAAAACTCTCCAAGCTTAAGCTCTTTAGCGATTTTGGCTAGACTATCTTCATTTACTAATGAGGCTCTTAGTTTGCTTAAATCTCCTTCGCTTTGGGTGCTGAATTTATGATAGAGATACTCACCAACTATTAAATCTAGCACCGCATCGCCTAAAAATTCAAGCCTTTCGTTATTTATAGAGCTTTTGATGCTTTTGTGAGTTATGGCCTCTTTTAATAGATTTATATTTTTAAATTCATATTTTAGAAGCTTTTGAATTTGCTTTAGTTTGTCCATCTATTGCTCCTGTTTTTGTAAATTTGTCGCAGCTTCTCTAGCTAGCTTATCACATAGTTCATTTTGTGGATGGCCAGCGTGAGCTTTTATCCAATGAGCTTTGACTTGATGAGTTTGGATTAGACTATCAAGCTCTTGCCAAAGCTCTACATTTTTGACATTTTTATATCCTTTTTTCTTCCAGCCATCTAGCCATATATTTATCCCATTTGCTACGTAGCTACTATCAGTATAGAGATTTACACAGCATGGCTCTTTTAATGCTTTTAAGCCATTTATTACTGCTAAAAGCTCCATTTGATTATTTGTAGTATTTGGCACAGAACCACTGGCATTTTTGCTGTGAATTCCAAACTCTAAAATATAGGCCCAACCACCAGGGCCAGGATTATTTAAGCAACTTCCATCACTAAAAAGCGATACTGTCTTCATCGCTCTCCTTTATAACATTTGGAATAATAGCACAACTTCCAAGCCTAGCGCAGTGATTACATCTATAAAAAAATAGTGGATATGAGCTTTTGCACTCGCTACAAATATAGCTAAAGCTTAGTGTAGCATTTAGGCCATTTGCATTGGCAGTTTTGAGAAGTTTTAGATTAAAATCATTAATTGGTATATCATTTTTGCCTTTAGCACTATATAGCTCCATATACTCATCACCATCTAATACTCCATCATTTGTGTATAAAATATCTATGCAGTGGTTTAAATTTGGTTTTGATTTTATCTCATTTATATCTTTATTATTTGCTATATATAGCTCTAATATCATACGATCTATTAGCTTAAACTCGCTAGAGAGTTTTTTAAATTTGGCTATTTTTTGATCGAAATTTATATCGCTATTTTTAAGTTTTAATGCCTTTGTATAGGCGATTTGCTCAGCAACTTCTATCTCTTGTTCGCTTAGAGCGTCTAAAACCTCAAGGCTTTGATCATACATTCTAAGTTTTTCAAACCCAAGCCCAAGATGGCTAAGCGCATCAATATTTTTAGGACTGATTTTAATCGATTCTAAAAATACCTCTGTGGAGCGTTGTATAAAACCAGCTTTTAGATAAACTTTGCCTAAATTTAAGAATATAAACTCTTTTTCGCTCTTTTTAGTTGCTTTTTTAAGAGCAATTAGATATATGCTAATAGCTTTGTTAAAATCTCCACTTCTAGCAAATATCCCAGCTAAAACTCCAAGCGAATTTGAATCTATATCAAGATTTAGTAGCATATCTTGATATTTTTGGTCTAGATTGCTTTGAGATTGAAATTTATTGACAAATTTATCTATGCTATTTTTTTGATCTTTAAGCGAAAAAACTCCCCAAAAATAGCTAAAAATAGCTACCAAAAGAAGTACGCTAAAAAGCACAATAAGCCCAAAAATAGGATCTCTATACTCAATGAAAAAAAAGTCCAAACCAAACTACCTTGCTAAATTTAATGGCGATTATAGCTAAATCAATGTATAATCTCGCTTATGATATCTAAAAATAGTATAGAAAATTTAAAAAATATAGTTGATATTGCTGATGTTGTAGGCAGTTATATACCGCTTAAAAAATCTGGTGCAAATTTTGTATGTGTCTGTCCATTTCATAATGACAAACATCCATCAATGTCTATAAGTCCTAGCAAAGGTATATATCACTGCTTTTCTTGTAAAGCTGGTGGCGATGCTATTAAATTTGTTATGGAGTATGAAAAATTAGGATATGTTGAAGCTATTGAAAAACTAGCAAGCATATATAATGTCGCATTAGAATATACAAGTAGCAAAAATGAACCAAAGATAGATAAGAAAATTTTAGAGAATTTAAATTTGCATTATAAGACGCTTTTGTATAAAAATCCTGAAGCCCTAAACTATCTAAAAAGTCGCTCCATCACTGATGCTATTATAGAAAAGTGGGAGCTAGGCTGGGCAGCAGGCTCACAAAATACTCTAAATTTACTTCAAAATGAAAACATAGAGCCAAAAGAGGCTTTAGAAGTTGGCGCTATAAAACAAAATGAAAGTGGATATTACGCTAGTTTTATCAATCGTATAACCTTTCCAATATATAATCATCTTGGGCGTTTGGTTGGTTTTGGTGGTAGGACAATTAGCGATAATCCAGCCAAATATATTAATAGTCCGCAAAGCCAAATTTTTGATAAATCAAAGATATTTTACGGCTATGATAAGGCTAAGAGTGAAATATATAGGTCGCATTCTATTGTAATTTGTGAGGGTTATATGGATTGCATTATGCTACATGCTGCTGGAATAAATAATGCCGTAGCAGTTTTAGGTACAGCCCTTACTCAAAAGCATATACCTTTAATACAGCGTGGAGATATCAAAGTAACTCTAAGTTTTGATAGCGATAGTGCTGGAATTAATGCAGCCTTTAAGAGTGCAAGATTGCTTATGGAGCATCAAATAGATGGTAAAGTAGTATTAATTAGTGGTGGCAAGGATCCAGCCGAACTAGTAGCAAGTGGCAAAGATATGGAGCTAAGAGATATGTTAAGTGGCGGTGTGGAGCTTGGCGAGTTTTATATAACTCAACTTGTAAAAAATTTAAATCCCAAAACCCCAATAGAGATAGCAAAATCACTAAAAGCTATTCAAGAGTTTAGCTTTGGTTTAAATCCAATTGTAGCTGATGCGTATGTGCCTTTAGTATCTACACTTTTAAGGATCGATCCAGGCTCATTTAGACTAAGCAAGACTACAAAAAGAAGAGATAATTCAAATTTAGCAAAAACTCAAACAAATATTCAAATTCAAAATCTTCCAATTATAGAAAAAAAGGATATTGCAGAGCTATCAATTTTAAAAAATATGCTTAAAAATCCTGAGTATTGTCAGATTGTAGAGCAGTATTATGGGGTTGAAATTTTTAAAGATAAGGCTACATATAGAGCAGTTGTAGGTTCGCAAAGTCAAAATAATGAGTATATAAGAGAGCTAGAGTTAAGCCAAAATTTAGAAGAGTATAAGAGTGTAAATGAGCTTCATAATGCTATTAGGCCACTTGCAGTAGGATATTATGAAAGGCTTTTAAAAAACAAAAATCTAACAATTGAAGAGATAATAGAGTGTAAAAAAAGAATATCAATGTTAAAAGGAAAAAGATGAAAAGAAAGTGTTTAGCACTATTTAGCGGCGGGCTTGATAGTATGCTAGCTATAAAATTAATTACAATGCAAGGTATTGAGGTTCATGCTTTAAATATAGATATAGGATTTGGCTCAGATCCGGTTAAAAATGAGATATTAGCTAGACGCGCAGCTATGGCTGGAGCTAGTTTTGAGAGTGTAAATGTGCGTAGTAAATATCTTCAAGATGTGCTATTTAATCCTAAATTTGGCTATGGAAAGCAGTTTAATCCATGTATTGATTGTCATGGATTTATGTTTAAGACTGCAATTTCTATGTTAAAAGATTATGGTGCTAGCTTTGTAATTAGTGGTGAAGTAGTAGGTCAAAGACCGATGAGCCAGCGAAATGATGCGATGGTGCATGTCAAAAATTTAGCCGATGATAGAGATGATATAGTGCTTAGACCATTATGTGCTAAGCTTTTAAAACCTACAATGCCAGAGCGTGAAGGCTGGGTAGATAGAGAAAAATTGCTAGGATTAAATGGTCGTGGCAGAAACGCTCAGTTAAATTTGGCTAAAGAGTTTGGATTTGATGAGTTTGAAAGCCCTGGTGGAGGCTGTCCATATACAATGGAAGGATTTAGTAATAGGATTAGGGATTTTATCAAATTTGATAATAATATGAGTGAAGATGATCTACAAAGCTTAAGATATGGTAGGCATTTAAGACTTCCTGATGGCGCTAAAATGATAATAGGCCGTGATCAAAATGATAATGAAAAGCTTGAAGCTTTAAAATTAGAAAAGATGGATAGTATAAATTATGATGGAATTATAGGAGCGCATAGTTTTATAGATAAAAATGCAAGTGATTTAGATAGAGCTTTGGCTGCAAAATTAGCAATTAGTTATTGCAAAAGCGAACCAAATGTAGTGTATAAAGCCAAAATAGGCGATAAAATTATAGAAGCTACAAAATGTGATAAGAGCGAAGCTGCAAAATATTTTATCTAGGATTGGCGTGGGTAAATTTCAAAAAGTCTATATAGAAATTAGCGATGTTTGTGGGTGCGAGTGTAGCTTTTGTCCTTCGCCAAATATAGCTAAATTTGGAGCGATGGATCTTGAAGTTTATAAAAGCATTTTATCTCAAATAAAAGGCAAAACCAAAGCTATATGCTTACATCTTTTGGGTGATCCTTTGGCTAATGCTAATTTAGATCTTTATTTAAATTTGGCTCTTGATAGTAATTTTAATATCGACTTAGTAACAACTGGTAAATATCTTAAAAACCATGATTTTGCCATGCTTTGCAAGGCTCATCAAATATCGTTTTCTCTAAGTGCATTTTTAGATAAAAATGCCAAATTTAAAGATGATTATATAGATAATTTGCTTGAGTTTTGCAAATTTAAAAACGCTATAAATAGCGAGATTTTTATCAATTTTAGAGTGCAAAAACATATGCTAAATTTAGATAAATTTCATCTAATAAAGGATAAATTTGAGCAGTTTTTTGGCGTTAAGATTGATTATCAAAATAATAGATTTCGTTTAGGATATAAGATATTTTTGAATTTCAAAGAGTATTTTGAGTGGAGAGAGCCAAATAGCCAAAATATACAAAAATATTGCCACGGCCTCTCATCTCAAATTGGGTTTAAAAGTAGTGGCGTAGTGGTGCCATGCTGTATAGATGCAAATGCTGATATAAAATTAGGCGATATAAAAAAGCAAAGCTTAGATGAGGTTTTAAACTCGGCAAAAGCTGTAGCAATAGTAGATGGATTTAAGCAAGGCAAAGCCATAGAAGAGCTATGCAAAAAGTGTGAATATAAGGCGGTTTTGGACTAATTTAGGCTAGTGTTTTTAATTTACTTAAAATTTAGCCTTAGTAAATATAAAATTTAAATTATTTAAGCTAAATTTAATCTATTAATAAAACAAATTTAACTCTGAAATTCAGCACTTTTAAGTGAAATTTAAGTAGATAGCCTTAAATTTCAACTTCTTAATCTAGCAAATTTAAAAATTCGCCCTTATATGCTCTTTGTAGCTATTTATATACTCATCTGTCTTTGGATTTTTAATTACATCATTACAAATAAAGCTTGGCAATGCCTTCATACCGTAAAATTCCATCGCCTTATGCATAGCAAAGGTTGCGCCATCATATCCACACCTTCAAAAAACTCATTTTTATCCTTAAATGCCGTAATTGGCGCATTCCAAGTGGTGCTTATCATATATTTTTTATTTGTAGCTAGTCCGCCTGTACCAAAATCTTTATCATCATCTAAAATTAAACTTTCATCTTTGCTCTTTTAATTTTGTGATTTTAATTATATATTTTAAAATATTTTCTAAAACAAGCATTAAATTTCAAGTGCGAGTTAAGAGATTTGGCAAATTTTAGAATTAGCCATAAATTTAAGCTTTTGCTTTAAGTTTTTCAAAGTCAAACTCATCAGGGTGGTTTATAGCGTAGTTAAATTATACTTTGAAATCTATCTTTGAATTTTCTATATTTGCTTCTATGTTTTTTATTACAGAGCTTAAATCCTCTTTTAGTGTATTTTCATCCATTAGAAGTCCTGCTTTTGCTAAAATTGCTTTTTGCTCAGCATTTAGTGAGCTTACTCCGCCCATAAATTGTTGTAAAAGAGCTTTAGCTAGTAAGTCTTCGCCGACATTTATTTGTTCTATTTTATCCCCTATCATAGCTGTTATAATGTCTGTTACATCTTGTTCGTGTTCGTTTTTATCCATTATCTCACCATAAGCTATTTTACCATCACTATTTTTATCATTTTGTATTGTTTTATTTAGCTCCTTTTCTATGCTATCACTTGCGTATTTTCCAGCAGCATAAGATGAAGAATGCTGATTTTTAAAACTATCTCCAAGTTTCATATAACTCTCTGTGCTAGTAGAAGTATCAGTCATAGAATAAAGATTAAAAACTCCGTGCGAAGTAAAACCAGAATTTGTATTTGCTAACTCATCTTGACTTAGGTATCCATCGCCATTAGCATCGCTACTAGCATATCCACGCTTGTAAGCTATATCGCCAAACCACCCAGCCACAAAGCTTTCAGCCTTACCACTAAGTATTTGCGAACCATCGCTTTTAGTAAAGAAATCTTGTTTTCCAAATACTCTTTGGAGTTTTTCTAAATTTTCATCGCTAAGTCCAATTTTTATAAATTCCCCACTTGTTTCATCTTTGAAATAGACTTGATTTTTAAAAGTGCTTTCATTAAAATTAACCTTAATACTAGTGTTAGTAAGGCTATCTATGCTCTTATCAAGCTCTGCTAATTCAGTCTTAGAACGATTTTGCACATCTTGACTAAGTACTCCATACACGAAATTATTAGAAATGGTCTCATAGCCATAATATTTCATATTTGTAAGATTCATTGATAGCCTTTTATTGTTTAACGAATGCAACCTATCCACGCACAAAAGGCATTTGAATAGATACTTTGATGATTTGTTTGTGGATTGGTATTTGCGTTTTGATTATTTGAACTTGCAGTGTGAATATCTAATTGATAGCGTATATTACCATATCTATCTACATAATAACCAGCAAAAGCAGAACTAGCCAAAGTGGCGACTAAAACTGATGAAAAAAGTAATTTTTTCATATTTTCTTCTTTCTTTATTGTTAAGCTTGTTTTTATTATAACAAAAAATCAAAATTATTAAATGATTTTTGTAGTATTTGTTACAATTTTTTAATCAAGTGTTACTATTTTACACAAAAATTATCTTAAATTAATAAATTTAGCTATTTTATATTAGAAATTTTTCTTATAAATTGCTTTAATATAGATTATAGTGTTACATTTGCTATGTGCTTAAGAGTTTAATATATAAAATCATTGGCTAGAAATTTAAGCTTTTGCTTTAAGTTTTTCAAAGTCAAACTCATCAGGGTGGTTTATAGCGTAGTTAAATTTTTGCCTATCGATTTTTTTATCCCAAATTCCTACGATTAGACAAGCCACTGCGTTGCCACATAAATTCCCCACCGCACGCATCTCGCTCATAAATTTATCCACTCCAAGTAGCACCGTTACAGCCACCACAGGTATAACATCATGCATAGAGCCAAGCGTCCCAGCAAGCACTACAAAGCCTGAGCCAGTTACTCCTACGGCACCCTTGCTTGTAACCATCAAAATTAGTAAAATACTAAGCAAATGCGAAAAACTAAGCTCTATATCAAAAGCTTGAGCTAAAAATATAACACAAGCTGAGAGATAAATATTTGTACAATCTAGGTTAAAAGAGTAGCCAAAAGGGGTGATTACACCGACGCAACCTTTATGAATTCCAGCACTTTCAAGCTTTTTCATAAGTGGGGCTAAGGCAACTTCGCTTGAGCTAGTAGCAAAGACAACTAGCACCTCTTTAGCAATAAACCGCATAAATTTAAATATATTTACCTTAACAGCGTAGCAAATCACACCAAGCACCACAAAAATAAAAACCAAACACGACACTAGCATAGTCCCAAGCAGACTTAGCATACCTATCAAACTCTCAATGCCAAATTTGCCAATGAGATACGCCATCGCACAATACGCCGCTAAGGGGCTTAGCCACATAAAGATACTAAGAGCTTTTAACACCCAGTTTTGAGCCTTTTCAATAGGATTTATGAAAAAATCTTTGATTTTCTTTGGTGAAAAGCTTAACACAATTGCTAAAAACAAAGCCATGAAAAGCACTTGAAGTGTGTTTGCTTTGATAAATGGGGTGATAACGATACTTAGGGCTAAAAGAGTATTTTTAAGCATACCTATCATAAATCCAAATCCGCTAAGCGTGTTTAAGTCATCATAAGGTAAAAGCGGAGCTTTTGGCACTGCGTTTGCTAATATCGACCAGATCGAGCCTACATCTTTAGAAGCTCCAGAGAATTTCTCAACACTACTAGTATCAAAGGAGTTAGCATCTAGATGCATTCCCGCTCCAGGTGCTAAGAGCAATGAGCCAAAAATGCCCATAGCTAAGGCTATCGTGCTAACTACTTCAAAGTAGATAAAGCCCTTTAAGCCTATGCTACCAAGGTCTTTTAGACTATCTAAGCCTACAATACCTGAAATAATGGTAAGAAAGATAATGGGTCCTACCATCCACTTTAAAATCATTATAAAATAGTCAATTCCAAATTTACTATCAATTCCAATTTGCGGAAAAGTATAACCTACAAAAATACCAAGCACTATTGCTAAAACAACCCAAAATGCGAGATTTTTTAATACTCCAAGCATACTAAAACCTTAAAAAAATGATAAATTTTATCACAATAAATCTTAAATTTTTTAAGAAAATCAAGTGGAATTTTGAATAATCATTAGATTTTTGGTTTAGGTATTTTTGAAATGTTGTTTTATTTTTAATTTCATTTTTTGATATAATGCTAAATTTTATAAAGCTAAATTAAGTGAGTTTATAATGTTTGATATACAAAAAGCAAAGCAAGATAATAACTTTAGAGAGTTAAAGCACTCAAGCATAAGCTCAAAATTTCTAAACTTAAATGGCAAAAGACTGCTAAACTTAGGCAGCAATGACTATCTTGGGATAGCTAGTAATAGGGCATTAAGAGATGAATTTTTGCAAATTTGTTTAGATAGTGAGTGGTATTTTGGCTCTGGGGCTAGTAGGCTAGTTTATACTTCAAGTGATGAATTTGAGCGTTTGGAGAGTTGGTTTGAGAATAAATTTAAAAAAAGTGCGTTAATTTTCAACTCTGGGTATTGTGCGAATTTAAGCTGTATTAGTGCCTTAAATAGTGATGATACGCTCTTTATAGCTGATAAATTAATTCATGCTAGTATGATTGATGCATTAAAATTATCAAATGCTAATTTCAAACGCTACGCCCATAACGATAATGAAGCATTAGAGAGTTTAGTTAAGCAAAATTATGATAAATTCAAACGAATTATAATTCTAAGCGAAGCTATTTTTAGTATGGATGGGGATAGGGCTGATATAGAGTTTATGCTATCATTAAAAAGGCGTTATGATAATATTATGTTATATATAGATGAGGCTCACTCGTTTTTTGCCTTAAATGAGCTTGGAATTTGTGGCGATATGAGCTGTGATATTGATTTTATCCTTGTTACGCTTAGTAAGGCTGTAGGAAGTAGTGGAGCTGTGCTTTTAGGTAGCAAAGAATATAAAGATATATTTATAAATAGTGCTAGAAGCTTGATATATTCTACTTCTATACCACCTATAAATGTAGCTTGGAGCAATTTTATTCTAGCTCAAGATCACTCAAAACGGCGTGAAAATTTAGTAAATTTGATAAATTATTTAAATCTCAACTCAACCCATATCTGCCCTTTTGTCGTTGGAGAAAATGCCAAGGCCTTAGAGCTTTCAAAGGCGTTAAACGAGCTTGGCTACTTTGTCCCAGCTATCCGCCCACCAACAGTCCCAAGTGGCAAGGCAAGACTTAGAATTAGCTTAAGGGCGGATTTACAAGATAGCGATTTGATGAGTTTAAAAAGGCTTTTAGATGAAAATTGATCTTATTAAAGAGGCTAAAAAACTCATTGTATTATTCTTGGGTTATGGCTTTGATAAAAGTAGCATTAGCCACTTAGAGCTTGGAGATTATGGGCTTTTGGTGGTTAGTGATTATAGTGATCTTAGTTTTGATAGAGAAATTTTAGCCAATAAAGATATATATTTAATCTCTTGGTCTATGGGTGTTTGGGCTGCAAATTTGGCACTAAAAAATACCCCCTTAAAAGTCGCAATTGCCATAAATGGCACCCCTTTTGGAATAGATGAAAAATATGGGATTAAAAAAGATATTTTTTATAAAAGTATAAGCGAGTTTGATTTTGAAAGCTTTAAAAAACTCTGTTTTTTAGGCATTAATGAGCAAAAATTTAAAGATTTTACATTTAATCAAAATGCTAAAATCGAGCTTATAAATCTTTATAAAAACGCTATTTTGCCTTGTGAGAACGCTATTTCGTGGGATAGGGCTTATATTAGTAAGCGTGATTTAGTCTTCGATAATCGGGCGGTTTTAGAATATTTTAAGGATAAAGCTAGGATTATAAACGCTCCGCATTTTATATTTTTTAATTTTAAAAGCTTTGGAGAGATAGTTGAAATTTAAAAGTGCGAAATTTTATGACCTTTATGCCAAACCGCAGATTTATGCGGCAAATGCTTTGATACAAACTCTTAAAGATTATAGACAAAATTTCGATGATATTTATGAGATTGGTGCTGGAAGTGGGGTTTTGACAAGATTGATTATGGAGAATTTGAGTTATGAAAATTTGATTTTAAATGACCTTTATGAGAGTGAATTTATGAGTAAATTTAGCACTCAAATAGGCGATATTACCCAGTTAAAGATTAAAAATAAACAAGATTTAATCATCTCAAGCTCAGTTTTTCAATGGATTAATGCCCTTGAGAATTTGGCTAATAAGCTCAAATTTAGCTTAAAAAGTGGTGGGATTTTGGCTTTTAGTATATTTATTGATGGGACTTTAAAAGAGCTTTCAAGTTTTACAAATCAGAGTTTAGAGTATAAAAATTTAGACCAACTAAAAGCAATTTTTAGTAAAAATTTTGAAATTCTAAATGCACAAGAGAGCCAAATCAGGCTAAAATTTAACAATCTAAAAGAGCTTTTAACTCACCTTAAACATACTGGAGTAAATAATATAAAGGGCGAATTTAAGCTTACAAAAAGCAGTATTGAAGCCTTAAATTCACACTTTAACAATGATTTTAGCTTAAGTTATAAATTCGCTATTTTCATCTGCTTAACATAATCAAAATCCTCCAAGCACCTCATCTATGCTTTTTACGCACCTTTTTATCGCCTCATCCATCTCATTTTTTTGAATATTTAGCGGTGGATTAAAGTATATAACATCGCCAAGTGGCCTTAGTATAAGACCATTTTTTAAAGCTTTTTTATAAATTTGATATCCAGTTCTTAAGGCTTGGTTAAATGCCTTTTTGCCATCTTTTTGCTCCACTAGCTCAATTGCGTTTATCAGCCCAATAGTGCGAATTTGACCTACATTTTTATGCGAGCTTAGAGCAGAGTTTATCTCATTTTTTAGATAGATTGCGTTTTGTTGGGCTTGGCTTAATATATTTTGACTCTCAAATATATCCAAAACCGCATTTGCCGCAGCGCATCCAAGTGGATTGCCGCTATATGTATGAGAGTGCATAAAGGCCTTGCCTTGCGAGTATGGTGCATAAAAAGCATCATAAATCTCATTAGTAGTAGCCGTAATAGACATTGGCATATATCCGCCAGTTAGCCCCTTTGAAAGTGTCATAATATCAGGGCTAATATTTGCGTGCTCACAAGCAAACATCCGCCCAGTCCGCCCAAATCCAGTAGCGATCTCATCAGCTATTAGTAGCACTCCATACTCATCGCAAATTTGCCGTAGCTTTTTAAGATATAAGGGTGGATATATTTTCATTCCAGCAGCAGCTTGAAGTATAGGCTCAACTATCAAAGCCACGCTCTCATGGCCATACCTTTCAAAAACTGGCATAACATAATGCTCAAAATATTTAGTAGCTATCTCATCGCAACTACCATCAAATTGGCTTCTATACATATCAGGGGCTTGCAAGCGAATAGCCTTCATCAGCATTGGCTCATAAATTTTAGCATACAAATCAAGAGCCCCAACGCTCAAAGCACCGATAGTTTCGCCGTGATAAGCATTACTTAGACAGATAAATTTATCCTTATGCGTATTGCCTACTTGGTGCTGATATTGAAACGCCATCTTAAGCGCACTCTCTACAGCCGAGCTGCCATTATCTGAAAAGTTAAATTTATCTAGCTTGGGCGGAAGAATTTGCCTTAATCTACTAGCTAATCTCACAGCACCTTCGTGCGTGAAATTAGCAAATATCACATGCTCAATCTCATTAAGCTGATTTTTAATAGCATTGTTTATATACTCATTTGAGTGCCCTAGTAGATTACACCACCAAGAGCTGATTATATCGATATACTCTTTATCATTTTCATCATAAATTTTAACCCCATTGCCACGCTTTATTACAATTGGTGGTAGCTCCTTATAATCATACATTTGCGAACACGGATGCCATATTAGCTCCAAATCCATCTTTGCTATATCTAAAAGCATATTTATCCTTAATTAAAAATATCTAAAATCTCATTTTTGCTTATATCCAAGCTTAGCTCATCTCTTTTTACGCAAGATAAAATTTTTAGACCAAATAGCTCATTTATCATCTTTTTATTATCTATGCAAATGGGGCAATTTTCATCAAAATTATTTAATATCGCGCCCTTTATATTAACGCCATTTTGCCTTAGATAAAAGCTAGTTAGCCCAGTTTGATTTATCGCTCCAAGGGTTGCATCTGATACTATTATAACGCTTAAATTTAAAGTTTTTACCAGATCAAGTAGCATTATCTTCTTATCATCATATCTAAGCGGACATATCGCACCACCGGCTCCTTCAACTACCATAAAATTGCAAATTTCATCTAGCTTTTTAAATTTAGATATGATAATATCCATATTTACGCTCTTATTCTCATTTTTAGCCGATAAATGCGGAGAATAGGGCTTGATAAAATTATAAGCACTCATTTGAGAATAGCTAAGCTCAATCTTAGAAAACTCACGCACAAACTTCACATCAAGCGGGATTATCTCCCCATTATCATCTATCAAATTTCCGCTAGAAACTGGCTTGAAATAGCTGGTATTTAGTCCAAATTCACGCATTTTCTTTACTATTAACGCACTTATATAGCTCTTACCTACATCGGTGCCAGTGCCTAAAATAAATATCTTTTTACTCATCTTACTTCCCTTAGATATTATAAATTTGTATTTTAAGATTTTAAGGCTAAATTTTACATATTTTTAACCAAAATATCATAAAAATTTTACAAGCTGATTTTATAATTTCGTCATAATTTATCATATGGAGTTTTTTATGGAAAGAAGAAATTTTTTGAAAGTTTCTAGCGCTGTTTT
This sequence comes from Campylobacter vicugnae, assembly GCF_002139875.1. Classification (NCBI taxonomy): domain Bacteria; kingdom Pseudomonadati; phylum Campylobacterota; class Epsilonproteobacteria; order Campylobacterales; family Campylobacteraceae; genus Campylobacter; species Campylobacter vicugnae. The sequence continues at coordinate 116,941 of NZ_CP018793.1, forward strand.
GGCTTATGCGGGATTTTTTTCGCCTTCTAGTGTGTTAGCCAATGAGAAAAAACATTTAATAGGATTTAAACAAATCGCCCCTAGCACAAGCGATAGCGTCATAGTCCCTGAAGGATATGAGGCTAAAAAGTTAATTAGTTGGGGCGATGCGCTCTTTAGCAAGGCAACGCCTTTTGATGAGAGCAAAACTATCAATAAAGCAGCCATAGCAAATGCGAATTTGGTATTTGGCGATAATACCGATGGTATGGCGTGGTTTGGCCTTGATGAAGATAGAGCGATTTTAGCTGTTAATAATGAGTATATGAATCCAGAAATAATGTTTAATCACCATGGCAAAAATATGAGCTTAGATGATGTTAAGTATGAGCAAAATTCCGTTGGAGTAAGTATATTTGAGATAGCTAGAGATAGCGATGGGGATTATAGCGTTGTGCTAGACTCACCATACAATCGCAGAATCACAGCTAATACCAAAATGGAGATCCAAGGCCCAGCTAGAGCTAATAAGCTTATGAAAACAAAAGCCGATAAGAGCGGTAGCGAAGTCTATGGAACTATAAATAACTGCGCTAGTGGCAAAACGCCATGGGGGACATATCTTACTTGTGAAGAGAATTTCAATGATTTCTTTGGGTCTAGTGATGAGAATTATGCATTTAATCCAGCACAAAAACGCTATGGCCTTAGCGTAAAAGGTGAGAATTATGAGTGGAAACTAGATGAGAGATTCGATATCGCTAAAAACGAAAATGAGCCAAATCGCTTTGGTTGGATAGTAGAGATAGATCCATATAATCCAAACTCAACCCCAATCAAACGCACCGCCCTAGGCAGATTTAAACACGAAAATGCCGAAGTAGTAATAGCCAAAAATGGCGAAGTCGTGGTATATATGGGCGATGATGAAGTTAATGAGTTTATGTATAAATTTGTCAGCAAAGCCAAATACAATCCAAACAAACCAAATAGAGATATTTTAAACGAAGGCACACTATATGTAGCCAAACTAAAAGATACCGACGATTTTACAGGCGTAGGAGAGTGGGTGGCTTTAGAATATGGCAAAAATGGCTTAGATAGCAAAAATGGCTTTCATAATCAAGGCGATGTCTTGATAAATACTAGATTAGCAGCTAGCATAGTCGGTGCTACACCTATGGATAGACCTGAGTGGATAGCAGCTGACCCAGATGGAAAATACCTATATGTAACCCTAACTAACAACACCAAAAGAGTAGAAATAAGCGAGTCAAATCCAAGAGCCAATAATATCTATGGCCACATCCTAAGATGGTCCCCAAAAGGCGATAATCACGCTGATAGTGGCTTTAAATGGGATATATTTTTGCTTGCGGGAAATCCTTTGAAATATCCAAATGATTTAAGAAAAGGAACTAGCAATATCAATGTAGAAAATATGTTTAATAGCCCAGATGGATTGAAATTTGATAAATTTGGCAGACTTTGGATACAAACAGATGGTAAATACTCAAATAAAGGCGATTACGAAGGGATGGGAAACAACCAAATGCTATGCGCTAATCCTATCACCGGCGAGGTTAGAAGATTTTTAACCGGCCCAGTTGCTTGTGAGATTACGGGCATTGCCTTTAATGAAGATTATGCAACTATGTTTGTAGGAATCCAACACCCAGGCGAAAATCTAGCTAGTAGCCACTACCCAAATGGTGGCAACTCAACCCCACGCAGCACAATAGTCCAAATCCGCAAAAAAGATGGCGGAGTGATAGGCTCGTAAATAATATTTAATTTCAAAGCCCATATTTGGCTACTTTGCCAAGTAATAAAGAAAATTATTTTTAAGCTTAGTGGGGGCTTTTTGTTAGATTTGATGGCACTACGAACCCCCCCCCCATATGAAACATAGCTTTTAATGTTATAATACTATTTAAATTTTTATCAAGACATTTATTTTGGGGTGCGATATGAAATTTGTATTTAAAGATTATAAACTACTAAGTCTAGATGAGAGCTTTGAGATTTTAAGCATTAGAAATAATAAGGCAATTAGAGGTATTAGCTTAGATAGTGGCGTAATTGATATACAAATTCACAATAGCTGGATTTTGAATTTGCCAAAAGGCTCATACTTTGCGATGATATTTAATGATGATATTGTGGGTGGGGTGAGTTTTAATAATGGCTTTTGGGGGATTTTTTATAAAGAGAGTGCCCAGCCTTTGATAAGATCAATTTTTGCTTATCTATTTTTATCAAAAATTTTAAAAGATAGCGATTTTATCTACTCTAAGATTAAATCAAACAATCAAAACGCCTTGAGATTTAATCAATTTTTTGGCTTTGATATAATCAAAAGTGATGGGATCTACACCCTAAAATTAGAAAAATCCAAATTTATCTCACTAAATAACAAGCTAATTAATAGGGTAAAATCTCTAGCTGATAATAGCAAGGTGGAGTTTATCTAAGCTTTCTATCTTTTTTAAAGCGATTAGTAAGATCAATTTTTTTAACTAAATTTATTTTAACAGGTACTTTATATCTCTCTAGCTTAGCTTTGCAGTGAGATTTAATGAGCGCTTTGGTGTCATCTTTATTTAGAGTGCTTACTACATCGCATACTACCATTTCTCCAGTGATTAAAGATGGCTTAGAATATACTATCACATCACTAATTTGTTCAAGTTCCATTATGCAAGTCTCAATCTCACAGGCTAAAAGCTTATTGCCAACTACATTAATTAGCTCCTTGCTTCTACCTAAAATTTGCAAAAAACCATCCTTGTCAATATCAACTAAATCCCCGCTATCAAACCACTGATTGATATTTTCATCGTGATTTAAATAGCCTAAAAACATAGTATCAGATCTTAAAAATAGCCTTCCATCTACAATCTTATACTCATTTGGATCAAGCTTAAAGCGTGTTGAGCTTGAGGATTTGGATATAGTGCGTAGTATTCCAGTCTCGCTAGTGCCAAAAGTTTGAATAAATTTAAGATTTTTAAATGTTGATTTTAATCTTTTTAGTAGGTTTTGATTCATGCGTTCAGTGCCGTAAGTTATCAGCCTTAAAGAGCTTAAATCATAATTTTGATACTCCTTGCTAATTAATAATAAATTTAAAAAGCTTGGAGTAGTTGGCAATATATTGACTTTAAATTTTTCTATACTTTTGCATATATTTTGCGGGGTAAAATCTTTTGCTATGACAAGAGTAGAGCCACTTATGAGTCCAGCAAGTAGGCTATTTATCCCACCAATATGATCAAAAAGCAAAAATAGCAAAACTCTTAAATTTCGCTCTTTTTTATCTTTATGACTATTAATTAATCTGCTTAAATCATGCAATATCGCCTTTGGCTTGCCTAAAGTAGCACTAGAAAATAGTATTAATCCATTTTTATTTTTAAGTTTGTTATTTATAGGATTTGAGGTTTTTAGATCTATTATTTTGCGATCTAAAGTGATGAGTTTGTGAGCATTAGAGCTATCTAGATAGCTTTTGGTATGCGCTATATTTGGTATCATTGCTATAGTGTTTTGATTTAGATAAAGAGCGATAAATAAAGCGATATTATCAAAGCTATATTTTCCATAAATTGCTATAATTTGATTGCTATTTTCATCTATATTATTGCTATTTTTTAACTCTTTTGCAATTTTTATTATAAGATTTGTAATTCTTGATTGCACTGCCACCCCCCCCCTATGCATTTTAAAAAGCGTAAAAATTTGCTAAAATTTTACTAAATTTAACCTTTGTATATGTTAAAATAATAAAAATCAACAAAAGGTATCAATATGCAAAATATAGTTATATTTGGCACTGGAGCAGCTGGTAGAGCGATATATAGAGCTTTAAAAGATGAGTTTAATATAGTTGCATTTATAGATAATAATCCTAATAAACAAGGCACAAAATATTGCGATATAGAGATTTATAGCGTGCAAAATGTGGTAAATCTTAAATTTGATTATGTATATTTGGGTGGAATTTGGGCTGATGAGATGGAGGCTCAACTCTTAAATTTAATAGATAAAAGTAAGATAAAAGTTTTAGATGAAAAGGATATATCATTTTCTACTCCATCTCGTCAGGTAGCTACTGATGAGATTATGAGAGTGCTCGATGGCTATTTTAAAGAGATTAAAATGGACTATTTTTTGTGTAATTCTGCCCTTATTTCACTGCTTCGTGGTAACTCTTTAAGCGTAGTTAGTGATGTGGATTTATATGTGATGAATTATGCTGATTTGGAGTATTTAGCCAGAGAGCTTCCGCATTTTTTAGGTAGTGAATATAAGCTAAATTTACGCTATGTCAAAGGCGACGCAGCTGTAAGAACAGATGGCCAGATTAAGCGAATTTGTATCACAAATAATCTATTAGAGAGTATTGTTATAGATATTGGTCTATTTGATGAGTATGAAAATTTTATGGTGTGCGATTATGATGATGGGAGATATTTTTATTTTCCAAAGGAGATTTTTGAAGGCGGATTTACTAGGCTTGAGTATATGGGTTTTGAGCTAAATGTATTAAAGCATTATAATGAGTATTTAGAGTTTATGTATGGTAAAAATTACTTAGAAATGCCAAAAAGATTTAGCTCAAATGACTATTTAAATTTAAAAACCAAGGACGAATTAGAAGCACTTATAGCGAGGCAATGACTCTAATGCAGACGCAGTTTTGCCCTGGTGTTGGGGCAAACTCGCTACTTTCATCAATATCAACAATTTTAAAGCCATTTTGGATTAAATTTGCTTTAAATATATCTGGGTCTATAAATCTTCTATAATGCCCATCGCTTATAAACTCCCTCTCTCCCACAGCCTTACCAACTCCAAATTTATCATCATTTATACTTCTAGCTTCTACTACAAAAAGCCCACTAGGCTTGAGTAAATTTTTGACATTTTTTATCAGCCCTAGCTCAGCGATATCATCAATAGCATGTAGCGTAAAACGGCTATAGCATATATCAAATTTATCTTTTAGGTTAAGTGGCGCAGTAAAATCAGCACAAATCCAGCTAGCTTTTTGGTTTTGTTTTTGCAAATTCTCAATAGCAATATGCGAACCATCAATAGCTACAACATCAATACCTTTAGCGTTAAAGTATAAAGAATCCCTACCATTACCACAGCCAAATTCGATCAAGCTTGCTTTGTTTTTATTGCGCAAAAAATTATTAAATATGAATTTAGCAAATTTGCTAGGCTCTTTAATCTCATCGTGTTCTAAGCTATAAAACTCATCCCAATAGGCACTATCTCTAAGCATCAAAAACCATCCCAAATATTATCACACCCCAGCATAAAACAGCACTACTAATAGCTATAAATACAGCTGCACTCCCGCAATCTTTGGCGATTTTGGCTAAAGGGTGAAAATCTGGAGTGATGATATCCACGCAAGCCTCAATAGCGCTATTTACGCACTCCATAGCAAGGATAAAAAGCAAGCTTACCCCAAGTATAATCTGCTCTATACCACTAAGTGGCAAAAACCAAATAGCTATAAATAAGGGTATAATGATAAATAGCTCAATTCTAAATGAGTGTTCATTTTTTACCATCGCTTTTAAGCCGCTTAATGCGTATATTGTATTGCTATAAAAGTGGTATTTAGGTTTCATTTTTATCCTTAGGATATGCAAATTTGCTAAATTATATCTTTATTTTTTAAATTTTGCTTTTAAATTATTTAGGATCATCTGTAAATGGATTGTTCTTATAGATTATAAAATACCTTCCACTAAACATCAAAAAGACAAGACCTACAAAAATAGCTGGCACTGTAATGTAAAAACTATCCCAAAAATCTGATAAAAATACCCTAGAAATCACTGCTATAAATAAAAACCCAAGCCCCATTTTGCCACATATTGGCAGATTTAAAACAACTTGACCACTATGGCGAAGAGATGATACATTAAAGATAAAAAATACAAACCCAAGAAGAGTCCAAATAGTAATCCCGTGCAAAATCTTGCTACTAAAATCAAGCCCTAAAAGCAAATTTAATCCAAAAGCGCTATATAAAATCCCACTACCTAAAAGTAAAATATAGTAAATCAATGTATAATGCACACTAAGAAAGAATTTATAGTGCCATTGAGCTAGCAAACTAAGAGTGATAAGCCCAGCTCCAAAAGCTATAAATCCTTGTGTTTCTAAATTTAAATTTAAAAGAGTCGCATAAGCTAAAGTAATAATTGATAAAAATGATATATTTTTTAAAATTGGATTTGGAATAAATGTATATGTATTATTATCTTTGCCAAATTTTTTATCAAGTGCAAGATTGCCAAGCGTCATACTAACTCTAAAACCAATTAAAATAATTCCAGCTACATAGCAGTGCAAAAGCGCATAAGAGTTAAGCCCATAAAATAGCCCTAAAATTTCAACCAAAGTGATACTAAATAGCAAAAAGATTAAGGCAAAATTATCATAATTTTTACCTAAAATAAGCCAAAAAGATACAACTAAAGCTAAAAAACTCCAAAAAATAGCTATAAAAATATGCCCATTAAATCCTAAAATTTGAGATATTAAAGCTAAAATTAAAATGAGAAATCCACTTATACTATAACTCATTAAACTTTTTTTATAATTAGCCCAATCAGGCACAGCAGTAAATAAAAATCCGCAAAAAGCTGCAGCACAAAAAAGCTCTAAAAATATAAATTGATGAAAAGATATAAAATCCCCAATCCTAAATATCAAAACCAAAGCACCAAAAATTGCTAAAATACCAGCAAAAATATAGTATATTCTCATCGGATGAGCAAAAAAATCATAAATCAAACTATCTTTAATCAAAGTATATTCTCCCTTTAAATTCACTATCAAATAGCGATTTAATCATATTTTCGTCCAAATTTTCTTGAGTAATTTGTAGTGATTTTTCTATATTCATTCCATATCTTGATAAAAATATAATTCTATTAGAAATCTTACACGCTTCATACACATCATGAGTAACTAATATTACACTAATACCGCTATTTTTGGCTATTGATTTTAATTTGTTAATTAGTATTTCTCGCATAGCAAAATCAAGCCCACTAAAAGGCTCATCAAGTAGCATTAAATCAGCACCTACAACAATAGCTCTAATAAATGCTACTCTAGCTCTCATACCGCCACTTAGCTCTTTTGGATATCTGCTTGCTTCTTGCTTGCTAATGCCTAGCTCTTCAAGCATAGAATAGATCTGGTTTGGATCTGGCTTTTGCATTACTATGGCGATATTTTCATAGGCATTAAGACTCTCAAAAAGTCTATGCTCTTGAAACATATAGGCTATTTTTTTACATATTTTTATCTTTCCATCATTTGGCTTTAAAAGTCCGCTAATAACTCTTAAAAATGTACTTTTACCACATCCACTTGGACCAAAAAGCGTAACAATCTCGCCTTTTTTAACATTTAAACTAAAATTTTTTATAATCTCTTTTTGAGCTATATGGTAGCTTAAATTCTCAACACTTAAAACACCCATTAGTTCTCCTTAATCCAAGGCAAAAATATAATATTAATAGGTTTTATAACAAGAAAATTAAAAAGCAAAATTATCCCTATCATAATAACTACATAAGCCAAAACCTCAGTAGTATCAAGGTAGGCTCTAGCATCAGCTATCTTAGCTCCTACGCCATCACTAGCACCAAGAAGCTCGGCCATTATTGCTATTTTAACCCCCATAGCTGTTATGATATTTAGCGAATTTAAAAGATAGGGTAAGATATGCGGTAGATAGTAGGCTTTTAATCTTTTGATTAAATTTAATCTATAAGCTATACAAACCTCATTTAGTCTATTATCAAGCGTAATTACACTTAGCATAGAATTAGCAAAACTCAAAGGAAAAATTGCTATAAATACAGTAAAAATCACACTCATATCTCCAAACTCAAACCAAAACAGAGCCAAAACAATCCATATAATCGGTGGCATAGCTAAAAATATATCCATCAGCGGTTTAAAAATTTTGGCTAAGGTTTTAAAACTACCTGCAATTACGCCCAAAACCCACCCAATAATAAAGGCCAAAACTATACTAATAGCTGTTCTATATATTGTTAGTGAAATTTGGCTATTGCTACTTGTAATTAGCTCAAATGAACGCTTAAGCACATCAAGTGGAGCTGGTAAGATAAAACTACCGCTAAACTCAGAACCGATCTGCCATACGCCTAAAAATATAGCTATAAGTCCAAGTCCGCTAAGCCCTTCAATTAAATAGTTACTAATTTTATGCAAAGGGCTTAGCTTAATCTCAATTCCATCTTTTATTATCATAGATATAGCTCTTTACTAGGCATTTTACCTCCTATTAATTTTGGGTTTATATCATAAATAATATCAAAAAATAGATCTAAATTTTGAGCGATATCTTGACATCGTTCTACTTTTAAATTCGCATAATTTAGAGCTTCTTTTATTGCTGGTTGCGGGATAGGAAGGTATTTAGAGCCAAATTGTGCTGCTAGATCAAAACTAGAGTTTATCCATACTAAAGCCTCTTTTAAATCCTTATGAAAGGTATTGAAAAATTCCAAATTTTCTTGATAAAACTTGCCATTTACTATTAATCCAGCTTGTGGAATTGTAGGAACTTGTTTAAATGTATCAGCCCAAATTTTTTGTATATCTAAAGATCGTTTTACATCTACTCCATTTTTCTTAGCTGTTAAGCTCATTGCTGAGGCCATAGGCTCTGATATAAGGATATTATCAAAATCTTTTTTAAAAAACATCATCATCGCCTCAGGTGGAGTCTGGACATATGTGATATCGATTTCATTTAAATTTATGCTATTTTTTATACATAATGCTCTAAAGACAATATCTGGCAAATCATTTTTAAAGGCCATAATTAGCTTTTTGCCTTCTAAATCTTTTAATGAGTTTAAATTCTCACCCTTGCTAAATATATAGTTTAATCCATTTGTTAAGATATTTAGCATTTTTACATCAAGCCCTTGATTTGCCAAATTTAGCCCTACATTTATAGGTGATGCTGAAAGCAAAAACGAACCACTAGCAAACCCAGCTCTTAATTGGTCTGGATTTCTCCACTCTTTATAGTTTAAATTTATTAAATTTTTTGCCTCTCCTTGCTTCATTGCTACAGCCACAACAAGCGATATAATCGCAGGTGCGTTCCATATATCAAGTCTTAATTTTTCACTGCTAAAAAGTAAATTTGGGATACTCAACGCCCCAATGCTAAAGGCTATGCTATGTTGTAAAAATTCTCTTCTACTACTCATAAAATCTCCCATAAATAAGTTTATAATCATACAAAAATTATCCTAATAATTATTAAATTTTTTCTATTTTTTAGCTTATAAATATAATTTTAATTGAATTTGATTTATTTATAAATAGAAAGAATTAATTTGCCTACCTTGTTTGGTAGGCTTTGAGATTATTTTAATTAATTTTTTAACTCTTTATCATAATCCTTGCCAGAAAAGATTCTAACTCTATTAGTGTTAAATTCATCACTAAATATACTCCTACTAGGCTCAAAATCCTCGCTTGTAATACCTAAAATATCCATAAATCCATGGATAAAATCATCGCTCATAAATGGCTTATTTTGGGCTTTTTTGATCTTTTCTATTATTTGTGGATTTTTAGCCTTATCACTAAGATATATCATAAATGGAATTTCAATCATATATCTAGATGCTTTAGCAGAGTTATGCCCCTTAGATTCTCTAAAGTCATATACTTCATCAGCATGATCGCTAATATAAAAGATAATCGCATTTTCATCTTTATAGAGTTTAAAAATTTCGCTTACTACATAATCATTGTAAGCTATGGCGTTGATATAATCTAGCTTCTCTTTTAGCCCTTTATTGCTGATTTTATCACCATTTGGATATTTATCTAAATTAGCGTTTTTAAGCTCATCCATATCAAAATATTTTATATTTTATTATTTTTATCAAATCTATTAGCATAGCTCATATGTGTTCCCATTAGATGGAATATATGAAATTCCTTATCAGCTTGAACTCTATATTTGTTATACACTTCTAATAACTTTTCATCAAAATTATTTTTTAACTCAAGACTAGTGGCAACCCTAGTAAATTCTCTAATCTCAGCACGATCAGATATAACCTCAGGTATATTACCCCATATAGACACAGCCTCTTGATTGCTAAACCACTGCGTTTTATATCCAGCGATTTTCATTAGATCTATGATATTCATATGTTCATACCATTTTATGCTTTGGCTATTTTCATAGTTGCTAAATGTTAGTAGCTTTGCTAAAGCTGGATTGGTATATGACTCAGGCGAAATAGTATCGCTAAACTCAAATAGATTACCACTATCTTTAAAAGAGTTTAAATTTGGCGTAGTATCAAGCTAAACCCATATAGACTTTGGTAGTTTCTTTGAGTAGATTCGCCAATTATTAGCACGACTTTTGGGATATTAAGAGTTGTAGTTAGATTATAATCTTTTTGCATTTGAGTATCTAGAGTTTTAGCTAATGCTCTAAATTCATTTAGATACCTGTTTTGTTCAGTTATTCCATCTTTGATAGTTAAAAACCATCCGCCAAGCCTTAGCCTCTCATCTTCTAAATATTTTGTCCCTTTTGAAAAAATAGCAACTGATATGATAAGAAAAAGGATAAAATATACTTTTGAATTTAGTGGTTTTGGATTAAATTTAAAAGGAAAATAGAAAAATAAAATAGAAGCCACAATAAAGCCAAATAGAGCCAAAGCAACATTTAAACTAAAATAGCTTTGCATAAACTCAGCAGCTTCACTTGCTTGCGAGGCTAAAAGCGTATCAAAAAATATTGGATTTAGATAGTTTGAAAAATTGATAAATAAAAATATCTCAACAATACCAATAAATGCATAAATTAACACAAAACAAGTCTCTAAAATATTTTTAAATTTAATTGGTAAAAAGCTAAAAAGATAAAATAGACAAAAAAATAGCCCAAAAGTTTGGAAAAATATCTTAATAAATTGCTTTAATCCCCACTCTATGCTAGGCTCAAGCAAAGCAAAAAGCAATGCATTAACAATAGCAATATACTAAAGTTTGCGATTTAATAGCATTTGTATTATCCTTTTGTAGATTAAAAGCCAGTATTGTAGCCAAAATTTATATAATTCCCAAATGCAATTGTAGATAATTACACCACATAAATAGCTTTTTATCTTAAATTTGATAAAATAGTGGCTTTAATTTTATTATCAGGTGCAAAATGGCTACCAAACAACTCTCCTTAAAAGCTCTTAGTATTCCTATATTTTTTGAACTATTTTTGCGTTATTTATCGCTGATTATAAATACCTTAATGGTCGCTGCATACTCAAATTTTTTAGTTGGAGCTATGGGTGCTGGTAATCAAATTCTTGATATTTTTATAACTATTTTTGCATTTTTAAGTATCGGTTGTTCAGTTGTCATCACTCAAGCAATTGGAGCTAAAGATAAAATCCTAGCTAGAAAGGTAATCCACCAAAGTCTATTTTTAAATTCAATTTTAGGTTTAGTTTGTTCAATAGGTATTTTGTGGCATGGAGATTGGATTTTAGAATTAATGAATGTGCCAAAAGAGCTAATGAGCCAAAGTATAATCTACTTGCATATGCTTGGAATTTGCCTATTTTTTGATGCTGTTGGGATAGTTTTGGCATCAATAATTCGTGTTTATAATAGAGCTTATAGCGTGATGTTAGTAACTGTATTGATGGACGGCATTACAGTTATTGGCAATTACTATGTGTTGCATTATACGCAAAGTGAGCTATTTGGCGTAGGGTTATCTACGATTATAGGGCGTGTTGTAGCTATTATTATTTTGGTATTTATGCTAGTTTGCCTACTTAAATTTAAACCTACGATAAAAGAATTTATAAAAATTGAGCGTGATGTATTTAATAAAATTATAAAAATTGGTGGCTGGGCAGCTGGGGAGAATCTATTATGGATTATTCAATATACTATTGCTTTTGGTTTTGTAGCTAGTCTTGGCAAGGAGAGCTTGAGCGTCCAAACCATATATTTTCAAATTTCTTTATTTATAATGCTAATTGGTCAAGCAATCAGTATAGCAAATGAGATAATAATTGGCAAATTAGTAGGTGCTAAAAAACTACAAATAGCATATAAACACACTTGGCGTGCTTTATATATAAGTATTTTAGCATCATTTTTAGTAGCACTTGCTAACTTTATATTTAATCAGCAGACAATGAGTGCGTTAAATTTAAATATAGAATTAAAAGAGCTAATGATTCCACTATTTACTCTATCTATATTCTTAGAAGTTGCTAGAACATTTAATATTATAATGGTTAATTCACTTCGTGCTAGTGGAGATGCGAGATTTTGCTTTTATAGCGGAGTTGTATTTATGTTTGGGGTTTCGCTTCCAGTAGGTTATATTTTGTGTTTTAATTTTGGACTTGGAATTTTAGGTGTTTGGATTGGATTTTGTGCTGATGAGGCGCTGCGTGGTATCACTAATGCATGGCGTTGGAAAAGCAAAAAATGGCAAGATAAAGCCGTAGTTTGATATAATCAGATAAAAATTATATTAATCAAAATTAAACCAAATTTGAGCAAAGTTTTGAGCAAAAAATATACTCCAAAATATGCTAAAATCGTATTTTAAGTTTAATTTAATTGACAAAAAAATTAAATTTCATTACAATTTCATTTAACATTTTTATCTTTTTGGGAAGGAGGATAAAGTGCAAGGTAATAGTAATAACTCTACATTTATGTGGTTTTTAGTTGTTTTAGTAATTATCATTGCAGGTGCTGGATATACTTTTTATAATGCCAAAGGTATGTCGTATTTTAGCGATGATAGTGCAGCCTGTAACAACTGCCATGTTATGAATGATGTATATGCTAGCTGGCGTAAAAGCCCACACTCAAGAGAGATTAACGGCAAGCCAATTGCAAGCTGTAATGACTGCCATTTACCAAATGAGTTTGTAAATAAATGGATAGCCAAAGCTCAAAGTGGTGTTTCTCACGCTTATGCATTTACCTTTAATCTAGATGATTTACCGCAAAATTTCACTGCGACTAAAATGAGTAAAAATATGGTACAAGCAAACTGTGTACGCTGTCACTCTCAAATGGTATCAGTAGTGGTAAATCCAACAACAACTGTAAATCATGCCAATGAACAGCTAAGCTGTGTAAAATGCCATGCTAATGTAGGTCATACACGCGGATTTTAAGGCTGATTTAAATACTTTGATAACAAAGTAAATTTAACTTTTATAGAAAGGATAAGAGTATGAAAAAGGCTCTTTTGGCGGTATTAGCTATTGTTGTCTTGATCGGCTTTGTGCTATTTAACAAAGACATTTCAAGCAAAAAAGCTCAGCCTGATATGGCTGGCGTAGTCTCTAAAGAAGTGGTGAATATGAGCGATGATGATCCACGCTTTGATGTTTGGGGTAAAAATTTCCCTGAATATGTAGATATGTATTCAGCAGTTGAAAATGAAGCACCATTTGAGACTGAATTTGGTGGTAACCACGCATATTCTAAACTAATTAGATATCCACAACTTACAGTTTTATGGGCTGGATATCCATTCTCTATGGACGCAAATGAAGAACGCGGCCACTTCTGGATCCAAGTAGATCAAATGGATACAGCAAGAAACAATAAAGACTTCTTAAATTCACACGGTTTTGCAGGTTTTGGTGGTCAGCCAGCTGCTTGTATGAACTGCCACAGCGGTTGGACAAAATGGCTAGAAAATAACGCTGCTCTAGGCGATACACCTCGTGAAAAATGGGTATCATTTAACAGTGCTAAATACTGGACAATGATCAAAAATGTACCAGCTCTAGAAGGCATAGCAGAAAATAGCCCAGAACATAGCGGCCCTCACGGCGGTAAAAGAATGGGTGTTGCCTGTGCTGATTGTCACGTACCAAACACAATGGAACTTCGTGTAACTCGTACAGCTCTAATTAACGCTTTAACAAAATGGAGAGGCTACGAAGCAGATCCAGTAACTGGTGTTAAAGCTACAAGAAGTGAAATGAGAACTCTAGTTTGTGCGCAATGCCACGTTGAATACTACTTCCGCCCAACTGGTGAGAAAGTAAAAACTATCGGTGAAACAATCGCTAATGATACTAGCAAAAAATGGTGGAACGGCACTCAAAAAACTTATGATGAGTTTGATAGCTGGAGAGATGGCAACAAAGCTACTGAAATTGAAGTTGCAGGTATTGAGCTAGTATTCCCATGGAAACAATGGGGTAAAAATGAGCCATTTAGAATTGAAATGTTTGATGAGTACTATGATGAAAACTCAACTCGCAGCATATTCCCACAAGATTGGGCTCACAAAATTACTAAAGCACCAATGCTAAAAATCCAACACCCTGAAACAGAGCTATACTCAAGCTCAGTTCACGCAGCAAATGGTGTAAGTTGTGCTGATTGTCATATGCCATATGTAAGAAAAGGCTCAAGCAAAATGACAAATCACAATGTAACTTCTCCGCTTAAAGATATCAACGCTGCTTGTAAAAGCTGCCATACTCAAAGCGAAGAGTACCTAAAAGCGCAAATCACTGATATCCAAAGATCAATCGCATTTGATCTAAGATCTGTGGAGTATGCTACAGTAAGCCTAATCAACGATATCAAAAATATGCGTGATAGACTTGCAACTCTACCTGAATTCCAAAAAGATGGCAAAGCAGATGATAAGAAAATATCTGCAGTGCTAAAAGAAGTTTTAGAGTTACATAGAAAAGGTCAAATGAGAGGTGACTTCATAGGTGCTGAAAACTCAACAGGTTTCCACAGCCCAAGAGAAGCTAGCAGAATGCTACTTCAAGCTCTAGAAATGGCTAGAATGGGTCAAACTAAACTAGCTGAAATAGCGCTACAATACGGATTTAGCGATTTTAAAACTAGCAACCTAGGTTTTGAAGATATTCAAAAACTAAACCCAGGCGATATTCGCTATAAAGTTGATCTAAATGACGCTCGCCAAAGCACAGGTAAAAACCATAAAGCAGGCGATCGCTACTATGAACATCATAATATAAATGATGGTCCAGATGCTAAACTTTTAGAGCTAGATAAAAACAACAAACCTTACAACTATAAGGTTCTTGACTAATCTAGATAATAGGGCGGGGCTTAGGCTCCGCCTTTTATCCATAAATCAAATTTCATTCTATTAAATCCAATAATCATAATACAACTATTATCGCTTTTTATATCAATAAAAAAGAATTTATAATTTTGATAATTAATATTATTATAAGTATTCTTTAGCTACTATTTTACGATCAAATCAACAAAAGGAAAAATAGATGAAAAAACTACTTTTAACTGCGGCTTTTGCTTGTATGGCTTTAGCTAATGAGATAAATTTATATAGTGGCAAGGGACTAGATCCAAAACTTGCTAATATATTTGAATCCCAAACAGGTATTAAAATCAATATCATCAAAGATAAAGAGCAAATGGCTAAAATGAACGCACCAGATTCTAAAGCTGATCTATTTATGGGTATGGATGTAAGCACATTTGCCAAATTGCAAAATGATGACAAGCTTGCTCCAGCTAAATCTAAAATCATAGACTCCATCGTCCCAGCAAATTTAAAAGATAAAAATAACGAATGGATAGGATTATCTAAAAGAGCTAGAGTAATCGTCTATGACAAAAAGGCAATTGATCCAAAATTAATCCAAAATTACGAAGATTTAGCAAAGCCAGAGCTAAAAGGCAAGCTATTAATGCGTACTTCAAATGTATCATTTAATAGATCTTTACTAGCATCTATCATTGCAAATGATGGCGAAGACAGAGCCAAAGAGTGGGCCAAAGGAACTCTAAATAATCTAGCTAGAGATCCAAAAGGCGGCGATAGAGAACAAGCTCGTGGCGTATATGAAGGCATTGGAGCAGTAGGTGTGATGAATAGCTACTATATCATCACGCTACTAAATTCTAAAAAGCAAAGCGACCAAGAAACAGCCAAAAGTCTAGGCGTGATATTCCCTAATCAAGATGGCCGTGGAACTCATATAAATATCACTGGAATCGCTCTTTTAAAATCTAGCCAAAATAAAGACGCAGCTATTAAATTTATCGAGTTTATGCTAAGCAAAGAGGCTCAAGAGATTTTAGTATCTACAAGCCACGAATACCCAGTAAATAAAGATGCTAAACCAAGCAAAGAGATTACAGCATTAGGCAAATTTAAAGAAGATAGCATATCGCTTAATAAAGTTGCTAATGAGCTAGAAAACGCACAAAAAATCTATAAAGAATTAGGCTGGAAATAGTTTAATATATAATTTTATATTTTTATTGCGATAATAAGCTACCGTTAAAGCTATGCTTTACGGGGCTTTTTAAATTTGCTTTTTACATTGTATAATTTTAGCAAAATTACCACAAAATAAATTCATTAAAATCCTATAAATATAAAATTTTTTCTTAATAAGCCTTGATAAACAAAGAGATTTTTCTACCGCAAAATAATATTCAGCGCTAATTAAGTCAAATTTAAGTATAATCTTGTCGAAGTTCGTAGGGGCGACGGAGTAGCGGATTTTCCGCTCCGCCCTATCTTTCATTCACATATTTTAATAAATCACTGCCAAATTCTCGTAACAAATCATCTAAAAATATATTTATATTATCAGGGTGCAACCCTATCCAAACATTATGAATTTCTGTGGTAATTCTAGGTGAGATATGTCCGTTATTTGAACGAATTTTAAGTATATTTTCCCAATGAAATGAGCGATTTCGAAGTGTTTTTAAAAGATCAAGCGATATTTTTACTTTATCTTTATTGCTAAATTTATGCTTTATCCCATTTTTACGGTAAAAATTTCTATTATATTTATCATATTTTACAAAATCCATATCCTTTAAATTCATTATTTTGCTTAGCAATTTTTGCTTATGTATAATAAAAATTATATTGCCTAGTGATAGTCTAGATATATTTTGCGAATGAGACAGCTTGCTATCTACCATTTGAGAATAATCTTTACTTATCCAGTCATCGCCAACTTTAAGACACATTAAACGATCAAGCTGGTTTCTAAGCACTATCTCGATAAATCCTAGCTTATGTGCTATACTGCCAATAAGATTTAGATTTTTCCTATGCTGCTTGATATCAAACTCATAGGAGGCTAATCTATCTTTTGAAAATAATTCCATAGCTCTACTAAAATCCATCAAATTCCTTTATTTTTATTCTTTTTTGCTGTTAAATTTTACTTTTTTGAGTTGAATTTATCTTTAAATTTTTATCTTTTTTGGAAGTGTGCTATTGCGAGTGATGCGTGATAATCTCATTATCATCACACAAAACAAATCGCAAAAAATTAAATTTTGGAACGCATTTTGCTTTTGATAAGACCAAATAAATTTTAAAATACAAAGGATCACTCATGATGGGAGCATTATGGTCTGGAGTTACTGGTCTTCAGGCACACCAAGTAGCGATGGATGTAGAAGGTAATAACATAGCAAATGTAAATACCGTAGGTTTTAAATATTCTCGTGCTAGTTTTGCTGATCTTTTTAGTCAAACCCAAAAGGTAGCCACAGCACCTCAAGGTAATCTAGGTGGTAAAAACTCTATGCAAATTGGTCTAGGCTCTACTGTAAATACAGTTACTAAAATATTCAAGCAAGGTACAATCCAAACTACAGACAAACAAAGCGATATGGCTATCCAAGGTGATGGATTTTTTGTAGTATCAGCTGATGGCGGTAAAACCTATATGTATACTAGAAATGGTGACTTTAGCTTAGACTCTCAAGGTAATTTCGTAGATCGCAACGGCTATATAGTCCAAGGCTGGATGAGAAATGAAGATACCGGCATAATCGATCCTACAGGCCCACTAGATAATATCGTAATAGAACCAGGTATGTCTATGGAAGCCAACCCTACTAGTGAGCTAGCTATCATCGCCAATCTAAATTCCGGCTCAAACATCGGAACCAAAAACTCTCCTATCTATACACTAGATCAGTATAATGACTTTTTAGATATCAACGGCAATGGCTTATGGGATGATGGCGAGGCTAAAAATCCAAATGATTTAAATAACAATACCTATTATATTAACTCAAACAAAGAAGTAGCAGTTAAAGAAGCCGGCGTAGATCTAGGCGTAGTCTTTAATGGTGCTGGTGAAGGGCTAAACCTAAGAGAAGGTCAAGGTATGTGGGTTAGCTATGCTGATGCGAAGGCTACATTTGGGCCACTTAATAATAATGCTAATAATCTAGATATACATATATCTATTAATGGTATAGAGATACCTAAAACTACTGTAACTAAAATGGATGATGTAGCTAAAAAGATAAATGAATTTACCAATCAAACTGGGGTTCGTGCTACAGTAATTAATGGCAATGAATTACAACTAACTAATAATAACAATCAAGGCACTACCGATGCTTCTAAAAATATCAAAATTAGAAAGCTTGAAGGCGATACTACATCTATCCAAACAACAAATGTAATAACAGCATATAAATATACCTACTCATCAGCTGCTGGTACTAATGCAGGGCATAGCTATAGCGATAGCGCTGCAAGGGTGGTAAAAACTACAGAAGATCTAAGAAAAGCTATGCAAACAGACGCTAGAGAGTATGTCAATTATAGTGGTACTAGAGTATCAAACGCAGTAAATGGCGCTACATACTTTGTAAATGCTGTTATAGCTAGGATTGATGGCGGACAAGGTGGTTTTGCTCCTGGTAACCAAAATACAATAGAGCAAGCTATAGAGGATTTAAATAATGCTATTACAGATCAAACTTTATTTGCTAATCTTCAAGGTAAGGGCGTAGTATCTGCGCCTATATCTGAATCAGCTGTTGCGTCTATAAATAATATTATAAACGATATAGAGGCAATTGGTGCTGATGCTGGAAATCAATACAATAGTGTAAATGATCTAAAAGAAGCTTTAAGAGAATTAATCACAGATGATAAGCTAGCTGCTATGGCAGCAGCTGAGTGGGACTCTCCACGAGATGCTGATGGTAATGGTAACTTTAATAACAACACTGCAAATGGCTTACCTGGTGCAGATCAAGATAATACAAATAGCAACGCTACATATAGAGATATAAATCTAAATGATGGAGTGCAAGTAACAGTAAATGAAAAGGGGCAATTCGTATTTAAAAACCCTTCAGGAGATGCAAGTTACGGACAAAATGATGGGCACACTATAGTCAATCAAAATCAACAAGGTGGTACAGATGTAAAAGATAGCCCAAATGCCTTTACTGATGCTAATGGCGTAAAACAAACTCCATCAAATCAAGATACATATATAAATGATTATAATATGCAAATAGCAGTAACTGGATATAGCAATATAGAAGAAAATATCAATGAAAACTCAGCTCTAGCTGATGTATTTAAAAGCCTTAGTGGTGGTCTAAGCACAGGAACAAGCGAGAGAATCTCAAGCAACCTTACAATGTCTAGCCACGCAGCTACAACTGAGATATATGATAGTCTAGGCTCTAAGCATGAGATTAAATTTGAGTGGAGAAAGGTCAGCTATAGCCCAGAAAATGGTACCGAGTGGTCTTTGCTTATTCAAGTGCCAGAACCAGGTGTATTAAATGCTGATGGAGCAGTATCAAATGTAATATCTGGCTCAGCTAGATTTAATAACGATGGAACATTGCTAGGATTTACTCCTACTACTTTGACATTTACAGCAAATAACGGCTCAGCCCCAGGTCAAAACATAGAGCTAAACTTTGGTAAGATAGGCGACTCAAATGGTCTAAGAAGTAACGACAATCCAAGTGCTACTGATAATATCGTACAAGATGGCTACGCAGCAGGAAATTTAACTGGCACTAGAATAGATGAGTCTGGTACTATCATAGGAAGCTTTAGCAACGGTAGGAGCTTTGGTCTAGCGCAAGTAAGCCTTGCAGTATTTACCAATAATGAAGGTCTAGAGACTAGAGGTGGTAATATATTTAGCCAAACTGCCAATAGTGGTGATCCGGTATTTGGTGCTGCAGGGACTAGCAGACGTGGAACTATCACAGCAAGTGCTTTGGAGATGAGTAATGTGGATTTAAGCCGTGCATTAACCCAGCTAATCGTAGTCCAAAGAGGCTACCAAGCCAACTCTAAAACTATAACTACAAGCGATCAAATGCTTACTAGCTTATTGCAGATTAAGCAGTAATTTAAAGCGGTACGAGTAGCGTGATAGTCAAACGATACTAACTATCGTTTGGCGACGCTACGAGACATAAAAGCGAAGCTACCTTGCGTGATAGTCAAACGATACTAACTATCGTTTGGCGACGCTACAAGAGATAAAAGCAGAGTCGCCTTCTCATATAAAACTTTGCAAAATCGGTATTTAAATTTGGATATTTATTTAAATTTAGATTGTTAAAATAGATAGGAATAAAATTAGACTTGATTTTATAGATCAAGTCTAATATATTTTTATAGTCAAATGCTAAAAATGTAGAGAAATCAAAAGCCTAAATTCACTCCGCCACCATCATTTATCTGATAATTAGCATCGCGACCTATATTGTATCCAGCGCCACTTCCGCCACCAAGTGGGCGACAAATATTGTCTTTTTTGACGCTACCTTGAGTAATTTTGCCATAAGAGAGCTTTGGGTCTGCTCTAGTGATCTCTATAGTTCCGACTTTTGTTTCTACTCTAGAGTCTGATGTGCTTTCTTTGGTGTAGCTATCTTGGAGTCTTTCGCCCTGTGAAAAGCACTCATAAACATCTCCTATATTAAGCTTTTGTGTAAATACAGCTTCACCGCCATTTACTGCGGCTACTTTTAGCGGATATATTGCATTTAGTATATCTTGGCTTATTTTAGATGCTATTTTTGCGATAGCAGATTCACTGGAGTTGATATTGTTTTTTACATTTACGGCCATTGTTAAGGAATTTGAGTATTTGATCTGGCGAGTAGCAAATAAGATCACTTGATAATCTACAGCAACTTCTATTTTTGCAGTAGTTTTGCCAGTTAGATTGCTTGTTTTTGTTTGTCCTTGAGCGCCAGCTATATTAAAAAGTAAAAAATAATCACTCCCAATTACATTTTTAAGCTTATATATCTCATCGCTTGCAGCATCTGCTGAACCTATAAGAGCCTTTTCCATAGCGTAATAGCCGCTATTATCTCGGTCAAGTATATTGAATTTACGACTTTCTAATAGATCTGCTATTATGTATTTTTTGAGTCTTTCGCCTAATTGTCTATATTCATGCGAAGAGCTATCAAATACGCTCACAGATCTCCTGGATTTAGAGCTTAATCCAGGAGCTTTGTAGGATTTTGTAGTTTTTGAGTTTTTGATAGCAACCTTAGCTACCCAATTACCCTTGCTATCTTGATAAGCATCAATTACTTCGTAACTATCAGCTCTGCCTTTTGTAGCTTTAGTAATATTTTCATTGTAGCTATCTACCATATCTGAGCCGCTATTGCTATTAACTGAAATAATATTGGATTGTTTAATGGAATTGATATTAACTCCACTCATTTTGCCAATAGCTTCTACAATAGCATTATTTATAGCTTCTTCTCTAGTTACTCCATGCCCTTCACCTGTGCTTGTTTTGGTTACTGTTTTTGTAACTACTGAGGCGCTAGAAGTGCTGGCAAATAAAGCAAAAATTACGAAAAATAAAATATGCTTCATATCAAACTCCTAGAAATCGTCTATAGTATTTACTATACGAGATTTGCGTTCTATAGTATTTCCTGGCTGTGTTTCAGTCCGTATTTGACTCGCGCTGCCATTATCGTTGTTATTAGAAATCATATCTGTGGTATTTTTATAAGAAGCATAAGAATAAGCTCTTACAACCCCAACATGTGGTATGCCATTTTCATCTACTAAATTCCAGCGTCGTATAGTGCGAGTACCTCTAATATCGCCTCTTGTTGTAGCTCTGATTTTTTGGCTAACTTGATCTATTATATTAGCTATAGCTTGGCTGGTAACTTGTTCTCCGCCTTCTGTGAGATTTGTTTTTTGAGTGATTGTCTCTTCTAGAATTTCTCCTGTTTTAACACTATCGCTAAAAGATAGATTAACATTCATAAATTCTTGTATCGCTTGATCTGCTTTATTAAGAGCTGTATTTTCTGCTATTTGCATTTTTCTATTTGCAAATCTACCCTTTGTATCTTCTAGGGAAATTCCCCAACGACCATAGCTTAATAGTACAGGCGCTCCTGTTTCATCATAGACTAATCTTAGTCCATATTCTTGCAAGAATCCCTCTTTGTCTTTTGGTAAAAATTCTGTGATTTTCTTGCCTTTTCCTGTAATTAATGAAGGTCTTTTTAGTCTCATATCCCTTGCTATATCTCTTGTTTTTTTGCTCATTACAGCAACGACACCTATCTCATACCCATCTCCAGCAGATGCTTTTGCTATGTAAGTTTGCACTGGCACTAATCCGCTCATACTGCCAAAGGCTTTTTGCATAATATCTTGAGTAAATTTTTCAGCATATAGAGTCTTTTTTCTTTCTTCTGTTAGTCCTTCTACCTCAACTCCTAATTTTTTTAGTTCATTATCTAATTTTGCGCCGGCTAATTGCGTTACTTTATCAAATATCTGTTTCATTGTTCCGCCTTTTGGCAGTTCTTCAAATTCCATTTTATTTGTAGAATCATCTTTTTCATAGCTACTTATAGTTTCACCTGCATGCTTACCAAAGGCATCTCTGATAAAGTTTCCTTGCAGTGATATCATAGCTTTGTTGTATCCGATTTCAGCGGCTTTAGCAAAATCGCTATCATTTTGGCTAAAAGGTATATCTGCTGTTCCATAGTAGAAAGTGCGCTGCTTCTCATCTGTTACTCCCCAGTCAATTCCCATATCGTTTGCAAAATCATCTATAGAATCTTGAACACTTTTTGGCTCTACATTGACCATGCTAGCATCTGAAATTTGATTTTGGCTACTTATATCAGCTTGAGTTAGCTCAGCTGGTTTTTCTCCTTGAGCAAATAGCAAACTAGCTGCAACAAGCGAACATAATATAATTTTTTTCATTTTGTTATCCTTAATATAAATATAAACCCTAGCCGAAGCTAGGGCAGAGATAGAGTGATAAATTACCAGCTTACGCTTTTGCTTGAACCGGCTTTATTGATTGTTTTTTCATCTTCCCAATATACCAATCCAGATGTAAGATCAGTTAAACCTAGCAAAAAGAAATACTCAACTTTTGTTTTGCCATTGTTTAATTTTATATTATCTTGACGAATTTTGCCAAATAGTGAAAAATCAGGCGAAACTAAAGTGCCTTTTTTGGCTATTGTTTTTTGATTGAACTCATCATTATCTCTTAGCTCTCTGACATCTTCGCTCATTGAATCAAGCGCCCCACCTGCAGCTACAGCAGAAGTTAATACGAATTTGCCAGATCTTCTCATAGCTTGAGTGATTTTGCGAGTTAGTTTTTCAGTGTCTAGCCTTAAGGCTGTGTCGTTTTTGATACGGCCGATAGCTACAACTTTTCTAACTCCTGGCTTTTGGTTTGCAAAAGCTGGATCGCTTAAAAGGCTATTTATCATAGTTTCAGCTGCAAGTTCAAAGTCTTCAGAGCTTAAGCCCATAGTTGCGGTGTCGCCTTGGTTTATATTGCCAGAGTTGTCTGTATACATAGGTTGTGGAGTACAACCACTAAATATAAATGTAGCTGCTGCTACACTAACTAAAAGAAGTTTTTTCATTTTGTTCCTTTTGAAGTGAGATGTATTTTAAAGCTTTTTGCTCTTTGATCTTGTGCAAGTTTGTTTATAATTAGCTCACGATTTGAATTTAAGCGAATATTTTTATAGTGATCATCTATAGCATTTCTCAATACAAAACCTTGCTCGTCTAGCCAATCTACTTTATATGATAGATTAATTGCGGATTTGCTTTTTAACACTATTTCACACTCTAAAAGACCATTGTTATTAAAGCGTTTTTTTACGCTTTGAACAATCTTTGGATCAATAGCTTCAAAAGTTACCAAGCTAGAATCATAATAAGAATCTTCTAAGACCACATCGGTAGTCTTGTTTGTGCAACCTGTAATTAGTGTTGCAAATATTGTTATAATAAGTAGTAATTTTTTCATATTATCTCTCTTGTACTATTACTTGTGGTTGTGTTTTTTTGTCTATAGAGCGAACCCAGATAAGCGCGTTTTTCTTTTTATCTACCTTGCCGCTAGCTATTGTAGCGCCAGTGGAATCTTTTATGGTATATGAGCCATTGTTTGGCACCATAGCAATATTTGCTGTTTTAGGTAGAGTTTGCCATACTCTAGTATCGGCTACATTTATAGCAGACATAGTCGCGCTAGTAAGCAGTGAAAGCATACCATTTCCGTCATTTGCTACAGCAGCGCTGGTTGCAGATTTAGCCGCCATTGATAATATAGATTTTGTTATAATCCCTGGGAGCTCTATTTTAAACTCAGTAGCAAAGATATCATCAAAATTGCTTACTTGCGCGGCTTTATTGTTGTTTATGGATATATTTTTATAGCTTGCGTCTCTCTTTTTTAGCGTAGGTAGAGCAAGATTGAGTGTAGCTATATTGTTAGAAGACATTACATAAGGCATATTTATTCTAAAGTTTTCTTTGATCGTGCCAAGACCATCTTCATAAGCTAAAAATATATAACGCTTGCCATCATCTCTAGTTCTTTTGGCTTTATTTTGTAGGGTTCTATTTATGTTGGCAAAGGTTCTATTTTTAGGATTTGCTATAGCTATTTCTCTGAATTTATCTGCTGAATTTGCATAATCACCATCTAAAAAGAAAAAGACCGATGCAAGATAGGTAGCATATGGATTTGTAAATTTTTCGCTTGTTTTAAACTCGGCAAATAGTTGAGAATATTGCTCTTGTATTACTTTAGAGTTTTTGGCATTTTCTTTGTAGTTTGGATCATCTTTTTTAGCTTTTTCTAGCTCTTTTTTGTTGGCTGCTATTTGAGCTGCAAAATAATCTTTTGCTTTATCTTGACGGAGCAAGGCTCTATTGAACTCAACTCTAGCATTTTCATAATCGCCTAAACTCATAAAATTTAGCCCTTTATATACATTTACCATTATACGCTCATATAGATTGCCATCATAATCAGTAAATGTATCATTTAAAAGCACGCCTATAGCGTTTTTAGTAACTTTGCTAGTAGTGCTTTCTAAATCCACATCAAATTTATAGCTATCTTCTGCTAAATCCAAAAATTCATTACTTAATTCAAATTTTCCACAACTTCTAGCTACTGATGCGGCATTGATAGATAGATAGATTGGGTCATCTCCATCTTTTGCTTTTTGTAGCTCATCTGCTAAATAATTTTTAGTATCGCAAGCTGGAGTTTTAAAATCTTGAACAAAATCTGTTGGTTTATTGGCAATAGAAAAAGCAGTGCTAGAACACCCGCTTAAGCCTATACCTACAGCTGCCAAAATGGCACAAGATAACACTATATTTTTACGCATTATTTTCCTTTTATATTAGAGGTGAGAGTAAAAATTATATAATATAAACAAATAATAAATATTAAATTATGACTTAAAATAAAATTTAAATTTATGATTAATGAATGTCTTTATATTTTTTTAAATTTTTATGAAAACCAGTTGGAGTATTTATATGGATTTTAATTCAAATTTGAGATAATCAACTACAAATTCCTATCTAATAGCTTATCAAATAGATTTATCTTGCAAGGCTCCATATTTTCATTGCGCAAATCTTTCTGCGATGCTTATGTTATAATGTCAAAAGTAAAAAAGTGGTATAAAATACTTATAGGCAATAACAGGACAGACAGCAGCAGAGATTATATACTCAAAAGCTAATAAAGATAAAGAGCATATGGGTTTAGCTACTTGGAAAAACTCTCCAGATGGCAGGATATTGCAATCAGATGTGTTAATAGCCAAAAATTATTTAAGCGAAAAAGGGATAAAAGCGTTAGAAAGGGCTGTTAGTGGGTATTTTGATTATATAGAAGATTTAGTAGAGCGTGGAAATATATTTAATATGGAGGAATTTGCTAGTAGTGTAAATGAATTTTTAGAGTTTAGAAAATATAATATTTTACAAGATAAAGGCCAAGTCTCTAACCAGCAAGCTAAGCAAAAAGCCATAGCAGAGTATAGTGTATTTAATAAAACGCAAAATATAGAATCTGATTTTGACAAAGAAGTTAAAAAAATGCTAGGTGCAAGTAAACAAATAGACTATTTTGCTTAGATTTGCCATTAGATAGCCTTTGATATGGTAATTTACTCTAAAAGTAACCTAATAAAAATACAGCAACCTAAAAAGTAACCTAATTCATTGGAAATTATTATACCACAATTGAAACTAAAAATAATCAAAAAACTAATAAAGTATGATAAAAAGGGAATTGAAACGAATTAAAAAAGATTGATTGAAACTTAAAAGAAGCTTAAGTGGTGGAGTTAAGCGGGATCGAACCGCCGACCTCTTGAATGCCATTCAAGCGCTCTCCCAGCTGAGCTATAACCCCATTTTGAAAATATTTGAAAATATTACACTTATTTTGCTTAGAATTTTATGAAATTTAATTAAATTTAGTGAAATTTTTCAAAATCAAATTAAATTTTAAGTTTTCTTTTGATATTATTCAACTTTCAAAATTGATGCGGGAATAGCTCAGGGGTAGAGCACAACCTTGCCAAGGTTGGGGTCGCGAGTTCGAATCTCGTTTCCCGCTCCATAATTGCCCAGGTGGTGGAATGGTAGACACAAGGGACTTAAAATCCCTCGGAAATTACTTCCGTGCCGGTTCAAGTCCGGCTCTGGGCACCACTAATATATGGCGACATGGCCAAGTGGTAAGGCAGAAGCCTGCAAAGCTTTTACCCCCAGTTCGAATCTGGGTGTCGCCTCCAGTTTTACAGGATTTAGATGCGTTATATATTTTGTGCTTTTATCTTGTTATTATGCGGATGTTCTAATACTTGGCACGGAGTCAAAGAGGATTCTAAAGAAGCCTATGAGTGGTCCAAAGATAAGGTCAATCAAGGTGCTAGCTGGGTAGAGCAAAAAACTTCTAAATAATTCACTCGGGAGATGGCTGAGTGGTCGAAAGCGGCGGTCTTGAAAACCGTTGAGGTGTGAAAGCCTCCAGGGGTTCGAATCCCTTTCTCCCGGCCACTTTTAATCTATAACTTTTAAGGCTTTTTATGCAAAGCACTACAAAAATACATGGATTTTCTAAATTTAAATTAATTATTGTTTTAGCTTTTATGTCTAGTATAGCACCGCTATCTACAGATATGTATCTGCCAGCACTATCGCATGTGCAAAGTAGTTTTGCTGCTAGTGAGTTTCTTGCTCAGCTTAGCCTTGCTAGTTTTTTTATAGCATTTGCTTTGGGGCAGTTAATTTATGGTCCTCTTAGCGATACTTTTGGTAGAAAAATTCCACTAATTATCGGGATCGTTCTTTTTATCGTTTCAAGTCTTGGGTGCGTGCTAGTAGATAATATTTATGTTTTTATCACTTTAAGATTTTTTGAAGCACTTGGCGGATGTGCTGGGGTTGTGATTGCTAGGGCGATTGTAAATGATAGTTTTGATATCAAAGATGCAGCTGGTGTATATGCTTTAATGATGGTATTTTCATCGCTTGCGCCGATGTTATCGCCTACATTTGGCGGAATTTTGCTTGAGTATTTTTCTTGGCAGAGTATCTTTGCAGTGCTATTTATTTTAGGTATTTTGTTGCTTTGTTTTATTATTTTTGGGCTTAGAGAATCTACTATAACGCGTATTAAATTTTCTCATAAAGCTACTATGGATAGCTATAAATTTGTATTTAAAGAGCCTATTTTTATACTTTATTGTCTGCTTGGGGCTCTTTCTTCAGCTGTGCTTTTTGCTTATATTACTGGGTCGTCGTTTGTATTTATAGGCTATTTTGGGCTAAATGAGATGCAGTATGGGCTATTATTTGGTATTAATGCATTTGCTTTTGTACTATTTGCTAATATTAATGCTAGACTTACTAGAAGTTTTGAGTGTGAAAATTTGCTTAAATTTGCTTTATTTGCAATGCTATTAGCTCTTATTATGGCTAGTTTTGGGGCATTTATGAAGCTTGGGTTTTGGGTTTTTGAGATAGGTATTTTTATAACTATTGGTACTTTAGGATTTATATTGCCAAATTCTACGACTTTAGCAATGGCAAGGTTTAAAGATCACTCCGGTACCGCATCAGCTGTACTTGGAGTAATGCAGTTTGGGTTAGCTGGAGTGATCGCTTTTGGCGTGGGTATTTTTGAGGCAAATACCCCGCTATTTTTGGCTTTGGTTATGCTTTTACCGTGCGTTATAGCAGTTATTTTGCTTTATAAACGCACTCATCAAAGATAAATTTATGCTCATCAGGTAGTGCAGCGTAGATGGCGTTTGCAAGATTTTGAATCTCCCAAAGTGCGCTTTTAGAACTTCTTAAGCTTATAAAGTTTTGCAAACTTCTAGCATTTATACTCCAGGTAAGCTCAGTTTTGTAGCTTTCTGGCAAGCAGTATTTAGCAATATCAATACTGATATTTTGAGATAGAATTTGGCGAAGATTATTAAGTGCGTTTATGCTAGCATTATCTACATCTGCGTTACCGCTTAGCACTAGGTAGCGGCTTGCATTTTCCCAATCATTTTGTGCAAATTCACCCTCATTTTTTAATTCTTTTAGAGTATAGCGTGTGCTTTTGACACTTAGGCTTGCCATTCTGTGGCGTGCTAGTTCTTGAAGGAGCGCTCTGCTAATTCCTTTGATATAGAAGTTATAGTGTAGATGTTCTAAGGTGCTTGCATGCTTTAATTTGTTTCCTACTCTATCTATAAGAGCGATATCAATCTGGCCACCGTTATCGCCCTTATCAAAGCTTTGCCAGCAAGTTCTAATAGCGTTTGAACAGACCCAAAGTGGAGTATGGTTTAGTAATTTTACTTCCATTTTATCCCTTTATTTATAGATAACTACTTGGTCTAAGCTTTGGCGAATTTTAGCTGGTGCTACTTCATCGCTATAGCCTAGAGCAATTACAAGAACAGGTCTAAAATTCTCTCCTAAATTTACAAAGTTATTTAACTTATCAGCATCAAACCCAGCTACAATGCAGCTTTTAACACCTAGACTTTGAGCGATATTTACCATATTGGCGCTTGCCATATAGCATTGTAGTGATGCGTAGTGCATTAGCTCTTCATTGGTTTGTGGGTTAAACCTTGCTGCGAAGTGATCAAGGGCTTTTTGAAGTCTCTCAGGAGTGCGAGGTTTGCGATCTACTTGAGTTCTTATAAAATCACAACCCTCTTTTAAATCATTGCGTGCGATTATGATTATAGCGTGGCTACATCCGCTTACTTGGGCTTGATTATTACAGATTTGCCCTAATTCTTTTAAATCATTTTCTTTGCTTACAACCATAAATTTCCAAGGCTCCAAACCACACGAGCTAGGACTTAATCTAGTAAGATCTAAAATTTCATTAATGATATTATCATCAATTTTTTGGTTATTAAATTCTCTACATGAATAGCGTTCTTGCATTATTTTTTTCATTTAATTTCCTTTAATTTTTATGGATTATAGCTTTATTTTGTCAATATTTGGTTAAAATTTTTTAGACTGTATGAAATTTTAATTTTATTAATAAAAAATATGTAAAATCATAGGCTTAAATTTTATTATTAAGGAAGTATTTATGAAAAAAATATTGTTTGCATCTTTGTTGATTAGTTCAGCTATGTATGCAGAAGTCATCGCATATGGACCTGGTGGCCCAGCTCCTGTTTTAAAAGAATTAGCAACTGAATTTGAAGCTAAAAAAGGCAAAAAAGTTAAAATAGTTGCAGGTCCTACTGGTCAGTGGATTAATCAAGCAAAAGTAGATGCTGATATTATTTTTGCTGGTAACTCATCTATGATGGATGGATTTATTAAAGTATTTGATGGTAATTTAGATGTTAAAAATGTAGAAGTTTTAAATATTAGAGAGGCTGGAATAGTAGTTAAAAAAGGCAATCCTAAAAATATAAAAAGTTTTAAAGATCTACTTAAAGATAATATTAATGTAATGGTTGTAGATGGTGCTGGTCAAGTGGGTCTATATGAAGATATGGCGCTTAAAAATGGTAAAAGAAAACATCTATTAAAACTTAGAAAAAATATAGTGTATTATGCGCCAAATTCAAAAATGGCAGTTGATCGCTGGAATAGTGATGATAGCATAGATGCACTTATAATATGGTCTCATTGGACTAAAGTTTTAGGTGAAGATAAAGTAGATTTTGTACAAGCTGGTAAAGATTCTATAATTTATCGTGCAGCAGAGATAGCTGTAACAAATAGCACAAAAAATAGAGAAGATGCTATGGAATTTATAAAGTTTGTCCAATCTAAAGATGCTCAAAAAGTATGGAAAAAATGGGGCTGGGAAGTAAAATAATTTAAATTTAAAAAGGCATGGAGATGACTCCTGCCTTTTATATAAGTAGGTTTATTTTTTTGCCATTCTTTTGCGTACTGTTGGGTCTAAGTAGCGTTTTCTTACTCTAATATTTATTGGAGTAACCTCTACTAATTCATCCTCTTCAATCCACTCTAAAGCACGCTCTAAGCTTAGTTTGCGTGGTGGCACTAGCTTGATTGCGTCATCGCTTCCGCTAGCTCTTACATTGGTTAGATTTTTACCTTTAATTGGATTTACATCTAAATCATTTGGTCTGCTATGTTCGCCAATAATCATACCTACATAGACTTTTGTTTGCGGTTCGCAAAATAGCACACCACGATCTTGAAGGTTAAATAGCGAATATGCAAGAGCGACGCCATTTTCCATGCTTACTAATGCACCATTGCTTCTATGTTCAACTGTACCAGTAAGTGGTCTAAACTCTAAAAAGCTGTGATTCATCACGCCTTCACCTTTGGTATCGGTCAAAAATTGACTTCTAAAACCGATTAATCCGCGTGCTGGAATCTCAAATTCGATTCTAGTTTGACCATCGCCAGTAGGATTCATACTTACCATCTCAGCTTTTCTTTTGCCAAGTTTTTCAATTACTGCTCCAGTGCAGTCATCTGGAGCATCTATTACAAGTAGCTCAAATGGCTCACATTTTACTCCATCGATCTCTTTTACAATTACTTCTGGCCTACCAAGACAGAACTCAAAGCCCTCTCTTCTCATATTTTCAGCTAAAATTGTAATTTGTAATTCACCACGACCGCTTACTTTAAATTTACCTTCGCCTATATTTTCATATTTCATAGCGATATTGGTTTTCATCTCGCTCTCTAGACGCTCATCTATCTTATTTGATGTTACATATTTGCCCTCTGTACCTGATAGCGGGCCATCATTTACGCTAAATACTACGCTTAAAGTAGGCTCTTCTATATGAAGTGGATCAAGTGGCATTGGTGAGTTAGGATCTACTACGCTATCTCCTACATCAAGAGCATCAAATCCGGCAATTGCTACGATATCTCCACTGCTTGCTGTATCTATATCTGTGCGTTCAAGTCCTAAAAATCCAATAAGTTTGCTAATTCTACCTGTGGTTTTGCTACCATCTGCTTTAGCTAGCATTACGCTTTGGTTTTTACTAATTGTACCATTAAAGATTCTAGCAATGCCGATTTTACCAACATAATTATCATAATCTAGTGTGAAAACTTGAAGTTGCAGTGGATTTTCATCTTTGCCACTTGGAGCTGGAACATGATTTATAATAGTTTCAAATAAAGGTTCCATATTGATATTTTCATCTTCTAGCTTATGTTTAGCATAGCCATTTTTTGCCGCAGCATATACGATTGGAAACTCAAGCTGTTCATCATTGGCATCAAGTGCGACAAATAGATCAAAAATTTCATTGATAACTCTATCAGGATCGCCAGCTGGTTTATCGATTTTATTTACTACAACGATTGGGCGAAGACCTAAAGATAGGGCTTTTTTTACAACGAATTTGGTTTGTGGCATTACGCCTTCTTGTGCATCTACAAGAAGCAAAACTCCATCAACCATCTTTAAAACACGCTCAACCTCACCACCAAAGTCGGCGTGTCCTGGAGTGTCAATGATATTAATTTTATAATCTTTATAGCGAATAGCTGTATTTTTGCTAAGAATTGTGATACCACGCTCACGCTCTATATCATTGCTATCCATAACTCTTTCACCTATATTTTGGTGTTCTGTGAATGTGCCTGATTGTTTAAGTAGCTCATCTACCATTGTTGTTTTACCGTGGTCAACGTGTGCGATGACGGCGATATTTCTGATATTTTCCACTAGATTTTCCTTAAATATTTTCAATTTTTAGGGGCGATTATATCTAAAAGTTGCTAAATTTGCTTTGAATTTAATAAATATAATACAAAGCCTAAAAATCGGAATAGAATTTGCTATATAAAACCAAAATTATTTAAGTTAGGATATTAAATGCAAGGTCTAAATGAAGCTCTAGCAAGCCTAAATACCACTAATCAAGTTCAAAATAAACCAGTTAAAGCTGATCAAAACAACGCTCAAAGTGAGCAAAATGATAGCTTTTATAAGATGATTGAAAATAGTGTAAAAGAGTATGAAAGCTCTCAAAATGAGCAAAGTCAAGACTCCACATCAGATACTACAAGAGATATGGAGTCTAAATCAAACACACAATCAACTAGCCCAAAAAGTCAAAAATCTGGTAAAAATGATAATATCAAAAATGATAAAATAGCACAAAATATCGTACAAACAACTAATCAAAATCCGCAAAACATAGATGAAATAATGCTTGAAAATGCTGATTTTATCACTCTTCTTGGGCTTTTAGAATCTCAAAATGGAAGTATGAAAACAGGCATTAGTAATCTAGTAAGTGCAAATTTAAATAAATTTTTAGCCACTGAAAAAAATATAAAAGAGCTAAAAGGGGCTAAAAGTTTGCAAGATTTACTAAATTTAAGTGAAAAATTTGGACTAGGATTAAGCAAGATAAAGATTACAAAAGATGGCCTTGAAGCTTTAAAAGGTGAGTTTAAAAATCTGCATTCTAAGGGATTTTTTAATAATGTACCTGTATTAAAAAACCCAATTGAAGTGCATGCTATGACAAAAAAAGATATAGAAAAAACTATTCAAAAAATAGAAAATAGTGATAAAAATCTTCTAAGTAAGTTAATGCTAGGCCAAAGTGTAGAAGTAAAAAAAGATAATAAAACTATAATAAATGATGATGAGATAAAATCTCAAGCTAAAATAGAGCCAAAAGCAGAAGCAAAAATTGATTTAAAAGATCTATTAAAAGAGACTTTTGCTAGTAAAGATGATAGTAAAAAAGCAGCATTAAACGAGCAAGTAAAATCTGATATAAAAACTCAAACAGTTCAAAATTTAAGCAAAGATACTCAAAATATTGAGCAAAAAACTCAGCCAAATTTAACTACTCAAATTGATAACCAAATCAAAGAGAGTATTAAGCAGCCAACTACTCAAGCAAGCACTAAATCTCAAAATATCTCAAACATTGATGAGTATCTAGCAAATATAATGCAAAAAGCAATCAAAGAAAGTGGCGAACAAAGCGCCAAACCAACACCAGCTACTATTATAGCAGAATCTATGAGTAGTTCAAATGATTCAAATTTAAGCGAGCAAAGTAGTCAAAATTTTGATCAAAATAGTCAATCTAATACACCAATAAAAGATATTGTAAATAGTGCTAAACTAAATGCAAAAGAGTTAAATTTAAAACATGTGTTTGATAATTTTGCTACACAACTTCAAGAAAAAATAAGTGAATATAAACCGCCAATTACTAGATTCCATCTTACTTTAAACCCTGGCAATTTAGGCGAAGTAGAGATTACACTAATAAATCGCGGTTCAAATTTGCATATTAATTTTAATTCAAATAATCAAACAATGCAGCTTTTTATGCAACATCAGGCTGAATTTAAGGCAAGCCTTGTAAATATGGGCTTTAGTGAGTTGTCAATGAATTTTAGTGATAATGCAAATAAAGAACAAAATCAAGGTGAAAATAAAAGACAAAAATTTAATATCAATGAAGATGAACAAACTGAACAATCTCAAAGTGAAGAGACAGTTTTAGAAGTAGTATTGCCAAAATATTTTTAAATTTGGAATGCTAATTGCTTAAAATAGGAAAATATAAGAGAAATTAGGAGAAAAGTATGGCAACATCTATAAACCAAACACCACAATTTACTACAGATCTTTGGGCAGCAAATGAGGCAGCTCAAAAAGCAGATGCTGTTACAGGTGGAGTAAATCCAAACTCGCAATTAGATAAAGATGCCTTCTTAAAACTTCTTTTAGTTGAACTTCAACATCAAGACCCAACCGAGCCAATGGATAGTGCTAAGATGCTTGAGCAAACTAGTCAGCTAGCTACAGTTGAGATGCAAGAAAAAACTAACCAAGTTATGACACAACTAAGTGAGCAGATGCAAGCAAGCGCTTCGCTAAATGCTATGAGTGCATTAGGCAAGATGGCGAACTTAGCTAACTCTGTAGCTAAAGATACTCCAACCTCAGAGGTTGATTTTAGCCTATATTTTCCAGTAGAGGCAAAAAGCGGGACAATAGAGATCTATGATACGCTAGGTAATGTAGTTCGTAATGTTAGTATAAGTGATGTTAAAGCTGGTGTTAGTCAATTTAGATGGGATGGTAAAAATAACAATGGAGAGCCGACTCTTCCAGGAGAGTATCTAGTAAAAGCTAAATATTTAGATGCTAATGGCGGTAATAGAGAGACTGTTTTAGGCCAGTATCCAGTAGAAGCAGTTAAATTTGATAAAGGCGTAGCATATATTAAAGTAGCTGGTGAGTATATAGATATGAATAGCGTACTTGAATTTACTGAACCAATTGCTTATAATGTTACAAACTCAAACCAAAATAGCAGCTCAAGCAGCGATAAAGATGATGAATCAGATAAACCAGTAAATGATAAAGATTCAAAAGATGAAATCGCTAATAATGATAGTCAAAAAGATGAGGTTACTCAATCATGATAACAGCATTTTATAATGGTGTAAACGGTGTAAAGACAGCTGAATTTGGCCATAACACAATTGGAAATGATATCTCAAATATCAATACTGTAGGTTATAAATCCTCAACTGCTGAGTTTAAAAGCCTATTTTATACCACATTAGCAAGTGCTTCAAAATCTCCTGTAAATTCACAAATAGGCTTAGGCTCAACTAAGATGGCTACGGCTTTAAATTTCACTCAAGGAAGTTTGCAAACGACTGATAAGGTCTTTGATATGGCTATTGATGGAGATGGATTTTTTGGCTTAATTGGAGTTGATGGTGAGCAGTATTTTACTAGAAATGGCGATTTTACTAGAGATGTAAATGGTGATATGGTAAATAGAAGCGGTATGTATCTATTAGGAACTACAGCAAATTTAACTGGCACAACACTTGGCAAGAGCGCATTAGATAAGTTAGGCGTAAGAGATGGCAATGTAGAAGCCTATACTTTAGATGTAGGAGAGAGTATAGAATTAAATGCTGTAAATGCCCAAACTAAGATAAATTTACCAGATGTATTATATGTCCCAGCTACCCCAACTACAAAAGTAAGCTATGCTGGATATCTAGACTCAACAATAACAACTGAACATCAAAGTGTAGAGCTAAATACTCAAGCATTAGAGATAGAAGTAGATAAGGATAAAGGTACGATATCAATTGCAGGTAACCTTCATCAAACTCCTGAAATTCACTATCCAAACTCGCTTAGTAAAGATGTTATAATCACTATAACTGACCAAAATGGTAAAAGCGTAGAGGTTAAAACTCAGACTTTAGATGGTGGGGCTTTTGTGGCGAATTTTGATAATACTACTGCTATGTTAAATTTAGATGGCGAATTAACTTATACTGCTAGTGCAGTTGTCCCTCAACAGATTGCTAATACTCAAAAATTTACTACCGATATTTGGGCGCCAAATGGGGATAAGAATTTACTACAACTTGAATTTACAAAGCAAGTTCCTCAAGCTGAAAATATAGCATTTGATGCAGTAGCAACAGTGCTAAGTCCTACTGGAGAGATTATTAGCGCTACTCAAGGCGTATTAAGTTATAATGAAAAAGGAGCGCTAGTTAGCAATACTTTAGGTGCTATTAGCAATGGTGGAGTAAATTTGGATTTAAATTTAGGCACCCCATATAATGCAAATGTAGCAAATACAGGCTTTGATGGACTTCGTCCAGCCCAGCAGAACAATCCAGAATTAAGAGTATCAAAAGATGGCAAACCTGAAGGCCTACTTCATGAATATACTATGAGCGATAATGGAGATATTTTGGCTGTCTTTGATAATGGAGATATGGCTACAGTGGCTAAGGTTGCTTTATATCACTTTCAAAACAATCAAGGCTTAAGCAAAGCTAGTGAAAACACATATCAAGCCAGTGCTAACTCAGGCGATCCGATATTTTATACCGATGCTAATGGCGATATAACTTATGGAGCTGTAATTAGAAATTATACTTTAGAGATGAGTAATGTCGATTTAGGCGTATCTTTAACTGATATGATCGTAATGCAAAAGATGTTTGATGCTAGCTCAAAATCCATCACAACTGCTGATGAGATGATAAAAAATGCTATAAATATGAAACGCTAAAAAGCAATATTTATAACTTTACTTTAGCGGCTTGTAAATTTATATTATAGTTTAATAAATCTAATAGCACAAAGGAAAGTATCCTTTGTGTTTTATTCTATTTTTAATTTCTATTTTGCTTTATTTTTATATTTTCACTCAATCGGCAACAACACCATTGCATATTTAATATTTGGTGTTGCATTGTTTGTATTAATTACTAAATAGACAAAATTTCATCAGTAAATATAAGAGCTATTTTGACTTAATACTTAATAGAATTGATATTTTATATATTTTATATAGTAGATATATTAAGCAATTTATTTGTATAATTGGCTTTTTGAACTTTTAGGAAGGAGTTAGTATGCAAGGTTATTCTTTAGCTTCATCTACTTGGGATGAAAAAGAGTTAAATGCCATAAATGAAGTTATCAAAAGCGATATCTTTACTATGGGAAAAAAAGTCGCACAATTTGAGCAAGATTTTGCTAAATTTGTCGGTTCAAAATATGCTGTGATGACAAGTTCTGGTTCTACAGCCAATCTAATTGCAACTGCAGCACTATTTTATACTAAAAATAATAAATTACAAAGAGGCGATGAAGTCATAGTTCCAGCAGTTTCTTGGAGTACTACATATTATCCATTACATCAATATGGATTAAAGCTTAAATTTGTAGATATAGATTTACACACGCTAAATTATGATTTAGAAGCTTTAAAAGATGCAATTAGTGATAAAACTAAAATGATAATGTGTGTAAATTTGCTTGGAAATCCAAATGATTTTGATGCGATTAAAGCAATTATCGGAGATAGAAATATTATTTTATTAGAGGATAATTGCGAATCTATGGGCGCAGAATATAATGGCAAACAAGCTGGCACTTTTGGCATTATGGGAACATTTTCTACATTTTATTCTCATCATATGGCGACAATGGAGGGCGGATTTGTTGTAACAGATAATGAAGAGCTTTATCATATATTATTATGTCTTAGAGCGCATGGATGGACTAGAAATTTACCAAAAGATAATCTAATAGCACCAAAAAGCGATGATTGGTTTAGTGAGTCATTCCGCTTTGTGTTGCCTGGATATAATGTCCGACCAGTTGAGATGAGTGGAGCAATTGGTATAGAACAGCTTAAAAAGCTTCCAAATTTCTTAAAACATAGAAGAGAAAATGCAAAACTATTTAGTAAATATTTTGCAAATCATCCAGATTTTATTATGCAAAAAGAGATCGGTTCTAGTTCTTGGTTTGGATTTTCACTAATTATTCGCCCTGAATCTAAATTAAAAAGAGCTGATATTATCAAATTTTTAGAGGCTAATAATATAGAATATCGCCCAATTGCTACTGGTGATTTTACACAAAATGAGGTTATAAAATATTTTGATTATGAGATTCATGGTGAGCTAAAAAATGCCAAATATCTACAAGAAAATGGATTTTTTGTAGGTAATCATCAAGTAGATATAAGCCAACAAATAGAATTATTCAATAAAGTTGTGGGGGGGGTTCTGTAGCTAAACCTTTAACTATCGCCATTTACACTTCACTTCAAAAGGCTGCATAATGGCGATAGAATTTGATATCCAAGAATCTAAAAAATTAAAAGGTGTATATATAATTACTCCAAATAAGTTCAAAGACCTACGTGGTGAAATTTGGTCTGCATTTACTAGCCAGACTATTGATAAACTTCTTCCAAATAACCTTAGATTTATACATGATAAATTTATTCATTCTAGACATAATGTAATTAGAGGCATACATGGCGATAAAAATACTTATAAATTTGCTACATGTGTATATGGGCAGATTCATCAAGTTGTAGTAGATTGCCGTGAAGACTCTCCTACATATTTACAATATGAAAAGTTCATAATAGATGCCAATAACCAGCAGATGATTTTGGTACCTGCTGGATTTGGCAATGCACATTATGTAAGCTCTCAAAGTGCTGTATATTATTACAAATGTGCTTATATCGGTAAATATACCGATGCAGATGAGCAATTTACTTATGCTTGGAATGATCCTAGAATAGCTATTGATTGGCCTACTACTAATCCAATATTATCAGAGCGCGATATATTAGCAATGCAAAAATAAAAACTATTAGCCAAATTTAAGTAGAAATTTGGCTAATAAATGCAATAATCGAAATTTAAATTTGCCAATTATTAAGGAATTAAATGGATAAAAATTCTAAAATTTATATTGCTGGACATAGGGGTTTAGTAGGTAGTGCAATTTTACAAAAATTTAAAGATGAGGGTTATTTAAATTTAATCTACAAAACGCATGATGAATTAGACTTAACAGATCAAATGGCTGTTAAAGAATTTTTTGAACAAGAAAAACCTGATTTTGTGATTCTCTCAGCAGCAAAGGCTGGCGGAATTTTGGCAAATAATACTTATAGAGCAGATTTTATTTATCAAAATTTAATGATAGAGTGCAATGTGATACATCAAGCATACTTAAGCGGAGTTAAAAAATTGCTTTTTATCGCTTCGACAACTGTATATCCGATGAATGCAACATTGCCAACATCTGAGAATAATATGCTAACTGGCGATTTAAGTTATGCTAATAAACCATATGCTATATCAAAGATAGCTGGTTCTTTAATGTGCGAGTCTTATAATCTACAATATGGTACAAATTTTATCACAATAACTCCAACTAATTTATATGGAAATAATGATAAATTCGACTTAGAAAAATCTCATGTAGTTCCTGGAATTTTGCGTAAAATGCACTTAGCAAAGCTACTAAATGAGAAAAGATATAATGAGCTTTTGGCTGATTTAAATTTAGAAACTTTAGATGAGGCTTTGGAGTATTTGGCTAAATTTGGAGTTAATGCAAATAGTGTAGAGATTTGGGGTGATGGCACGCCTACAAGAGAGTTTTTGTATAGTAGCGATTTGGCCGATGCGGTAATGTTTATTATGCAAAATATTGAATTTAAAAATCTACATAATAATCAAAAAGAGATTCAAAACACTCATTTAAATATCGGTCCAAATGAGAATATAACTATTAAAGAGTTAGCTATGCTTATTCGCGATGTTGTAGGTTTTAAAGGTGAGCTTGTCTTTAATGCAAATTTACCAAATGGTGCTATGAATAAGCTAACTGATTGTTCTAAAATTCATAGTCTTGGCTGGAAACATAAAATAAATTTAAAAGAAGGAATAGAAATGATGTATCAATGGTATAAAAATAGTATTAGGGGGGGGGTAGAGTCTAAATTTATAAATTTAACTTATACAACTTCATTTGATACAATAAATAACTTAAATTTCATTGCAGATTCTAAAAGGATTTGCAATGGATAAAAATTCTAAAATTTATATCGCCGGACATAAAGGAACTTTAGGTATCGCTCTTTTAGATGAGTTAAAAAGCGATGGATTTGTAAATATCATTACAAAAACCAAAGAAGAGCTAAATTTAATTAACCAACAAGCTGTAAATGATTTTTTTGAACAAGAAAAACCTGAATATGTGTTTTTATGTGCTGCTAAATTAGATACATTAGGTCTTTTTACTCCTGCTGAAGTAATATATGAAAATATTATGCTTCAATCAAATATACTTCAAGCTGCTTATGAAAATAATGTTAAAAAATTAATCTATTATGGATCAGCTTGGGCATATCCACAAAGTGCTATAAATCCTATTAAAGAAGAAAGTTTATTAGAGTCTAAATTAGATGATAAAGCAACTGCTTATGGGTTATCTAAAATTATTGGTACTAAAATGTGTGAGGCATATAATTTACAATATAAAACTGATTTTATTGTTTTATATCTTGCAAATTTATATGGCCAAACTGCAGAATTTGATCTACAAAAAGCAAAAGTTCTTCCAGCATTACTACGCAAATTTCATATCGCTAAACTTTTAAATGAAGAAAGATATGATCTTGTATTAAAAGATTTAAAAATGAATTCATTAGAAGAGGCTTTGGAGTATTTAACCAAATTTGGAGTTAGTAAAAATAGTGTTGAAATATGGGGGAGCGGTAGAGTAATAAGAGAGTTTATACATGCTAAAGACTTAGCAAAAGCTTCTATTTTTATAGCTCAAAATATTAGTTTCAAAAATTTGAAAAATTATAATGAACCTCATTTGAATGTAGGAAGTGGCGAATTTTTAAGTATTAAAGAATTGGCTTATTTAGTTAAAGACATAGTTGGTTTTAAGGGCGATGTTATTTTTAATACAGATAAACCAGATAGTACTATGAATAGAATGCTCGATAGCTCAAGATTAAGATCTCTTGGCTGGAAACATAAAATAAATTTAAAAGAAGGAATAGAAATGATGTATCAATGGTATAAAAATAGCATTAGGGGGGGGGTAGAGTCTAAATTTACTTTACGCTTAAAATCTACCAACGCAACCTTGCAAAGAGAGGTTGCGTAATGGCGATAGAATTTGATATCCAAGAATCTAAAAAATTAAAAGGCGTATATATAATAACTCCTAGCAAGTTTCAAGATTTAAGAGGTGAGATTTGGTCAGCGTATTCAAGCGACGCTCTATTGAAACTTTTGCCAAATGGCTTAAATTTTGTGCTTGATAAATTCACTCTTTCAAAACCAAATGTATTAAGAGGAATCCATGGCGATCATAAATCATGGAAGCTAGTAACTTGTGTAACTGGAGAGATACATCAAGTTGTCGTAGATTGCCGCAAAGACTCTCCAACATATTTGCAATATGAAAAATTTATTATTAATTCAGATAATCAAAAATTAATTTTAATTCCTCCGCGTTTTGGTAATGCTCAATATGTTAGTTCAGATTGCGATTCAATGTATTATTATAAATGGGCATACGAAGGCGAATATGTAGATGCTAAGGATCAATTTACATTTGCTTGGAATGATCCTAGAATAGCTATTGATTGGCCAACGGATAAGCCAATTTTATCTAATAGAGATATAGAAGCAATGACTCAAGATCATACAAAAGGATTTTAATGGATAAAAATTCTAAAATTTATATCGCCGGGCATAGAGGAACGGCTGGTACGGCTCTTGTAGATAATTTAAGAGCTAGAGGTTTTAATAATTTAATACTTAGAACTCGTCAAGAGCTTGATTTAACCAATCAAGAGGCAGTTGCAGATTTGTTTAAAAATGAAAAACCTGAATATGTGTTTTTATGTGCCGTATTACCATGCGGTGCTGCAAATGTTGCTCAAAGAGCTGATTTTATCTATGTAAATTTAATGATGCAAAATAATATCATTCATCAATCTTATTTACATGGAGTCAAAAAGCTTATATGCTATGGTTCGGGATATATGTATCCATATTCTGCTCAAAATCCTTTAAAAGAAGAATATATGATGCAAAGCAATCTTGAATATAATGCATACACAATGGGAATAGCCAAAATAGCAGGGGCAGCAATGTGTGAAGCGTATAATATTCAATATGGAACTAATTATT
Organism: Campylobacter vicugnae; assembly: GCF_002139875.1. Taxonomy (NCBI): domain Bacteria; kingdom Pseudomonadati; phylum Campylobacterota; class Epsilonproteobacteria; order Campylobacterales; family Campylobacteraceae; genus Campylobacter; species Campylobacter vicugnae. The sequence goes on from NZ_CP018793.1 coordinate 159,203, forward strand.
TATGCTTAGCACTTAATAATCTTTATGGAACTAGGGCGAATTTTGACTTTGGTAAAAGTAGAGTTTTACCTGCATTAATTCGTAAATTTCATCTTGCTAAGATGTTAGAAGATGATAATTTTGAAGGTGTTTTGGCAGATTTAAATATGAATGAAAAAGAAGCAACTGAAATTCTAAATAATTATGGAATCGCCAAAGATAGTGTAGAAATTTGGGGGACCGGTAAGGTTAAAAGAGAATTTATCCATAGTGATGACTTAGCCGATGCTAGTATTTTTACTATGGAAAATATTAATTTTAGCGATTTAGCTAAGGGCAAATATCCTCAAAATACTCATATTAATATTGGCTCTGGAGTTGCTTATAGTATTGCAGAAGTAGTTGATATGATTAAAGGCATTGTTGGATTTAATGGTCAGTTATATTTTAATACATCTAGACCAGATTCAACAATGGATAGATTGATGGACGTTTCTAAGATAAATTCACTAGGATGGAAACATAAAATTGAGTTAGAAGAAGGCATTAAAATGATGTATCAATGGTATAAAAATAGCATTAGGGGGGGGGTAGAGTCTAAATTTATAAATTTAACTTATACAACTTCATTTGATACAATAAATAACTTAAATTTCATTGCAGATTCTAAAAGGATTTGCAATGGATAAAAATTCTAAAATTTATATCGCCGGGCATAGAGGCTTAGTAGGTAGTGCAATTGTAGAGGAATTGCAAAAGCAAGGATATACAAATTTAATATATAAAACCCATAATGAACTGGATTTGATTAATCAAAAAGCTGTAAATGAATTTTTTGAACAAGAAAAACCTGATTATGTATTTTATAGTGCTGCTTTTGTAGGGGGATTTATTAAACAAAAAAAATATCCCGCTGAGTTTTTATACAATAATATCACAATGCAAAATAATGTAATTTGGGCTGCTGCAAATAATGGAGTTAAAAAATTAATTTATTTAGCTTCTGCATGTGTTTTTCCTAAGGATGCGCCATTGCCATTAGAAGAAAGATATATGCTCGAAGGTGCTTTTCAACCTAATAATGAAAGCTATGCTATAGGCAAAGTAGCAGGAATTAAACTATGTGAATATTTAAATCTAGAAAAAGGGATGAACTTTTTATGTGTAGCACCAACTAGTATTTATGGTGAAAATGATAATTTTGATATCGAAGATTCTCACGTCCAAGCTGGCATATTTAGAAAAATTTATTTAGCAAAAATGCGTAATGAAAATAATATAAACGCTCTTTGTAAAGATTTAAATTTAAACCAAAAAGAGGCCTTAGAATTTTGCGATAAGCACGGTATATTTGACAATCATATCAAGATGATTGGTACTGGTGCTGCAGCTAGAGAATTTGCCAATTCTAGAGATTTAGCTGGATTTTGTATATATTTAGCACAAAATATAGACTTCAAAGATCTTTGCGAATATGATGAAAAAGATAATCTTATAAGTTCATTTGTAAATTTTACAGATGGAGAGCCAGTAAGTATAAAAGAGCTATCGTTTTTAATTGCTAAGTTGATGGATTATAAAGGTGAGTTAATTTTTGAAAAAGAACTAAGTCGCAATGATGGAACATTGAGAAAAACAATGAGTAGGAAAAAATTTAATAAACTCGGATACCAAAATAAAATTTCGCTAGAGAAAGGATTGCAGACAATGATTAATTCGTACAGTATGGGGGGGGTAGAGAGTAAATATCTTCAATTAAAATTTGCTTTTTTATATAATATAATCTTAAAATATAACTTACTGACTTTACTTCTCTTCTATAAAACCTATAAATCTTTAGAAGGAGAGAAGTGATGTTTTTATATGATTTTTTACAAGATTACTACAAAAAAATCTATGTAGATAATATAGAGATTTTCAAAAATAAAAAGATATTAATTACTGGCTCTAATGGGCTTATAGGGTCAAATTTTGTTAATTATTTTTATTTTCTAAATATAAATTTTAATTTTAATATTAAAATTATTGCTCATTCATTTTCAAAGCCTGTTGATTGGCTGCCTAAAGATAATAATATAATGTATTTGCATTCTGATTTAAATAAAGAATCTTTTGATTTTCATTTCGATTATCTTATCCATGCTGCAACATATGGTCAGCCAAAAAAAGTTCTAGATAATAAAATAGGAACCGTATTGCTAAATACAACAACGCTTATAAAGCTTTTGAAGTTAGCACATAAAAATTCGGCTAAAGTACTATTTTTAAGTTCTAGTAGTATTTATGGGGAAACTAGTGTAATTCCAACTCCTGAAAATTATAATGGAGATTTAAATACATTCAATCCAAGTTCGCTATATGCAGAATCCAAAAGAATGGCTGAGACAATCTGTAAGGCTTATATAGATGATTATAATATGGATATAAAAATTGCCAGAATTGCTATAGCTTATGGTCCTGGAGTTAAACTTAATGATAAAAGATTTTTGAATGAATTTATTAAAAAAGCTTTAGATTATCAAGAAATTGCAATGATAGATAGAGGTGAGGCTAAAAGGCAGTTTAATTTTATTACCGATTGCATTGAGATGTGTTTAAATATATTACTTCATGCAAAGGAATATATTTATAATGTAGGCGGAATATTTGATGAGAATCAAAATAAAATTGTTAGTATAGCAAATATTATAGGAGATTTACTAAATGCCAAAGTCATTGTGCCTGAATATGAAAATATACAAAACTTACATGCTCAAAGCATAGTTAATTTAGATATTCAAAAATATATTAATGAATTTAAAAAGAATTCTTTTGTATCTCTTAAAGATGGTATAGAGTTAAATATAAAATGGATAAAAATGTTAAAGGATAATATATGAATTTAAAAGAAAAATCTAAAGAAGTTAGAATTGAAACTTTAAAACTTCACCAAAGAGCTAAAGAGATTAGAATCGCATCTTCTTTATCTCCTATTGAAATTTTTGTTAGTTTATTTTATGGTGGAATATTTTCATTTTATCCTAAAGATCCATTGAATGATAAAAGAGATAGATTGATTATATCAAAAGGCCACGGTTCTATTTGTTTGTATCCAATTTTAGCTGATTGTGGGTATTTTTCTAAGAACGAGTTATTAAATATTTCAAAACCAGGTAGCTTTTTAGGTAGTATTCCAGACCCTGTAATTCCCGGGTATGAAACTATAAATGGTTCTTTAGGGCACGGTCTTGGCGTAGGGAGTGGAATGGCATATGCACTAAAAATTTCAGATAAATGTCAAAAAGTGATAGTTGTAGTAGGAAATGGAGAATTGCAAGAAGGTTCTAACTGGGAAGCAATTATGTTTGCAGCTAATCATAATCTAGATAACTTAATTTTAATAATGGATTCAAATAAAAAGCAAATGCTAGATTTTAGTATCAATATATTAGATATTGAGCCTTTTAAAAATAAATTTGAAGCTTTTGGATGGGAATGTATAGAAATTAGCGATGGTCATAATTGCGATTTAATAATTGATGGTTTGCAAGAGGCATTTAGCAATAAAAATAATAAACCAAAAGTTATTATAGTAAATACCATTAAGGGTAAAGGTGTGCCAAGTTTAGAACAAAGTCCATTAGCACATGTGTTATCACTAAGTGATTTAGAAATAGATGAAGCAATAAAAGGAATAGAAAATGAATAAAACAATGAGAGATACATTTTTTGATTCTTTATATGAATCAATGATTGAAAATGAAAATATATATTTAATTACAGCTGACTTTGGTGCTCCAATGTTAGATAAAATTCGAATATCATTTCCGCAAAGATCAATTAATGTTGGTATTGCCGAACAGAATGCAGTTAATGTTGCAACAGGTTTGGCATTAGAAGGTAAAATAGTGTATGTGTATGGAATAGCACCTTTTATTAGTATGAGACCATTTGAGTAGTTGCGAATAAATTTAAGTGCTTTAAGCTCTTTAAGGAATTTAAATGTAAATATTGTTAGTGTTGGTGCGGGCGTAAGTTATTCTGTTAGTGGTCCAACACATCACTGCTTAGAAGATTTGGGAATTATAAAAACTTTGCCTAATTTTGAAGTTTTTTCTCCTAGTGATTCAAGTTTAGTTAAAACATACTTTAATTACACAATAAATATTAAAAAGCCAAAATATTTGCGTTTTGATGTACATAATTTACCAAACTTAGAATTTAAAATGGATAATTTTGATGATGGTTTTAGAATTTTAGAAGGCAAAAATAATATAGTATTAATATCAACGGGTTATATGTCTAATAAAGTTTTTAATCTTAGTAAAGAATTTGATATAACTTTGATAGATATGTACTCCTTAACTAGTTATAATAAAGTCAAGCTATTTGATTATTTGCAATATTTTGAGCATATTATTACTTTAGAAGAAGGATTTGCAAATAGTGGAGGTTTAGATAGTGAGATTAACTTTAATATAAAAAATAAAAATATTATCAATATGGGCTTTCCTAAAAAATATACATTTGAAATAGGAAATAGAGAACAAATTCATAGTCTTAATGGAATTGGTATTATAGATATTCAAGAAATTATTAAAGACTTAATTAAATAAAATTTAGAAATTATTTAGTAATTAAATGCTACCATAATGCAATCTAATTTTAAGGAAATTTAATAATGAAAGCTTTAATTACTGGATTTACTGGACAAGTTGGCTCTCAAATGGCTGATTTTTTACTAGAAAATACAGATTATGAAGTTATAGGTATGATGCGTTGGCAAGAGCCGATGGATAATGTTTATCACTTAAGTGATAGAATCAATAAGAATGATAGAATTAGCGTATTTTATGCCGATTTAAATGACTATTCAAGTATCCAAAAACTTTTTGAGACTCATCGTCCAGATGTTATTTTTCACTTAGCCGCACAATCTTTTCCTAAAACATCTTTTGATATTCCTATTGAAACTTTACAAACTAACATTGTAGGAACGGCTAATATTTTAGAAAATATTAGAGTTTTAAAGCAAAAAGATGGCTATGATCCAGTTGTGCATGTATGTAGCTCTAGTGAGGTATATGGTAGAGCAAAAGTAGGTGTAAAACTAAATGAAGAAACCCCATTTCACGGTGCTAGTCCATATAGCATTAGCAAAATTGGAACTGATTATTTAGGTAGATTCTATGGAGAAGCGTATGGAATAAAAACATATGTAACAAGAATGGGAACTCATAGCGGCCCAAGGCGTAGTGATGTATTTTTTGAAAGTACGGTAGCAAAGCAGATTGCACTTATTGAAGCAGGATTGCAAGAGCCAATTATAAAAGTTGGAAATCTCTCAAGTGTTAGAACATTTCAAGATTGCAGAGATGCTATTAGGGCATATTATTTGCTTTCAGTAGAGAGCGCTAAAGGTAATGTGCCTTGTGGAGAGGCATTTAATATTGCTGGAGAAGAGGCGTTTAAATTGCCTGAAGTAATTGAGATTTTACTAGGATTTTCTACTAGATATGATATTACAGTGCAAGAAGATGCTGCTAGATTAAGACCAATAGATGCTGATTATCAAATGTTTGATAATACTAAAATTAAAAGCTTTATTAATTGGAAACCAGAAATTCCAGCTAGAAAGATGTTTGAAGATTTGCTAAATCATTGGCGAGATGAGATTAGAAAAGGCCGAATTCCGTTAAATCGTTGATTTGTGAAATTAAGCAATTATTCAAGCTTGTAAGTGAGGCTTACAAGCTTGATGTTGTTATTCATAATAACGCATAATTTTATAGCCATTTTCTTGCAAAAATGCATCTTTGTGCATTAATTTTAAATCGCTTTGCATCATATCATTAACTAAGTCGTGTAAATCAAATTCTCTTTTCCAGCCTAGCTCACGCTCAGCCTTACTTGGATCGCCAAGCAGCAAATCAACCTCTGTAGGTCTAAAATATCTGGGGTCAATTTTTACAACTATTTGTCCGATTCTTAAATGCTTACTAGATAAATTTAGCTCTTTTAAGCGTTCTAAGTCTAATTTGGTAATGAAGCCTACTTCATCAATTTCTTTACCCTTAAAGTCTAAAATAATACCACAATATTTAAATGCAAGTTTGACAAAATCACGAATTTTAGTTGTTTTACCTGTGGCAATTACCCAATCTTGTGCCTCTTTATATTGTAAAATCATCCACATCATTTTAACATAGTCTTTTGCATGACCCCAATCTCTTTTTGCATCTAAATTACCTAGATATAAAATTTTTTGTAAATTTAGTGCTATTTTTGAAACGGCTCTTGTAATTTTTCTAGTTACAAATGTCTCACCTCTTACTGGGCTCTCATGATTAAATAAAATTCCATTACAAGCAAAAATATCGTAAGCCTCTCTATAATTTACTGTAATCCAATAAGCATACATCTTAGCCACTGCATATGGAGAACGCGGATAAAATGGCGTTGTTTCACTTTGTGGAATTTCTTGCACCTTTCCATATAGCTCAGAAGTAGAAGCTTGATATATTTTAGTTTTTTGTATTAAATTTAAAAATTTCACAGCCTCTAATATTCTAAGAGTTCCTAAAGCATCAGCATTAGCTGTATATTCTGGTGTTTCAAAGCTAACATGCACATGACTTTGCGCAGCTAGATTATATATTTCATCAGGTTGAATATCGGAGATTAATCGTGTTAAATTCATAGAATCTGTCATATCGCCAAAATGTAAATGAAAATTATGCCGACTCTTATCATGATGCCCATCAAATAGATGATCAACCCTATCGGTATTAAACAAAGATGAGCGACGCTTAATTCCATGCACTTCATAGCCTTTGCTTAATAAAAATTCGCTTAAATAAGCACCATCTTGTCCTGTAACGCCGGTAATTAAAGCCACTTTAGCCATTATTTATCCTCTCTTCCAAAATCATCATCAAATCTAATAATATCATCTTCTTTTGTATATTCACCTACTTGCACTTCTATAAGAACTACTGGAATTTTTCCTTCATTGCTAAGCCTATGTTTTTGCCCCATTTTTATATAAATAGATTCATTTGGTCTTACTAATTGAGTTTTTCCATCTATTTCTACTATTGCTGTTCCACTGAGTACTATCCAATGTTCATTTCTATGAAAATGCTTTTGCAAGGATAATCTTTTGCCGCATAGAACTTCTATGCGTTTAATTTTATAACCTTGATTATCTTCTAAAATTGTATATTTCCCCCATGGTCGGTAAATTGTTAGTGGATTTTTGCTTAAATTTTCATTATCTTTTATATATTCATAAATTTCTTTAACTTTTTGAGCTGAATTTTTTTGAGTAACTAAAAGGGCGTCGCCTGTATCAACTATAATAAGATTTTCTATATCTATCCCAGCAATGAATTTATTGTGATTTGAGCTAAAGAAAAAATTATTTTTACAATTGATGAGTTTATTATTTGAGTTTATAAAGTTATCATTATCGCCTTTTATTTCTTCATGTAAAGCATCAAAATTGCCTACATCATTCCACTCTATATTAGCTGGAATGATTTTTAATTTTTTGGTTTTTTCCATAAGTGCATAATCGATGCTTATGGATGGGATTTTTTGCATATATTCTTTAGGTATTTTTATTAAATTTTTCTCTTTTATTGCATTATTATAGGCATGTAGGCAAGATTTATATATATCATTTGATAATAGCCTCATCTGTTCTAAAAATATAGAAGCCTTAAATAAAAATATGCCGGAATTCCATAAATAATTTTGTTTATTTATAAACTGCTGAGCTGTTTGCAGATCTGGTTTTTCATGAAATTCTATAACATCATAGTCATTATGTTTAATATAGCCATAGCCAGTATGTGCGCAGCTAGGCTTAATACCAAATGTTACTATAAAATTATCATTTGCAAAATTTATACCTTTATTTATGGTTTCTTTATAAGATTTAATATCTTTAATTAAGTGATCACTTGGCGTTATAAGCATGATCTCATTTGGTGGCAGACTAAGTGCTGCGAGTGTAATAGCAGCAGCAGTATTTTTTGCTATCGGCTCCAATATGTAATTAATATTATCATTTTTTAATTGATTATGAGCTAGAAAATATTGTTCTTGATTAGCAACTATTAAAGTCTTATTGCAAAAACTAGCATTCCTTTTAAATGTTAATTCAAATAATGAGTTATCATTAAAGATTTGTAGAAATTGTTTAGGCATTAATGTTCTACTAATTGGCCAAAGTCTAGTGCCATTACCGCCACATAAAATAATGTTTATCATTCAAAATCCTTAGTTTAAAAAAAGGGGACGATTAATTATAATTTTTTATTAAATTGATTTAAAAAGGATTATTTATGGTTGTTGCGTATATTAGAGTTAGTACAAATAAACAAGATTTAGAGGTTCAAAAACGCCAAATTATTAAATACTCTAAAGAAAAATGTATAAAAATTGATAATTTTATCAGTATTGAAATGAGCTCTAAAAAATCAGCAGAAAAAAGATTAATAAAAAATTTGATAGAAAATTTAGGAGCAGGTGATTTACTTATAACTACTGAAATTTCTAGATTAGGTAGAAATATGCTTGAAGTTATTAATTTAGTTTTAGAATTACACAATAAAGGTGTTCAAATTTGTTTTTTAAGACAAAAGGAGCTTAATAATTTTAATAATCCTACTTTTAAACTTATTTTATCAATCTATGCGTATTTAGCAGAAATGGAAAGAGATTTTATATCTCAAAGAACAAAAGCGGGTTTGGATAATGCTCGTTCTAAAGGTAAAAAAATTGGACGACCAAAAAATTCATTAAGTAGTTATTACGATAAAGATATTAAAGTAATTAAATATTTGATAAAAAATGGAAATTCTATTAAAAATATTTGGATAAAACTTGGCTATAATAAGCATAAAAGCTATGGGGGGTTTTATGCTTTTTGTAAAAATAGGTATTTGATTTAATATGATTTTTAAGCTAAATTCTATTATAATTAATCGTCCCTTTTTTACAAAATACTTAGGATGAATAATGAAAATTATACGCTCACAAACTCCACTCAGGTTAGGTCTAGCTGGTGGGGGGACGGATATAAATTTATATTGTGATAAATACACTGGATATGTACTAAATGCGACAATATCGCTATATGTGCATTGTACATTAATAGAGCGCAATGATGGCAAAATTATATTTGACTCAGCAGATACTAAATCTTATGGCGAGTATCCAAGTGTTATGTATCTAGAAAATGATGGCAATGGTGATATTTTCAAGGCTGTTTATAATAGAATCGTAAAAGATTTTACTCATAAACCGCTTAGTTTTTCACTGCATACTTACTCAGATGTTCCTAGTGGTAGCGGTCTTGGTGGAAGCTCTACTTTGGTTGTAGGTGTGATTCAAGCATTTGTAGAATGGTTGAATTTACCTCTTGGAGAGTATGATATAGCTCATTTAGCTTATGAGATAGAGCGCGAGGATTTAGGTATTGTAGGTGGCGCTCAAGATCAATATGCAGCTACATTTGGCGGATTTAATTTTATGGAATTTTACGATCAAAAAAGAGTAATTGTAAATCCATTAAGAATTAAAAATTGGATAGCTAGCGAATTAGAGGCTAGGACTGTGCTTTATTTTACCAATATTACTAGAGAAGCCAAAGATATAGAAGAGCATAAAAAGGGCAAACTAGGAGATACAAAATCCCTTGAGGCTATGCATGCAATCAAGCAAGATGCAGTAGATATGAAAGAGGCTTTATTTAGAGCAGATTTTAATAAAATAGCTCAAATTTTAGGTAAATCATGGCAATCTAAAAAGGTTATTTCAGAAATAGTAACTAATGATGAATTAGATAGAATATATAATCTTGCTATGAGTAATGGCGCATATAGTGGTAAAACAAGTGGAGCTGGGGCTGGTGGATTTATGTTTTTCTTAGTCGATCCAGTAAAAAAATATAATTTAATTAAAATTTTAAATCAAGAACAAGGCTATGTGCAAGACTTTTCATTTACTAAAGAAGGAACAAAATCGTGGAAATTATAAATAATTATATAAAAAGTCATTTTAAAGATTCTATTGCAGTTAAAAATCAAATTTTGCAAGATGAAGCTATTATAGAATTAATTAAAAAAGTTGCTATAGAGATTACTGATGCCTATAAAAATGGCAATAAAACGCTACTTGCTGGCAATGGTGGAAGTGCTGCTGATGCACAGCATATCGCTGGAGAGTTTGTAAGTCGTTTTTACTTTGATAGACCAGGAATTCCAAGTATAGCATTGAGTACTGATACAAGCATTTTAACAGCAATTGGCAATGACTATGGATATGAGAAGCTGTTTGCAAGACAAGTGCAAGCTCATGGAGTAAAAGGCGATGTATTTATAGGTATTTCTACAAGTGGCAATAGTGCAAATATCATAGAAGCTTTAAAAATTTGCAAAGAAAAAGGAGTAATAAGCGTAGGATTAACTGGACAAAGTGGTGGTAAAATGGCAGATCTTTGCGATTACTGTATCAAAGTCCCTTCAAGTTCTACTCCAAGAATTCAAGAATCGCATATTGTTATAGGTCATATCATTTGTGCTATTGTAGAAGAAGAGATATTTGGTAAGGGATTTAATTAGTGGATACAACCAAAGAAGCAATTATTCTATGCGGTGGGCTTGGAACGCGTCTTAGAAGTGTGATATCAGATATTCCAAAGCCAATGGCGCCAATAAAAAATAAACCTTTTTTGGCGTTTGTATTAGAATATCTAAAAAAACAAAATATTTCTAGAGTTGTTTTAGCGGTTTCATATAAATATGAAATTATACAAGAATATTTTGGAAATTCTTATCTTGGAATGCAGATATTATATAGCATAGAAAAGGAGCCTTTAGGCACTGGTGGAGCTATCTTAGAGGCTTTAAATTTAATAAATAGCGATAGTTGCTATGTATTAAATGGTGATACTTTTTTTGATGCAAATTTAGATAGATTAAAATTAGATAATAGCGATATCTGTGTAGCTTTAAAGCCTATGAAAAACTTTGATAGATATGGAAGTGTTGATATAGATAATAATAGCTATATTTCTGCTTTTAATGAGAAGAAATTTACATCAAATGGATTGATAAATGGTGGAGTTTATTTAATTAAAAAAAATATATTTAACTCATTTAATTTACCTAATAAATTTTCATTTGAAGAGTTTTTTCAAGAAAATTTTTTAATTTTTAATGCTAAAGCTACTGTTTTTGATGATTATTTTATAGATATTGGAATACCACAAGATTATAAAGCCTTTATAGATAAAAACTCTTAGAAATGATGCCTTTAAATTGTTTATATATATGTAAAATGATAATTAAAATTTATAGTTAATCTTTGAAATATAGTTTAATATTATGAATAATATAAGATAAATAGTCATTGCATAAAAATTCTAAATTTGGATATTTGATGTGATTAAATTTATATTATAATTATTTTGAATAATAAGATATTTATATAACCCAAGATTTTAGGATTTGTATAAAATCTTGGGTAGCAATATAAGTATTATTAACGTTTTTTACACTCTTTTTGAATATTTTTGCATTTAAACCATAACTTTATATATCCACCTTTATACCAATTTTTACTAGCTTCTATCATAGCTTCTCCAAGTTTGTATGTTAGGCACTCTTTTTCTTTTAGGGCTTCTTTATAATCTGGATATGACTCTAGTGGTGGGAGCTTTAAGCTTGGATTAGCTTTAATTTTTTCATTATAGGCTATTTGTTCTTTTTTATGCATATCTTTTATATAGCTTAATATATAAGGCATTCTTATATATCCCCATATGCTTTTAGAATTTTCTATCATAGCTTTGCCAAGCTTATAGCTTAGTTGGTTGTGGATACGGGATTTGGCGGTATATATACTTTGTTGTTTTATATTTTCCTTACTTGTTAGTTGTAGAATTTTAATTTTCTTTTTTAATTCTTTATTTTCTTGGATTGCATTGCAATCATATCCTAGCTCTTTTTCTAAAATTTGTGCTTTGAGTTTTTTATTTATTAGATCTTGTTCTAAATTTGAAATCTCTAAGGATTGTTTTTTGATAGGATAGGAGTTGATTTGGTTGTTTAAAATATTAATAATTTCCTTATTTTTTGATAGCTCTAAATTTAGTATATCGATTTTTTTTGTTAGTTCTGGTAATTTATTAGCATTATCTAATATACTTTGTTTTGTTTCTACAAAAGGGTCAAATTTGACATTTTGATATAATTCTCTTAATATAATAAAATCTTTAAAACAGATATATCTTATTGGAACTACAAAATAATCACTAGAAAATCTTGGAGTGATTACATCGCAATCAAAATTATTTATCCAACAAAGATCGCCTTCATTTACAAATCTCATATCTATAAATGGCAAATGTCTAAAATAATTATTAACGCACCAAGTAATTTTATCTTTAATGCCCAATTTATCTTTATGAAAATCAAGATAAAAATCTATATAATCACTCAACTTAAATGGATTAATAAATAAAATATCTGGTCTTGTATATATATATATATCGTAATTTATATTATTTTCTTTTTCATATTCTCGTCGTATTTGATTTACTCTTTTTACACTAACATACATTCCATGACCTAAACTAGGATCGTATGTATCAAGTTTAATTTTTGCAGGTTTATAAATATTTTTTATATCCATAATACATTCAGAACTTAATTTTTTATTTTCCATAGAGGCATAAACTCTATTTTGATGTCTGCTATATTGAGTTTGATATTCATCCCAAGTATGTATAAAAATATCTATATTAGCATAGTATAAATTTGGTTTGATAAAATTATTAAAAAATGATTCATATGTTTTTTTGTAGGTTCGCATATGCCCAAAAAAGTGTATAGCAATTTTTTTCATATTTACTTTCCTTGATTTATATAAACTACTTATAGTTTTACATCTATAAAACTTTATTTTTATGTTCTTTTATAATCGAAAGAGCTTTAAAAATAAATAAAATAAAACCTCCTTTATACCAATTATGTCCTGCTATAATTAATTCTTTTCCGAGCTTGTAACTTAAATAATTAGTATATTTATTAGCATTTGATAATTTCTTTTGTAGCTTATTGATATTTTCTTTATGAAAATTTATCTCATTTTGTAATAATTCTACTGATTTAGATTTTTCTGAAATAATTGTTTTATAAGTTTGATTCTCATCTTTTAAATTTTGAATAAATGAATGTTTAATCATCTCATCATATTCATCTAATTTAGTGTTTTCTCTGCACAATAAATACTCCATGTTTTGTCTATATTTAATAAAAATATTTAATGGATTATCTGGATGTTTATATGCGGTAAGAGCACACATAGTTCCATCATGGTAATTACTCACCCAAAATAGATCGCTTTCATTAGGAAATCTAGGATCCATGACAATAAAATTTAAAGGATATCTAAAATGCCAACAACCAACAAAATTAAATTTATCTGGCAATTGCTTATCTTGAAAAGATGGATGAGTGGCATAAAAATTAAGATATTCATTTAATCTAAATGGTTTTAAAAAATATATATCTGGCCGTGTAGTTAGAAAAAAGTCATATTTAATATTATTCTCTTTTTCATACTCCAATCTTAATTGATTTACTGCTCTAATTTTATGATATCTTTGTGCTTGTTTTCCATTATCTTTTTCAAAGACTATTTTTTTTGGATTATAGATATTTATAACTTCGTTCATATCTTCTTTAGTTAAAGGTTTATTGGATAAAGTTGGGAATAAATTTTGTTTAGCATGCCAAGCATTCGAATCTGTAACATTAAAAACATCCCAAGTATGGATGAAAATATCAACCATATACCCATCTTTAATATTTGGATATATAATATTATCTAAAAAACTTTTGTAAGTTTGTTTGTATGTTCTCATATGTCCATATAGATATACGGCTATCCTCTTCATCTCATATTCCTTTTATTCACATCATTTACTTTTAAATTTTGATAAATTCAATCATTTCATTTAAGCAATTGTTTGCTAAACAAAGAATTCTATCTGTACCCCCCCCAGAAGTAGAAGCTGCTAAAATATTGTTTCTTAAAAGATATAATTCTAAATCTATATCATCTTTTGATATGTTAAATTCATTTTTAAGAATATTGATGGTTTCTTTTATTTTCTCTCGTTTTTCAAGATAGATATATATTCTAAGTTTAGCCCAAGTTAGCATTAATTTATCATTGCTATCTATTTGCATATTTTCTAAAGTATCTAGTACCCACTCTATCTCTTCTTTAGAGTTTTTATTATTAGATAGCACACCTTTTATAAGCTCAATTTTAATATGAGTATTAAACTGAGTTTTATCTTGGATACTTAAAAGAAATTTACTAGCCTCATAGCCATTATTTGATTGTAATGCACAATATAGATATTGTTCTATATCATTTATATCTATATTTTCAAAATTTTCCAAAATATATCGATATCTGCAAGATGCTTCATAAAAACACTCATATTCTAAAGCATCTTTAGCTTTTTGCCTTATTTGCTCTATTGTGATTTTTGATTCATATGGCTTATCAAGCTCTACTATTGCTTGATATATCCTCTTGCAACACTTACCATCTCTAAAAGCAAATGTATTTTCTATATTTGATCTATATGGCTCACCTACTTGACAATTATTTTTTATTAAAATTTCAAGCTCTATTAAAAGCTCTTCTTGGGTAGTGACAACAGGGCCAAAACCATCTCTTTTATAATCAAAATATCCTTTAGTATATGTATGACTATTAAAGAACTCCTCTTCATCGAATTGATAATAGATTACTGGTTTTTTAAGATATCCCATTTCAAAGGCTGCACTAGTATAATCAGTTATCATTAAATCTGATTCTTGAAAATATTTTTGAAATGATTCTCCATCTTCTCTGTATCCAATTTTAATATAATTTGGAATATTTAAATAATTTAATATATCTCTCATATTAAAGTGCGGTACAAATGTAATTGTATAATTATAATCATTGGCTAGTTTTTCTAACGCATTGCTATTGAGTAAAGATAACCATTTAATAAAATATTCAGATTCTAAGAAATTATCTGCTATTTTTCTATCAAAAGTTTTTTCTCTAGGTAGAACTAAATAATTTCTCCATGTAGGCATAATCATTATATTTTTATTATTAGTCCTATTTCCAGCTAGCAAGGCATCGTGTCTTGCCTGACCTGTTAAAGCTACTTCTTTTTTTGTTAATTTATAACGAAATTTGCTATTAAATAAAGAATCAAATTCTTCATAAGTCGTACTAGTTCTTAACTTTATAGGTAGTTTGTTAAAATATTCCGATATATCTACCGCATCGGTGCCATGACCTAAGAATATAAACTTTTGCGCTATATTTAATTTTACTTGATAGCCATTTGGTGTGTGAGAGCTTATGAAAAATTTGCATTTTTTAGCAATTTGATAAAACTCTGCGCTATAACACTCAATTAGATTAAAGCCATCTTTTTCTAATCTAATCCAATCTGGGCAATCCCTCATTAAAGCAAAAACTATTTTTTGATTTGGATAATTTTTTGCTACATATCTGTATAATCGTTCGGCATTATCATCAGCTTCTATATCTCTATCGATAAAAAGCCATACATCTTCTATATTATTATATAGATCAAATTCTTTGCGAATGCTATTGATGCTATGATCATAATTTTTAAATCCTATCATAGATTGCTTACCATCAATAAAGATTTGTAACTTATCTTTTGCAAATTTAGGAACATGCACCCAAAGTAATTTTTCATAGCAAAAAATTCTATCTAAAAAATTATGCTCTATAATTTTTTCATAATCAGGATAAACTTCATTGCCATCAAATCTTATCGATTCTATAGATGTTTTTTGTCTGCTATAATATTGCACAAGAATTTGTTCTTTAACGCAATCATAATCTATTATATAAGATATATTATATGGCAATGTATCTTGTTTAAAGCAATTTAAAATTCCAAATTTATAAAAATAATTATTTCCATTGGCATTAAAAGAGGATATGACTTCACTGTCTGTTAATTCAAATATCTTACTTAATAAGTTTTGATATTGCTCTTTTTCTTGATCGCTCAAAAAGGCAATTTTTTGAGCATTATCCACAAGATTTCTAATTTGATATATGATCATAGAAAAAGCGGAGTATTGCGCGTGCAAAAATAAGCCATTATTTTTATTTCTGCTATCAAGCAATGTTTTTAAACAAATATTTATGGCATCAAGGTAATAGGCTTTATCTTTACTGCTTCTATTCATTGTGGAGTTAGCAACTTCTCTTTTTCTTATATAGTATATGCATTGTGGTAAATATGCAACTTTTTGATTTAAATTGCAACTTAAATAATAATCAATAGTAAAAGCCATATCTTCATAATATTGAATTTCATAGAAGTTGATATTATTATCTAATATATTTTTTATTAAAAATATGGAGCGCGTAGAACTTTGAACTTCCATTCTTAGATTTTGTATATCTTTTATAACAAGCCCTTTATCATGTTTAAAATGTGATAATGGATGCTTTTGATAACTCTTAAATTGTTCAAAATATAACATCTGTTTAGCATGAATAGTAACTATATTCTTATTCTTCGCCAAAAATTCATCTACTTCATAAAAATAGTCCCTATCTAAAAAATCATCTGGATCAGTAAATGTAACCCAGGTAAATTTATCTTTTAGATTAGGGTCTTCTTGGAGTAGTTTTAGTCCTAAATTTCTAGCACTTGCTTGACCGCCATTTTCTTTATAAATATATGTTATGTTTTTTGGATATTTTTTTTGATAATGTTTTATGATTTTAGCTGAATTATCGCTGCTGCCATCATCTACACATATAATATGTATGTTATTTTTAAAATCCAATCTTTGATTAATGATAGAGTTAAAATAATCATTTAAATATTTTTCTACATTATATACGGCTGAAACAATAACATATTTAGAATATCCATTTTTCTTTTTTGGAGTTATTGCTTTTGCTTTATTTTTTATAGGGATATATTTTTTTAAAAACATATCTTTAAAAAAGAGCTTTGGATCTCTTTGTAATTTATTTATCTTTTTTTGTAGTGACATATCTTTCCTTTTAAATAATTTTTGCTAGTTTTATTCCCAATTTATACGCTTTATGGTTTAGCACTTTTAGTGCATAATCTTTGTCCCAGTAATTATCTATATCAAATTTACATTTTTTAGCATATGCTTTGTCCTTTAAAATTTGATATATATAAAATGGTGTTTTTAAAAAATTTTTTAATGAAATTTTGCTGCTAATTAATACTAGTCCAATCCAATAATATACACTTGATTGCACAAGGGCAAATGCACCTATATTATGATCTTTGGCATACTTTTGTGCGAGCGGTAGATATCTTTTATATCCTAGTGGGTCATTTAAAAAGTTTTGCAAATTTAAAGCAAGCATACAATAGCGATTTAAAAATGTCTTTTCTAAAAGATTATATATTTCTTTATCATCTTTAAAACTATCTATGAGAGATGAAAGCATAATAGCGGCTCCACCAGCTCGGTAATATTTAGAAAAAATCATAGGATTATCATAGAAATATCTTAGATATTTTCTTAATCTAAATGGGATAGAATTAATGTTAATCTTGCCACCATAGTTCATGGTGCTATCGTTTCTAATTATGTAATTATATAGCTTTTTAGGATATACTTTAATCTTATTAGCATTAGAAAATAGCATAATACCAAAGTAGTTATCCTCTTCACGAACATCTAAATATCTTAAATTTAGTTTTTGTATATAATCTGTATCTATCATAACCCAGCAGCCACTAGCAAAGCTATGTAAGTCTATTTTAGAGCTTAATTCCAACCAATCTTTATTTGATATAGTGATTTTGTTTTGAAGATTATAGTTTTCAATACTAGCTATTATATTTATAATAAAAATTAATTTTTATTATAAATATATATTTTTTACATATAGCCTGCATAGATTTAATTGGTTTTTAAGAGATTTTTATATAATATTATTAGAT
Source organism: Campylobacter vicugnae (assembly GCF_002139875.1). Taxonomy (NCBI): domain Bacteria; kingdom Pseudomonadati; phylum Campylobacterota; class Epsilonproteobacteria; order Campylobacterales; family Campylobacteraceae; genus Campylobacter; species Campylobacter vicugnae. Next base: position 177,237 of record NZ_CP018793.1, read on the forward strand.
TTTATTATATTCAAATAAAGGTTGAAAATTAATATGCATAATAAAAGCGTAGGCATAGTTATACCTATTTATAATGCTGCTAAATATTTAGAAAAATGCCTACATTCTATTAGCATACAAACTTATAAAAATATAAAAATATTATTAATAGATGATGGTAGTACAGATAAAAATGTAGATAAAATAATCAAATCCTATATTCAAAAAGATAATAGATTTATAGGTATCAAAATATCAAATTCAGGTCAAGGTATAGCTAGAAATATTGGAATAGAACACTTTATAAATACTGATAAAACAGACTATATTCTCTTTGTGGATTCTGATGACTATATAGACGAAAATTGCATAGAAGAGCTAATAAAAAATATTGATGATGCTGATTTTATATGGTTTGATTTTAGATATAAATTTGAAAATATCAAGCCACATAGCAATCCAACTAGTATTGAAAACTATAATCTTCAAAACAAAATTACTATATCAAATAAAGATTGGTTGGAGTTAAGTGCTTAATAAAAGCAGCTCTATAAAGGATTAAACAATGAAGCGTGTCTTAACATTTGGAACATTTGATCTATTTCATTATGGGCATTTGATGGTTTTACAAAGAGCTGCAGATTTAGGAGATGAGCTATTTGTAGGAGTATCATCTGATGCATTGAATTTTTCTAAAAAAAATCGCTATCCTATATATTCTCAAATGGAAAGAATGGAGATAATTAAATCTTTAAAGTGCGTAACCGGAGTGTTTTTAGAAGAGTCGTTGGAGCTAAAAAGAGAATATTTACTTAAGTATAATGCCAATATTTTAGTAATGGGTAATGATTGGGAAGGTAAATTTGATGAATTTAAAGATATAGTAGATGTTGTTTATCTGCCTAGAACACCTAGTATATCTACTACAGAATTAATAGAAAAGATTCGTATATGAGCATTAAAAATATAATTAAAAATACATATATAGAAACAAAAGGATATTTATATTGTTCTACTTTTATATGTTTTTTAATTAATTTGTATATGCAAAAATCAGCACAACAACGATACGCAAAGCAATTAATTAATATATTAAATAATATGCAAAATTATTTTGCATATTATTATAAGGCAAAATATAATTTTTATTTTGCCAATTATGAAGTAAGTCTTAAAAATATTAATATTTTTTTGAAAAAATATCCCTATCATGTAGAAGGTGGATATCTAAAGTCGCAAATTTTATATTGCATGGGAAATAAAGAAAATTCTTGGAAAATTTTAGAAAATATTTTAGAATTTAGCACAAGATTAAAAACTTGGCTTGTGCTTAGTAAAATAGTAGAAAATGAAGATGATTTTAATAAATTTGAAAATTTATATTATAAATATAATCAAAATACAAATAAACAAATTACGCTATATCTTATACATGCTGGAATCAAAGGCATGGCTTATAAACGGACTAAGTATTATTTAGAAAATTTAATTTTAAATCATAAATTTAGTTCTAAAAATAAAATATCAAAAAAAGAATTAAATAGTAAAGATGCAATAAACGCTCTAAAAGATATTAAAAATTTTTTTAATAAATTAAATATTAAAATATTTTTAGTTAGTGGTACTTTTTTAGGTTGTATAAGAGAAGGAAAAATACTATCTCATGATTATGATATAGATATAGGAATTTTTAATGAGTCTATAAATTGCGATATTGCTAAAGCTATATGCAAAGAAGGTCTATTTTGCATACATGAATACAATACCCCTGGTATTATAAAAGTAAAGCATATAAATGGAATTTTAATAGATATTTTTATACATTACAAAGAAGATGATAAAGTATATCATTTGGGCGGCAAAGCTAAATGGTATAATACGCTATTTGAGCTTAAAGAGTATGAGTTTTTAGGTGAAAAATATTTTGGTGCAAAAGATTCTAATCTATATTTAACTGAAAATTATGGAGAAGATTGGAGAATCCCAAAGACTTCTTTTGATAATGTATTAGATACGCCAAATGCTATAATAATTAATGATGATCTATATATTTTACATCTTTATAAACTATTAATGAGTAAATATTCTATATATCACCAAGAAAAAATACTTAATGAACTTTACAAGTATGATGAAAATAATTTTATAAATAAATATAAAATTCATAAAGGATATTAGATGTTAAACCCTCTATTTAATTACTATTTTTCTATGGGAGCTTTATATTATCATCGTAACAAAAACTATCAAAAGGCACTTGATTACTATATTAAAGCAAATTCTTATAATAAAAATAATGCTAAATGTATTTTTAAAATCGGAATGTGTTATTTTAAAATGCAAGATTGGAATAATGCAAAAACATATATTCAAAATGCAATAGCATTAAATCCAAATCAAAAACACTGGAAAAAACAATTAGATCAATCTCAAAACCATATAGAATCTGGCGGCATATCCCGTGGTAAGCTTTGGTGGAAGGAAGTAGAGGATTTAAAAGATGAGATTGCAACTAAAGGCGGTAATTTTGCAAGATATAAAAATCTTGCTATTGCTCTTGAGATGATGTTAAGGTTTAAAGAAGCTGCATTGGCCTATTCCCAAGCATTAAAATTATTAAAAGATTTATCTAGTATTGATGCTGAATATTATTATAAAATGGGTTATTGTTATGAAAAAGGCATGGAGAATCAAAGCGATTTAGATTTAGCAAAAGAGTTATACAAAAAAGCAATATCCATTGATGAAAAATTAGAATCAAATTTATATGGAATAGGCGTATTCCATCAAAATAAAGGTCTATGGATAGATGCTAATAAAGCATATTTAGAATATTATAATGATAATATATCAACTAACCACGATGATAATATGCTATATAAAATAGGAATGAGTTTTGATAGGCTTTATGATTGGGAAAATGCAGCTATATATTATGAAAAAGCATTAGAGATTAATTATCATAGGCCTTATACTCATTATAGATTGGGTTTTGTTTATGAGAGACAAAAAGAGTATGAAAAAGCAGCTTATTATTATCAAGAAGCTGTAGCTCGCAATAGCGAACATAAACCATATTGGTATTATAGGCTGGGGTATTGTCTTAATAAATTAGGCAAATTTGAAGAAGCAAATAAAGCATTTATAGAACAAAATATAACTTCGCAAAACCCGTATGGTGTTGATGATAAAATATTAAAAAATAAAGCTTTTAAAGATAGAGCTATATATACTCATTATCTGGAAAATACCGCAATCATATCAAAAACTATATTGTATGAAACATTCCATGGCAGACTCATGAGTTGTAATCCATATGCTATATTTTTACATTGTATTAATAGTGTTGATTTTAAAGACTTTACGCATATATGGGTACTTGAAAGCGCTTATGATATGAAACCTGAATTTAGAAAAATGAAGAATATAATCGTAATCAAAAGAGGAAGTCATACATATCTAAAATATCTAGCACAATCAGAGTATTTAATTAATAATACAACTTTTCATTCATATTTTACTAGAAGAGAAGGACAAAAATATCTAAATACATGGCATGGGACACCTTGGAAATCGCTTGGCAAGCATATTAAAACCAGTTTTATGGAGCATGCTAATACTCAAAGGAATTTTTTACAAACTACTCACATAATAAACCCTAGTAAATTTGTAGAAGATGTCATATTGAAAGATTATGATATAGATGGTACTTATAATGGCAAAACTCTTATTAGTGGCTATCCTAGAATAGACTTAACCTTAAAAAAACAATTGCAATTAAAAGAGAGATTTGGTATTAAAGAAGGGGAGAAGGTTTTATTATACGCTCCTACATTTAGAGGACATTTTGGAAGTCCAAGATTTGAGGCTCAAAGCATCATGAAACACTTAGAAAAGTTGTGCATAATGCCCTTTAAAGTTCTCTTTAAAGGGCATCATGAAACACTTAGATATATAGAAGGGGAGAATTTAAATTTTTGCAGCGCAAATGATAGAGATATAGATACAAATGAACTTTTAAGTATTGTGGATGTATTGATTACTGATTATTCTAGTATTGCATTTGATTTTATGCTGCTTGATAGACCTATTATATATTTTACATATGATTATGAAGAATATAAAAATGAGCGTGGATTATATTTTGATATAAACGAGATTACACAAAATCGCTGCGATACTATAGATGATGTGATAAATCTATTATCTAATAAAGAATTTTTAGATAAGAAAAATAGATATATGCACCTAAAAGATAAATTTTTTCCTTATGAAGATGGAGATGCTACTAAGCGTGTTGTCGATTTCTTTTTCTTTAATAAATATGATGATATATCATCAAATAAAACAAATGATAAGATAAATATTTTATTTTTCGAAGGACCATTTATGCCAAATGGTATAACAAGCTCAATGAAAAATTTGATCAATAATATAGATCAAGAAAAATATAGAATATTTTTATCAATTGAACCAAATAGCATAGCTCCATATCCTGAGAGATTAGAGCAATTTAATGATATCATTGATAAGGTTCATGTTTTGCCTAAAGTAGGTGCCAAGAATCTTACATTAGAAGAATCTTATATAGAAAGTAAATTTAACCCAAAATCAAACAAAGAACAAGAAAATATCTTACAAAATATTTATAAAAGAGAATTTAAACGCATTTACGCTGATAGTAAATTTGATATAGTTATTAATTTTGAAGGTTACAATGTCTATTGGGCTAGATTGTTTGCATATGGTACAAAATTAAAGAAAATTATTTATATGCATAATAATATGCTAGGAGAATTTAATAAACGATTTCCTAGTTTAGAAATGGTATTTTACACTTATAAATATTATGATAAACTAATATCAGTATCAAAAGAGACAAAAAATACAAATCAAATAAGTTTATCAAAAAACTACAATATAGATTTAAATAAATTTGACTATATAGAAAATGCGATAAACTATCAAGAGATTATAGAAAAAAGTAATATAGCATTGCCTGCTAGTATTGAAAATGCTTATTTTCAAAATAGATTTAAGGTATTTATAAATGTAGCTAGATTATCTATAGAAAAAGATCAAGAAAAATTAATTCGTGCTTTCAAAGATGTGAATACAAAATATCCAAATACCAAGTTAATAATACTAGGAGATGGACCTTTAAAAGAAAAATTAGAAAATTTAATCAAAAGATTAAAATTAAAAAAATCTGTATTTTTACTTGGTAGAATATCAAATCCATACCCTTATTTAAAAAAAGCAGATTGCTTTGTAATGAGTTCAAATCATGAAGGGCAAGGTTTGGCTATGATAGAAGCTTTAATTCTAAAAAAACCAGTTATTAGTACTAATTTTTCTTGTGCTTATGATGTATTAGATAGTGGTAAATATGGATTAATTGTAAATAACAATATAAATTGTTTAGCAGAAGCTATGAAAAAATTTATATCTCAAGGATTAAAATTTAATACATTTAAGTACAAAGAATATAGTGAAAAAGCAATACTCGATTTTTATAATATTATTTAGTAGAGATGACTACACATCTCTACATTCTTGATAAAATTTATTCATTAAATTAGTATTGTATATAAATGGATTAAAGTTGTTGCATAATTTTTTTCCATTTATATAGTCTATCATGGCATTTTTCAACCCTTCTATGGTGTTATCTACTAATATTCCACCATTTTTCTCTAAGACGCTTCTATTGCCTGCGATATCAGTAGCAATAATATATTTATCTAAAACCAATGACTCTAATAAAGTTACAGGCTGCCCTTCATGATTTGAACTCATTACAAAGCAATCTGCTTTTTTTAAATAAGGGTATGGATTTGATATTCTACCAAGTAAAAATACAGATTTTTTTAATTTTAATCTTTTGATTAAATTTTCTAATTTTTCTTTTAAAGGTCCATCTCCTAGTATTATTAACTTGGTATTTGGATATTTTGTATTCACATCTTTGAAAGCACGAATTAATTTTTCTTGATCTTTTTCTATAGATAATCTAGCTACATTTATAAATACCTTAAATCTATTTTGAAAATAAGCATTTTCAAAATAATATTTATATATAATATATAATCAATATTTAGGAGTGCGATATGACTTGGGGACAAACCGAACCAAATATAGTATGGAAAGATGAAGATTTAATAGAAATAGCTCACGATAAAAATGCTTTTCAAAGTTCAATTTCTAAATGGTCATTAAAAGATGATGCAAAGCGAGCTATTAAATCAGATCTTAAAGTAGATGATTATGCTTTTCATACAGGAATAGAAAATAATCCTTGGTGGATAGTAGATTTAGAGAATACTTACGATATTGAATATATTAAAATAATTAATAGAAAAAATTATCAAGATAGACTAAAATCAATTAAAGTAGAATTTTCAATAGATAAAAATTTATGGTTTGCAATAGATAGAAGTTTATATGATTTTAGGGGGGGGTATGATACTATAATTATTCCTTTGCACTCCTATATCCAAGCAAGATATATAAAAATTTCCTTAGAATCTAAAAATTATTTACATTTTAAAAAAATAGAAATATTTAAAAGAAAATATCCTGCCTTAATTGTAGCAACTAGGTTTGATGGTAGTGGCGGTAGGTTAATGGCTATGCTAAATGCAATGTATATTGCAAAAAAAACAGGAGCAAAATTTGGTTTTATATGGGATGAAAGAGAGTTGCACGATAAAAATGATGTATTTGTAGATAATCAAGATAATATATTTGATAGTAAATATTTAAAAGAATACTCTTATACAAATAGTATTAAAGTAGATTATTGTGATAATCGTATAAATTATATTGGTGATTATAGTAATTTTTTAAAAAATTCCCCTTGGCGTTTTGGTTGGAAAATAGCTGATAATAAATGGCTAAATAATTTAATATTTACAGATTTTAATTTAGAAGACTATAGAATAGAATGTCAAAAATTTTGGGAAAATATCGGATGGAATGCCGATATTAAATCTATTATAAGTCAAGCAATAATAAAATCAGAAGAATTAGGTTCATATGTAGCACTACATTTAAGAAATGGAGATGTTGTATCACATGCCTTAAAAGGTGTTTTATTTACAGAAGGAGTTAGGAATAGATTATTTCCAATTGAAATTGCTATTGGAATAGTAGAAAAATTTTTAAATAATCAACAAAAAGTTGTGTTATTTTCTCCGGATCAATCAGCTAAAATAGTGCGTGATAAATTTGATAGTATAAAACAAAAAAATATTATTTTGGCTCAAGATTTAATGATAAATCCAACATATAATCAACAACTATTTTTTGATTTAGTATTAATGGCTAAATCAAAGGAAATTATATCCCCATCTTTTTCCACTTATGCTTTATGCGCAGGTTTAATTTATGGCAGTAAATTATCAACAATTGACGAAACAATTACTAGACAAGAGCAGTTGTATCTATTAAATAAATATCAAAATTATTACACAACGCCAGAATTAAAAAGCGCTAGTTATTTTTATTGGTATAAACTTCTAGAAAAAGAAAATAATGTAGATGAATTAATTAAAATTTGCGAATTAGGATTTATTGAAGATAATAATTTTGTCTTTATGGTTCGCAAATTTGAATTACTATTAAATAATCAAAAATTTAAAGAATGTGATGAAGCAATAAAAAAATTATCTTCCAAAGATAAAATAAATGTTATATCTGGATTTTTCCCAAAAAATATATATAATATTAGTTATAAAACTAGTATAGATATTTTTATCACAACCGCCTCTATTAAATATCCATATATAAGCTACATTGCATCAAAAATATCTGTATTCCAAAAAGATTTAAACAATGCACTTAAATTTATAAATTACTCTTTAAATACAATACCTGATAACGAAGAGTTTATAGCTTTTAAAAATGAGATCAAAACTTTAATAAACAAAGCCAATCCTCAACAAGTGCAAATAAATATCAAAGATCCAAATAAACAAGAACGCAATTTAGAAGAATTTACTTTACAATATGGCACCGCCAAATCCCGTATCCACAACCAACTAAGCTATAAGCTTGGCAAAGCTATGATAGAAAATTCTAAAAGCATATGGGGATATATAAGAATGCCTTATATATTAAGCTATATAAAAGATATGCATAAAAAAGAACAAATAGCCTATAATGAAAAAATTAAAGCTAATCCAAGCTTAAAGCTCCCACCACTAGAGTCATATCCAGATTATAAAGAAGCCCTAAAAGAAAAAGAGTGCCTAACATACAAACTTGGAGAAGCTATGATAGAAGCTAGTAAAAATTGGTATAAAGGTGGATATATAAAGTTATTGTTAGATATAAAAAAGATGAAAGGGTAGATAGATAAAAATATATGTATTTATACTACTTTTATAGATATTATGATATCATAGGTAATAATGTTTTATATCAATTAATGGAGAGTGCTAGTGTTTTTTTCAAAAAATAGAGATATTGTATGGAAAACAACAGATTTAATAGAAGTAGAATATACTACCAGCAATGATGATGTAGCCAACGGATGGCTGATTTATAATTTTAAACACGATATTTCTTTAGAGATTATCCAAATTTATTTTAAAAATTTTATAGATAATAATGATATAAAAAAAGGGGGGGGGGTAATTGAATATTTTCAAAATAATAAATGGATAGCATTAGATAAAATTGCAACTATAGGCGATAATGAAAACGAATTAATTTATTTATTAAAATCGGAATTAACTACAAATCTTCTTAGAATAAATCATTTATATCCAATAGATCAAATAAAATTTTACAAAAGAAAATTTGATGGACTCTTAATAGCTGGAAGAATGGACGCTTTTGGCTCTAGAATGACAGCATTTATTACGGCTATGTATTTATCAAAAAAAATTGGTTTTAAATTTGGATATACATGGGAAAAATTAGATTCTCCTGGTGGAACTTTTATGGATGATGATGAAGAGCTTTTTGAGAAAGAATTTATAAATGAATGTTCATATAAAAGTAAACTTTCAAAAGGTGATACCAATACATTATGTTTTAATACTATTTCTGAACTTAAAAATAAGCCGTATAAAAAATATTGGGGTTCATATGTTATGAACTATTATGTTGCCAATAATAGTCATATTAAAGACCTTGATGAAAAGGATTACTTGGCTAATTTTGGACCTATATTAAGAAGCATACCTTTTAAAGAAAAATATAAAGAAGCAATAGAACAAAGCGATTTAATATCTGCTAAACTAGGCGAATTTGTAGCTATTCATATGAGAGGCGGAGATAGCATTTATGATAAAAATTACAGAAGAGCTATATTTTCACCAGTTATAATGAAATATGTTTTTCCAGCAGAAGTTGTAGTGTATGCCATTAAGCATTTTATCGAAAAAGAAAATAAAAAAGTAATTTTATTTGGTGCTGATATTAAGGCTAATATTGCTATTAAAGAATATTTAAAAGATTATGCAATAAAAAACCAATTACTTATTGCATCAGAACTGCATCAAAACTATAATACAATGCAAGCTACTATATTTGAACTTATTTTGATGTCTAATGCCAATATGATTTTAGCTAATCATTCTACATATTCAAAATTTGCCGCAGCACTTGGTAATGTTGAATTAAAAAATTTTAATCAATATTTTACCAATAAAGAGATATACGACTCTATTATGTATTATCTTGATAGATTTGATACTCATAATATTCAAAAATCTGCAAGTTGTGCATATGCACTTGATTTAGCATATAAGAAATTAAACATTAATACTGCTATTAAAATAGATATTGCAAACCGTGGATTAGAATTTGATTTTAATAATTCTATTTTTAGAGTTATGCTAACTTATATTTTAATTAGCGATAAACAGTATCAAAGAGCTGATGAATATTTAAAAAATATATTATTAGAACGCAAAGAAGAATTTCTAGAAGCATTGCTTAGAGTATTGTGGGGTCAGCATATTGTGTTTGCTCCACAATTTTTATCATTTATCACAACTGCCTCTATTAAATATCCATATATAAGCTACATTGCATCAAAAATATCTGTATTCCAAAAAGATTTAAACAATGCACTTAAATTTATAAATTACTCTTTAAATACAATACCTGATAACGAAGAGTTTATAGCTTTTAAAAATGAGATCAAAACTTTAATAAACAAAGCCAATCCTCAACAAGTGCAAATAAATATCAAAGATCCAAATAAACAAGAACGCAATTTAGAAGAATTTACTTTACAATATGGCACCGCCAAATCCCGTATCCACAACCAACTAAGCTATAAGCTTGGCAAAGCTATGATAGAAAATTCTAAAAGCATATGGGGATATATAAGAATGCCTTATATATTAAGCTATATAAAAGATATGCATAAAAAAGAACAAATAGCCTATAATGAAAAAATTAAAGCTAATCCAAGCTTAAAGCTCCCACCACTAGAGTCATATCCAGATTATAAAGAAGCCTTAAAAGAAAAAGAGTGTCTAACATACAAACTTGGAGAGGCTATGATAGAAGCTAGTAAAAATTGGTATAAAGGTGGATATATAAAGTTATTGTTAGATATAAAAAAGATGAAAGGGTAGATAATGAATATACCTAAAATACCATTTATTAATATGTTGAATACATGGAATTTTGACATTATAGATAAGATATATCAAGATAAAATTGTAACCGACAATAATAAGATGATTGAATATGTAAATTTTTTATATAATACCGGACAAATAGATAAAATTAGGCATATTATAAACTTATTAGACGATGAATATATCTCTACATTTGTTGGATTAAAAGAGTTATGTGATATAAAAAATATTGATAATTCTATTTTTAATAATCATTTATTTTCAAAAATTAATAAGGATATTTTGGCTTGTGTTTATATAAATTATTTTATTAAATATGAAGAACTTGATTTAAAAGAGTGCCAGGAATTACTCAATAAATATATAGTAACTTCCAATAATGTTGTAACCATTAGCTATTTTCTAAAAACTACAATTGATTATTTTGAAATATTTAATAATATGTATTTTAACAATATACATATAATATTGCATATTCTTCAAAATAAATTTAAAAATAATTTAGTTGATGGTTCAAATTATTATTACAATAAAGTATTATTAAATTATAAAAAATATTTTTTGAACAATCAAAAATTTAAACAAAATGCCAAAGTAGCTTTGTTAATCGGTGGAGCTTTAAGAGGAGGAAATTGGCTACACACTATTAATAAAAATATTGATGAAATTGGTTTGAATGCAGATGTATTTTTATTTACATGGGATAAAGAGTATTCATGGATTGGACTTGGCGGAGTTCCTGTAAGATGGGTAGATAGAATGCTTCCTTCTAGTTTAGCCAAAAGTGCCCCCCAAGAAGTTGCAACAAAGTCAAATTTTAATAAATATTTCCCATTAACATACAATAAGTTATCTAAAGAATATGCAACATCACTAGATCGTTCAAAATTAAATAAAATAAAAAATTTAGTTTCTTATAGTATAGAAAATGAATTGGATTTTATAAATAAATATAAACTCAAACCAGAATGGAATGTATGCAAATTGCATTATGGCAATTTAAGATTATTGCAAATATTAAAAGAATACGAAAAAACACATAATAAACAATATGACTATATTATTAAAATAAGACCTGATATTGTATGTAAATCTGAGTATAATATAGAGTCAATTTTAGAGATTAATGATATGGAAATAGGAGCTTATTATGGTTCAATAGGCTTAGATGACAATATACTAGTTGGCAAATATCACACTATGAATTTATATTTATCTCTTTTTGAGATATCAATACAAAATAAACATTTACCACTTTTTGCTAATGCTCCACGTATAGGGGCGCATGATGGAACAGCTAAATATTGCTCATTATTAGGTATTAAAGCCATAATGCCTAAAATTACCAAAGAATCATTTAAAAACATAAGCGAATATATTATTCCAGATTTTTCAAAAGAGTTGCAAGAGGATTTATCTAATAGCAATTTGAATGAAGATACACTGAAAAAATGTAAATTGTTTTTTCATAGTTTAAAAAATGAATCGCAAAAATTTGAAATAATCAATAAAGATTTACAAATAAAAATTATAAAAAATAATTTGAATTTATTGCTTTATAAAACCGCCAAATCCCGTATCCACAACCAACTAAGCTATAAGCTTGGCAAAGCTATGATAGAAAATTCTAAAAGCATATGGGGATATATAAGAATGCCATATGTATTAAGCTATATGAAAGATATGCATAAAAAAGAACAAATAGCCTATAATGAAAAAATAAAAGCTAATCCAAGCTTAAAGCTCCCACCGCTAGAGTCATATCCAGATTATAAAGAAGCCTTAAAAGAAAAAGAGTGTCTAACATACAAACTTGGAGAAGCTATGATAGAAGCTAGTAAAAATTGGTATAAAGGTGGATATGTTAAATTTATATTTAAAGCTATCAGACTAAAAGAGAAGTATATGAAAAAATAGTAAAATATCTATTAATTATTGTATTTTATGTTAAATTTGATATACTATAATTCAAATATTTAAATAGGAAAGTATAATGCAAATTATTTCTCATCGAGGTTGGTGGAAAAGTAGTGATGAAAAAAATCAACTTATAGCATTTCAAAGAGAATTTCAATATTGTTCAGATTTAGCATCTAAATCTTATAGGGGGGGGGTAGAGACTGATATTAGAGATTATAATGGTTCTTTAGTAATCTCCCACGATATTGCTACACAAGATTCTTTAAGCTTAGATAAATTTTTCTCCCTATATTCTGATTATAATATCTATACAAATTCTACTTTAGCTTTAAATATCAAAGCTGATGGCTTGCAAGTAGAGCTTAAATCAATATTGCAAAAATATAAAATAGATAATTATTTCTTTTTTGATATGTCAGTTCCTGATGCTTTAGGTTATATTAGACATGGATTAAATATTTTTACTAGACAAAGTGAATATGAGCAAATTCCATCATTTTACCAAGAGGCAAAAGGTATCTGGCTAGATGAGTTTTATACTCACTGGATAAATTCGCAAATCATAGAAGAACATCTAAATAATAATAAAAAAATTTGTATAGTTTCTCCAGATTTACACAAAAGAGATTACATAAAAGAGTGGCAAGAGTATAAAGAAATTGAAAGTAAATTTAAAAACGCAAATTTAATGCTTTGTACAGATAAAATAGAAGAAGCTAGGAGATTTTTTAATGCATAAGATAAAAGCAGTTATTTTTGATATGGATGGTGTGCTAATAGAGGCAAAAGATTGGCATTATGAGGCACTCAATAGAGCTTTAAAACTCTTTGGTATGGAGATTAGCTATGCTGAACATTTAACAACTTTTGATGGATTGCCAACAAAAAAGAAATTGGAAATTTTATCAATAGATAGAAACTTACCAAAAGGTTTGCATAGTTTTATTAATAAAATGAAACAGCAATATACTATGGAAATTGTATATCGTGCTTGCAAACCTAGATTTTACCATCAATATGCTCTATCTAGATTGCATAAAGAAGGGTATAAAATGGCTGTTTGTTCAAATTCAATTTTTAATACTATTGATGTAATGATGCAAAAAGCTGCTCTTAATCCATATTTTGAATTTTATGTCTCAAATGAAGATGTAAAACATGGTAAGCCAGATCCAGAGATGTATATAAAAGCAATCTCTAAGCTAGATTTGGATCCAAGAGAGTGCCTAATTGTAGAAGATAATGAAAATGGTATTAAAGCAGCCAAAGCAAGTGGAGCCAATGTAATGGTGGTAAAAGAAGTAAGTGATGTTAATTATGAAAATATTAAAGAGCATATTGCTAAATTTCAAAAGGAAAATCTATGATAAATATTGTAATTCCATTAGCAGGAAAGAGTAGTTTTTTTAAAGAAGATGAGATAATTTTCCCAAAGCCATTTACTGAAATTTGTGGTAAAACTATGATAGAGATGCTTATTGAAAATTATCAAGTTTTTCAAGAAAAGCAGTTTATTTTTATTTTAAAAGAAGATGATGTTAGGGATTTTCATTTAGATGAAGCAATTAAGGTATTAGCCGGCAAAGATAGCAAAATTATAATTATTAAAGAACAGACTCAAGGTATGGCTTGTAGCGCATTACTTGCTGTAGAATGGATAGATAATGATAATCCACTCATAATAGCAAATGCAGATCAATATTTTGAGATAAATTTAAATCAAGTAGTATCTAGTTTTGATAATTATAAAGCGGGGGTAATTACATTTGAATCAATTCATCCTAGATGGGCATATGTTAGACTGGATAATGATTCAAATGTAATAGAAGCAGTAGAGAAAAACCCAATTAGTAAAAATGCAATTGCTGGATTTTATTATTATAGACAGGGCAAGGATTTTGTGCAGGCTGCTCAAAAAATGATAGAAAAAGATGTGCATTTAAATGGTAAATTTTTTATTGCTCCAACCTTAAATGAGCTTATTTTAATGGATAAAAGTATCGGTATATATAAAGTAGATAAGGAATTTTATCATACATTTTATAGTATGGAAAAAATCAGAGAGTATGAAAGGATTAAAAATGCTTAAAAAATTAACTCAAGAATATATAAATAAATTCAATGCAAAAGATTTACAAGGTATCGGCGATATGTTATCTAATGATTTTTATTTAGAAGACCCAGTAGTAAAACATATCGATGGAAAAAGTGATTGTCTAAATGCAATTGGCAATATATTTAATAGTTTTTCGAATTTAAATTTTAGCGCTAAAAATATCTATATTGATAATAAAACTAGCTTTATAGAATTTATATTAATTTTAGATGAAAAACATTTAGAAGGCGTAGATATTATAGAGTGGAATGAAGATAATAAAATTTCAGCTCTTAGGGCTTATTTGTATGAGGTGGCAAATGGCTAGAGTTGCATTGTGTATAAGTGGGGCTTTTAGGGGTGAAGATTTTATAGAAAATTTAAAAAATATTATAAAAGAATTTAAATTATTAGAAGTTGATGTATTTATTCATTCATGGGATAGTTATAAAATTTGGTATGGTTTAGGTGGTTTGGGACGTGGATGGATAAGGAACTGGTATAGTGAAAATATTATTAAATACGCTCCAAAAGAATTAATTGGCGATAATTTAAATTTTAAAAATATTTGTCCTAGTATATATGACATATTAGAAAAAGAAGTTGATTGTTATATAAATGGCAATATATTGAAAACAATTAAACAATTGCCCAACGTTAAGTCGGTTAAACTATCAAATGAAAAAGAATATTTTAGAAAGTATCAATCAAATTTGGAAATTGTTAATTCTGCTAAAATGTTTTACGGATTTTGGCAAGTTTGTAAATTGTTGTTAGATTATGAGAAACGAAATAATTTTTATTATGATTATATTATAATACTAAGACCAGATAAAAAATATTTTAGAAAATTTGATTTAGAATTTATTAAAAAATTACAAGATAATGAAATTGTATATGAAGGTTCTAATAGATTAGCTGGTGATACTTGGTTTTATGGTAAAAGATATGCGATGGTGGAATTTTTATCTTCGTTTGAAAAAGCAAATAAATATAAACATTTAATTTTTTTTAAGTATTTTCCACAGGGTATATGCTGTGCATCAATAGGATATTTATCGCATCATATACTAAGCAATTACATATCATTTATAGGTTTAAAATCAAATTATGTAAACAATTTAAAATACTTAAATATATTTAATAATCCAAAAATACCAAATATTAAAAAAGCTTTGCTAAATGATTTGAGTAACTTGCAACAACATAAACACAAAGAATATATTTTGTTCTTTGATATATTAAATTGCAATAAAATACTAAAAAGTCAAAACGCAATTAGAAAAATTCAAAACCAGCTCTCTTATAAACTAGGCCAAGCTATGATAGAAAACTCTAAAAGTATATTAGGCTATTTAAAAATGCCATATACCTTATATTCTATTAAAAAACAACACAATATTGAACAAATTGCTTATAATAAAATTATAAAAGATAACCCAAATTTAAAACTTCCGCCATTAGAGTCATACCCTGATTATCAAGAAGCTTTAAAATGTAAAAATCATCTAAGTTATAAACTTGGAGAAGCTTTGATAAAAGCCAATAATAAAGGCTTTATCACCGGTGGGGGGGGGTATTGGCTGCTATTTGAAATTAGCCGCATAATAAAACAATATAAAAACAAAAAGGCAAAAAATGAAAATAGATAATTTAAATGATATGATTCGTGGTTGGTTTATTGGTGATTTTGAACCAAATGTATTAAAAACAGATCAAGTAGAAGTTGGAGTAAAAACCTATAAAAAAGGTGATTATGAAGAGAGACATTATCATAAGGTAGCTACTGAAATTACCGTAATTACTAAAGGGAAAGTAAAAATGAATGGCGTGATATATAAAGAGGGCGATATCATAACTATAAAGCCGTTTGAAGATACAGATTTTGAAGCATTAGAAGATTCTCAAAATGTAGTAGTAAAAATCCCAGCAGCTAAAAATGATAAATATCTAGGAAAATATGGAGAATAATGATGAGTAAAATAAATATTTTAATACCAGCAGCAGGTGCTGGAAGCCGTTTTGCCAAAGAAGGATATATCAAGCCAAAGCCTTTTATAGATGTGCTAGGCAAGCCTATGATTATGAGAGTTTTGGATAATTTAAAGGTTGATAATGCACATTATATTATTATATTGCAAAAGGCTTATTTAGAAAATGAAAAAAAACTTTGCGAACAGATATCTAAAGACTACAATGTTAGCTTTGTTAGCGTAGAGTCATTAACCGAAGGGACTGCTTGTTCTGTGCTGCATGCAAGAGAGTTAATAGATAATGATATACCATTAATGATAGCAAATTCAGATCAAATAATAGATATTGATATAAATGATTATATTAATGATTGTAAAAATCGTAATTTAGACGGTTCTATTTTATGTTTTATAGATAAAGAAAAAAGCCCAAAATGGTCTTTTGTAAAAATGAACAATGAGCTAATTGTAGAAGTAAAAGAAAAAGAGGTTATATCTGATATTGCTACAGTTGGAATTTATCTATTTTCTAAAGGAAGTTTATTTGTAGATTCAGCTATAGATATGATTGCTAGAAATGATAGGGTTAATAATGAATTTTATACTGCTCCAGCCTATAATTATGCAATTAAAAATGGAGCAAAAATTGGTTGTTTTTTGATGAATTTTGATGATATGCACGGTATAGGCACTCCAGATGATTTGCAAAAATATATAAAATTTATTAAAGGATAATTATGACACAAAAAAGATTAGCTATACAATTTTTTGGTCATACGAGAACATATAAAAAGACTTATGAGAGCTTTTTTAAACATATAGTTGAACCTAATTTAAAAGATGGTTGGGAAGTTGATATATTTATACATACTTGGGATATGAGTAGTAGCAGTGATAGAAGTTGGCATAATGGAAGGGATTTATTTGATATTCATCCACTAAGTCAAGATGATATAGAAAATATAAGAAAGATATATAGTCCAAAAAGTTTTTTAGTAGAGCATTTACAAGAAGGTGCTCACGGGGGGCGAATCTAAAAAAAGAGGAAATAGACTAAGAGAATCCTATGAAAAAGAAAATAGTATAAAATATGATTATATTTTATATACTAGAATGGATATTTTGTTTGCATCGCCTCTTAATATACAAAGATATATAGACTTATACACAAAAGGTAGTATGAAAAATTTTCCATTACCACAAAAGCATTGCTTTGCAGCATTTAATCCATTTGTGAGAATGCCTGTTATTGATATAAGATATATAAATGAGGGTGATATAGTTTATTTTACTAATTATCCACATGATGAGTTTAAGCCAGAGAAGTGTTTAGAACTCTTTATAATAATGATCGATTATAAATTGCATAGAGATTTTTTCTTACAAAGAAGAGATTTTATTCATGGATATAATAGCTCATTGGAAGCTAAATTAAAAATAGAACAAGATAAATTATCTAAAACAAATTTACAGCTAAATATAAAAAACCAAGAATTAACAAAAGCAAATACGGAGTTAAAACATCTAAAAGATACTATCAACTCCATATCTATCAAAAAACAATCTTTAGAGATTTCAAATTTAGAACAAGATCTAATAAATAAAAAACTCAAAGCACAAATTTTAGAAAAAGAGCTAGGATATGATTGCAATGCAATCCAAGAAAATAAAGAATTAAAAAAGAAAATTAAAATTCTACAACTAACAAGTAAGGAAAATATAAAACAACAAAGTATATATACCGCCAAATCCCGTATCCACAACCAACTAAGCTATAAGCTTGGCAAAGCTATGATAGAAAATTCTAAAAGCATATGGGGATATATAAGAATGCCTTATATATTAAGCTATATAAAAGATATGCATAAAAAAGAACAAATAGCCTATAATGAAAAAATTAAAGCTAATCCAAGCTTAAAGCTCCCACCACTAGAGTCATATCCAGATTATAAAGAAGCCCTAAAAGAAAAAGAGTGTCTAACATACAAACTTGGAGAGGCTATGATAGAAGCTGATAAGAGCCCACTAAAACTAGGCTATCTAAGCTTATGGTTTAAATGTAAAAATATTCAAAAAGAGTGTAAAAAGAGATAAGTAATACATCCATTCTTTAAAACGCTGATATAAATTTAGTATTAAATAGATATTGATTTTTGCTAAATTTATATCTTTATATCCAAAAATCTCTTTTAATAACTCTCAAAATTAAATTTAAATTCATTAATTTGATAATAATTTTCAAGATTATAAAATCTCTATATTGTAGGCATATTAGGGCTTAGAAGTAGATCAATTAAAAATATAGTAATAATATATATAATATAATTAAATTAATTTTAAGTATTACTAAGATACAATTTCTCCATATAAATTATCAAATAGTTAATTACTATATATTTAATATATGATATAGTATATAACTTGAGAATAGATAGCAATAACAACAATATAAAAAGAGTACTAAAGCATATATCAAACTTTTTATTACTACCACTAAGTATATTAATATCCATATCCATACTTAGTGGATGTTCATCTAAAAATATAGATAGTATTAATAATAGCAACCTTGTTACCGCTTCTTTTACTAATGGTAATGGAATGTTTTTAAAACTAGATGATTCTAAAGGATTTGTAGGAGATAGCATTAAAGCCCCAGATGAATTAAAAGCTCCTGATAGAAATCCTAATATAAGCAGTGAGAATATTAGGCCTATATTAAAAGCATCTATGCTAAGTGATGAGTTTACTCCACCACTAAGTCTTAGATCACTTGATACTGGCTTACCTCTTATAGTAAATTTAAATAAGTCAGATGAGACATTTAATTGGAATTTAAGAGAGGTAAAGGCATTTAACCCAAGTATAATAAGTAGTATAAAATCAATTGATAATTTTAGAAATCTTAAATTTGAGTATATACAGTTTGTATCAACTAATAATATTGATATGTGCTTAGCAATTGATGAGAGTGGGCTATTTACTCTAAAGAGTTGTAGTGATGATTTAAATAATAAGAAGTTTGAGACTGTATATCAGCTAATACCAATGAATACTGATGCAGTACAGATTAGATCACTTGTATTAAATGGTAAAGAGTGTATAAGTACATTTGAAAATCCAAATCTAGAGCCTTGGCAAAGAGTTGGTATAAATAGATGTACATTAGATGAAACCTTTATAGCTGATATAAAAAGATTATGGGCTATAATGCCTGAGCTTAAAGCTGCGATGGTGTTGTTGCCAGTGGAGTAGGTAAGGGTTATTTTACAGATATGATTTAAATTTAAAAATATTATATAAAAGGATAATTATGAGTAGTTTTATTTTAAAATATATAATTTTATTATCACTGGGATTTGTTGTTGCTAATGCTAGTAGCGGGTATTTTATAGGAGTTGGAAGCGGGATAAATCATAGCTATATCAAAGAAGGTAATGCAGATGTAATCTCAGATAATAATCTTGGATTGTCTGCAAAAATTGGTTATATTTATGATGATAATCATAGATTTTCCTTTGCTTATAAATATAATGCAAAGCTTACAGGAGATGAAAGTTATGATATCAAAATAAATGGATATGATCTAGGCAAGGCTAAATCAAACTATAAATTTACAAGCCATAATTTTTTACTAGGTTATGATTATACTCCACAAATTAATAGCAATTTAAGAGCATTGGCTGGGGTATTTGCTGGTTACTCTTTGGGTGTGTTAGATGTGAGCAATAGCCTGATAAAAGAGGTAGCAAATGCTGTGCCAAATATCTTAGATGGATTTAGTTATGGGGCTAAATTAGGTGTAATCTATGAGGTTGATAGTAATTGGGATATAGAGTTAGGCGGTAAAATTATGCAAACTATATATAATAACAAAGAGATAAATCTGGATTTCTCTCATAATGGAACAACATATAAAATAGAAAATGAGCCTCTTAATCTAAAACAGCTTGATACTGGAGTATATCTTGGGGTTAATTATAAATTTTGATATTAAAATTTATTAGTTACAATATACAAAAATAGGAATAAGATGGAAAATGTAGCAAAAAAGATAGCTCAATTTAAGGCTAAATTTGAAACTATAATGATTGCAAGTCTTAGTAGCAAAAATCAAGTAATCTGTTCAAATACGCCATTGTTGCAAAGTAATTTGGGTAATTTTATCTGCATTAGTAAGTCAGCTGAGCATTTTGATTCAATAAGCACAAATCCGAATAATATAGAAGTTATGTTTATAGAAGATGAGCAAAATGCAAATATACTAGCTAGAAAACGGCTAAAATATAGAGCCAATGCGGTATATTTACCTAAAAGCTCGCAAATTTTTGATCAGGTTTTTGCCGAATTTGAGGCTATGGATGAGATGTATAGCGTGATTAAAAATATGGCTGATTTTCATATTTTTAAGCTTGAATTTGGCAAAGGTAGGGCTGTTTTTGGTTTTGGGCAAGCATATGATATCGATGGCGATATAATTACTAAAGTTATAGCCAATCACCGTAAAAAAGTAAAAATTTAAGATTGTCATACCAAAATAAGTTATGACAATCTATAATAAAAGATGATTTTAATCTAATTTAAATTTTTTAATAAAACAGACTATTTACACTTTCATCGTGATATACTCTACGGATAACCTCGCCAAATAATGGAGCAGTGCTTAAAACTTTAATATATGGACTTTGCTCTTTTAATGGAATAGTATCTGTAGTTACTAGCTCATCTAAGGCTCCGCTGTTGATTCTCTCATATGCTGGGCCGCTTAGAACCGGGTGTGTGCAAAACGCCATTACGCTTGTGGCTCCATTTTTTTTGAAGACTTCAGCTGCTTTGACAATGGTGCCAGCTGTATCTATCATATCATCAATGAGTATGACATCTTTGCCATTTACATCACCTATGATATTCATCACTTCGCTCTCATTTGCTTTTTCACGGCGTTTATCTACTATTACCATATCTAAATTTAGGCTTTTAGCTAGACTTCTAGCGCGTGCTACGCCACCTACATCAGGGCTTGCCACAATAGGATTTTTAAGATTTTTACTCTTTACATAGTCTAAAAATACAATAGTTCCATATAGATTATCTACTGGAATATCAAAAAATCCTTGAATTTGTCCAGCGTGAAGATCCATAGTAACTACTCTATCTATACCAGCTGTTTGCATCATATTTGCTACTAGTTTAGCTGTGATTGGTACTCTTGGAGCAGCTTTTCTATCTTGTCTAGCATAGCCAAAGTATGGTACCACTGCTGTTATAGAGCTTGCACTTGAGCGTTTTAGAGCATCAGTTAGGATTAGTAGCTCCATTAAATTTATATTGGCTGGAGCACAGGTTGGCTGAATGATAAAAACATCTTTACCCCGCACACTTTCGCCTATTTGTACGCTAATCTCTCCATCGCTAAATCTCTTTATACTAGCTTCGCTAAGCGGAATTCCAAGATATTTAGCCACCATTTTTGAAAACTCTACATTTGCTGTCCCAGAAAAAATCTTATATCCACGCATTTTTGCCCTTTTTGGAAGTATAGGGTTAATTTTAGCCTAAATTTGCTTAAAAATTAGATGGATTTTGTAGGCTAAATTTAAGTTTATGAGCGATATGTAAGCAAATTTATTATAAAATCTTGTAAAAATTTAGGGCTAATATGGGAAATTTTATCTGTTTGCACTGTAAGGGCGAGTTTGATCAAAGTGCTGCTATAAGCGATGAGAGTGGGCATGAGTTTTGCTGTAATGGATGTATGAATGTATATGGATTTTTAAACTCTCATAATCTATCTGAATTCTACGATAAACTAGGCAATCAAAAGCACTTCAAAGCGCCAAATTTAACTAAAATTGATACTGAAGTATTTTATAAAAATTATGTAAAAAATAGCGATGGATTTTGTGAAATTTATCTGATTATAGAAGGAATTCACTGCTCAGCTTGTGTATGGCTAAATGAAAAAGTATTAATCTCAAGTGATGGAATTATAGAAGTATCGCTAAACTCAGCCAGTCAAAAAGCACATATAAAATGGGATAATAGCATAATTACCTTAGATCAAATTTTGCATAAAATTAGCTCTATTGGCTATACTCCAATCCCATATGATCCACAAAAAGCCGATGCAAGAGCAAGTCAAAAGCGTCGTGAATTCTATGCTAAAATGCTTGTAGGGATATTTTGTACGATGAATATTATGTGGGTGGCAGTGGCTTTATATGGTGGATACTTTAGTGGAATGAGTAAGGATATAAAAGATATCTTGCATTTTGCGGAGTTTATTTTGGCCTCTCCGGTGCTTTTTTATACTGGTAGTGAGTTTTTTAAAGGGGCATATTATGCTATTAAAAACCGCCAAGCTAATATGGATTTAAGTATTGCTTCTGGGGCTAGTATAGCATATTTTTATTCAGTATATGCGATGCTTAGTAGAAATGGCGAGGTATATTTTGACTCTGTAGCTATGATTATTACTTTTGTATTTATTGGTAAATTTCTTGAGGTTATTAGCAAGAAAAAATCAATAGATACTCTTGATCTGCTTGGTTCTCTTTTAGTAAATCAAATTTATGTAAAATCTAATGATAAATTTGAGTTAAAAGATGTCAATGATGTAAAATTAGGAGATATCATCAAGGTGCGTAGCGGTGAGCGTGTAATGATTGATGGTAGCGTAGTTAGTGGAGCAGGTAGCTTTGATTTAAGTAGCATTACTGGAGAGAGTTTGCCAGTAGTAATTGGCTCTGGTGGCAAGATTGTAAGTGGAGCTATGTGCATAGATGGAAGTGTAGAGTATGAAGCAACTGAGCTTTTTAAAAGTTCAGTTCTTAGTAAGATTATCGATCTTTTAAATAAAGCAAGCTTTAAAAAACCAAATATAGAGCTTTTAGCCAATCAAATTTCAGCTAAGTTCTCTTTAGCGATTTTGCTTTTAGGGCTTGGAACATTTGGGGTATGGCTGTTTAATTCTGAACAGATTAGCACAGCAATTATAGTAGCTATTAGTGTGATTATTATTGCTTGTCCATGCGCTTTAAGTCTTGCTACACCAGTTGCTACTTTAATAGCATTAAGTAGCGCAATGCGTGGCGGGATAATCTTTAAAGAGGCTAAGGTAATTGAGAGTTTAGCAAAGTGTAGTTGCGTTGTGTTTGATAAGACTGGTACTCTAACAAAATCAAAACTAAGTGTAATTAAAGCAATAAAACTAAAAGAGTATAATCCAGATTTACTATACTCTTTAGCCCTTGCTTCTACTCATCCAGTAAGTGTAGCAATTAGAGATTTTAGTGTTAATAAACAGCTAAATTTAAGTGATATAAAAAACCATAGCGGTCTAGGAATGAGTGCAAAATATGGCGATTTAACTATTTATGGTGGTAGTTCGCGATTTATGAGTAAGTTAGGATTTGGAGAGTTTGAAGCTAGTGGGCTTAATTATTATTTTGCTATAGATGGCGAAGTTGTGGCTAAATTTGAGCTTGAAGATGAGCTAAGAGATGAGTCTATAAGCGTGATAAAATCTCTTAAAAATAATGGATATAAGGTAGTGATGCTAACTGGAGATAATGAAATAGTCGCTAATAAAGTTGCTAAAAAATTGGGAATTAGTGAGTTTTATGCTAGTAAAGATCCATTACAAAAGTCGCAAATTATTAATGAATTAAATGAAAAAACTCCAGTAGTAATGGTAGGAGATGGGGTTAATGATGTAGTTGCGCTAAGTATGGCTAGTGTGGGTATTTGTATGGGTAGTGGAGCACAAATTAGCGTTGAAAGAAGCGATGTAGTGTTGCTAGATGATAATTTAAACTCACTTGTAAAAGCACTTAATCTTTCAAGATTAACATTTAAAACCATTAAGCAAAATTTAGGTTTTACTTTGATATACAATGCCCTTACTATTCCACTAGCTATGGCCGGGTTTATTATCCCGCTATTTGCGGCAATCTCGATGTCGTTTAGCTCTATTATAGTGGTATTAAACTCTACAAAAATTAGACTAAAAGGATAAAAATGGGTGGTGTGATAGCTATAATGCTAGGGATCTCTACTTTGCTTGGTGCTGCTGCACTTTTTGGGCTTTTGTGGGGAGTAAAAACTAGGCAATTTGATGATTATTCAAAATTTTTAGATGGTACCAAATTTGATAGTGAAGATGCACTAAATGATGCTATAAATTTAGAAAAACGCAAAAAAGAGTTGATAAAAAAGAATAATAAAGATAGCGGATATAGGCCACCAGATTAATAAACAATATAAAAGCGTATTGATATAAGAGCAAAAGCCTAGCTAGCAAACGCTAGCTAGATAGAATTATTTAAGTGTAGAGATATAGTCATTAACTGCTGCCATATCAGCATCACTTAGAGTTGCCATTTGACCTTTCATGATGGCACCCATATTGATTTTACCTTTACCACCATTGATAGCGCCAGCTTTGTAAGCTTTCATATCAGCTAATCTTTGAGCTGGGTCAATTTCAGTTAGAACTGGAACTTTATTTAGATATTTTTTGTCAGCTTTTTGTCCGTGGCAAACTGCACATTTTTTATAAATTGCAGCACCATCAGCAGCAAATGCACCTACACAGGCTAATGCGATTAATAGAACTATTTTTTTCATTTTATATCCTTATTTGGAAAATTTTATACTGGTATTATAGTGGCAATATTCTGAATTTTAGATTAAATTCTACAATTAAATTTCTAAAATTTTGCAAACTAAATTTGGGTTATATTAAGTGAATTTAAACTAAAAAATAGATAAAATCAACATATGGAAAAGATTAAAGCACTATTTTTAGATCGTGATGGGGTGATAAATTACGACCCTGGTTATGTTTATCGTATAGAAGATTTTGAGTTTATGCCTGGAATTTTTGAGGCTTTGGCTGGATTTATGGCGCTTGGATATGAGATTTTTGTAGTTACAAATCAATCTGGAATTGGTAGGGGATATTATAGTGAAGATGATTTTGCAAAGCTTAGCAAGTATATGATTGATGAGTTTAAATCTTATGGTGTTGAGATTAAAAAAATATACCACTGCCCTCACACTCCAAGCGATGATTGTAATTGTAGAAAGCCTAAGCCTGGAATGATATTGCAGGCTTTAGATGAATTTAATATTAGTTTAAAAGATTCATTAATGATAGGAGATAAGCCAAGCGATTTAGAAGCAGCACGAAGAGCTGGAGTAGAAAGTGGCTATTTAATCGGCGATGAATTTAAAAGCGTATTAGAAGTTTTAGAGCATATAAAAGGACAAAAATGAAGATATTAATAACTGGTGGAGCTGGATTTATAGGATCAAATTTGGCTAAATATTTTATGGATAAACATGAGGTTTTAGTAGTGGATAAATTTCGCTCTAATGAGACTTTTAGCAATGGAAATTTAAAAAGTTTTGGTCATTATAAAAATTTGATCGACTTTAAAGGCCAAATTCATTGCGGAGATATATGCGATAGAGATACTGTTAAAAAGATGAGAGAGTTTAAGCCTGATGTGATATATCATGAAGCTGCTATATCTGATACAACTGTGGCTGAACAAGATGAGATAATGAGAGTGAATTTAAATTCATTTAAAGATATTCTTGATATTGCTTATGAAAATGGCTCAAAGCTAATATATGCTAGTAGTGGTGCTACATATGGAGATGCACCAAGCCCACAAAGTGTAGGCAAAGGCGAAAATCCTGGCAATGTGTATGGATTTTCAAAGCTTATGATGGATGAGATGGGGCGTGAATTTAATGCCAAAACTGGACTTCATATTGTAGGACTTAGATATTTTAATGTATATGGAGATGGAGAGTTTTATAAAAATAAAACTGCCTCTATGGTATTGCAGTTTGGACTTCAAATTTTAAGTGGAAAAGCACCAAGGCTTTTTGAAGGTAGCGATAAGATAAAAAGAGATTTTATATATATAAAAGATATAATCTTAGCCAATGAACTAGCTATAAATGGAGATAGTGGAGTATATAATGTTGGCACTGGCAATGCTAGAAGTTTTCAAGATATCGCTGATATTTTACAGCGTGAGATCGGCGTAAATTTAGGTAATGAGTATATTGCTAATCCATTTGCGTCTCAGTATCAATTCTTTACTCAAGCTGATATCGCCCCTACGATAAAAGGGTTGAAATATAAACCAAAATGGAGCTTAGAAGATGCTATAAAAGATTATCTACCAGCAATAAAAAGAATTTATAATAGTGAGTTTAAATAATGGCTAAGGTCTTAGTAGTTGGGGATTTAATGATTGATCACTATATCTGGGGTAGTTGTGATCGCATTAGTCCAGAGGCTCCAGTACAAGTAGTAAATATCAAAAATGAAACTAAAAGGCTTGGCGGCTGTGGCAATGTAGTATCAAATTTAATCGCTCTTGGTGCAGAAGTAGGCGTAGTAAGTGTAGTTGGCGATGATGAACTAGGGGTTGAGATTTTAGAGCTTTTAGAAGCTCGTGGAGCTAAGGCTGAGTTAGTAATTAGTGAAACAGGCAGAAAATCAAGCCAAAAAAGCCGTGTAATGGTATCACATCAGCAAGTAATTAGGCTAGATACTGAGAGTATAAGTGATATAAATTGCGCTGATGAGATTGTCAGTAAATTTGCAGATATTTTAGCTGGTTATGATATTGTTTTGCTAAGTGATTATGGCAAGGGAGTATTGAGTAATTACTTAACCAAGCAGATAATATCAATTGCTAAAAATAATCATAAGATGGTATTAGTAGATCCAAAGGGCAAGGATTATAGTAAATATAAAGGTGCGACACTTTTAACCCCAAATAAAAAAGAGGCAAGCGAGGCGTTAGGCTTTGGCATTGATAATGATGAGAGTCTAGAGCTAGCATTAAAAACTATGAAATTAAACTATGAATTAGAGTACTCTTTAATCACTCTTAGCGAAGATGGAATTGGGCTTTTAAGTGATGAGGTTAAGAAATTTCCAGCTCTTGCTAAAGAGGTTTTTGATGTAACTGGTGCTGGTGATAGCGTACTAGCTACTTTGGGTTATTGCTTAGCTAGCAAGATGAGTATAGAAGAGGCGATAGATAATGCAAATTTAGCCGCAGCAGTAGTTGTAGGTAAGGTAGGAAGTGCAGATGCAAGCTGGGGCGAAATAGAGAATCTAAAGAGTAAAAAAATTGGTTTTGAGCGTAAAATTGTCAAGCTTGATGAGCTTTTAAAGGTTGATAGAAGTGGCAAAACTTTAGTTTTTACCAATGGTTGCTTTGATATTATGCATATTGGTCATATTAGCTACTTACAAAAGGCTAAAATGCTTGGCGATATATTAGTAGTAGGGTTAAATTCAGATAACTCAGTAAGAGAGTTAAAAGGCAAAGATAGGCCAGTAAATGTGCAATATGATAGGGCTGCGATGTTGTGTGCGATGGAGTTTGTCGATTTTGTCGTGATATTTGATGAGCTAACTCCACATGAGTTAATCAAAGCAATTAAACCTGATATATTAGTAAAAGGTGCAGACTACAAAGGCAAAGAGGTCGTAGGTAGTGAATTTGCTAAAAGAGTTGAGTTAATAGAGTTTATTGAGGGCAAAAGCACCACAAAAATAATAGAAAAAATCAAAAGATAAGAGGCTAAAATGAGTATATTTACAGATGAATTAAAAGCGCATCTAGAGGTAGCAAATAGAGTTTTGTCCATAGATGAAACGGTGATGAGTGTAGCAAATACAGTAGTAGCAACGCTAAAAAACGGTAATAAAATCTTAATTTGCGGCAATGGAGGAAGTGCAGCTGATGCGCAACACTTTGCTGCTGAGCTAACCGGTAGATATAAGAGTGAGAGAATCTCTCTTCCAGCTATTGCATTGACTACTGATACTTCAGCGCTTACTGCAATTGGCAATGACTATGGATATGATGAGGTATTTGCAAGACAGCTTAGTGGTGTAGGAAATAGCGGAGATTTACTAATAGGTATAAGCACAAGCGGTAATAGTAAAAATGTATTAAAAGCATTTGAGATTGCAAAACAAAAGGGTATTAAAACCATAGGATTAAGCGGCAGAGATGGTGGAGCAATGAATGAGTTATGCGATATAAACGTAGTTGTGCCTTCTAATGATACGGCTAGAATTCAAGAGATGCATATCTTAATAATTCACACTATTTGCGCTGCAGTAGATGGAGCATTTTAAGGGGTCAATTTAGATATAATAGCACCCAATTTAAAGGATAAAAATGCAAAAACCATCAAAACTAGCACAAATCCCGCAAATTCGTTTTGCAGGCTTTACTGAAGATTGGGAACGGCGTAAGCTAGGAATAACAAAAACTTTTTTACAGATGGCAACTATGGAGAGTCATATCCAAAGGCATCAGATATGGCCGATAGCAGTAAAGGTATTCCGTTTCTTACAGGTGGTAATTTGAAGGAAGGCAAACTAGATATTTCAGGTGCAAGTTATATCACAAAAGAAAAACATGAGAAACTAATCTCAGGACATCTTGTTGAAGATGATATCGTAATTGCTGTTCGAGGTTCGTTAGGCTATGTAAATAAAGGGAATTTTGGGTGGAATATAAATTCTCAGCTTGCTATTTTAAGAACTGATAAAAAAGAATTATACGGAAAATTTTTGCTTCAATTTTTAATTTCAGATATGGGACAAAATGAGTTGCTGAAAAGGCAAACGGGTTCAGCATTAAAACAACTACCGATCGGGGTTATTAAAGATGTGGAAGTGCCTATTACGTTGGTGGAAGAACAAACCAAAATCGGCGAATTATTTGCAAATTTAGACAACCTCATCACCCTTCATCAACGTAAGGTTGAAAAATTGCAAAAGATAAAAAAATCTTGTTTGCAAAATTTATTCCCACAAAACAACCAAAACACCCCCAAAATCCGCTTTAAAAATTTTAATGATGAGTGGGTGGAAAATAAATATAAAAATATAGGTCAATGTTTATCTGGTGGAACTCTAAGCTATGAGGATTTAGATAAAAATGGAATTTATAAGTGCATATTATATGGAGAGCTTTATACTCGCTATGACTACATAATAAAAAATATAGTTTTTAGAACAAATAAACTTGGCAATAAAGTTATTAAAAATGATATTTTATTTCCACAATCTACAACAGTTGATGCAATATCATTAATTTCTCCTGCTTGTATGAATGATGACGAAGCCCAAACTAGCGGAGTTTTTGCTATTAGACCACATAAAAATATTGATGGAAATTTTATAACTTATTACACAAAAGGAAATTTTTATCAAAGAAACAAATTAGCCAAAAATGCACAAGGCTTAACAATAGTTCATTTATATTATCAATCTATAAAAGATGAAACTATTCTTATTCCAAATTTAGCAGAACAATGCAAAATTTCAGAATTCTTTACTAAACTTGATAAGCTTATCACACTTCAACAGCGCAAGGTAGAAAAATTAAAAAATATTAAAAAAGCATTGCTTAATAAGATGCTTATCTAACAATCCTTATAAGCTAGAATAAATTTTTAATCTAAATAATCTGCCTAGTTAGTTCTAATGCAAGGGCTGGTTTTAGCTCTTTCATACACTCATGAGAGCCTAGCGGACAGACCCTTTTCATACATGGCATACATGGTAAATTTAGATGTGCTAGTCTTGCTTTTGGATTATTATATGGGCTAGTTCTAGTAAAGTTAGTTGGGCCAAATAGTGCAACTGTTGGCACCTTAAAAGCAGCTGCGATATGCATTGGTCCGCTATCATTGGTTATAAATAGCTCAAGTCCGGCAATATAGCTAGCAAGCTCTTTGATTGATGTTTTAGCGCATAGATTTTTATGCGAAATTTGATTTTTGGTTAGAATTTCGCTAATTTCATCGCAAATCTCTTTTTCACCATTACCGCCAAAGATAACTATATCAAATTTACTACTTAAGCTCATTGCTACATCGGCAAAATAGCTTGGATACCATCTTTTAGCACTTCCATATGTAGCACCTGGATTTAGACCTAGTGTTGGTTTTGTATATTTTTTTGGAGTAAAATTTAACTCAAGTTCATTAGTTAAAATATCTATATTTAAAGCTTTTGCACTAAAATTTAGATAATCAACTACTAAATGATCGCTTTTATTAATTGGCTTATAGACTCCACTTTTTCTAGCGTGGATAAAAAATGCCAAAGCTTTTGAGGCTAGATGGCTTCTAAAGCTAATAAATGCATCAAATTTAGGCTGGGATTTGGCTAATTTATATAGATATGCTAGGCGAAATTTGGATTTTTTGGACTCATCTATTATGATATCGCCAAGATTAGCAAATAGAGCTGTACTAGCCGCAGAGCCAAAAAATGTTAATTTTGCATCTTTAAAATTTGCCCTAATATTTGCAATAGCAGCACTACTCATCACTCCATCGCCAAGCCATGTTGGTAGCTCAATGAATATTCTCACTAATTACCTTTAATATTTGATTTAAGTTGTCTTCTACTGTGTATTTTTTAGATAGTTTAATATTTTGAGCTGAGATATTAAGCATTAAGCTATGATCGCTTAGCAAAAGATTTATAAATTTAGCTACATTTTCATCATCTTTGCTCTGTATGATAAACTCATCTTTTAAGATCTCGCTAGCTCCATTTTGAGCAGTAGTAAAGCATACACAGCCATAACTTAGGGCTTCTAGAATTTGAGTGCTAAATGGGTTATAAAGCGAAGGCAGTACAAATATATCTGCTGCTTCATAGTAGCGATTTATCACTTTTGGGGTTGGTTTAAAGATTACCCTAACTCCAAGCTTTTTAGCCATTTGTCTATATTTTGGTGTAGCCTTATCATTGCCGATAATTATAGCATTTACCTTATTGATATGAGTTAAAAGCTCTATAAACTCTTTGGCTCCATCTTTTTTAAAATTATCAGAAACAAATAAAATAATTGGTAGCTCCATATCTATGCCAAGTTCTTTGCATAGCTGCATTTTAGCACTACCTTTTTGTATCTGTGTTGGTAGATTGATTCCTGGATAAATTGTAGTTATTTTATCTGGTTGTATATTATAGATTGTCTCTAATTGATAGCGTACTAAATTTGAGTTAGTTATGATTTTTATAGAGTTGTTTATACATCTTTTTTCAATTATGCTTTCTATAATGCTAATAGGATTTAAAAACCAAAATTTATCTAATTTTTTATATATATTTTGTACTCCACTACTAGCTAGATATATATCAGCGCTATCAAATTTATCTAAGCAGATATAAAATTCATCTTTTTTTTGTTTTTTGGCAAGTTTATTGATTTTTATCAATTTAGTTATTGGATTCTTGCTTTTGATATTATCATAATTTTTGATTATAACATCAAATCCTTTTGAATTTAGAGCGTTTTTTAGTCGCTCTAGGAATCTTTGGTTTTTGTTTGTAAGGTTTATTTCTAAGATTGATATATTTTTCATTTTTCTATTTTAACATAGTTAGGCTTATAAATCGGTTTAGCTATCTAATTTTTGTGAGATAAAGTGATTTTTTATCTCATTTTTTATCCAGTTTATATCTAGACTAACTAGACAATCGCTAATATGTGAATTATTACAACCCTCTTTACCACATGGGACACACTTTAAATTATTTTGAATTACAGTGTGAATACCCATTTTTTGGATCCCGCCTTTGCTTTGATAGAGGCTTTTTGATTTTGAATTATCCCATGGACCCCAAGCAGATGTATAGCTAGGCCCAAAAATAGCTATACACGGTACATCATTGGCTGCAGCCATATGCATTATTGCAGTATCAGTACCGATATATAGCTTTGATTTAGAACTTAAAAATGCCACTTCATCTAAGCTTAAATTTCCCATAAATACAATTGGGTTTGAGCTACAAAGTGATAAGATATTTTTCATTTTGCTTATCTCATTTGGATTTTTATCACAGGTTAATACAACTCTTTTATCTAGCTCAATTTCGCAAAAATCAATAATTTTAGCTACTGCTTCATCGCTTAAACACTTATAATCAAACCTAGCCATAGGATGAATATGGATAAAATAATCTGGCAAATTTAAATCATAATTATTAAAATATAAATTTACTTTAGTAGTGGCAATATCTTTACCCAAAGCATTAATGGCAGATAGATTTTGCATTATGATATGGCCGTTTGGTTTGGATTCGTGAGTTATGAGTTTGTTTAGAATTTGGTTTGTGCCTTTGCGTGATACTATGGTTTTAGCTCCACTAAATTTAGCCAAGAATATCCCACGATCGCTAGTTTCAGTATTTATTACTATATCAAATTTCTCTTTTCTTAACTCTAAGGCGTATTTTAACTCAAGCCAAATTCGCTTAAATATATTAGATTTTTTAATAGTGCCTCTATCATAGATATGGATTTTATCAATTTGTGGATTATTTGCTATTACTGCTTGAGTTCCTTGATTTAAAGCAAAATGTATAGAAGCATTAGGATAATGGGTTTTAAGATTAGCAACTAGTGGAGTAGTTAAAAGCACATCGCCTATAAATCTAAATTTAATAATTAAAATTTTCATTTGTAAATCTCTGGGTAGAACTGTTTAAATTTCTTATGCATCCAAAAGTACTCATCTGGCTTGCTTTTTATCATATCTTGAGTAGCGCTACTTTGGGCTTGTGTGGCTTGTTTGATTTTATCACCATTTAGTTGATTGATATCTATTGGGTCATAAAAGCTAATCTCATTTTTATCGCCAACTCTTTTGATAAAAGCTGGGATTATTATTGCATTAAGCTTAGCAGCAAAGATACTAGCAGCATGCGTGTGCGAGATACGATTAGAAAAAAACTCACACTCTACTCCATCTCTAATATCTACATTTTGATCAACTAAAATACCAAGAAGCCTTCTATTTTGCAATGCTTTCATAATCGCTCTTGCGCCACCACTTTTAGGAATTACTTCTATATTAAATCTACTTCTATTTTTGCTTAAAATTCTATCCATCACAGGACTATCAAGGTTTCTGCCTACAATGCTTACAGGGCCAAATTTAGCCGCCATCGCAAGGCTAAAAAGCTCCCAATTGCCATAATGTGCAGTGGTGATGATGATTGGACGTTCTTTGAATTTATCTAAAATTTGAGCATTTTTAAATTCAACTTTAGATAGAATTTGCTCTTTTGTGTTATTTTGATTGCGTAAAAACTCCACGCCAAAGTGGGCAAAATTGCGATAAGTTTGTAAAATAATCTCTTCTATATTCTCAAATTTACACATTTTTAGATTGATTCGCATTATATTTGTATGTTTTTTATCAAATTTATAAAAGCCTTTTGCAAGTAGATCAAAAAATATATTTTGAATAGCTTTTGGGGTGTAGATTGCGATAAATCTAAGCATATAATATAGCCATAAATATAAAAAATCAACCATTTAAAAGCTCCGAATTTAAAATATTTTTTGCTAAATTTGCTATATTAATTGGCGATATCTCATTTATGCAGTAATCGCTCTTATCTATATTTTTTGCATCGATTTTTTTGCCTGTATCAATAGTATGATTTATAGGCGTGATAAAGCTATTTCTATGGCTTGGGCGATTTCCAAAAAGAGTGATACTAGCTCTATTTTGAGCCCAAGCTAGATGAGTTATACCGCTATCATTGCCAACTACAAGTCCTACGCTTTGCATAAAATCTATTACTTTAGCTAAACTCATAGGACTAAGTACTTTAGCATGAGTATTATAAGCAATTTTACTAGCAAGTTCATACTCTTTAGCATTTGCTGATATGATATTAATCTCATAATCTTTTAGCAAATTTATAACTTCATTAAACTTATCATAGCATTTGCTCATTTCGCTTGCAAATGGTGCTATTAAAATAGTTTGAGATGGTTTAGGCTCTATATTTGAGATGAAACAAGCAGATTTTTGCTTGATATCATTATCATTAAAGCTAAAGCCCAAAGCAGCGCTAGCAAGAGCTAAATTTCGCCTTATAATATTTTGATTATAATCAATTTTAAACTTACTCTTATAAAATATAGAAGCTAGTGGCTCTTTTATGCTATTTTTATCAAACCCAGCTATATTGCTACCTAAAACTCTAGCTACAAGAGCTGATTTTATAAGGCCTTGAAAATCTATAATAAGATCAAAATGATTACTAAATTCTCTAAGAATTTTAAAACTTTTAATAAATTTTTTATCCTTTAAAGGAAGTGCGATAACATCAACGCCATCTAAAAAATGAACAATACTACTAAATTTTTCATCTACAAACCAGCTAATTTTAGCATCTTTAAAATGCTTTTTGATAAATTGCACAACAATGCTTGTATGAACGATATCGCCAAGGGCTGAGAGTCTAATAATTGCTATTTTCAACTAATTTTCCAAGATTTTTTGCTATTATTTTATCTAAATTTGATTAAAAGTTGGTAATTTATGAGCGGTTATATATGTGTATTTGATTGTGAGACTGTGCCTGATTGTGACTCTTTAAGGGAAGCTTATGGTTATGAAGGCGATGATAAGAGTGTAGCACAAATGGCGCTTACAGAACAAAAAGAGCGAAGTGGAAGTGAGTTTTTGCCAGTTTGTTTTCATAAAGTAGTAACTATTAGTGCAGTAATAGCTGATGAGTTTGGTAGATTTAAAAGAGTATCTACAATTGCTGGAGATAGTGAAGAGAAAAAAATAGCTGAATTTATTAAATTTATAAATGAGCATAATCCTAGACTTGTAAGTTATAATGGTAGAGGCTTTGATCTGCCTATGCTGATGATAAGAGCAATGCGTTATAATATAGAAGCTAGTGAGTATTTTAACACCAATGATAGAGCTAATGGCAAGGATAAATGGTGTAATTATAGAAGTAGATATGATGGAGTTTTTCATCTTGATTTGCTTGATCATATTAGCGATTTTAAGGCTGTAAGCGGGCTAAAGCTAGATCTGCTTTGTGCTAGTTTAAATCTGCCTGGTAAATATGATGTTTGTGGCGATGAGGTAATGAGTTTATATTATAATGGACAGCAAGATAAAATTGATGAATATTGTGAATCTGATACGCTAAATACATATTGGTTATTTTTAAAATATGAATTATTGCGTGGTAGGTTAAATTTAGATGATTATGCTAATTATTTAAGCTTGATGAATGAGTATCTAAACACCCAAAAATCAGATATGAGTTATAGTATAGTATTTGATAGATATATAAAAAATGAACTTGATAGATTGGGGCGTAGATGATTAGAATCTGTTTATTAATTTGGTTTGTTTGTTCTAGTGCTTTTTCTTCTGTAATGCTTCTTAAAGAGTATAAAGATGAAAATCTAACTGGCTGGATGATGAGCGAAAAATATGATGGCGTGCGTGCTATTTGGGATGGCAAGGAGTTAAAAAGTCGTAATGGTAATATAATTAATGCACCATCTAGCTTTATAGCTCAATTGCCTGATTTTGCACTTGATGGAGAGCTGTGGAGCAATAGAGGAGAGTTTGAGCTAATTGCTTCTATAGTACTAGATAAAAATCCTGATATTAAAGCATGGCAAAATATTAAGTATATGGTATTTGATCTACCTAAATTTGATGGAAATTTAAGTGATAAAATGGCCTATTTAGAAGAGTTTTTAAGCCTAAATCCAAGTAATTTTATAAAAGTTATAAAGCAAATATATATCCAAAATAATTTACATGCTTTTGCCTTTTTAGATGAGGTTGTAAGTAAAGGTGGTGAAGGTATAGTAGTTCGTGATCCAAATGCATCATATATAAGCGGCCGAAGTGATAAAATATTAAAATTAAAAAAGTGGAATGATAGTGAGTGTCAAATAGTAGCTATAAATAATGGTAAGGGCAAGTATGAAGGTGCTATGGGTTCAGTAGATTGTGTAGATATTTTTAGTAAAATTAAATTTAAAATCGGATCTGGATTTAGTGATGAAATACGAAAAAATCCCCCAAAAATAGGCACCATAATCACATATAAATTTCAAAATCTAACCAATAATAATAAGCCAAGATTTCCAGTATTTTTACGAATTAAAAGAGGTGAATAGATGAAAAAAATTATATCTTTATGCGTATTGATTGTTAGCTTAAATGCACTAATACTATATGAGCCAAAAACAAAAGAGCAAAAAGAGGGTTACAGATATGGTCAGACGATGCGAATGCTAGGTATGGGCAAATGGGAGTGTGATAGGAAATTTAAAAATATCGATAGCGAAAAACTAGAGTGGTGCGAGTATGGTTGGGTTGATAAAAGTGAGGAGATAGATGCTAGAAAGCTTGATTAATGGTATAAGGCTTGTCAATTTTACTAGCTTAGATACTAAAGAGATAAAGATAATTTATAATTGGCGAAACAACCCTAAAATCGCTAAGTATATGATAAATAAAAGCATAACATGGGATGAGCATTTAGGCTTTATAGATAGCCTTACAAATTCTCAAGATAAGATCTATTTTTTAGTCTATAAAGATGATTTAGCAATTGGAGTAATTTCATTTGTAAATATCTCTAAAAGCTCTTGCGAATTTGGGATATATGCTAGTCCAGATTTGCGTGGTATGGGCGATTTGCTTATGGGTGTGGTTGTAGATTATGCGTTTAATAGGCTGCGTGTTAAAGAGATTTTGGCTAAAGCTTTTATGGATAATTTAAGAGTTATAACGCTTTATACAAAATTTGAGTTTAAGATAATTAAAAAGGATAAAGATATGATATATTTTAGCCATCAGGGGGGGGTAGAGCTTAATATACCTCTTTGCCAAGAAAGGCTCTTGGCATGAAGATTGCAATTCTTACTACAGCTAATCAATGGTTTGAGCCATATGCATTAAGATTGCAAGATCTATTAAGTCATCGTGGATTTGATAGTCAAATTTATAATTTTCATGAGCAAATTAGTGGTTATGATGTTGTTTTTATACTTAGTTATCATAGGATAATCAATAAAGAGTTTTTGATTAAAAATCGCCATAATATTGTTATTCATGCTTCTGATTTACCAAGAGGTAGTGGCTGGTCGCCAATGTTTTGGCAGATTTTAGAAGGTAAAAATGATATAGTTTTTACTCTTTTTGAGGCTGATAGCGGCGTTGATAGTGGAGATTACTATCTTAAGGAGAGTTTAAAATTAAGCGGCCTAGAGTTAAATGATGAGCTTAGAGAGTTGCAAGCTAATATGTGTATTGAGATGAGTTTAAAATTTATAATAAATTATAAAAATTTAACTCCAATCAAACAAATAGGAGAGCGTACATTTTACCCAAAACGCAGCCCAAAAGATAGTCAGCTTGATCCAAATTTAAGCTTAAATGAGCTTTTTAATCAATTAAGAATTGCTAGCAATGATGAGTATCCAGCATATTTTTATAAGGATAAAAAGAAATTTATTTTAAAAATTTATAGTCAAGATGAGAGTTAAATTGGCTATAATATTGCAAATTTAAGGAGTGAAAATGAATATTTTGATAACTGGTGGTGCTGGATATATTGGTTCGCATGTATTAAAGGCTTTATTAGAGCGCGCAACTGATAAGATAACTGTAATTGATAATTTTTATAGTGGTTCGCAAGATGCATTAGTAGCACTTGAGAGTGTAGGCAAATTTGATTTTATTAAATGTGATTTAGCTGATACTGCTCATCTTAAAGAGATTTTTGCTTCGCATAAATTTGATGCTATTATACATTTTGCTGCGTATATAGAGGTGTTTGAGAGTATGCAAAATCCATTAAAATACTATCTAAACAATACTGCAAATACTGCAAATCTTATTAATCTTGCGGTGGAATTTGGCGTAGAGAAGTTCATATTTAGCTCTACAGCTGCAACTTATGGTGAGCCAAAAGATGGAGTAGTATGTGAAAATAGCCCACAAAATCCTATAAATCCATATGGTACATCAAAGCTAATGAGTGAGCAAATTTTAAAAGACGCAGCCACTGCAAATAGCAAATTTAAGTATGGGATTTTAAGATATTTTAATGTCGCTGGAGCTTCAAGCGACTCTTTAATCGGTCAAAATTATCCAAACGCAACTCATTTAATTAAAGTTGCTACACAAACAATAACTGGCAAAAGACCAAATATGAATATTTTTGGTCGTGATTATGATACTAAAGATGGAACTTGCATTAGAGATTATATTCATATCGAAGACCTTGCTAGCGCTCATTTGGCAGTTTTGGATTATTTAAATAGCAATGATAGCGATATCTTTAATGTTGGATATGGGCATGGATTTAGCGTACTTGAGGTTATAGATACTGCTAAAAAGATAAGTGGTGTGGATTTTGAAGTAATAGACGCACCAAGACGCTTAGGCGATCCTGCTGTGCTTATAGCAGATTCATCTAAGCTTAGAAATCTTACATCTTGGAAGCCTAAAAAGGATAATCTAGAGACTATTATAGCTTCAGCACTTGCATGGGAGAAAAAGATTTAATCCAAATATAGTGTTTATGACTTAATGTAATTCTACTTTTATAGCTTCAGATAAATAGCATTTATAATACAAATTTCAAGCCCTATCAAATAGATAGGGCAAAATTATAAATAATAAATTAAAATATCTATATTGTGTTACCTATAGTTACATAATAAATATATTATCTCATAAAATCATATAAAATTTAATATGAATAATGTATAATTAATTAAAGGGTTATAAAGGTTAGGAGATTGAAAAAGGGTAGTTTGATTTGTGCTGATCTGTATAAAAATATAATTTATGATTATACAGATGGCTATATTGCTAAAGAAAAAAAGAGAGTAAATAAAAGTAAATTTTGTGCTTGTTATATTGAGGCTAGATCGCTTAGCACTTTGCGATATAAGTATGACAAAACAGGTAACTTACATAATAAAATTATAACATATGCATATGAAGAGCTACTTTTAGACCCGGCTAAAGAGTATAAGATAAGCTATTTTAAAAATAACGATGATAGCTATATGATTTATGTTATCGATGTGCAAAAGGCACTAAATAATATTAATCAAAATTTGCAAAAATCATTAAAAAATATAAATATTATTATTCCTTCGCCTTTATTAATGAGTGGATTTTATGCTGGTAGATTGCTTAATAAATCTGGCGTGGATTGCTATATATTTTTTGATGAAAATGAGAGCTATGTAAGCTTTTATAAAGATGGAGAGTATATCTTTTTTCACCTTATAATTAGCGATACTTTAGCATCTATAGCTAGACAAAATAATCTTGAGTATAAAGCTGAGATTATAGATCAAAATATTGATAAATTTAACCAACTAATAGATGCTACAATTCAAACTATACAAAGTATTATAAACATTGATAGAATCACTCCAGATAGAGTATTTCTAAGCTCATTTATAGGCGATTTAAAGGGATTGAGTTTAACTATATCTAAAGCTTTAAATAAGAGTATAAATGGCTTTGATTTTTTGGCTAAATTTGGTAGTTTTACACCTATAAATTTGATGTTGGCTATATATGTTAAGGAGCTATTATATCGTGATAATGGGCTTAATTTTAGACTATTAGATAAGCCCGAGCCACTATATAAAAGAGCCGATGGAAAGCTATTTATTAGCCTTGCTGCTGGAGTCATCTTGGGGATTATCTATCCTATTTATATGTTTATTTTAGCGTTTAGTTTAGATATGAATTCTAAGGATTTTGGAGTAAATTTATCTTTACAAAACTCTAATGCAGATAATCTAAATAAGAATTTAATGATAATAAATAAAGAGATAGAAAAAATAGATAAAGATATTCAAAACATAAAAAATCATATAAATACAAAATTATCTAAAATAGATAGTATCGCTACTAAGATCAGTGATCATAATCTAGCTATAGTATTAACAAATATAGCAAAATCTATGCAAAATTACTCATTGCAAGCTAGAGATATAAAACTAAATAGCAATAAAATAACTATAGCCATAGTATCGCAAAATACACAAAATATAAATAGTTTTATAAAGATATTTAAAGATAATGCTACTATAAGCCAGATAATTAGCAATAAAAATCTATTTGAATCAAATATTACAATAGGCTTATAATATGGATCTTAAAGCCTTATTAGAACAAAGAAACCAAAGAGAACAATATATGATATTTATGGGATTGTTTTTGGTTGTTTTTTATCTATTTTATCTTAGTTGGAGTTATTTTGATAGGATTTATTCTAAGGCTTTGATGAGATATGAAACTCAGCTAAATAGCTATCTAAATAGTAATTCACCAGAGCAAATTCAAAATCACTTAGATATAGCAATTAAAAAACTTCAAGATAAAAAGCAAGAGTTGGATAATCTAACAAAAGAGCATAATTTTATTAATACTCATGCTAAATTACTAGCAAATTATCTATCTAAATTTAACTCTAGCAGCGAGATTTTAGGCTTTATTGACTCGAAAGCTCAAAATCATAATTTAAAAATAGATCATATCTTGCCAAATAGTATAAAATTAAATAGCAATATCGCCTATGATTATAATATATCATTTAGCTCTGATTTTATCTCAGCTTTAGGATTTATAGATGAGTTAAGGGGTGCTATGTTTGATATTAGTGAGGCAAAACTAGAGCCATATAGCAGTCAAATTCGTATTATATTATGGGATTTTAAATGAGAATTTTAGTTGTTATTTTTATGTTTTGTATGGGTATATTTGCTCAAGATGTAAATGATAAGTATAAATATATACTAGATTTATATGATAAAACTATTGCAAGAGTAAATTTAAATGAGATAAATCAGCTTAAATCCCCATTTTAC
The DNA here is from genome assembly GCF_002139875.1 of Campylobacter vicugnae. NCBI lineage: Bacteria > Pseudomonadati > Campylobacterota > Epsilonproteobacteria > Campylobacterales > Campylobacteraceae > Campylobacter > Campylobacter vicugnae. The sequence goes on from NZ_CP018793.1 coordinate 218,575, forward strand.
ATAGAACAAATAGACCAATTAGAATCTAATCTAACAGACCTAAAATTAGAAGCTATAATAGAAAATAGGGTAAAAATAGACTCTAAATGGTATGAAATGGGCAAAGATTGTCAAAATTTGTGTATTATCGAAATAAAAAATACAACTGTTACCATACTATACCATAATAAGCGATTTTATCTAAAAATGCTAGAGGATAATGTAGATGTTAAAGTTTTTTAAGCTTATTTTATTTTTGATTGTTATGGTGGCTACTTTAAATGCCAATGAGTGTAAAAATAAAAAATTAGATATGAATTTAAAGCCATCTATAACCTCATATGAGATCCTATCTCAACTAGCTAGTATATGCAAATTTAGCATTGCTTTAAGCGATGCTAACACGACAAAAATACTCCAAACTCCTACAACGCTAATTAGCATTTCAAGGCTTAGTTTAGATGATATTATCAAGATTATAGCCCAATCAAACGCACTTAGCTATGAGTTTAAAGATAATATTTTAAATTTATCCTTTACTCACACCAAAACCTTTAAAATGGACTATATAATCTCTTCAAGATATGGTCAAGCTATTACTAAAGCTTCAGTTGATTCGGCTCCAATTGAGATTAATAGCGACTATATAAATAATCAAAATAATGATGAAAATAGTCAAGATAATATAATTAAAACTACTGAAAAATTTGACTTTTGGCAAGATCTTGCTTCTGAGTTAAAATTTGTTTTAAATAGCCATAATGATCCATTCATCGCTCCAGCTCCTATAATCAATCCAGCTGCTGGCCTAATCCATATCACTGGTACTTCTGCTCAATTAAAAAGAGCTAGTGAGTATCTAAATTTACTATCATCTAGATTAAAAAAGCAGGTTTTAATAGATGTTAAAATCATCTCTGTTGAGCTAGATAATAGCTATACAAAAGGCGTTGATTGGAGCAAATTTGAGCTTGGATTTAGTAGTTATTTAGATGATAAAAGCCCATCTAGACTAAGCTTTAATAAAGGCACAGCGCAAAATCCAGCCCATAGCCTTAGAAATATTTCTGGTGGATTTATAATTGGTGGGAATTTGAGTTTGAGTTTAGATGGAGTGCTAAATTTTTTAAATAGCAATGGCAAAACCCATATAATCTCAAGCCCTAAAATTATGGCTATGAATAATCAACAAGCCTTAATATCTGTAGGTGATAATATTAATTATAGAATTGCTGAAGATATCACAAATAACGAAACTAGCGAAATCACCAAAACTACATATAAACAACACTCTGTTTTTATAGGAATATTATTAAATTTACTTCCTGAGATTAGCGATGATAATCGCATAATGCTGCGGATTAATCCTAGTCTAAGCAGCTTTAAATACTCAGCCGATGATGCCAAGCAAAATCTCCCAAGAGTTATTGCTCCAGATACAATGCAAAAAAAGCTCTCCACAGTAGTAGAAGTAGCTAGTGGAGATAGCATAATCTTAGGCGGGTTAATTGCTAAAACTATAGCTAATGAGATAAATAAGGTTCCTATTTTAGGTGATATTCCACTTCTTGGATATCTATTTAAAAGCGATGCACAAGTAGATAAGAAAAATGAATTAATCTTTATAATCACTCCAACTATAATGAATCAATCCATATCTCCAAGTGATTTAGGCTATGAAAGCAGCATACTATGAATGAGATTATATCTAAACTTCAAAGTGGTGTTATAACGCTTAAAGAAGCAGCTAAAGAACTAGGAGTTAGCCAAGATGAGCTTGGTATAATTTTAAGTGATAAATTTGGCTATGAAATAGCAGATATGAAGGTTATAGATTACTCTTTGGCTGATAGTTTACCTTTAGATATGATGATGAAATTTGAGATTTTGCCTATTAAATTTGAGTCAAACTCAATATATATCGCTATGAAAAATCCATTTGATACAGCTACTATTTTAAAGCTTAGAAATATTTATAAAGATAAGATTATAAAGCTATTAATTGCTCCTTCAACTATGCTAGATAGGGCATTATCTAGACTTTCATTGCATTATGGATTAAGTAATATTATATCTCAAGTAAGAGTTCAAATAAGCTCTAAAAGCTTAAGCGATGATAGTGCCGTTTTAAGATTAATCGATAGAGTTTTAATAAGCGCTATAAAGCTTGGCTCAAGCGATATTCATATTGAGCCAACTAGCTTAGCTTCTAGTATTAGAGTGCGTGTTGATGGGGTTTTATGCGAGTTGTTTGAATTTGATAAAGATATATATAATAGCTTAATTAGCAGATTAAAATTACTAGCAAATTTAGATATTGCTGAATATAAAAAACCTCAAGATGGTAGATTTTCTTATTTTATAAATGGTAGAAATATTGATTTTAGGATCTCAGTTTTGCCAGTTATTGGTGGGCAAAGTGTGGTGCTTAGAATACTTGATACTCATAAGATGATTGTAAATTTGCAAAACCTTGGACTAAATGAGTCAAATTTAAACTCTTTAAAACGCTCAATATCTAAAAGCTATGGAATGATTTTAGTTACAGGCCCAACAGGAAGCGGCAAAACTACTACCATCTATTCAGCATTAAATGAGCTAAAAGGCTCAACCAAAAAGATAATTACAATAGAAGAGCCTATAGAGTATCAAATGAGCCATTTACAGCAAGTAGCAGTAGGACACAGAACTGGCATAAGCTTTGAAGAAGCCCTACGCTCTGCATTGCGTCAAGACCCTGATATTATTATGATAGGTGAGATTAGAGATCATCAAAGCCTTCGCACAGCTATAGGCTCAGCATTAACTGGCCATTTAGTGCTTTCAACTCTTCACACTAATGATGCTATAAGTGCTATAGATAGAATGACAGATATGGGATTAGAGCGGTATTTAATAAGTGGTGCAGTTATAGCTATAATGGCTCAGCGATTAGCTAGAAAGCTATGCCAACACTGCAAAGAAAAGGTAGAACACAATCACTATAAAGCCCATGGATGCGCTCATTGCATAGGAACTGGATATAGTGGCAGGGTAGTTATTAGTGAGATTTTAGAGATTAGCCCACATCTAGCCTCGCTAATTGCTAAGAGTGAATCTAGCCAGATGATTTTAACTGAAGCTATCAAAGAGGGTTTTATCCCTATGCAAAATAGTGCTATGAAATTAGTAGAAAGTGGCATTACTAGTCTTGAAGAGATTTTGAGTATTACTTAGATGAAATTATATAAAGCAAAGATAATAATAAATAAAGAAATCACAACTCGCTCTATAAAAGCCTTGAGTTTGCAAAATGCTAAGGATATTTTGGCTAAAGAAGGTGTAGTAATATCTATTAAAGAGATTAATCAGTTTGGATTAAATTTGAGTTTTGGCAAGATTAATGAGAGGGATTTATCTATTTATATTAGACAGCTTAGTGTGCTTTTAGAAGCTGGTGTGAGTGTGCTTGATGCTTTTGTAAGTGTAGGAAATGGATGTGATAATGCTAGGCTTAGGCAGATTTTTAGTGATATTAGTATGGATCTACATGCTGGGGCTAGTTTAGAACAAGCTCTAAGCGGATATAAAAAAGAGCTTGGAGTAATTACTTTAGCAATGTTTAGCTTAGGGCAAAATAGTGGAAAATTATCCAATTCATTATCGCTTCTTAGTTTTATGCTTGAAGAGATAGATAATAATAAAACTAAATTTAAAAAAGCCATCCGCTATCCAGCTATAGTTTTGCTAACTCTTATTATAGCTTTTAATATATTAATTGCTATGGTTGTACCATCATTTAATAGCGTATTTGCTAGTGTTAGCAAGGAGCTTCCTTTGGCAACTAGGATTATTTTAGGGCTAGAGAGTTTGATAAATGATTATGGATTTTTTGTCGTTTTTGGTGCTATTTTATCTACTTGTTTGGTGTTATATTTTTATAAATTTAGTTTTAAATTTAGATTTAAATTTGATAGTTTTGCTCTTAAAATTCCACTACTTAAAGGGATAATTTTGCACAGTTCTTTAGCTAGGTTTAATCTTATTTTATCTCAGCTTATTAGCGCAGGAATGGCTATGGATAGAGCCTTAGATATTGCAAACACAGTCATAGAAAATAGCTATATAAGATCTAAAATTAATCAATCAAGTAAAGATATTTGTAACGCAAACGCTCTAAGCACATCTTTTAAAAAAAGCGGCCTATATGAAAATATTGCCATAGAGATTATAAAAGCAGCAGAACAAAGCGGGGCTTTAGATGAGATGTTTGGCTATGTGGCAAATTATTATAAACAAAAATATGATTTAGTAATTGATAATTTAAGTGCATATTTAGAGCCAATTTTACTTGTGATAATATCAGCAGTAGTTTTGCTTTTAGGGCTTGGTATATTTATGCCACTTTGGGAGTTATCTAGTGGCGCTATATTAGATTAGATTAATAAGTTTTTGGATATAATTTATAAAATTTAGGAGTTAAAATGAATAGTAATATGCTATATAATCGTCAAAAAGAGATTGGCGATGAGGCCTTTATTACGACAAAGACAGATTTAAAAGGTTGTATAACTTATGCTAATAGATATTTTTTAGATATTGTAAATGCTAAAAACTCAGATTTAATAGGTAAAAATCATAATATAGTTCGCCATCCAGATATGCCAAGATATGTATTTAAGCTACTTTGGGATAGGATTAAAAGAAAAGAAGAGATCTTTGCCTTTGTAAAAAATATAACTTTTGATGGTGCGTATTACTGGGTTTTTGCCAATGTTACAAGCTCTCTTGATGAAAATGGAAATATAATAGGCTATTACTCAGTTCGTCGCAAAGCAAATCCGTCAGCTGTAAAGAAGATAATCCCAATATATCAAAAAATGCTAGAATTAGAAAAATCTGGCGGAATACAAGCTAGTCAGAAGTATATAACTGAATTTCTAGCTAATAATAATATATCATATGATCGTTTTGTAAATGAGCTACAAAGAGTAAAAGGGTAAGCAATGGCAATATTTAATAAAAAAAATAAATTTGATGATGTAGTTTATAATGAAATTTTAAATGTTGCATGTGGTGCATCAAAGGGGAATTTAGAAGCTAGGATAACAAACATAGATAATAACTCTAGATTGGTCAAAATTGCTAATTGTATAAATGACTTGCTTGATCAAGTAGAAGCCTTGCAAAGAGAGACTCAAAGCAGTATTGTCGCAGCTAAAAATGGTGATGATTATAGAAATATATATACACAAGGATTTACAGGTATTTTTAAAAGCAATGCTGAGTCTTTAAGCGAGGGCGTAACTGGTGTTTTAGAGGGGCAAAAAGGTAAGATTAGAGGGATTTTAAGTCAGAAATTTACAGAGCTTGGCAATGGAACTAATGGCATAGATACAGTCCAAAGAGATCTAATAGCTAGCGTAGATGATCTATCTAAAGTGGTAGATTCTAGCAAACAAACTGCAGCCATAGCTGCTAGAAGTATTGATGATATAGAGGAGTTAAGTTCAAATTTTAATGTTATAACATCAAATACTAATCAAACCACACAAAGTATCTATCAAAGAGCTACTGACATTAGTAGTGTAGTAAATTTGATTAAAGATATAGCTGATCAAACAAATTTGCTTGCATTAAATGCTGCTATTGAAGCAGCGCATGCTGGCGAACATGGTAGAGGTTTTGCAGTTGTAGCTGATGAGGTAAGAAAATTAGCTGAAAATACCTCAAGAGCTACAGCAGATATAGAAAGTACAGTCGCTATGCTAAGTCAAGATGCTGATGAGCTAAATCGTTCAACTGATATGATTAATCAAGTTGCTCAAACTGCAATTAATAATACAAATAAATTAAAAGAGACTCTTCAAAACTTTAGCACCGATGCAGCCTCAACAGCTAAAATTTCAGAATTAACACAAAATAAAACAATTGGAATTTTGACTAAAATTGATATAATACTAGCCAAAACCATAGCTTATAATAACGCATTAAATGAGCTAAAATTTACTCCAAAGCAAGAAGCGCATATAGATGAGTTATTGCATGATTATGAGAGTAATTTTGCCAAATTCAGTCCAGAACAAACTACTAAAATCAAAGAGGCTTTAGAGTTGATAATTAAAGTTTTAAGAGATGACAATAGACAAGATATAGATAAATTTGTTGATAAATTTAATACCATAGAACAAAATAGCAATTTTATCTTTAAAAGTATAGATAGCGTAGTATCAAATAAAAATTAATTTAGGATTTATATATGAGTTTGGATTTTACCCATCTGCATTTACATACTGAGTATTCACTTTTAGATGGAGCTAATAAGATTAAAACTTTAGCTAAAAGACTAAAAGAGATGAATATAAAATCTTGTGCTATTACTGATCATGGCAATATGTTTGGGGCAATTGAGTTTTATAAAGGGATGAGAGCTGAGGGGATAAAGCCAATTATAGGTCTTGAGGCCTATATTCATAATAGTGATGATATAAGCTCTAAAGAGAGTAGATATAGATTTCATCTATGTCTATTTGCCAAAAATGAGATAGGCTACCAAAATTTAATGTATTTAAGCTCGATGAGTTATATAAAGGGCTATTATTACTATCCAAGGATAAATAAAAAGCTCTTAAAAGAGCATAGTGATGGTTTGGTTTGTAGCTCGGCTTGTTTGGCTGGTGAGGTTAATTTTCATCTAAATTTAAGTGAGAGAAATTTAAAAAGAGGCGCAGGTGGTTATGAAGCAGCAAAGGCTGCAGCGCTAGAATATAAGGATATTTTTGGTGATGATTTTTATCTTGAGATTATGCGTCATGGGATATTTGATCAGCAACGCATAGATAATGATATTATTAGATTATCTAAAGAGACTGGTATTAAATTAATAGCTACAAATGATGCTCACTACACCACTAAAGATAGCGCTATAGCTCAAAAGATATTTGTCTATATATCTGCAAATAAAAATTTTGATGAGAGTGTAAGAGAGCAGGTATTAAGCGAATTTTATGCTAAATCTCCTGAGCAGATGAGTGAGATTTTTGCTGATATTCCAGAGGTTATAACCAATACTCAAGAGATAGTCCAAAAGTGTAATCTAGAGATAAAGCTAGGAGATGCAACTCCGCCAAATTTTAAATTTACTCAAGAGTATGCTAAGGCTAGAGAGTTAGCCTTGCCAAATCCAACTATGGAGTATGATCTAGATAATGATAGTGCTTTATTTGAGTATGAGTGCAAAGAGGGGCTAAAGAAGCGTTTAGAATTTATCGATCCTAGCAAACATCAAATTTATAAAGATAGGCTAGATTTAGAGATTAAAACTATCAAAAATATGAAGTTTCCAGGATATATGCTTATCGTTGCTGATTTTATCAATGAAGCTAAAAAACGCGGAATTCCAGTAGGTCCAGGGCGTGGCTCAGCTGCTGGTAGCTTGGTAGCCTATGCACTTCGCATTACTGATCTTGATCCTATACCTTATAATTTGCTATTTGAGAGGTTTTTAAACCCAGAGCGTATAAGTATGCCTGATATTGATGTGGATTTTTGTCAAAATCGCAGGGGTGAAGTAATTGATTATGTTATACAAAAGTATGGTCAATATAATGTGGCTCAAGTAGCAACATTTGGTAAATTACTTGCTAAGGGTGTTATTAGAGATGTAGCTAGAGTTATGGGAATGCCATATTCTGATGCTGATGCGATGGCAAAATTAATCCCTGATGAATTAGGTATTGCACTACAAGGTCATATCAATAAAAAGGGCGAGTTTGAACCAGGAGCTTTTGAAAAAGAGCCAAAAATTGGAGAATTAATAGAGAGTAATGAACTAGCAAGAAGCGTGTGGAAGTATGCTTGTGAGCTTGAAGGATTAAATAGAAATCCAGGTATGCACGCTGCTGGTATAGTAATTAGCAATGAAGAACTATGGAAAAAAGCACCGCTATGGAAGCAAAGTAACGCCGAAGATGGCCACTATGTAACTCAATATACTAAAGATTATCTTGAAGATGTAGATCTTATTAAATTTGACTTTTTAGGGCTTAAGACTCTAACAGTAATTGATAATGCTATAAAGCTAGTTAAAGCTAGGTTTGATAAAGATATTTTGTGGGAGAGAATTGACTTTAACGATCCAAAAACATATGAAACTATACAAAGCGGTAATACTCTTGGCATATTCCAAATAGAGTCAAGTGGTATGCAAAAACTAGCTGCAAAATTAAAGCCAGACTGCTTTGAAGATGTTATTGCGATGATTGCTTTATATCGTCCAGGGCCACTTAACTCAGGTATGGTAGATGATTTTATAGATATCAAACATGGCAAAAAGAGTGTAGAGTATGCATTTGAGGCATTGCGTCCAATTTTAGAACCTACATATGGGGTTATAGTTTATCAAGAACAAGTTATGCAAGTAGTGCAAACTGTAGGTGGATTTAGCCTTGGTGGTGCTGATTTAGTTCGTAGAGCAATGAGCAAGAAAAAAGAAGATGAGATGCTTAGATTAAAGACTGAGTATCTTGAAGGTGCAGCAAAAAACGGCTTTGATACTACTAAAGCTGATGCTCTTTTTGAATTGATTATGAAATTCGCAGAGTATGGATTTAATAAATCTCACTCTGCAGCTTATGCACTTATTACATTCCAAACAGCATATTTAAAGACATATTATCCAGCTGAATTTATGGCCGCACTTTTAAGTAGTGAAGAGAATAATGCTGATAAGATAACTAAATATATTGAAGAGATTCGTCGCCTTGATATAGAGCTTTTGCCACCTAGTGTAAGTAAGAGCAAAAGTGAATTTAGCGTTATTAGCAAAGATGGTAAAGATGCTATTATTTATGGTCTTGGTGCCATAAAGGGTGTAGGCGGTTCAGCAATTGAAGAGATTATAGCCATTAGGCAAGAAGGGATAGATACTTTAGAGGATTTAGTATCTAAGAGCGATTGTACTTTAGTAAATAAACGCGTATATGAATCGCTTATAAAATCTGGTGCTTTAGATGAATTTGGCTATAACAGAAAAACTTTAGTTCAAAATATTGAGTATCTCACTGAACAATCTAAAAAAAGTAGCGATATTAAAAAAGAGGCAGAATTCTCTTTATTTGGTGATGATGAGAGTATGAACGAGATAAGACTAAATTTAAATATCGCTCAAGATGAATTTAGCCAGCGTGAGCTTTTAGGATTTGAACAGGAGTATTTAGGTGTATATATTAGCGGCCATCCTCTTGATGAGTTTAAGTCTAATATATCAAAGATACCACATACAAATTCATCTGAATTTGATAGCATAGAAGATAGTAGCGAGATAGTAGTAATTGGTAAGGTAGAAGATATATCAGTCAAACTAACCAAATCAGGTAATAAAATGGGTATAATCACTATACTTGATATGCACGGAAGCATAGAAGCAACAGTATTTGCTCAAATGCAAAAAATCGAAACACTTTCAAAAGATGAACTAGAAAAACCACTTGTATTTAAGATGGTATTAAATAAAGATGATCAGCAAATTCGGCTAAAAGTAAATGAAATATACACTTTAGAAGAGGCACAAAATACAAAAATTACTCTAAAATCAAACAAAATTACAGCTGAAGAGTTAGAACAAAATAAAGAGTATTTTAACTCTATTAAGCACTCTACTATCTTAGATGTGCTAAAAAGTGCTAAAAATGGCGAACATCTAATAATTGCTAAAATTAATAATATAAGCATTAAAGATACAAAATCAGGCAATAAAATGGCAGTTATTAGCGTAGCTGATAAAAGCTCAAATGCCGATATGTTTGCTTTTGATGTAGCGTATACTCAAGCTAGCCAGATTGACGATACTAATAGATTATACGCTCTTAAAATCACTCCTCCACGAGATGCAAACTCAAAAATGATTATAAATCAAATAATTGATATTGACGAGGCTAAAAATGGAGATATAGCCCTAAGAAACGCACCTAGAAAAAAATCCCAACAAGACTCTATACAAACTACTAAGCAAGCAGTATCATTGGTAGATAAATTAGAGATTGATTTAGAATTAAGCCATTTAAATAAAAGTAAAATAAATGAAATTTATCAACTCGCTTATAGGCATAATGCTAAATCTGGAGAGAAGAAGAGCTTGCTTTTAAGAGTAGTAGATGAAAATAAAAATCAAGTAATGCTATTTACTACCGAATTTAGCGTAAGTGATGAATTTGAAAATGAAGTAAAAATGCTTTTAGTTGGATAAATATATTAAATTATTGAGCATTAATTATTAAAAAAAGCAATAAAACCCAAATGCTAAAAACGTATTTTTAGCATTTAAAAAAATTGATAGCTTATTTAAAAGACTTAGGTAAAAACTGAAGTAAATAAATTTTGATAGAATCAAAAACAAACTTACAAGGAGTAAGCGATGTTATATTTGATGATGGAGAAATTAGTCGATATGTTAGAAGAAGCAAAGGGGGATTTAGTTGCAGAGTTGGAGATTTATAAAGCTATGATTGGATATCTCAAAATAAAGCCAGCAGAAGCTCAAGAGAAATCAGACATAGAAATGATTAGAATAATATAAGAGCAGATCGATTTTCAAACCACAATGATGGAAATAGTTATGGAAGAGATGGTATTACTGAATTAGATATTAAACAAACAATTACTAAACTATCTTCTATATACAATAGTATTAATACAGATATTAATAATGATCTAAAAAATTGCAAAATTATTTTAGACAGATTGGAATTAGTATCTAAATTTATTTTGTCAAATAAGATAAATAAAAAGCTATCTTAAGCAATTAATTTTAAATATAAATATATTATGTTTTTTAATAAAAGACGGATAATAATTAATTTGTAAATTTTGATAATAATAACTAAATAAAATCTACAAAAAATTATAGAGTTTTAAATAAAAAAATCATTAATATTTTTAAATGTTGCTAGCACACTAGCAACATTTTAGCAAAATATATCAAAATTTCTTCTTCTTAACCTCTTGCACAATTGCATTTGCAATCATATCAACTTCATTGGCTATTTTATCACTATCTTGAGCAATTTGAGTATTTTGTCTAGTTAGAGCATCTACATTTACTACAGCTTCATTTATCTGATTGATAGCTACTGTTTGTTCATTAATACTTTGACTCATCTCATTGATACTTTGGCTTAGTATATTTACATTTGCCTCGATTTCACCTAGAGATTTTTGAGTGCGTTCAGCTAGTTTTCGCACCTCATCAGCTACAACTGCAAACCCTCTACCATGCTCACCAGCACGAGCTGCTTCTATGGCTGCATTTAGCGCTAGTAGATTTGTTTGGTCTGCAATATCTCTAATTATTGTAATAATATTTTTGATATCTTCGCTTTGTTTGATTACCTCTGTTGCTCTATCATTAATAGAGTTCATTGAGCTACTCATCTCTTCAACTGCTGCAGCACTCTCTTGCAAGGATTCGCTTTGAGATTTTGCACCTTCATTTAAATTTGCTACAAAGCTTTTTAATTGATCGGCTCTACTTTGTAAGTCATTTGCTTGGTCTAGATTACCTTTTAACATCTTAGTTACTTCATCACCTAAAAGATTAGTAACAACCTCTACTTCACCTTTTGGATTACCAATTCTACTAGTAAAGTCAAGCTGTTTAAACTTATCAAATACACCTTGAATAGCATTAATATCACTACCTACTTTTTGTTCTAATACATCAAGCATATGGTTTAGGACGTTTTTAAGCCTTAAAAGCTCAGGCGATATTGGGTTTAATTTTATTCTAGCAGATAAATTGCCATTTTCTACATCATGAACTTTTTGAAGTGCTTCTTCAACTGCTTTAGAGTCTTTTTCTAAATTTGCTTTAATAGAGATGATATTATCATTTATAGCTTTTGCCATATTGCCTATCTCATCATATTGAGTGATTACTGCTAGGTGAGCATCATCTCTTTTGTGGTTTAAGAAATCAAAAAACTCAAGAAGAGAGTTTCTAATATTTTCAATTCTATGAACTAACATTTTAGTTGCAAAGAATAGGGCAAATCCACCAAGTAAAGCTACAAATATACCTAAAATTATAAGGCTGTTTCTAGCTGATCTAACTTGAGCAAATATCTCATCGCTTGGTACAAGCGTAGCAAGACCCCAATTCTCATCTACATAATTTATATTGATTTTTGATAGCATAATATAGGCATCTTGATTTAAATTTTTACTAAAGCCCGCAACTCTTGCATAATTATGGTTTGGATCTGTTAAAACCGGCATTAATTGAGCCAAATTTGGATTTACTTGAGCTATTGCTTTGCCTCTATTGGCTGGATTTGTATTGGCTACCATAATACCTTTGTTTGATGTTAAAAAGCTTATATCAGTATTATATAATTTAACCTCTTTTAATCTATTTACAAAAAAATCATCAAGATCTAAATCAGTACCTATTATACCTATAGTTTTGCCATTAAATTTAACAGGGAATGTGATAGAGGCCATAGTCATTACCTTGCCTTCTATATGATCTTCGTATGGCTCTGTGATAGTAGGCTTATCAAGACCGTTGATAAAGTAATCTTTGGTTTTATAGTCATCTTCTAAACGCTCAAATCTACCATGCATATTTACATACATAGCTAGATCTCCAGCTTGTGTATATCTAGGGTCGTTTGAGTTTGGATTTTTAGCGTAGATGCTATTATCAACACTATAAAAGAATACGCCAGCAGATAGCTTAGTATCTTTAAGCGTTGCATTAAGTAGTGAGCCAATTGCCTCGATAGGCATTGGAGTGCCTGTTGCAAGACCTGCTTCCATAACATTAGCATATGCGTGCAAATCATCAGCAAGTTTATTAAACTCAGCAGCTATTAAGTCAGCATGAGATAGTGAGCTAGATTCCATATAGGCTATAGCTGTATCTTCAGCTCTATTGGTTGATTGGTATGTAGCTACGCTTACTACCATGGCAACGATAAGCCCGCTAAATACAAAACCAGCGATTGCTAATTTTATGGATAACTTCATATGTTTAAACATAACTCATCCTTTAAAAATAATATTTGATGGCATTTTATCAAAGGTTATATTTATAATAACTTAAAATATATATGTTAATTATCATAAGTAAATTATATATAAGTATAGATTTAAGTTAAATTTAAATTTAACTTAAATCTAGTTAGTTATTTGCAATTTAAAGTATAGTTTGTGGTATGATTTTTAAAATGAGCTGGATAAGGCATAGTAAAGCTAAAGCTCTTTTGCTCGCCACTTGCTAGATCTTTGACGATTAAAAACTCAGCCTTTTGTGAGCCTTTTTGGCTGTGAGAGCTACCGATATAAGTTTGGAAAAATCCACGATTTTCAAAGGCGCTTGCTTCAAGCTTTTTGACTGGAGTATTGATTAGTTCTATATTCATTACACATGAGTTGATATAACCATAGCCTACATTTTTTACTACTCCGCTGTAGCTTATAGTTTCGTTGATTAAGGTGCGTTTGCCATATAGGTCATCTATGACTGCTACTTTGGTGTATTTATCTATTAATATCATAGAGATTATAGCTAAAGAGCTCATTACTGCGACATTAGCTATTATAAAACTAATGGCAATTTTTACCCGTTTTTCTTTTAAGATTATTAAGTAGGTAAATCCACCAAACATAGCTATTATAAGAAGCAACATAAGAATATGAAATAGATTGAAATAACTCATTAAAAACACTCCGAATTTAATTTTGTGCTATAGTTTTGTGGGCGAAAATCTCTTATTATAAATTTAATTTGTTCAGTATGACCTGGTGGTATCTGTTCTATTATGGCTGTTTGTGTGTGAAATGGAGTCAGTCTAAATTTAAAATTTTGCACACTATTTTTACCAATAGTGTGAAAGCTTAATCTTACTCGGCACTTTTTAAATACTCTTTTAGAGGTATTAGTAAGATTGATATCAGCTATCATAATATCAGAGTAGTATAATTGACGAAGCGGTGCAGCTACAATCTCTCTTGGGCGTGTAGTATTATCAATAAATTTAAGCGAATAATACATTCCAGCACCAAGTCCGCCAAAATCTAATAAAAATAAAAATAGCGCAAAAAGTGGCTTTTTAAATAGCATATAAAGTGCTAAAACTAAAATTGCAAAAAATAGCAAAATCACCCATGAAAGAGCGATATAATCATAAAATCCAAAGTTATTTATGTAGAATTTAATTGTAGTTGAGATGCTACTTGTCACGGGAATTCTTCTCTTCTATTCCGCTTATGCCTTCACGGCGTTTTAACTCATCTAATATGGCACTTGGATGAATATCATAATCAGCCAAAGCTACAATCATATGAAATAAAACATCAGCTGCTTCATATATTGCATCATATTTTGGATTATCTTTTATATGCTCGCCAAAGTTCTCTTTATTATGATTTGAATAGAGCTTAAATCTTTGTAAATCTTTAATAGCCAAAGCAAATTCGCAAGCCTCTTCAGATATCTTTTTGAGATATTTATCTGGTGATTTGGCATATAGCTTGCAGATATAAGAATCAGGTTTTGGGCTTAGCTTTCTATCTAGAGCTATGTGATAGAGATGGTCTAAAATATCGTATTTTATCTCTTTATTTAAATTTAGCCTATTTTTTTGCTCTAAATTTAAATAGTTAAAAAAGCAAGATCTCTCTCCAGTATGACAAGCGATACCGCCTACTTGTTCTACTTTTAAAAGTAGTGCATCGCTATCGCAATCAAGGCTAAGAGATTTTACAATTTGAAAGTTGCCGCTCTCTTCACCCTTTTTCCAAATTCTAGATTTAGTGCGTGAGTAGTAGTGGGCTAGGCCAGTGTTTTTAGTAAGCTCAAAGGCCTCTTGATTCATATATGCAAGCATTAAAACTTCATTAGTGGAAGCTTCTTGAACTATTACTGGAAGCATATTATCAATCTTATCCCAATTTACACTCACACTCATCTAATATCCTTAATTTTGTGTTGAAATTTGTCTTTGTTTATCTTTGGTATCTACCCAGATATTTGGAACAGCTCCACCAGGAGTTAAGAATATCTTAGCATCTGTATTTGTTTTTAAAGCTTCATTGAACTCTTTTTGAGTTTGGATCTGTTTTAGCTCTAAAAGATTATTTGTAAGACTTCTTGCTATTTGTGAATTTGAGTAAGCTTGTGCGTCAGCTTCTATTTTTACAGCATCGGCTCTACCTTGGGCTTCGATTTTTACAGCTTCAGCTGTACCTTTAGCAAGGGCGGCTTTTTTAAGTGCTTCTTGGTTTGCACGCTCAACCTCATATTTAGTTCTTTCAGCCTCTTGTTTTGCTATTTGAACTCTTTCAATCTGCTCTTTTACTTTTGGTGGTAAGATTATCTCTCTTAGCTGAACACTAGCTAATTCTACTGGCTGATTTGGCTGCTTGTCTATATCTGAGCGAATGCCCATATCAATAGCTGCTGCAATATCATTTCTACGCTCTGGAAGCTCTTCGGCTGTGTATTTACCAGTTACATTTCTTACAACATTTCTTACAACTGGGTCTATTATTTTATTTTCCCAGCTAAAGCCCCACGCAGCTATTGTTTGTGGTGCATTTTGTGGATTTAGACGATACTGAACAGTAATATCCATACTAACAGGAAGTCCACGAGAGTCTAAAACCGATATAGTATCTTTAGTTTCAATTCCACTACCACGGAAATTTGTCTCATTTCTACCTTCTGTAGAGGTGTAATTAATCTGTCGAACTTTAGTATCAACTATACGCACCTCTTGAATAAAAGGTATAAAGAAGTGAAATCCTGGTTGAAGTGGATTTGGGTCAAATTTACCAGCAGTAGATTTGATACCTACCTCACCTGAGTTGATAACCACAAATGGCTTAGCTACTACTAAGATGACAATTATAGCGATTAAAGCATATATAACACCGCTAAATTTACCTAACCCTCCGCTCAAATTTGGTACATTTGGTTTTTTAAAATTAAAATTTGGCTTTCTCTCATCACTATTTGAGTTGCCATTTTTTTTATTAAAATAATCATTTAAATCTGCAGGCAATTTCTATCCTTTAATTAAATATAAGTAAGTAGATGTTCGTATTTTGGATTTTTACCCATTACGATATCAAAATATGCACTTTGAAGCTTTTGTGATACTGAGCCTCTTTTACCGCTACCAATTATTCTACTATCTATGCTGCTAATAGGAGTAACTTCTGCAGCAGTACCAGTAAAGAATGCCTCATCTGCGTTATAAGCCTCATCTCTTGTAATTCTTTGGCGTAAAACTGTGTAGCCTAGATCTTTTGCTATTTGGATTACATTTTTTTGTGTGATACTCTCTAGACTTGTATCATTTGGTGGGGTGATTATTATGCCATCTTTAACTATAAAGAAGCACTCACCGCTACCCTCAGCGATAAATCCTTGTGGATCAAGTAGTAAAGCTTCATCACAACCTGCCTCATGAGCTTCGTAATTTGCCATTTGAGAGTTAAAGTAGTTAGCGCTTGCTTTGGCTTTTGACATCATAGAAAATGGTGCTGGTTTCATCCATGAAGCAATTTTGACTTTTATACCATTTTGAAGTGCCTCTTCGCCCATATATGCACCCCATTGCCAAGCCGCAATTGCTACATTTACTGGGCAACCGATGTGGCTAACACCCATTTTGCCATATCCTAAGAATACAAGCGGACGAATATATACATTGTCTGTGTAAGTATTGCTTTTTAATAGGTCAATATGAGCTTGATTGATCTGTTCGTAAGTAAATGGAATTGTAATCCCGCAAGCCTTTGCTGATTCAAAAAGCCTTTTAGTATGTGCATTTAAGCAAAAAATCGCTAAGCCTTTTGGCGTCATATATGCTCTAACCCCTTCAAACACTGCATTTCCATAGTGTAATGAGTGAGTTAAAACATGAGTTGTAGCCTCGTGCCATTTGACTAGTTTGCCATCATACCATATATGTTCTGCTTCTGGTAGTGCCATTGTGTAACCTCTTTATGAAAAATTTTTAGACAATATTCTATCTAAATTTAATTAATAAACTGGTAAAAATTTGATAAAGAGTAAAAATATTGAATTTAATCTTTTAATAATATCTAAGAAATAGTATATAAAATTTACCCTTTTATCTTTTGTTTTTTAATCTTAGATATAATTTGCCAAATTTAATTGAAAAAGGAATTAAGTATGCCAATTATAAATATTAAATTAGCCGATCCGATGCCAAGTAGGGAAAAATTAGATGAGATCGCCGTTAAAATCACAGATATAATGGTAAATGATTTAGGTAAAAAGCCTGAGCGTGTGGTTATAAATTTTGATGAGATTAGAAGCGATGCGACATATTTTGGTGGTAAATCTGTCCAAGCTATGAAAGAGGGTAAATAATGGCAGAGAAAATAAAAGAAGCTATGGTATTTAATCAAGAAGATATTGATCGCAAAGTGGTATTAACAGCTGGTGATAAGGCTCCAGAGTTTGAACTAGAAAATAGTGATGGAGTAAGTATTAATTTAAGAGATTTTAGAGGTAAAAATGTAGTATTATACTTCTACCCTAAAGATAATACTCCAGGATGCACGACTGAAGCGTGTGAATTTAGTGCAAATTATGATGAGTTTATAGCCAATGATACTGTAATTGTAGGAGTTAGTCCAGATAGTACTAAGAGCCATAGTGGATTTATCGCAAAGCAAAATTTAAAACATATCTTATTAAGTGATATTAATAAAGAAGTTGCAAAAGCATATGGCGTGTGGCAGGTAAGAAAAAACTATGGCAAAGAGTATCTAGGCATAGTAAGAACTACATTTATCATAGATAAAGAGGGTAAAATAGCAAAAGTTTATAAAAGTGTAAAAGCAGCCGGCCATGCTGCTAAAGTCTTAGCTGATTTAATAAAGTAGGCAATTTGTTAGTACATATATGTTGTAGTGTAGATAGTCATTACTTTATTACTGAGTTGCAAAAACTATATCCAAATGAGCGTATTATTGGATATTTTTATGATCCTAATATACACCCTTATAGTGAGTTTTTGTTAAGGTTTAAAGATGTTAAGCGAAGTTGTAAAAAGCTTGGCGTAGATGTAATATGTGGTGAGTATGAGTATGAAGAGTGGCTAAAAGGTACTAAAGGACTTGAAGATGAACCAGAAAAAGGCAAAAGGTGTTCTTATTGTTTTGAGTTTCGTGTAGGAAATAGCGCAAAGGCCGCCATAGAATTAGGGTGTAAAAAGATTACTACAACCTTACTAATGAGTCCTAAAAAGGATTTTACACAGTTAGAAAATGCACTAAATAACGCTATAAAAGGGACAAATTTAGAATCTGTTGCTGTGGATTTAAGAAAAAATGGCGGTACGCAAAGACAATTTGAACTAGCTAAAAATGATAAACTTTATCATCAAAATTATTGCGGATGTATCTATGGTCTTATAAAACAACGCAAAGATGAAGAGGTAATAGATGAGTTATGTGAGCCTCTTGGAGCGCAAATTCAGCCTAGTTCAATACGCTATAGATTAAAGCTATATAAAAGAGTAAGAAAATTTGAAAAAAGCGGTACTAAATTTGATCTAATCAGACAAAAGATATTAAATTATAGATTAAGATTTGCTAGAGTGAAATTTGAGCAAAATGTAATTCCTAGCTACTTTTTATTCTATTCGCATTTTAGATTAAAAAGTTCTAAATTTAATATTGAAAAACAATCAGATTTTATCAATATAAATAAAGATGATATTAAGATTATTACGCTTAGTAAGTTTAATTTGCTTGGTGGTTTTAAATATAAAAATACAATTGATATAATATTTAATCCACCAAAATTAAAAAAAGAGCTAAAATTGCGTAAAAGACTTACTGGTTCGCACTTTAATCTAAGCCCTATAATAGTAATCGATGAGATAAGATCAGGTAAATATATAGTAGAAGCTAATACTCAAATATTCCCTTCAAGCATAGAGACGGTGATAAAAATTTAAAAAAATCTATCTAAATTTAGTTAAAATTTCTAATATTTTTTATAAAATTCAACTAATATTTTGCTAAATTTAGATACAATCTAGCACTTTTTATTCCGAGGTATTTTATGATAGATGTAGTTGAAATTCAAAAAATATTACCACACAGATATCCATTTTTGCTTATTGATAGAGTGGTTGAGCTAGAACCTAATAAATGCATTAAAGGGTATAAAAATATTACAATTGCTGAACAAGTTTTCCAAGGTCACTTTCCAGGCCATCCTATATATCCAGGTGTTATGATTATTGAAGGTATGGCACAAGCTGGTGGTATTTTGGCATTTAAGAGCTTAGGCGAAGAAGAGCAAGTAGATACTCAAAATAAAGTAGTATATTTTATGAGTATTGATGGAGCTAAATTTAGATCTCCTGTTCGTCCTGGCGATAGATTAGAGTATCGTTTAGAGGTATTAAAGCATAAGGGAAATATTTGGGTGTTAGCCGGTCAGGCTTATGTAGATGATAAGCTAGTAGCCGAAGCTGAGCTAAAGGCGATGATAGTAGATAAGTAATAAGTAGAAAATATGCAGATTCATAGTACAGCAGTAGTTGAAGATGGTGCGATTTTAGGCAAGGGATGTGTAGTAGAGCCATATGCTTTTGTCAGTTCAAAGGCAGTCTTAGGCGATAGTGTTACAATAAAACAAGGTGCTAGAATTATCGGAGATACCCACATTGGTAGTGGTAGCAAGATTTATAGCTATGCAATTGTTGGTGATATACCGCAAGATATTAGCCACTCTATTGAGGATACTGGTGGGGTTAGAATTGGTAAAAATGCAACTATTAGAGAGTTTGCTACAATTAATTCAGGAACTAAAAAAGGCGATGGATATACTATAATTGGTGATAATAATTTTATAATGGCTTATACGCATATAGCTCATGATTGTCGCTTAGGAGATGGGATTATTTTAGCTAATGGCGTAACCTTAGCTGGACATGTTATCATAGATGATTATGCAGTTATTGGTGGTCTTACTCCGGTGCATCAATTTGTGCATATTGGTGAGAGCTGTATGATAGCTGGAGCATCGGCTCTAAGCCAAGATGTAGTACCATTTTGTTTAGCTGAAGGAAATAGAGCCTATATTAGAAGCTTAAATTTAGTTGGAATTCGTAGAAGATTTGATAAGGATATAGTGGAACAGATTAATAAAGCTTATAAATTTCTATTTAAAAGTGGTGGCGGATTAAAAGATAGAGCCTTAGAGCTTTTAGAGCAAAATCCTACACTAGAAGCTAGAAAAATGTGCGAGTTTATCATAAATACAAAAAGAGGAATACCGCTTGATAAGGGGAGAGATTAATGGCTAGAAAGTGTAGTTTTTGCGGTGAGAGCGAAGCAAACGATAGAAAACTTTTAGCTAATGAGAGTGATAGCTCATTTATATGCGAATTTTGCGTAGATGCAGCATATAGTGCAGTTCATGGTGATGAATCAAGTCAAAATAACCAGCCTGTTATGGATTATAAAGATATTACGCCAAAGATTTTAAAGGGCGTTTTAGATGATTATGTAATTGGCCAAGAAAGAGCAAAAAAGGTATTTAGCGTAGGTGTTTATAATCATTATAAAAGAATATTTAAACAACACAGCATTGAAGATGATACTGAAATTTCAAAATCAAATATTTTGCTAATTGGTCCTACAGGAAGTGGCAAGACCTTAATGGCTCAAACTTTAGCTAGATTTTTAGATGTTCCAATAGCAATTTGCGATGCTACTAGTTTGACTGAGGCCGGATATGTAGGAGAGGATGTAGAAAATATCCTTACAAAATTATTAAATGCAGCTGGCGGTGATGTAGCTAAAGCTCAGCAAGGAATTGTTTTTGTAGATGAGATTGATAAAATTGCTAGAATGGGTGAGAATAGATCAATTACTCGTGATGTAAGTGGCGAAGGCGTCCAACAAGCGTTATTAAAAATTATTGAAGGCAGTGTAGTAAATATCCCGCCAAAAGGTGGAAGAAAGCACCCAAATCAAGATTTTATTCAGATTGATACTACAAATATTTTATTTGTTTGTGGCGGGGCTTTTGATGGACTTAAAGATATTATTGAGCGTAGGCTTGGTAAAAATGTTTTAGGTTTTGGTCAAGAAAAACGTGGCAAGAGTGATAAATCAAATTTGCTTAGTCTTGTAGAACCTGATGATTTAGTGCATTTTGGGCTTATTCCTGAACTTATTGGTAGATTGCATGCTATTACTACCTTAAATGAGATTACAACTGAGGATATGATAAGAATCCTAACTCAGCCAAAAAATGCACTTTTAAGACAGTATGAAAAGCTATTTGCTATTGATGGTGCAAAACTTAAATTTGAAGATGAAGCTATAAAAGAGGTGGCAAATCAAGCTATCAAGCGTAAAACAGGCGCTAGAGGCTTAAGAAGTATAATGGAAGATGTGATGATAGATATAATGTATGATCTTCCAGAGTTAAAAGGTTATGATGTAATAATATCAAAAAATGTAATTGATGGTGAAGCAAAACCATTATTAATGAAAGCAAAATAAAGGAGATATATGATTTTAGATCAATTAGTAGGACTTTTTTCTAGCGATATGGGAATCGATCTAGGTACGGCAAACACATTAGTTTTAGTAAAAGATAAGGGTATTGTTATAAACGAACCAAGCGTAGTAGCAGTCCAAAGAGAAAAATATGGCAAACAAAAGATATTAGCAGTTGGACATGATGCTAAAGAGATGGTAGGTAAAACTCCAGGCGATATCGAAGCGATTAGACCTATGAGAGATGGAGTTATTGCTGATTTTGATATGACTGAGAAGATGATTAGATATTTTATCGAAAAAACTCACAGAAGAAAGACATTTTTACGTCCTAGAATCATAATCTCTGTACCATATGGCTTAACTCAAGTAGAGAGAAAGGCTGTTAGAGAGAGTGCATTATCAGCTGGTGCTAGAGAGGTGTTTTTGATTGAAGAGCCTATGGCAGCAGCTATTGGGGCAAACCTACCAATCCGCGAACCTCAAGGTAGCTTAGTTGTAGATATTGGTGGTGGCACTACTGAGATTGGTGTTGTTTCTCTTGGTGGTTTAGTAATATCTAAAAGCATTAGAACAGCAGGCGATAAGTTAGATGCAAGTATTATGAACTATGTAAAAGAGAAGTATAACTTGCTAATTGGTGAGAGAAATGGTGAAGATATTAAGATAAAAATCGGTTCAGCAATCCAACTACCTAAAGAGCTATCTATGGTAGTAAAAGGTCGTGATCAAGTAAGCGGTCTATTAAGTCGTATCGAGCTTACAAGTGAGGATATTAGAGAAGCGATGAGAGAACCACTAAAAGAGATCGCTGATGCACTAAAAACGGTCTTAGAAAATATGCCGCCTGATTTAGCTGGTGATATAGTAGAGCGTGGTGTAGTGCTTACAGGAGGCGGAGCGTTAATTAGAGGTTTAGATAAATATCTATCTGATATTGTCAAACTACCTGTATATGTAGCTGATGAGCCACTTCTTGCAGTAGCTAGAGGTACTGGTAAGGCTTTAGAAGAGATAGGACTTTTGCATCAATTAATCAATGAATAAAATTAAATTTTTATTGATAATAGTCTGTTTAGGATTTATAACATTTTACCTAAGTGATTATGCTAGAAGTATAGTGATAAATAGCACAAATTTTGTGCTATCACTATATCAAGATACAAGAGATTTTATTATAGAGACTATTGATGAGCATTTTGATCAAGCTGATGAGATAAGGGCTCTTAGAGAGCAAAATGCAGAGTTAGAACACTCTGCGACATTGCTCTCGGCATTTGCTTATAAACTAGATACCTTACTAAGCGAGCAAAACTCAACTAGATTTAATCCTGATGTTAAGCTTGTTAGAGCAATATCATATATGAATATTGGAGATCATGATAAAATTTGGATTGATTTTGATGAATTTGATGAGAATAGAATTTATGGCCTAATCTCTCAAGGTAAGACTGCTGGTATAGTAGTAAATAAAGATGGAAATCCATTAGCACTACTTCAAACAGATCCAAAATCTACATTTTCAGTAAGTATTGGCGAGCAACAAATTGCTGGAATCGCTACTGGAAATGGCAAGAATATTGTAGTTAAATTTATAGCTCAGTGGCTAAATCCAAAAATAGGCGATGAAGTATATACAAGCGGGCTTGATGGAATATTTTTTGGCGGAGTGCCAGTTGGTAAAATTAGTAAAGTATATGAAGAAGAGCTATATAAAAGCGCAATCGTTGAAACTGATCTAAAAATACAAGTTCCAAGCTATCTATATATAGTAACAAACCAATAATAGTTAAATTTCATCTAAATTTCTAAAACAAATTCTTAAATTTGGGATTAAATTTTATCTCTTTTTATGCTGATTTTTATCTACAATTCAATATAATTACGCTTAGTTTTTATTTGAAATCAAAATAAATTGATAATCTTAAAATGCATATAAATTAAGAGGGGTAGAACTATGCCAAAAAGAGAAGATATCAAGACAATTTTATTAATAGGTAGTGGTCCTATTATCATCGGCCAGGCTTGTGAATTTGATTATAGTGGTACTCAGGCTGCTAAGACTTTAAAAGAGTTAGGCTATAAAGTAGTACTAATTAACTCAAATCCAGCTACAATTATGACAGATCCAGACTTTGCCGATGCAACATATATTGAGCCAATTACTAAAGAGAGCATTAGTAGAATTATTAAAAAAGAGAATGTAGATGCGCTCTTACCTACGATGGGTGGTCAAGTTGCTTTAAATGTGGCTATGGAGCTTTATGAAAATAATATGCTTGGCGATGTTAAATTCCTAGGTGCTAATCCAGAAGCGATTAAAAAAGGGGAAGATAGGGTAGCATTTAAAGAGGCTATGATTAAAATCGGTATGGATCTACCAAAATCTATGTATGCATACAATATGGAAGAGGCTCTAAAAGCTGCTAATGAGATTGGATTTCCGCTTATTATTAGAGCGAGCTATACTCTTGGCGGTGCTGGTAGTGGTGTGGCATATAACCTTGATGAGTTTAGAGATATTGCTGAGAGTGGGATTGAGGCTAGTCCAATAAATGAGATTTTAATAGAAGAGAGTTTGCTAGGATGGAAAGAGTATGAGATGGAGGTTATTAGAGATAGAGCTGATAACTGCATTATCGTCTGCTCTATTGAAAACTTTGATCCTATGGGCGTGCATACAGGTGATTCTATAACTGTAGCTCCAGCACTTACTTTAACTGATAAAGAGTATCAATATATGCGTGATGCAAGCTTTAAAATCTTGCGTGAAATTGGCGTAGATACTGGAGGCAGCAATGTGCAATTTGCTGTAAATCCAAAAAATGGCCGAATGACTGTAATTGAGATGAATCCACGCGTAAGCAGAAGCTCAGCCCTAGCTAGTAAGGCTACAGGCTACCCAATTGCTAAGGTAGCAACTATGTTAGCTGTTGGCTTTACTCTTGATGAGATTAAAAACGATATCACAGGGACACCAGCAAGCTTTGAGCCAGTAATTGATTATATAGTAACTAAAATTCCTAGATTTACCTTTGAAAAATTCCCAGGTTCTAATCCATATCTAGGCACTGCGATGAAGAGTGTTGGCGAGGTTATGGCAATTGGTAGAAGTTTTAAAGAGAGCGTTCAAAAGGCTCTTTGTAGTTTAGAAAAAGATTATAGTGGATTTAATCATCTAAATTTAAGCGATGAAGATTTGGTTTTTGGATTAAGAAATGGCCATGAAAATAGAATTTTATATATTGCACAAGCTTTTAGAAATGGTAAAAGCGTAGAAGATGTTTATGAATTAACTAAGATTGATAGATGGTTTTTAACTCAAATTTATGAGATAATTGAATTTGAAGACCGTATCGATATGGATATTTTAAATGATAAAGAGCTATTAAGAAAGGCTAAAACTTGGGGCTTTAGCGATAAGATGATAGCGCATTTAATCAATTCTAAAGATAATCTAGAACTAAGTCAAAATGATATATATTATGCTAGAATGCGTCACCAAATTGGCTTAGAATATAGCGAGGTTGATACTTGTGGTGGCGAGTTTCTAGCACTGACCCCATATTTATATAGTAGCACAAATATCACTCCAAATTTACCAAATCTACCTACAAATAGCAATAATAAAAAGGTTTTAATAATTGGCGGAGGCCCTAATCGTATAGGTCAAGGTATCGAGTTTGATTATTGTTGTGTTCATGCTAGCTATGCTTTAAGAGATTTAGGTGTTACAACTATTATGTATAACTGTAATCCTGAAACTGTATCAACTGACTATGATACTAGCGATATTTTATATTTTGAACCAATTGATTTTGAACATTTAAGAGCGGTAATTGAGCGTGAAAATCCAGATGGTGTTATCGTTCATTTTGGCGGACAGACTCCACTTAAATTTTCTAAACGCTTATCAATGATCGGTGCTAAGATCATTGGAACTACAGCTAGAGTAATCGATATTGCTGAAGATAGAAAAAAATTTAGTGAGTTTATCCGCTTAGTTAATGTAGCTCAACCTGATAATGATACTGCTATTAGCGAATCTGAAGCACTAGAAAAGGCAAATAAAATCGGCTATCCAGTTTTAGTTCGCCCTAGCTATGTCTTAGGCGGTAGAGCAATGAGAAGAGTTCATAGCGAACTTGAGCTTAAAGAGTATATGAGTGAAGCAGTTAGAGTTAGTAATAACTCTCCAGTTTTACTTGATAAGTTTTTACAAGATGCAACTGAGCTTGATGTAGATGCTATTAGCGATGGCAAAGATGTATATATCGGTGCGATTATGGAACATATAGAAGAGGCTGGAATTCATAGTGGTGATAGTGCTAGTATCCTTCCTCCTTGCAATCTTTCTAAAGAGATTATAGCTCAAGTTGAGAGTTGCACAAAAGATATAGCGCTTAAATTAGGCGTAGTAGGTTTGATGAATATTCAATTTGCTGTATATAATGATAAATTATATATTATCGAGGTTAATCCAAGGGCTAGCCGTACAGTACCATTTGTAAGTAAAGCTACAGGCTTGCCAATGGCGAAGGTAGCAACACGCGTAATGTGGCAAGGTAATTTAAAAGAGGCGCTTGAGTTTTATGATCAATTTAAAGTAGTTAAATTTGATGGTGAAATTTATAAACCAAGCCTAAATGGTGTAGTATGCGTTAAAGAGAGCGTATTCCCATTTAATAAATTAAGTGGAGCTGATCTAATCTTAGGGCCAGAGATGAAAAGTACTGGCGAGGTTATGGGTATTAGCGATAGCTTTGAAAAGAGTTTTGTTAAATCGCAAATTGCAGCTAAAAATATCTTGCCAAGTGGTGGTACTGTCTTTATCAGTTTAGCTGATGCAGATAAGAACCGCGGTATTGAACTGGCTAAGAAATTTGAAAATTTAGGTTTTGAGATTGTAGCAACTGGTGGTACATATAAAACTCTAGCTCAAGCTGGAGTAAAATGCGAGATGGTTTATAAAATTAGTGAAGGCCGTCCAAATATCGAAGATAAACTCAAAAACTCACAAATTGCACTAGCAGTAAATACTAGCGATTCTAAAAGTAGTACAAGCGATGCAGTTAAGATTCGCCAAGCGGTATTAAGGTTTAAAATTCCATATTTTACAAATATGAATGCAGCTTTAAAAGCAGCTGAATCAATTAGCTCAAATGAAGAGGCCTTAGAGGTTAAGAGCTTGCAAGAGTATCTAAACAGATAATAAATTTGCCACGCTTAGTCGTGGCAGCTTATTTAAGATATATTTAAATGATCTACCTAGCGCAAACTGATACAACAGCTGGATTTTTAAGCAAAGATTTAAAAAAGTTAAATGCTATTAAAAATCGCCCATTAAATCAACCATGTTTAATATGTGTAAGCAAATTTAAAAATTTGCAAAACTTTTCACGCGTACCAAAAAAGTATAAAAATCTAATACGCCGCTCCAAAAAAACAACATTTATATATCCAAATTTAAAAGCCATCAGAGTAGTAAAAGATCATCCTCATACTAAGTTATTAGATAAATTAGAGTGGGCATATTCTACTAGTGCAAACCCTCATAAAAAAGCATTTGATATCGAATTTGCGGTAGCTAATGCTGATATAATTATAGATACAAAATTCACCCCAGCACAAGCTTCAAAAATTTATAAAATATCTAAAACAAATATAAGAAGAATTAGATAATTTCATCATCTTTTACTATTTTTTCTATTAGGCCAAATTTAATATGCTTAATTCCATATCCGCCAGCTTGAATAAATCCTACGCTATCGTTTGGATGAATTTTATATATTTTAGATTTAATTTTGAGCTTTTTTCGTTTGCCAAAAAGTGCGTTAATAAAGCTTATTGTGCTATTTCTTTGCCAGTTTAGATCTAAATTTACCCTAAAATGTTTTGGTAGTTTTTTCTTTTTACTACCAATTAAAAAGTATCGTATAGACCCAGTTAGCACCTCGCCACCATATAGATGAAGTCTAGACCATACAGTCATAGAGCTTAGAATCTCTCTTAATCTATTTTGCTCATCGCTATTTGGGCGTATTTTATTGTGATTTTTATGTATTAGATTTAAAAAGTTATGTTTAGTAATTATCTGCTTATTTTGCCTAATTTGTTTAGACATACTAATTCTAGTTTTATCAAAAACTACAAAGCTTAGCACTGTATAGTTGCTTAGATTAAACTCCTTATTAGCTAGAAAATCTTTAAAAATTTGAGTATGTTTAAGTAGTTTGGCAAATGGATCTTGATGTGCGATGGTGCGTTTTTTGGTTGTTTGTATCCACTCATCGCCTTCAATCTTAATGCTACCAACCCAGTGCTTAAACTCTATAAGATAAATTTTAAATCCATCAACTATGATAAAATCTATCTCATGAAGTCCAGCTTCGCTATCTTTTACGCGTTTATTTTTATATATATTTAGACCTTTAATCTGGCTAATAGTATCAAAAAATTCGCTTTCAGCTAAATTTCCAGCACGACTAACCATATCAGGTGGTGTTATGCTTGGATTTGATACTAGCTTATAATTTTGCCAAAAGTTTTTTAGCATTTAATTAGCCTATTTACTGCAAGTGCAGCTAAATTTAATCCAAAACTCGCAGTTACTCCAATAAAGCTTCCTAAGTTGGTGCAGTTTGGCAATTCGCTAGAAAAAACTACCTTAAAATCTCCATTAAATCCAGCCTTTTTTAGCTCATATCTAATTTTTTTAGCAAATGGGTCATTGTAGGTTTTCCATATACTATCTATTTTTATAGCAGTCGGATCTAATCTTTTAGCTCCCCCCATTGAACTTAAAAGCTTTTTATAAGTTTTTGTAATTAGAGCAATTTTTGCTGGTATATCATCAATGCAATCTATAACCAAATCAAACTCATCTAAATTTAAATTATCAATATTTTCTGGAGTAAGTCTTAAATTTACACACTTTATACCAGGATATAATTTAGCAAATACATCTGTTTTATATTCGCCTACAAAGTTGCTACCTATTTGGCGATTTTGATTAGTTATATCAAATTTATCACAATCTACTGCAGTTATGCCTATAACTCCGCTACGGTATAAAGCATCAATGCAAACCCCACCTACGCCACCACATCCACACACTAGTACTTTAGCATTTTGAAGTTTTGCAAATCCATCGCCAAATATCCAGCGACTTCTAGTAAATCTATCGTTCATTAATTGTCCAGTTTTTTAAAATTTCAATACTTTTATATGAGGTCATATCAAGCTTAATTGGTGTTAAACTAGCGTAGTTTTGATTAAGAGTTGTAATATCGCAATCATAGCCTAAATCAGCAGCATAGCGAATCCCAGGCGTACCTAGCCAGTAGTATTCAAGGCCTCTTGGATTGCGATGAATTTGTGCATTTGTGTTATAATTTTGCTGACCTACTGGCACTATCTTTAAGCCTTTATATTCATTTTTTGAAACTGCTGGAATATTTAAATTTAAAAACTCTCTTCCATCTAGCGGATAGCCATTTTCAAAGATATTTTGTACAAGTTCTAAGGTAATTTCACACGCTAGATCAAATCCAAATTTATCCAAACTATCATTATTATACAGCTGTGAAACAGCAATTGAATTTACCCCTTGAAGTGTGCCTTCCATTGCTCCGCCACAAGTACCTGAATATGTGATATCTTCACCGACATTTGCACCATGGTTTATTCCACTTATTACAAGATCTGGCTTTTTATGCTTAAACATTGTCTCAAGCGCTAAATAGATACAATCACTAGGAGTAGCATCATCAAGCTTAAAAAATCCATCATCTAGTTGAATAAATCTAAGCGGGCGAGTAAGTGTAATAGAGTGAGCGCAGGCTGATTTTTCGCTACTAGGTGCTACGACTGTAACATTTGCTATTTGGCGTAGCTTATCACGCAAAGCAAGCAGACCAGCAGCTTCAAATCCATCATCATTTGTTATAAGTATCTCTTTCACATTTTTCCTTTTTTGATTAAATTTTACCTATAATTTTTAAATTGTTGGCTATAATTTAGGCTAAATTTAAAAGGGAAATTATGAAAATTTTAGTTTCATCGCTAGAAGCATCGGCAAATTTGCATTTAAAAGAGATATTAACTCATCTTAATAATGTGCAAATTTGTGGCATATTTGATAAAAGATTTGGAGATGCGCTATATGATAGTAAGGAGTTTAGCGCTATGGGGTTTGTTGAAATTTTGCCACTGATTTTTAAGGCTAAAAAAGCATTAAAGCAGATGGTAGAACTAGCTCGTGATTGCGATAGAGTTTTGCTTATTGATAGTCCAGCTTTTAATATCTCATTAGCTAAAGCCATTAAAGAAGCAGGGCTAAAGTGTGAAATAATCTATTATATCTTGCCACAAGTGTGGGCATGGAAGAAAAAGCGAGTAGCAAAGGTGGAGAGATATTGTGATAGGCTTGCATCTATTTTGCCATTTGATGAGAAATTTTATAATAAAAGCGAGTATGTAGGGCATCCACTTTTAGATGAGATAAATGTGCAAAAAACCACCCATACAAAAAATTCAATTATAGCTTTTATGCCAGGTTCAAGGCGTAGCGAGATTAGTCGCCTTATGCCTTTATATAAAGAAGTAGCTAAAAATATTGAGGCTAAAAAGCTCTTAGTTATACCCCCATTTTTGGCTAAAAATATAGATGAATATTATGGCGATGTGAGTGAATTTGAGATTGTATATGATGCTAAAGACGCCTTAATGGCTAGTGAGTTTGCCTTTATCTGTTCTGGTACTGCAACGCTAGAAGCAGCACTTATAGGTACTCCGTTTGTGCTTTGCTATAAGGCTAAAGCAATTGATATTTTTATAGCTAGAAGATTAGTAAAGCTAAAATACGCAGGATTAGCAAATATAATATTTGATTTTATGGGTAAAGAGCCACTTCATACAGAGTTAATACAAGAGAGTGCTACAGTACAAAATCTATTAAAATCTTATGAGCATTACGATGCGAATAAATTTTTAAAATCATGCAATGAACTAAGAGAGTATTTAAAACATGGAAGCGCAAAGAGTGTTGCTGAGATGATTTTAAGATAAAATAGGATAGAATCGCAAATTTAAATATATGAAGGAAAAGTTATGACAGAGCCGATGACAATGTATGGTTATGAAAAAATTACTGCTGAGTTAAAAGATTTAAAAACAGTCCAAAGACCAGCAATTGTTCAAGAGATCGATATAGCAAGAAGCCATGGAGATTTAAAAGAAAATGCCGAGTATCACGCTGCTAGAGAGAAGCAAGCCTTTATAGAAAATAGAATTGCTGAATTAAGCGATATTGTAAGTAGAGCCAAAGTAATTGACCCAAGTGAGTATGAACATGATAAGGTTAAATTTGGCTCTACTGTTACAATAATGGATGTAGATACTGAGATGGAGACTACATATACAATAGTTGGAGTTACAGAGAGCAATCTTGAGCGAGGATTAATCTCGATTTCAACACCAATTGCCAAGCAGCTAATAGGCAAAAAAGAGGGCGATGATGTGGTTTTAACCTTGCCAAATGGTAGGGTTGAGATTGAGATTGTAGAGGTTAAATATCAAGATATAGTTTTTGAATAATTTAGTTAGGATATAGCTATGATAAGAGTAGGAATAGTCGGAATTAGCGGATATACCGGCTTAGAATTAGTAAAGATGATAGTAGCTCATCCATATTTTGAGTTAAGCTACGCTGGGGCTAGTAGTAGCGGAGTTTTATCTGAGAATTTTAGCAGTTTAAAAGGTGTTATTGATATAGAAATCAAAAAAGCAGATGCTGATGAGATAAAATCTAAATGTGATTTAGTATTTTTAGCTTTACCGCATACTGAAGGAATGAAATTAGCAAGTATGCTTAGAGGTAGTGGTGTAAAAATTGTAGATTTATCGGCTGATTATAGGGTAAGTCAAGCTAATTATGAGAAAAACTACTGCCCACATCTAGATCCAAAAGGGTTAGAAGATGCTGTTTATGGATTAGTAGAGATAAATCGCAATAAGATAAAAAATGCAAATTTAATTGCAAATCCAGGCTGTTATCCTACTTGTAGCTTGCTAGGGCTTTTGCCATTTGCTAATATGCTCAAAAGCGATGTGATGATTGATGCAAAAAGTGGATTAAGTGGAGCTGGAAAAGGGCTAAAATCAAGTAGCCATTTTATTAGTGTAAATGAGAATATGAATGCTTACTCGCCTCTAACGCACAGACATAGTGATGAGATTAGTGAGCATTTAAATTTAAATCTTAGTCAAAAGATTGATGTGATGTTTGTCCCGCATTTGATCCCACTTAGCCGTGGAATGTTAGTTAGTAGCTATGGATTTTTAAATGATGAATTTAAAGATATTGATCCGCTTGAAATATTAAAAGAGTTTTATAAAGATGAGAGATTTATACGAATAAGACGCGAACCTGTAAGCATTAAAGATGTAGCTGGAACGCACTTTTGTGATATTTATGCTATGAATCATAATGGTAAAATTTGGATAAATTCAAGCATAGATAATCTACTTCGTGGCGCCTCATCTCAAGCAATAGCAAACGCAAATTTAATTATGGGAATAGATGAGAGTACTGCTTTGCC
This sequence comes from Campylobacter vicugnae, assembly GCF_002139875.1. Classification (NCBI taxonomy): domain Bacteria; kingdom Pseudomonadati; phylum Campylobacterota; class Epsilonproteobacteria; order Campylobacterales; family Campylobacteraceae; genus Campylobacter; species Campylobacter vicugnae. Next base: position 250,698 of record NZ_CP018793.1, read on the forward strand.
TATTATAGGAAACTCTATATGACCATTTTAGATGGGGCGATATTTATAGCTGATGCACATGAAAACAATAAACGGCGTGAATTTTTAAAACTTATTAAAAGTTTTAATAACGGCATTTTGCCTACTCCACCGCAAATATTTTTAGTAGGAGATATATTTGATTATCTTAGTTGTACAAGTTATAGCCAAATAGTTTATAAAGAGTGGATTGATGAGCTAAATTTGCTGGCTAAAAAAACTCAAATTTACTATTTTGAAGGTAATCACGATTTTAATCTTAGTTCTATTTTTAATCAAATTAAGCTATATCCGCTCTCATCTCAACCAGTAATTTTTAATCTAAATAATAAGAAAGTTGCCATAGCGCATGGGGATATATATTTAGGATTTTTTACCCAAACCTCACTTAAAATGCTTCGTAATTCTACATTTTTAAAAATTATGAATTTCGTTGATTGGATATTTAAATTTAAAATTACGAAAAAGATTTTATCAAGCCAAGAAAATAAAGAATTATCCTATAAAATATCAAATTTTAAAGAGCTTATAGCTAAAAAAATAGATAATTATAAAAGCGATATGGTGATAGAAGGACACTATCATCAGGGGGTTAAATTTCAAATAAATACAAAAGATTATATAAATTTACCTTGTTTTGCGTCTGAGCGTAGTTATTTTATTGTAAAATATGGTACTGAAATTAAATTTCAACTCACAAGGAGCCCAAATGTTTGATGATAATATCTTAAAAACGGGTTCGAATGAGATGGAGCTTGTTGATTTTCGTATCTTAAAACAAGGCAAAGATACTGTATATGAAGGAATATATGGAGTAAATGTCGCTAAGGTAAAAGAGATCATTAAGATGCCAAATCTCACCGAACTACCAGGTGTGCCTGATTATATTGAGGGGATTTTTGACTTGCGTGGTGTTGTTATCCCTGTTATTAATCTTGCTAAATGGATGCAGATTGAAGAGCCTAAAGAGGCTATTTTAAAACCTAGAGTTATTATTGCTGAGTTTAGCAATATATTTATTGGTTTTATAGTTCATGAAGCTAAAAGAATTAGACGCATTAATTGGAAAGATATAGAACCAGCAAATTTTGCTGGAAGTGCTGGTACTGGTACTTTAGATAGGTCTAAGATTACAGGTGTAACAAGAATAGAAAATGATGATGTTTTGCTTATTCTTGATCTTGAAAGCATTGTAGAAGAGTTGGGAATTTATCAGCCAAAAATGGAAGTTGAGGTTGATGATATCCATAAATTTAGTGGCGTAGCTCTTATTTTAGATGATAGTTTAACTGCTAGAAGACTCGTTAGCGAGGCATTAACTAAGATGGGCTTAAGAGTAGTTGAGGCTAAAGATGGTGTAGAAGGATTAGAGAAATTAAATGATCTACACTCAATGTATAAAGATGATTTAGATCAAAATCTTAGAGTTATCATCAGCGATGTTGAGATGCCACAAATGGATGGGTTCCACTTTGCAGCAAATGTAAAAGATGATAAGAGATTTACTAATATTCCTATTATCTTTAATTCATCATTGAGTAATGAATTTAGTGAGCTTCATGGTAAAGATGCAGGCGGAGATGCATTCTTGACTAAATTTAACGCCACAGAATTCTATAAAGCAGTTTCAAAAGTAATTGAAGCACGTAAAAAATATATCAGTTAAGAGGTGATTTATGGATGATATGCAAGAAATTCTTGAAGACTTTTTAGTCGAGGCATTTGAACTTATTGAGCAGATTGACCATGATTTAGTTGAATTAGAGTCTAATCCTGAGGATTTAGAGCTATTAAATCGTATTTTCCGCGTTGCACATACAATCAAAGGTAGCTCATCATTTTTAAATTTTGATGTCTTAACAAAGCTTACACATCATATGGAAGATGTGCTTAATAAAGCTCGTCATGGAGAGCTTAAAATCACTCCGGACATTATGGATGTAGTTCTTGAATCAGTTGATATGATGAAGGCACTTCTAAGAAGCATTAGAGAGCGTGGCAATGATACTGATGCTGGTGTAAGTATATCTGATATATGTCATAGGCTTACAGCTATTAATGAAGGTAGAGATCCAAATGCTGATGAAGATAGACAGGCTCAACCGCAAGAAGAGACACAATCTAAACCACAAGAAGATAGCCAGCCAGAACCAGAATCAGCAATGGATCAAGAGCCTGAAGTAGATGTAAATAGTCTAAGTGATGCTGAAGTTGAAGCTGAGATAGAAAGACTGTTAAAAGTTCGCAAAGCTGAAGATCAAGCTAGAAAAGATAAACAAAAACAAAATAGTCAAGAGTCAGCAGCTACACAAGAGCCAACTCCTAAGGTTCAAACTCCTAAAGCCTCAAAAGAACAAACTGCACCGGCTCACTCTAATGCATCAGCTGTAGAGCAGACTATTAGAGTTGAGGTTAAAAGACTTGATAATTTAATGAATTTAATCGGTGAATTAGTTCTTGGTAAAAATAGACTTCTTAAAATTTATGATGATGTAGAAGAGAGATATGAGGGCGAGAAATTCTTAGAAGAGTTAAATCAAGTTGTTAGTCAGCTAAGCTTAGTAACTACTGATATTCAATTAGCTGTTATGAAGACTAGAATGCTTCCAATTGCTAAGGTATTTAATAAATTCCCAAGAATGGTGCGTGATCTAAGCCGTGAACTAGGCAAACAAATTGATCTAGAAATTAGCGGTGAAGAGACAGAGCTAGATAAATCTATAGTAGAAGAGATTGGAGATCCGCTAGTTCATATCATTAGAAATTCATGCGATCACGGCGTTGAAGATCCTAAAGATAGACTAGCAGCTGGCAAACCCGAAAAAGGTATAATTCAACTAAAAGCCTATAATGAAGGTAACCATATCGTTGTTGAAATCGTAGATGATGGTAAGGGAATTGACGCTTTAGCTGTGAAGATGAAGGCACTTGAAAGAGGTATCATCACAGAAAGAGAAGTTGATAGTATGAGTGATAAAGAGGCGTTCTCTTTAATATTCAAACCTGGATTTTCTATGGCAAAACAAGTTACAAATGTTAGTGGCCGTGGTGTTGGAATGGATGTTGTTAAGACAAATATTGAGAAATTAAATGGTATAATTGATATAGATAGCGAAGTGGGTAAAGGCACAATAATTAAGCTAAAAATCCCTCTAACTCTAGCTATTATTCAATCTTTATTGGTAGGTTCTCAAGAGGAATTTTATGCTATTCCACTGGCAAGCGTAAAAGAGACTGTAAGAGTCCCAGTAGATAATATCTATACAATTGAAGGCAAAAATGTCCTTAGACTTCGTGATGAGGTTCTTAGTCTTGTTAGACTTAGCGATCTATTTGGCGTTAAACAGGTATTTGAAAGTGGTGATCAGACATATGTAGTTGTGATTAATGTAGCTGATAGTAAGCTTGGCATTATTGTAGATAACTTGATTGGTCAAGAAGAGATTGTTATTAAATCACTTGGTAACTATCTGCAAAATATCCGCGGAATTGCTGGCGGTACAATTAGAGGTGATGGTAAGGTAACACTAATTGTAGATGTAGGTATGATTATGGATATGGCAAAAGAGATCAAAATAGATATTAGAGCTAGTATGGAATCAAGCGCACAAATGGCTAAAAAAGAAAAACCAAGCGATTATAAAGTTCTTATCGTAGATGACTCTAAAATGGATAGAACAATTATGCAAAAATCGCTTGAGCCAATCGGCGTAACCGTGATAGAAGCGACTAATGGTATTGAAGCGCTTAATATAATTAAATCAGGCGATCATAGTTTAGATGCGGTGCTAATAGATATTGAAATGCCAAGAATGGATGGATATACTTTAGCTGGAGAGATTAGAAAATACTCTAAATATCGCAATCTGCCATTAATTGCAGTAACAAGTAGAACAAGTAAGAGCGATCGCTTAAGAGGTGTCGAAGCAGGTATGACTGAGTATATTACAAAACCATACTCACCAGAATACCTAGAAAATGTCGTCAGAAAAAATATAAAGCTAGTGTAAGGAAGTAAAATGAGCGATAAATTAGGTGAAGTTTTACAAAGACAAAAACAGCAAATAAGCGAACCAGAAAATACTAAAGATAGAGAAGAGATAGAGCAGCTTGTAGGTTTTATCGTTGGAGATGAGGAATTTGCTATTCCGATTTTATATATTAAAGAGATTATTAAACCAATTGAATATACTAGAGTACCTAGTGTTCCGCCATATGTGCTTGGTGTATTTAATCTTAGAGGTAGCGTAATTCCTTTAATAGATTTAAGGATTAGATTTAATCTTGAACCTAGCAAAATGACACCAAATACTAGATATATCGTTATGCAAGATAATGATAATATCGCAGGATTTGTTATCGATAGACTTACAGAGGCTATTAGAATAAACACTAATAGAATCGATCAGCCGCCTGAAACTCTAGCTAAAGATAAAGGAATGATCCAAGGTATCGGTAAAAGAGATAGCAATATCTTAACGATATTAAAGGTTGAATCTTTGTTAAAACGCGATTTTTAAGGCATTTAAATGATTAAACTTTGCGTTTTTGATTTTGATTCTACGCTTATGGATGGTGAGACTATCACCATCCTTTCAAGTGCAATGGGCATGGATAAAGAGGTTGGCGATATCACCTCTAGAGCAATGGCAGGTGAGCTTGATTTTTATGAAAGCTTAGTAAAGCGAGTTAAGCTAATTGAGGGCTTAGAACTTAGCAAAGCCTTAGAGATTACTTCAAATTTACCATTTATAACTGGTGCAAAAGATATCATCTCATATCTAAAATCTAAAAATATTAAAACGGTTGTATTTAGCGGTGGATTTCATATCGCAACAGATGCTGCACAGCAAAAGCTGGGTTTTGATCTAAATTTTGCTAATGAGCTACATCATAAAAATGGAATTCTAACTGGAAATGTAGGCGGTGAGATGATGTTTGGCGATTCTAAAGGTAAGATGCTTGCAAGACTTAAGAGCTTTTTAGGCTTAAGTAGTGATGAAGTAGTTTGTGTAGGTGATGGTGCAAATGATATATCTATGTTTAAAGAGTCTAGCATTGGAATTGCATTTTGTGCTAATAAGATATTAAAAGAGGCAGCAACTCATATCATAGATATTAAAGATTTAAATGAGATTAAAAAGATAATATAAAGGTGCAAAATGAAAGAGATTAATTTTTCTCTTTGGTGTGATTTTTTAGAGCGTGATTTTATAAATTCAGAATTTATAGAGTTAATTCAAAATGGTACAATTAATGGTGCTACAAGCAATCCAAGTATATTTAAAAACGCTATTTGTAACTCAAAAGCATATAGTGAGCTAAAAGAGAAATTTGGCAAAAAAGATACAAAAAAACTATATGAAATTTTAGCTACAAATGATATTAAAATGGCAGCTTCTAAAATGTTAATTAATTATGCTAAAGGCGATGATGGATTTGTAAGTATTGAAGTTGATCCAAATTTAACTTTAGCAAGCGATATAATAGAAGAAGGCAAAAGACTATATAATGCAATTAAAATGCCAAATGTAATGATTAAAATTCCAGCCATATCATCTGGATTTGAAGCAATGAGCGAATTGATGAAAAAGGGAATTAATGTAAATGCAACGCTAATATTCTCAGATTCACAAGCTAAAAACTGCCTAGAAGCATTCAAAGAAGGTACAAAAAAATATAGCAAAAGATTTCCGCAAACCACACTTCCTCAAGGTGTAATTAGTGTATTTGTAAGTCGTTTTGATAGAATGCTTGATGAGCAGCTTAATCAAAAGGCTAAGTTTGGTATTTATAATGCAACTAATATATATAATCAAATTCAAAATGCTAATCAAAGCAATGTAAGAACTCTATTTGCTAGCACTGGAGTTAAGGGATCAAACTTGCCGGCTCATTATTATATCAAGGAGCTTTTATATCCAAATTCGATAAATACAGCTCCGCTTGATACTATTAAAGCTTTTATGGCTAGTGGAGATTTTGCTCCTAAAGCGCTGCCAAGTAGCGATGAAATATCTGCATTTATGCTTAATGCTCAAGAGAGTGGTGTAGATTATAATAGAGTTTGTACTCAGCTTTTAGATGAAGGTTTAGAAGCTTTTGTAGTGGCTTTTGATGAAATTTTGACATCGTTATCATAAGTTTAAATTTAGATTTTTTGGATATAATTGCCACTTATTTTATTTTAAGGAAATATAATGTTAGAAGGCATTGTTAGAGAGAGTATTGACAAAAGAAGCACAAAAGCTCTTAGGAAAGATGGTTATCTAATCGCTAACATTTACGCAAAAGGTATTGAAAATATCAATGCTGCTTTTAAGGTAAATGATTTTATTAAGACTGTAAAGTCTAAAAGCGGTTTGAAATTTGATGTAAGCGTAGGTGGTAAAACTTACAATGTTGTTGTTGTTGATTATCAAAAACATCCAGTAACAAGTATGCTAAAACATGTTGATTTAAAAGTAGTTTTACCAGATGTAGAGTCTAAATACCTTGTCCCAGTTGTTCCTGTAGGTACTCCAGCAGGTATTAAAAACAAAGGCGTACTATTACAATCTAAAAAACGCTTAAGCGTTAAATGTAAAGGTAAAGACCTTCCAGATAGCTTTAAAGTAGATGTAACTCCACTTGATATAGATGATACAGTATTGGTTCGCGATATTGTAGCTCCACAAAATGTTCGCATTATTGATGCGGGTCGTATAGCAGTTCTAGGTGTAGTAAAAGCTAAATAATGACCTTAGTAGCCGGACTAGGCAACATCGGTAAGGAGTATGAAAATACTCGCCATAATGTTGGATTTATGCTTATTGATTCTATGCTACAAGATGGCGGATATATCGATGTAAGTTCGGCTAAATTTCAAGGTGAGCTATATAAAAAAGGCTCACTTCTTCTTCTTAAACCATCAACATATATGAATGCAAGCGGCAAGTCTTTAAAGGCCGTTAATGATTTTTATAAACCTGATCATATCATTGTAGTACATGATGAACTTGATATCGCTTTTGGTGCTATAAGATTTAAAAATGGCGGAAGTAGCGGCGGTCATAATGGTATTAAATCAATTGATTCTTTAATAGGTAATAATTATGACAGAGTTCGCATAGGTATAGGGCGTGGTGATAAAGGCGTGATTAATTATGTTTTGAGTGATTTTGATAGTAATCAAATAAAACAACTCCCTGATATTTTACTACATGCTAAAAATGCAATTTTTGCTCTAGTTAGCTCAAAAGATATCGCAGCTGTCTCATCTAAATTTGCACTTAAAGCCTAAAATTATCTTAATTTAAATTTGATATAATACCATAATTAAATTTAGGATCAATATGAAATTACAAGATATTAAAACCCCAGCTTATGTATGTCAAAAAAGCAAGCTTGAGTCAAATTTAAATCTACTTCATTATGTTGCTAAAGAGAGTGGAGCAAAGGTTCTTTGTGCGCTTAAAGGTTTTGCATTTTCTCCTGGTATGCCGCTTGTTTCATCTATTTTAGATGGTGCTACTTGCAGTGGTTTAATTGAGGCTAAATATGCCAAAGAGCATGGTTTTAAAGAAATTCATACTTATTCTCCAGCTTTTAGCGATGATGATATAGATGAGGTTTTAGCTATTAGTCATCATGTGGTTTTTAATAGTTTTACACAGTGGAAAAGATTTGCTACTAAGGCTAAAAATAGTAGCGCTAGCATAGGTTTAAGAGTAAATCCAAATGTCTCAGCTAGTCCAACTGATATGTATAACCCGTGTGCTAAATACTCACGACTTGGAATTACAAAACAAAATTTTGAATTTGATTTTCTTGATGGTATTGATGGGCTGCATTTTCATGCGCTTTGTGAAGAGAGTGCTTGGAGTCTTAAGATTGTTTTAGAGGCATTTGAAGAGCAGTTTGGAGATATTTTACCGCGTATGAAGTGGGTAAATTTTGGTGGTGGGCATCATATTACTAAAAGTGGATATGATGTTGATTTGCTTATTTTGCTTATTAAAAACTTTTCGCAAAAATATGGAGTTGAAGTCTATATAGAACCAGGAGAGGCTGTAGGTTGGGAGTGCGGATTTTTAATCGCAAGCGTGCTTGATATTGTAGATAATGAACAAAAGACTTGCATTATTGATGCTTCAGCTGAGTGCCATATGCCTGATACTATTTTAATGCCATATCGTCCAAAAATAAGAGGTGAGAGTCAAAATGGCAAATTTAGCTATAGATTTGGTGGGGCTACTTGTTTGGCTGGAGATATTGTAGGGGCTGAAGCAGGAGATCCGATTTATAGTTTTGATAACTCAATAAATATCGGTGATAAGGTAATCTTTGAAGATCAAATTCACTATACAATAGTTAAAAATACTACCTTTAATGGCGTAAAACTTCCAAGCTTAGCAATGATGGATAATGATGGCAAGGTTACTGTTTGTCGTGAGTTTGGCTATGATGATTATGCCAAGAGAAATTAAGTAAGCTATGGCAGACGATCAAGAAAAGACAGAAGAAGCCACCCCCAAGAAGATTGAGGATGCTAGAAATAAAGGCAATGTCCCAAAATCGCAAGATTTAAGCGGTTTTGTTACCTTGCTTGTTGGGTGTGTTGCGCTTATTGCTTTGATGGGTTTTATGGGTGATAGGGTGATGAATTTATATCTATACTATCAAGATATAATTGGCACTCCGCTTACTAGAGAGCTATTTTTTAAGATTGTAATTCACTCAATTTTTCAATGTTTGTTTATACTTTTACCTCTACTTATTTGTGTTATGATTGCTGGAATTATTGCTAATATTATGCAGTTTGGATTTATTTTTACTACTGAGCCGCTTACGCCAAATTTGTCTAAGCTTGATCCGATTAAGGGTCTTGCAAATCTTTTTTCTCTTAAAAAAGCGGTTGAGACGGTAAAAATTTTAGTTAAGGTTTCAGCTATTTTTGGTTGTGCGTTTTACGTATTTTTACAGTTTATCACTGAGTTGCCTTATACAATGTTTTACACGATGTTTGACCAGCTTGTATGGCTTAGAAATAAGATGTTTATTCTAGCTGGGATTATGCTGCTACTATTTATGCTTATTGCAATTGCTGATATTTTTATTGTTAGATATCAGTATTTTAAAGGGCTTAGAATGTCTAAGCAAGAAGTTAAAGATGAGTATAAACAGATGGATGGAGATCCACGCGTGAAGGGACGAATTCGCCAATTGCAGATGCAAGCAGCCAAGAAGCGTATGATGCAAAATATCCCAGCAGCCGATGCGATAATAACCAATCCAACTCACTATGCTGTAGCTATCCGCTATGATAAGGATAAAGAGTCTGCTCCTGTTGTCTTAGCCAAAGGTGTTGATCATTTGGCTCTTCGTATTAGACAGATTGGGATTGAGCATGGGGTGCAGATTGTAGAAAATCCACCTCTTGCTCGTGAGCTGTATCGTCTGTGTGATATAGATGATCAAATCCCAGCTAATCTATTTAAGGCCGTGGCTGAAGTTTTAACATTTGTTTATTTAGGTAATAAGACTAAATTTGCTAAAAGATTAAATGGTTAGGATTTTTGTGAGTTGTATTATTAAAAATAATAATTATCGCAAATAAGTATTTTAATAAATCTTTTTTAACTTATAAAATTTCTATGTATTATTATGCTTTAGTAATTAGATGTAATTTTGAATCCAAATTAAATTTGGATTCAAAATTATAGATTTAAAACTTAAATTCGCTAATTTTATCTCTTAGATCTTCAGCTTTATGCTCTAAAGTATCAGATACTGAGCTAATCTTATCCATAGAATCTGAGATATTTTGTAATCTATCATTTAGAGTTTTGTTGTTGCTTAGTAGATTATTTGTTTTATCATTTAACTCTTGTGAGCTAGCTATTGTTTGATTAGCTAGGGCGATGATGTGATCAATTCTATTATTTGCTGTTTGAATTGTATTTTGAATATTTTGAGCTTCATCAACAAATGTAGTAAAATCTTTTGAAGTATGTTGGATTTTATTGCTTACATCATCGATTGATCTAGTTATAGCATTAATTGTTACATCAATCTCATCTAAAGATTTACCAGTTCTTTCAGCTAGTTGTCTAACCTCATCAGCAACAACTGCAAAGCCTCTGCCATGTTCGCCAGCACGAGCTGCTTCTATAGCAGCATTAAGCGCAAGAAGATTTGTCTGATCAGCTATATCAGAGATAGTTGTAAGGATATTTTTTACATTTTGAGCATCGGTATTTAGCATTGAAATATTAGTTAGTAGCTCTTGTTGGCGACTAGCATCAAGAGTAACAAGCTCAGAGAAATCAGATATTACATTAGAAGTCGAGCTTAATTCTTTTTTAGCTGTTAATATATCATTCATCGTATCATTGCTTTTTTGTGCGCTATCGCCTAGGCTATCTTCTACGCTATGACCAATTTTTTGTGAGTCGTTTGATAGTTTAAAGCCCTCTTGAGTATCGTTTTGAACTATTTTTGACTCATTTAATAGGTCATTTGCAATTTGTAGATTTTGTTGAATTTGGGTATCTAATTGACCAAATAGTTGTCGAATAACTCTTAAAAATCCCTCTATTTGCTCATAGATTAGCCCGATCTCATCTTTGCCTTTGTTTAGAACATTGTTTGGTCTAATATCTTTTGTTTTTTGGACATATACTAGATAGTTTAGGATTTTAGCAATTCTACTATTAATATTATGGATTATAATGTAACTAAATCCAAATGTAGCAATAAACGCAAAGGCTAAAATTCCAATTGAGAAAACAAGCACATCAATATTGCTTTGTCTTATCTGGTCTATATCTTTGATCAATCTAGCTGCTAGTCTATCTTCTACCTGTTTTAAAATATCAATCTTTTTAGTTATAGTAGCAAACCAATATGTACCACTAGTCTCAAATCCACCAGTAAATGCATTTTTCATCGCCACAGCTCTCATACGCTCGACTTCTTGAAAGTCTTTGTTGCCACTGGTTATATTATTGTAATTGACTAATTCCTCAGTTGCTACATATTTTTTAAACTCTTCTATATATAGATTTTGAGCTACAACTAATGCGATAAATTTGTTATAAATTCCATCGCCGAATTTATCAGCTGAGAATGTATTTGATAAGACTGCTCTTTCTTGACCGGCATTTTCTTTGGCATTTATAAAGCTTACAAATGCAGTTAAAGAGCGGATTATCTCGTAGTTGTTTGAGATATTAGAGATTACTACTATATTGTTGATTAGCTTTGCGATTGTGCTTGTATAATAGCCTAAGACATCTCCTACTTTAACGCTAAAATTATCTACGCCACTTCTTATGGATTTGATATTATTTAATGCATTTACAGTATCTTTTATAGAGTCTCTAAGCTCTACTGGATATGCATTTAACTCAAATTCAGCTAGATCTTGATTGAGTTTGTTTATCTCTTTATCGCTTAGTTGGCGTTGGTTTAGCAAGATTTTTTTAAAATCTTCACTTTTACTACCAAGATATCCTGATGATGAACCTCTTTCTTTTTGTAATTCATGAATTACAAGTGAAATTTGAGATGAGAGCAAAATACCATCTTCAAGCAGCTGAGTTCGTTTGTAGGTATCATACTCTTTGTTAATTAGATTGCCAGCTATAATCATAGCAACGATTAAAGGGATTACAATTAGAATAAGCATTTTATTCTTAATTTTAAAATTGTCGAAGATTGACATATTTCATCCTTTTAAACTTGTGGATTTTATTTACTTGATATTTTACTCTTAATAGATTATTTTTAGATTAAAATTTGGGTTTTTTATGAAAAAAATTATTTTATAGTTAAATATATTTTTATAAATTTTATTTTAGTATAAAAACATATAGAATTATTATTAAATTCAGAGCCACATTAACTCTTTTTTGCGACTCTAAATTTAAATAGTTTATTTAAATATTCCACTACTACTTAGAGTGATATCATTATCTATCCACTCTTTAACAGCTGGGATTTTAACTAAGGTAGCACATAGTGGCTCATCTTGAATATTAGCATTATTAATCTCAATAGAATCACTTGTAAGAGTGATATTTAGGCACCTTGTCCAAGCTTCGTTTTTATCTAGTGATTTTTTATATGTTGGGGCAAGTTGCTCTAAATTGCTTTGAGATTTTAATTCACCAGCTGGTAGTTTGCCATTTATAGTATAGTATGCAGTAAGCTGAACTATAGTATCTTTAAGCAATGTAGCCGATGTTACTGCACTTGCATCATCTTTAGTTGCAACTAGCCTAGGTACTGCGATACTAGCTAAAATGCCAAGCACCACAATAACAAATACAAGCTCAATCATAGTAAATGCATTTCTCATCACGCCACCACATTTGGAAAATCATATACTAATCTTCCAGATTTTATAGTTTTGATTGCAGCACCTTTTAGCTTTTTGCCTAAAAGTGGTGAGTTTTGTGATTTGGATTTATTTAGCTTCTCATCGTAGAGATATTCAAAATCAGGATCGACAATTGTAATATCAGCCAAATAACCCTCAGCGATAACTCCTCTATCGTTTAGTTTTAGTAGTTTGGCTGGATTTAGGCTAGTTAGTTCTACCATTTTATTTAAATTTATCACCCCATCACGAACTAAATTTAAAGTAAGTGGAATGAGCGTTTGAAGACCTAAAATTCCAAATGGAGCCTTATCAAATTCTCTTTGTTTTTCATCATTATGATGTGGAGCGTGGTCAGTACAGATGATATCTATAACTCCATTTTTTAGCCCCTCTCTCATCGCTTCTACATCAGCTTTAGTGCGAAGCGGTGGAGACATTTTGTAATTTGTATCGTAGTTTTCTAGCTCACTCTCATCAAAAGTAAAGTGGTGCGGGCAGACTTCACAAGTGATATTTATCCCCTCTTTTTTAGCTGTCTCTATCAGTTTTAAACTCCATGCACTACTAACATGAGCTATATGGATATGGCCACCTGTGAGCTTAGCTAGTAGCATATCACGGCTTATCATTATCTCTTCTTGTTCTCTTGGCATACCTTTGATGCCTAGCTTCATAGACATTTGGCCTTCATTCATATGGCCATTTCTACATAGTGAGCAGTCTTGAGAGTGATTGATAATAAAAGAGCCATGAAATGCCGAGTATTCAAGTGCAGCACGCATTACATCACTAGAACTAACAGGCAATCCATCATCACTAAATGCTACACATCCAGCCTCGCTCATCTCGCCCATTTCAGTGATACCGCCACCTTTCATACCTTTAGTTATAGCGCCAATTGGCATTAGATCTATTAAGCCGCGTTTTTTAGCCTTTTCTATCATATCTCTAGTTATTGTAGCATTATCATTTACTGGGTTTGTGTTCGCCATTGGGCAACAAGCAGTTACCCCGCCAGCTACTGCAGTTTGCGATCCAGTGATAATATCATCTTTATACTCAAATCCTGGATCTCTAAAATGCACATGGATATCAATTAAGCCCGGCATAACTAGTTTGCCATTAGCATCTATTACTATATCAGCAGATGGCTCATCTGTAGTAATGGTGATAATTTTATCATCTTGCATTAATATATTTGCTTTTTTGCTCTCGTTGGCATTGATTATTGTTCCATTTTTTATTAAAGTTTTCATTATAGCCCTTTTAGATTTTTATAAACTATATCTAATATAGCCATACGCACAGCTACGCCATTTTCTACTTGTGATAAGATTGTAGATATGCGTGGATCATCAGCTACATCGCTATTTAACTCTACTCCACGATTGATTGGTCCTGGATGGAGGATTATTACATTTTCTTTTGCTTTTTGCATTCTAGCTTTGCTTAGTCCAAAATATCTGCAATACTCTCTAATGCTTGGAAATGGAGTCTCATCATCACTTCTTTCTAGCTGAATTCTAAGCATTATAATAGCATCGCTTCCACTGACTGCCTCATCCATATCTTTGCAAATTTCACAACCAAAAACCTTGGCATATTGCATCATTTGTGGTGGCCCAAATAGTTTAACTTTTATACCTAATGTTTGCATAGCATAGATATTTGATCTAGCTACTCTAGAGTGAGCTATATCACCAATGATTGAAACTGTAAGATTATTAAATGAGCCAAATTTTTCATATATTGTAAAGAGATCTAATAACGCTTGAGTAGGATGCTCATTGCAACCATCTCCTGCATTTATCACACAGCTAGGAGTGCGAGAAGCGACAAATTGCGCTGCACCTGAACTACTATGGCGCATTATAAAGATATCTGTTTGCATAGATTCTATATTTTTGATTGTATCTATTAGGGTTTCGCCTTTATTGGTGCTTGAGTTACTAGCAGTGAAATTTATAGCATCACTAGATAGCCTTTTGGCTGCAATTTCAAAGCTTGTGCGAGTTCTAGTAGAGTTTTCAAAAAATGAATTTACAACCGTTACACCTTTTAGAAGTGGAGACTTTTTCTCATTTTGTAAATTTAAATTTTTGTAATCTTTAGCTAGGTTTAAAATTTGATATATATCCTCGGTGGTAAGATCTTTTGTAGAGATGAGATCCTTTTTGGAGTATGCCATTTTTGCCCCTTTTTTTAATACGATATTTTATCTAGATTTGGCTTAATGGTAGATTTAATTTTGAAATTTTATTAATTTATTTAAATTCAAATTTTATTGACAATTTAAGAAAATTTGTATAGAATTAGAACTTTAAAACTACAATTTTATTCGTTGTAACTGCTTATTTATTCACAATATTAAAGAGGACTAATGGAAAGTAAGGAAACTGCTCAACAGACTAAAAAACAGCACACACGCACTCATACGCCAGTTGATGGTTATAAAATAGAAGAGCTTAGACTTCAAGATTTAGATAGCTTAGTTGCCATCGCTGAAGAGGTCGGGGTACAAAATCCTAGAGAATTTCGTCGTCAAGAGCTTGTATTTGAGATTTTAAAAGCTCAAACTAAGCAAGGCGGGTTTATCTTATTTACTGGAATTTTGGAGATTGTAGAGGGTGGTTATGGATTTTTAAGATCCACTGATGCCAACCTAAGCGACTCAGCAAATGATACTTATGTAAGTTTAAGCCAGATTAAAAAATTTGCTCTAAGAGTTGGTGATATTATCACAGGTCAAGTACGAGAACCAAGGGAGCAAGAGAAGTATTATGCTCTTTTAAAAATAGAGGCAATCAATTATAAATCTATAGCCGAAGCAAAAGAAAGACCGCTATTTGATAATTTAACTCCACTATTTCCAAATCAAAAAATTCAACTAGAATATGATCCGATGAAGCTTACTGGTAGGGTACTTGATCTATTTACTCCAATTGGTAAGGGTCAGCGTGGCTTGATTGTTGCTCCACCTCGCACTGGTAAAACTGAGCTAATGAAAGAGTTAGCTCACGGTATTACAAGAAATCATCCAGAAGTTGAGCTAATAGTCTTGTTAATTGATGAGCGTCCCGAAGAGGTTACTGATATGCAGCGCAGCGTACGCGGAGAGGTATTTAGCTCTACATTTGATCTGCCTGCTTCAAACCATGTAAGGGTAGCTGAGTTAGTTATAGAAAAAGCTAAAAGATTAGTAGAAATGGGTAAAGATGTTGTTATCTTGCTTGATAGTATTACTCGTCTTGCAAGAGCCTATAATACAGTAACTCCAAGTAGTGGTAAGGTATTAAGTGGTGGCGTTGATGCAAATGCCTTACATAAGCCAAAGAGATTTTTTGGTGCAGCTAGAAATATAGAAAATGGTGGAAGTTTAACCATAGTAGCTACTGCTCTTATAGATACTGGTTCGCGTATGGATGATGTGATATTTGAAGAGTTTAAAGGTACTGGAAATAGCGAGATTATCCTAGATCGTACTATCTCAGATCGTAGAATTTATCCAGCTGTTAATATCTTAAAATCAGGCACAAGAAAAGATGAGCTTTTACAAGGCAGTGATGATCTGGGCAAAATTTGGGCGATACGCAATATTATAGCTACAATGGATGATATTGAGGCTCTTAAATTCTTATACTCAAAAATGTTAAAAACAAAAAACAATAAAGAGCTTCTAAGTATAATGAACGAGGGCTAAAAGTGAAAGCCTTAGCACTTAAATATCGCCCAAAGAGTTTTGATGAGCTAATCGGTCAAGAGGTTGTAGCCAATACTCTTACGCATGCTCTTGACTCTAATAGATTGGGTCATGCATATCTATTTTCTGGTCTTAGAGGAAGTGGCAAGACTAGTAGTGCTAGGATTTTTGCTAAAGCTCTTTTATGTAGCAAAGGTATTAGTGCGCATCCATGCGAAGTTTGTGCTAACTGCGTAATGGCTAATGAAAATCGCCATATGGATATTATTGAAATGGACGCAGCAAGCCATAGAAAAATCGATGATATTAGAGAGTTAATTGAACAGACTAAATATTCTCCAAGTAGTGCTAGATTTAAAGTATTTATAATAGATGAAGTTCATATGCTTACTAAAGAGGCTTTTAATGCACTTTTAAAGACGCTTGAAGAGCCGCCTGAATATGTCAAATTTATTCTAGCTACAACTGATCCACTTAAGCTTCCAGCTACTGTTTTATCTCGTACCCAGCACTTTAGATTTCACTCTATTGCCAAAGCTAGCGTGGTTAAGCATCTTGAGTTTATATTAAATAAAGAAGGAATTGAATTTGAAGAGCGAGCTTTAGAAGTGCTAGCTAGAAGCGGTGGAGGAAGCCTTAGAGATACGCTTACTTTACTTGATCAAGCTATAATTTATTCACACCAAAAGCTTACCCATAAAGTTATTGTAGATATGCTAGGACTCCTTGATCCAGCTAAGGTAGATGAGATATTTGCCGTGATTAACTCAAGGGATAAAAATGAGCTTTTAAAACTTTTGCACGAGTTGCAAAACTATGATTCTAGCTCTATTATTGATGAGCTAATAGAGAATTTAAAATATAAATTTATCCATCAAAATGGTGATTTTTCGCTTTTGATTTTTGAGAGATTTTTTAGAATTTTGAGTGAAGCAAAATCTATGTTAAATAGCTCAGCTGATCCGGAGTTTGTGTTATTTATCACTTTATTTATGATGCTTGAGGCATTTAATCTTACAAATATTGATGATGCGATATCATCACTAAAATCACAAAATAGCACCCCTGCAAATCAAGTAGCCCAAATTCAACCACAAGCTATACCAAATCAAACCATAATCAAACCACAATCAAAAGATGATTATCAGATTTTTGTAGATGCTTTATATGATAAAAGCTATGAGCTAGGCGTACTTTTTGATGAGTGCGTAAGATTAATAGGGTTTGAAAATGGAACTTTAAGCCTTGAATTTGCGATGAGTAATGAGCGGCTAACTTTTGCTAGAAAGTATTATAATGAAGTGATTTTGCCATCTGCAAAGGGAGTTTATGGGCAAGATATTAAGCTTGTAGTTCAAAAGAGCGAACCAAAAAAAACCACTCTTTTAAGTCGCGCTCCACTTCCTCCAGTAATAGAACAAAATCAAAATATAGAAAATGAAGTAAATAAACAAACAAATGAGTTAAACTCAAAAGCAAATAGCCAGGCAAAAGGAGTGCTATCATTAAAATCATCAATGAGCCAAGAGGAGATAAATTTAAAAGAGTTAAAACGGCTATTTGGCGAGCCGCAGATTTTATCAAATAGTTAGGAAAAATATGAAAAATATTAGAAATTTTAGCATTATCGCACATATCGACCATGGTAAAAGTACTCTAGCTGATCGCATTATTACTGAGTGTGGAGCTGTAGATGAAAGAGCTATGAGTGCGCAAGTTATGGATACAATGGATATAGAAAAAGAGCGTGGAATTACCATAAAGGCTCAATCTGTTAGACTTGGCTACACACTTGATGGTGAGCATTATATTTTAAATTTAATTGACACTCCAGGACATGTGGATTTTAGTTATGAAGTTAGTAGAAGTTTAGCAAGTTGCGAAGGCGCTTTGCTAGTTGTAGATGCATCTCAAGGCGTAGAGGCTCAGACTATAGCAAATGTATATATCGCACTTGATAATAATTTAGAAATTATCCCAGTAGTTAATAAAATTGACCTTCCAGCAGCTGATCCTGATAGGGTAAAAGATGAGATAGAGCATGTTATCGGTCTTGATTGTAGCGAGGCTTTAGAAGTGAGTGCAAAAAGTGGAGTTGGTATAAAGGAGTTAATAGAGACTATAATACGCAAAATCCCACCACCAAAGGCAAATTTAGATCTACCGCTAAAGGCGCTTATTTATGATAGTTGGTTTGATAACTATCTAGGTGCTTTAGCGCTTGTAAGATTATATGATGGAAGTGTTAAAAAAGGCGATGAAGTCTATGTAATGGGCACTGATAAAAAGCATATGGTATTGGATTTAATGTATCCAAACCCAGTCGCACCAATCAAAACAAATGAGCTAAAAGCTGGAGAAGTTGGCATAGTAGTGCTAGGGCTAAAAGATGTAGCAAGTGTAAGCGTAGGCGATACTATTACTCTAGCTAAAAATAGAGCCGCAGAACCTATAGGCGGATTTGAAAAGGCTAAGCCGTTTGTATTTGCTGGTTTATATCCGATCGATACAGATAAATTTGAAGACTTAAGAGATGCTCTTGATAAATTAAAGCTAAATGATAGCTCTATTAGCTATGAGCCTGAGACATCAGCGGCTCTTGGCTTTGGATTTAGGGTTGGATTTTTAGGCTTGCTTCATATGGAAGTGGTAAAAGAGAGACTAGAGCGTGAGTTTAATCTAGATCTTATCGCCACAGCTCCAACAGTAACTTATCAAGTAGTTTGTACTGATGGGGCTATTTTAGATATCCAAAATCCAAGCGAGCTACCGCCAACAAATAAGATAGATCATATAAAAGAGCCATATGTTAAGGCTACAATTATAACACCTAGCGAATTTTTAGGCAATATTATTAGCCTTTTAAATTCACGCCGTGCTATTCAAACTAAAATGGATTATATCACCACTTCAAGGGTGCTTTTGGAATATGATATACCGATGAATGAGATTGTTATGGACTTTTATGATAAATTAAAAAGCGCTACTAAAGGCTATGCAAGCTTTGATTATGAACCAAGCGAGTATAGAGTAGGAAATCTTGTCAAGCTTGATATTAAAGTAGCTGGTGAAACAGTTGATGCTCTTTCTATCATCGTGCCTGATGAAAAAGCTATGAGCAAAGGTAGAGACTTTGTAAAAGCTATGAAAGAGATAGTGCCTCGTCAGCTTTTTGAAGTAGCAATCCAAGCTAGTATCGGTAGTAAAATCATCGCCAGAGAAACGGTAAAATCAATGGGTAAAAATGTAACTGCTAAGTGCTATGGTGGTGATATTACTCGTAAAAGAAAATTACTAGAGAAGCAAAAAGAGGGTAAAAAGCGTATGAAAGCTATTGGTAAGGTTACGCTACCTAGCGAGGCGTTTTTGAGTGTGCTTAAGATAGATTAGGAAGAGATTGTGAAAAGAGTAGTTTTTATTATATTTTCATTTATGTTAGTAGGGTGCGGTTCTGATAGTAGCAGCGCTGTAGATATATTAAATCAAGTAAAAGATGGCAATATCAAAGAGGCGATTAAGGTTGCCTTGCCAGAAGAGATTAAATCTAGCCCAGCAATGGAGTATATAGAAGGCGCTATAAATGCTACAATAGAACAAAATAAAACTACTAATACTAGCAAAGTAATCAAAGATATAGAGATATTAAGTCAAAATAATAGTGAAAATAATACTCAAATAACTATTAAAATTAAATCTGAAAATAGCCATATAGATGGTGATAAAATTCGATTACAAAGAGATAGTAGCGGCAAGTGGCAAATAGTAAAATAGTATATAAAATTAACAATGGCACAAAATTTGCTAGTATAATTTAAAAGGAAGATTATGCCATATATTAACATTAGAGTAACTAAAGAAAATGGTGAGCCTACAGCTGAGCAAAAAGCACAGCTTATAGAGGGTGTAACAGAGTTAGTAAGTCGGGTCTTAGGTAGGAATAAATCTAGTACCGTTGTAATCATCGATGAGATAGATATGCAAAATTACGGCCTAGGTGGAGAGAGTATAAAATCTATAAGGGAGAGAAAATGAGAGCAATTTTGGTTTTAGTTTTGGCGATGATTTTGGGTGGATGTGCGACAAGTAGTAGCACTACTAAAGTAGCAGCTACAAAGTCTTATGATACGCTATTTCGTATAAATACAAAGTGCGAACCATGCTCACAAAAGGGTTATGAGACTACTATAGATGGTAGAACATATAGAAGCGATATAGCTCTAAATTGCTGTGAAAATAGTCGCACAATAGATACATCAGCATCATTAAAAAAGGTATATATCCATAGAGTAATCGACCTAGCAGATTCTCAAAAATCTGTAAAAGTAAATGGTAAAAGTTTCAAATTTGATAAAAATTTTGCCTCGATATTTTACATGGCTCTTACAACTGAGTTAGAATCTCGTGGAATATATGTAGAAAATAGCAGTAACTCGCCTTATACATATAGGGTTGATTTTGATTTTACTGATATTAAAAGCGTATATAGTCTAGGTGCAAGCTATTTAAATTCAAAATTAGTTGGCACACTAAATATCAAAAATATCAATAAAAAAAGAACAATTTTAATCACAACAACTCAAAGTGTAAGCGATCTAAATGCTAGCGATCCAGCTGATTTTGATCTATTTATGAATTTGCTTATTAAGCAATCAGCCAATAAAGTAGCTCAAGAGATTTCAAAACTATAAGGTGTGGATATGAGAGTAGCTATTATTGCGATTTGTATGTTTGTTTTGGCTGGTTGCTTTGGATCTAGCTCTGTGCTAATGCTAAAAGAGTATAATCCTACTACGCAGATCTCTAGCCATAAATCAGTTTTAATAAATAGCATATCTGATACTAGAGTAAATCAAAGCATAGTAGCTACTATTACTGATTCTAAAGGTAGTGTAGAACATAGTATAATGCTAGGTGCAAGCTTAAAAGATATCTTTGCTAAAGCACTTAAAGAGCAGTTAAGAGCAAGTGGTGTTGTAAACGGTAGAGATATTATTGTAGATATAGAGATAGCTGAATTTAGTGCTAATTTAAGTGGTTATAGTGGTGAGAATTTAAAAGGCAAAAGTAAGGTTATAATAAAAATTAAAAAAGGCGATACCACTATCACCAAGACAATATCTCAACCTCAAAGCAAATATGTCTTACTACCTAGAGTAGCTGAATTTGAGCCATTTATAACTGATATGCTAAATGATATGGTGCTTTCTAGCGCCAAGGCTATCTTGGCTAATTAATGCGATGTGTCAAATGCGCTAAGATATCACTTAAGATAATATGTAAAGATTGTCAGCGTGTGCTTAGTGAGTATGAGCAAGGGTGTAGATTAGTAGATGGGTTTAAGGTATATTATTTTTATAAATATAGCGATATTAAGGAGATATTAGCCACTAAACATCATCTACATGGTAGCTTTGCTATTTGGCATTTATGCCGCATTAGTTTGGCTAAATTTGCTAAGGAATTTAGCTTTGGTAGCAAGGTTGCGGTGGTGCCACTTGATGATAATATAAAAAGTGGTTACTCTCACACTGCTATTTTAGCTAGGTCTTTATTAAATTTAGAACTATTTCCTATTTATAGGGCTTTGCGTGCTACTAATGATATTAAATATGCTGGTAAATCCTTAGAGTTTCGCCGTAAAAATCCACGCGGATTTAAGCTTTTAAAAGAGATTAAAACACCAGTAATCTTAGTAGATGATATCATAACTACTGGTACTAGTATGCTAGAGGCTAAAAAGATATTAGCCAAAGCTGGAGTAAATGTGCTTTTTGGTTTAGTTTTAGCCGATGCTAGGGAGTAGATTAGAATAAATTAACTCATTTAAACACTCTTTAAAAGCTATTTAAATGATTTTTTGATAGAATCTTGGATTTAAATTTAATAAAATAATTAAAAAAAAAGGGGGGGGGTTGAGCATGGAACAAAATAGAATGTATAAGCTAATCTCTAAACTTTACAAAATTCCACGCAGTATCACAGGAGATGGCTTTAGAGATAGTCTTGATATAATCGATGAAGCTATTGGGGGGGGTAGAGCGATTTAGTATCCCAAGCGGTACGCAGGTTTATGATTGGAGAGTTCCACCTGAGTGGGTAATCCGTGATGGGTATATAATTACACCAAATGGCAAAAAAATTTGCCAATTTAAAGAACACAATCTACATATACTTAACTACTCAGCACCTATTGATAAAAAATTAAGCTTAGATGAGTTAAAAGAGCATATATACACTATACCAGAACTACCAAACGCTATTGCTTATGTTACTAGTTATTATGAGCGTAGATGGGGATTTTGCATATCTTATAATGAGCTAAAAGAGTTACCAGATGGAGAGTATCACGCTTTTATAGATAGTGAGTTTAAAGATGATGGCGAGCTAAATTACGCTCATATCATTATCCCATCTACTACTGGCAATACCAAAGAGATTTTAATCTCATCATATCTATGCCACCCTCAAATGGCAAATAATGAACTTAGTGGCCCAACAGTATGGAGTGAGCTTATTAGATGGGTTAGAAGTTTAAAACATAGAGAATATACATATAGATTTGTAATAGTTCCTGAGACGATAGGCTCAATTTGCTATATTAATCGTAATTTTAAAACGCTTAAAGAGAATGTAGTAGCTGGATTTGTGCTTAGCTGTATTGGCGATGATGGAGACTATAGTGTCGTTTTAAGCCCTGATGAAAATAGCCTAAGCGATATAGCTACTCTTCACACTATCAAGCATATAACCAAAGAGCCAAAAATATACAAATTTTTAGATCGTGGAAGTGATGAGAGACAGTACAATACGCCAAATTTAAATCTTGGTGTTACGACAATTTGTAGAAGTTTATTTGGTCATTTTGATGAGTATCATACTAGTTTAGATGATTTGGATTTTGTTACTCCTTCTGGACTTGAAGGTGGATTTAATTATGCTAGAAATTTGATTGAAAATTTAGAAATCAATAAAAAATATATACTTACTACAATTTGTGAGCCAAATTTAGGTTCGCGTGGACTTATTGGCACTCTTAGTATTAAAGGTTCATATAACGTTGAGTATAAAAAACTTCGCACATTTTTAGCCTATTGTAATGGCAAAAGAAGCGTTATAGAGATAGCTGATATTTTAGGTGTAGAAGCTAGAAGTCTAAAGCCTATAATAGACAAATTGCTTGAATTTGAATTAATAAAAGAGATAAATACAAAAGATTAAGGAACTTTTTATGGCTATTGACAAAAAGTTAATGGGAGAGGGAGATGATTAGCAATATTTATGAGTTTTTAGATAAGAGTGTAAATTTATATCCCGATAAAAAATTATTTGTAAGCAATAAAAAAAGTATTAGCTATTTGGAATTTGACCAACAAGCCAAGTCTTTAGCTAGTAAGATTTTAGAATTTAAATTAAATAAAAAGCCAGTTTTGATAATCCTACCAAAGTCTATTGAAGCACTTATAGCGATGTTTGGCGTAGCTAAAAGTGGAAATTTTTATAGTATTATAGATGAGAAAATGCCAAAGGCTAAGGTAGAAAAGATAGTAAAAATCCTAAATCCAGTTTTGATTATTAGCTCAAAATCTATAGAGTGCGATTATGGTATAAAAACTATATATGATGATGAATTTGATAGTTTTAAGCCAAATTTAGCCTTGCTTAATAGTGTCGAAATTATTGATACAGACTTGCTTTATGTATTATTTACAAGTGGTAGTACTGGAGAGCCAAAGGGTGTAAGCATTAGCCATAAAAGCGTGATTGATTATACATTTTGGGTTAGTAAAACCTTTGATGTTGGAAGTGATGAGATATTGGTAAATCAAGCACCATTTTATTTTGATAATTCTATTTTAGATATTTTTACTACTATTAAGTGTGGTGCTACATTACATCTTTTAGATACTTTTGAATTTGCTTTTCCTAGTAGGGTGCTTGATTATTTAGAGGCAAATGGCGTTACTATGATATTTTGGGTGCCTAGTGTATTGATATATTTTGCAAATACTATGGCATTAGAAGGGAGAGAGTTAGCCACTCTTAAAAAGATTTTATTTTGTGGGGAGATAATGCCAAATCGTCAGCTAAATATATGGCGTAAGGCTTTACCTGGTAGAGTATTTGCTAATTTATATGGTCCTACTGAAATTACTGATGTGTGCTGCTATTATATATGCGATAGAGAGTTTGGCGATGATGAGCTTCTTCCTATTGGCAAAGCGTGCAAAAATACTCAAATTTTACTATTTGATGAGAATTTAAATTTGATAACTCAGCCATTTATAAAAGGTGAATTATGTGTGCGAGGTAGCTCACTTAGTTTAGGATATTATGCTGATTTATCTAAAACCTCTAATGCCTTTATCCAAAATCCTTTGCATAATAACTACTACGACCCGATATATAAAACAGGTGATATTGCAGCGTATAATGAGTATGGTGAGTTAATCTGTTATGGTAGATTAGATTCTCAAATAAAGTTAAATGGCCATCGCATAGAACTAGGCGAGATAGAAGCAGCGCTAAACTCTCATCTATTTATAGATCGTTGTGCGTGTAAATTTAATGGCAAAGAGATAGTAGCATTTTATGAATCTAGTGATGAGATAGCAGATATTAAGGAATTTCTAGCCTTAAAAATACAAGGATATATGATTCCAAAAAGCTTTATAAGAGTAGATAAATTCGCTCTAAATGCTAATGGCAAGATAGATAGAAAGGCTCTAAATTGTTATTATCTAAAATTAGAAGGGACAAAGATAAGATATGATAGTGCTGTTGTAATTGGTAAAGGCAAAATTGCCAATGAATGCGTAAAAATGCTAAAAGAGCGTAATATACCAGTTGAGCTTGTTAATTATAATGATATAAATTTAGATAGCTATTTTAACTCTTTAAAAAATAAGTTCATAATAAGTGCCAATAATTTTTATATATTTAAATCAAAATGTATAGAAAATAACATCATAATAAACTACCATAATGCTTTAATATCTAAACATAGAGGAGTTAATGCTCATATCTGGGCTATATGGGATGATGATGAATATAGTGGAATCGTATGGCATAGAGTTGATAATGGAATTGATACTGGAGAGATCTTAATACAAAAATATATAAAAATTGATAATATGAGCGCTAAAGAGCTTTTATTAGCTCAACATAGAGCAGCTATTGAGAGTTTTAAAGAGCTTATAGATGTGGAATTTGAAGTAAAGCAGTTAATCACAAATGATAAAAATGGCAAACTTCACAAAAAGAAAGAGTTGCCAAATAATGGGATTTTGGATTTATCTTGGGAGCAAAAAAAGATAAATAGATTTTTAAGATCTTTTGATGTGGGTGTATTTTGCGATATAGAGTATCCTAAGGTTGAAGTCAATGGAGTATTTTTAGAGATTGAGAGCTATGAAATAAATAGCGATGTGATAACTCTTAATTTTACAAATGGTGAAAGATTAAATTTAAAAGGATTAAAATGAAAGAGATAAAAGAGCTTTTTAATAAAATTGGTAAAAGTGATATAGATGAGAGTATGACAAATTTGCTAAGCGATGGAATTATTGATAGTATGGATATAATGGCATTAGTAGTTGAGATAGAAAAATTATATAAAAAACCTTTAAAATCAAAATTTATTATTAATGAAAATTTTGAGAGTTTTGAATCGATTTGTAAGATGTTAGATGAGGCAATGCAATGAACTCTATTGCATTAATAGAGGCTAATGGTAGGATTTATAATTATAATGATTTAATAAATTGCTTACATCAAATAGGAATAGGCAAGGGCGATATACTTTGCGTGCATACTGAATTAATCGCTCTTGGCAGACCACTTGTGAGCAAAAATGAGTTTTTAGATTCTATTATTAGGGCGTTTTATGAGGTTATAGGTAGGGCTGGGACGCTGATTATGCCGACATTTACATATAGCTTTTGTAATAATCAAATTTATGATAAATGCAATTCTAGAAGCACAATGGGGCTATTAACTGAGTATTATCGTCATTGCGATGGCGTGGTGCGAACTGATGATCCGATATTCTCTTTTGCTATTGGTGGAGCAAATGCAAGCGAGTATCTAATCCGCACACCAACATGCTTTAGCAAGGGTTGTGTATATGATAAGTTAAGACAAAATGGTGGCAAGATAGTGCTGTTTGGCCTAACTCATCTAGGATATACATTTACTCACTATATTGAAGAGCAAATTGGCGTAAGTTATAGGTATTTTAAGCGTTTTAGCGGTTTAATGATAGATGAGAGTGGCAATGAGAGTAAGCAAAGTATAGAGTATTATGTCAGAAAGCTCGATAAAAACTCTGAAATATCAATACCAAAGCAAATAGAGATATTAAAACGCTCTAATAATTTTAATCTTGTGCCATTTGGTAATGCTATGATAGTAGCTATAGACGCTCAAAAATATTACAAAGAGACCTATAAAGCTATAATACAAAATGAAAATAATATATTGCAGTAACTCTTAAGCTACTGCAATGAGTTAGCTACATATTGTAGCAAGAGCATATTTATCTAGTAATTCATTTAAATTTGATATAATAAACCTAACATCATCATCGCTCATCATCTGGTGGCATGGCAGACTAAGTTCTGCTCTATAAAAATCTTCTGCTCCAGATAAGAACTGCTCACCATAAAGCTTTTTGTAAAAACTAAATTGATATGTAGGTTTATAATGTACTTGCACGCCAATGCCTCTAGAGTGAAGCTCATTAAATATATCCTCTTTAGCACACCATAAATTTGAGTTTAAAAGTACTGGATATAGATGTCTGGCGCTGCGTATATGGCTTGGAATTTTAATTGTTTTTAGATGTTTTGAGTCGCTAAATGCATCTTCATAAATTGCTGCTATCTCATCACGCCTAGAGATAAACTCATCAAGTCTTTTAAGCTGAGATAGCCCAAGAGCGCACGCCACATCGCTTAAGCGATAGTTATATCCCATACTTATCATATCCATATTCCACGCCTGTTTTTTTACCATACCATGAGAGCGTGTAAGTCTAGCTGATTTGGCGATATCTTCATCATTAGTTAGTAGTGCGCCGCCTTCAAATGTAGTAATAGGCTTAATAGCGTGAAAGCTAAAGATAGTTATATCAGCTAAATTTCCTATCATTTTGCCATTTATACTGCTACCTAATGCATGGCTAGCATCATCGATAATCTTTATACCGTGTTCTTTGCTTATATTTTTTATCTCATCCATATTTACAGGTAGTCCGCCAAAATCTACTGCAGTAATAACTTTTGTTTGTTTATTTATTAGATTTTTTATGGAGTTTGGATCTATATTGCCATTTGATAAAACATCAGCAAATTTGACATTTACTCCACACATTATAGCTGCATTTGCTGTGGCTGCAAAGGTGATTGGTGTAGTGATTATCTCATCGTTTTTGCATACACCAAGAGCTATATATGCAGCGTGTAGAGCAGATGTGGCTGAATTCATAGCTACGGCAAATTTTGCTCCAGTAAGCTTACAAAGTGCTTCTTCAAACTCTACTACACGCTCTCCACAAGTAAGCATATCGCTTTTTAGTGCTTCTACTACTGCATCTATATCGCTATTATCAATCTTTTGTCTGCTATATACTATCATTTTAAACTTCTTTTATTGCAAAATTCTTGGTAGAGTGATTCCGGTTTGAGATTGATATTTGCCATTTTTATCAGCATAACTTGTCTCGCAAATCTCATCACCTTGTAAAAATAGAACCTGCGCTATCCCTTCATTGGCGTAAATTTTGGCTGGAAGTGGAGTTGTGTTTGAGATTTCTATTGTTATATGGCCTTTAAATCCTGGTTCAAATGGAGTTACATTGACAATTATTCCACATCTTGCATATGTGCTTTTGCCAAGACATATAGCTAATGTATCACGTGGCATCTCAAAATACTCTACAGTTCTAGCTAATGCAAATGAATTTGGTGGGACAATACATACATCACCTATAAAATCTACAACATTTTTTTCATCAAAATTTTTAGGATCAACAACTGTGCCGCCTACATTAGTAAAAATCTTAAATTCATTCCCAACTCTAATATCATATCCGTAGCTTGAAAGCCCGTAGCTAACAACTCCACGACCTATATTTTCTTCACAAAATGGGCTTATCATTTTGTGTTCTAGGCTCATTTTTCTTATCCATTTATCGCTTTTTAGACCCATAATTTTCCTTTTAAATTTAAGTTTGTAAATTATAGCGATTTTTACTTTAAACTAAAGTTTAGCTTATTATTTAGATAATTTAGATAGAATTATGCAATTTTACTTAAATCTAAGGAGAATTTTTATGACAAGAGATGAGATTAAAGAGCTTATGAGCTTTTTTGATGAGACTAACATCAATAAGATAAAGATTAAAAATGGCGATTTTGCTATAGAATTAGAAAAATATGAGCCGTGCGAGCAATCATCAGCTCCAGCATTAGCATGCCCACCAATTCCAGCTCCAGCACCAATTAATGTAGTAGTAAATGAAAAAACAGTTACAACATCATCAGCAACTGATACACTAAATGCACCAATGGTAGGTACATTTTATATAGCACCAAGTCCAGGCGCAGCTAGCTTTGTTAAAGTAGGTCAAACAGTAAGAAAAGGTGATACAATCGGTATTATTGAAGCTATGAAAATTATGAATGAGATTGAAGCTGAATTTGATTGTAGAATTATTAAGGCTATAGTAGCAGATGGCCAACCAGTTGAGTTTGGTATGGCTCTATTTGAGGTTGAAAAGATATGAGAGAGATCAAAAGAATCCTAATAGCAAATCGTGGCGAGATCGCACTTAGAGCTCTTCGTACTATCCAAGAGATGGGTAAAGAAGCAGTAGTAGTGCACTCTACAGCTGATAAGGATGCTCTATATGTCAAATATGCTGATGCTGCTATATGTATAGGTGAGCCTAGAAGTAGCGAAAGCTATTTAAATATCCCAGCTATTATCACAGCATGCGAAATTAGCGAGGCTGATGCGATATTTCCTGGATATGGATTTTTGAGCGAGAGCCAAAATTTTGTTGAAATTTGTGCTAAACATAATATCAAATTTATCGGCCCAAGCGTAGAAGCTATGGCTTTAATGAGTGATAAAAGCAAGGCTAAACAAGTAATGATGAGAGCTGGAATCCCAGTTGTTCCAGGTAGTGATGGAGCTATAAAAGATATAGAAATGGCTAAAAAATTAGCTAGTGAAATTGGCTATCCTGTTATCATTAAAGCAGCTGCTGGCGGCGGCGGCCGTGGTATGAGAGTGGTAGAAAAAGAAGAAGATTTAGAAAAAAACTTCTGGTCGGCTGAGAGCGAAGCTATGAGTGCCTTTGGCGATGGTACAATGTATATGGAAAAATATATCTCAAATCCACGCCATATAGAGGTTCAAGTCCTAGGAGATGAGCACGGCAATGTAGTGCATGTAGGTGAGAGAGATTGCTCAATGCAACGCCGCCATCAAAAACTAATTGAAGAGAGTCCAGCTGTAATCTTAGATGATGCTACAAGAGCAAATCTACATGAGACAGCTGTAAGAGCTGCTAAGGCTATTGGGTATGCTGGTGCTGGTACTTTTGAGTTCTTATACGATCAAAAAGATAATAAATTCTACTTCATTGAGATGAATACTAGACTTCAAGTTGAACATTGCGTAAGTGAGATGTGTAGTGGATTAGACTTGATAGAGTGGATGATTCGCATAGCTCAAGGTGAGAAGTTGCTAGACCAAAGCCAAATCAAGCTAGAAGGCCACGCCATAGAGTGTAGAATCACAGCTGAAGATCCAAAGAGCTTTACTCCAAATCCTGGTAAAATTACAAAATATGTCGCTCCAGGTGGTAGAAATGTAAGAATGGATAGCCATGTATATGAAGGCTATAGCGTTCCACCATACTATGATAGCATGATAGGAAAGCTTATCGTGCATGATACTGATAGAAATAAAGCTATTGCCAAGATGAAAGTAGCCCTTGATCAATTAATTATCCAAGGAATTAAAACAACAAAAGATTTTCATATAGGTATGATGAATAATGACGATTTTATCAACAATCTATATGATACAAACTATCTAGCTAAACATTAATAGCTATATAAATTTAATTAGCAAATTTGGGTATAAGACTCAAATTTGCTATATTAATGATTATTACAAATGCAATCTAGGTTAAAGAGTTAATTTAAATTTAGATTGTATCGCTAAATTTATTTAATATCTTATGATTTATACAAATATAGTTAAATTTCTATATTAATTGCAAATGATATAAGCTTATTTATAGGAATTTAATTAATGATAGTTATTATAAATCAAAATAATATATTGACAAATATTTAACTTTTTAGCTAATCTTTATCAAATTTGGGATAAAATATTAGCCAGATTTTTCAAGGAAAAAGATGGAAGACAATATTTTTAACTCAAATCAAGATGTAGCAACCATAGATGTAGAAGATTCTATAAAAGCTAGCTACTTAGACTACTCTATGAGTGTTATCATAGGTAGAGCTTTGCCTGATGCTAGAGATGGTCTAAAGCCAGTACATAGGAGAATCCTATATGCTATGAATGACTTAGGCGTAGGTAGTCGCAGCCCGTATAAAAAGTCTGCTCGTATAGTAGGTGATGTAATAGGTAAATATCATCCGCATGGCGATACAGCTGTATATGACGCACTTGTGCGTATGGCTCAGAGTTTTTCTATGAGAGTGCCAGCTGTCGATGGACAAGGAAACTTTGGTTCTGTAGATGGTGATAATGCTGCTGCAATGCGTTATACTGAAGCTAGAATGACAGTATTAGCTGAAGAGTTGCTAAAAGACTTAGATAAAGATACAGTTGATTTTATCCCAAATTATGATGATAGTATGGTAGAACCAGATGTATTACCGGCTAGGGTGCCAAATTTGCTACTAAATGGCTCAAGCGGTATTGCAGTAGGTATGGCGACAAATATTCCGCCACATAGCTTAGATGAGCTAGTAGATGGTCTTTTAGTCTTATTAGATGATAAAAATGCTACTTTAGATGATATAATGGCTCATATTAAAGGTCCAGATTTTCCAACTGGTGGTATAATCTTTGGTAAAAAAGGGATAATAGAAGCTTATCGCACCGGTAGAGGTAGGATTAAGCTGCGAGCCAAAACCCATATAGAAAAAAAGCAAAATAAAGATGTAATAGTAGTAGATGAACTACCATATCAAGTAAATAAAAGCAAACTACACTCTGATATTGCTGAATTAGTAAAAGAGAAGCAAATAGAAGGCATTAGTGAAGTTCGCGATGAGAGCGATAGAGATGGAATTCGTCTTGTTATTGAGCTTAAGCGTGATGCTATGAGTGATATTGTCTTAAATAATCTATTTAAATCAACTCAAATGGAAGTAACATTTGGGGTGATTATGCTAGCTATAAATAATAAAGAACCAAAAATATTCTCACTAATTGAACTTTTAAGACTATTTTTAAATCATAGAAAAACAGTAATTATTAGAAGAACTATTTTTGATTTACAAAAAGCAAAAGCTAGAGCCCATATCCTTGAAGGGCTTAAAATCGCTCTAGATAATATAGATGATGTAATAGCTCTAATCAAAACAAGCGCCGATACAACAAGTGCTAGAGATGGATTAATGAGTAAATTTGGCTTAAGCGAATTGCAAAGTAATGCAATTTTGGATATGAGATTAAGCAAATTAACAGGTCTTGAGCGTGAGAAGCTAGAAGCAGAGCTAAAAGAGATTTTAGAGTTAATCGATAGATTAGATGCAATTTTAAAAAGTGAAGAGCTAATAGAAAGCATTATAAGAGATGAACTTTTAGAGATTAAATCTAAATTTAAATGTCCAAGAATTACTGAAATTATCGATGATTATGATGATATTGATGTTGAAGATCTAATCCCTAATGAAAATATGGTAGTAACTATCACTCATAGGGGCTATATCAAGCGTGTGCCAAGTAAAAGTTATGAAAAACAAAAACGCGGTGGCAAAGGCAAGGTTGCAGTAACTACATATGATGATGATTTTATAGAGAGTTTCTTTACTTGTATGAGTCATGATACGCTGATGTTTGTAACTGATCGCGGACAGTTATACTGGTTAAAAGTTTATAAAATTCCAGAAGGTAGTCGTATAGCCAAAGGCAAGGCAGTAGTAAATCTTATCAATCTTCAACCAGATGAGAAGATTAAAGCAATAATACCAACTACAGATTTTTCACAAAATAAATCTTTGGCATTTTTTACCAAAAAAGGTCTTGTAAAAAGGACAAATTTAAGCGAATATCAAAACATTAGAAGTATTGGTGTAAAAGCTATAAATTTAGATGAAAATGATGAGTTAGTAACTGTAGTTATTGCTACAGGCGAAGGCTATGAAAAAACTAATATAGTAGATGATCCAAATATAGTAGTAGAAAATGAGCTTGAAGAGAGCGGATTTGATGCACTTGAAGAGGTGATAGATAGTGATATGGAAGCTATCTCTGAACTTAAAGAGAGCGAGATAGAACATATCCTTGAAAGCATTGATGAACTACCTGAATCAAGCGATGATAAGATGCTATTTGTCGTAACCAAAAAAGGTATGTGTATTAAATTCCCTCTAAGCAAAGTAAGACAAATAGGTCGTGTAGCTCGTGGTGTAACAGCTATAAGGTTTAAAGAAGAGGGTGATGAAGTAGTAGGTGCTGTCGTAATAGAAAATGACTCTCAAGAGATCCTAAGTGTAAGCCAAAAAGGTATAGGTAAACGCACTACCGCAGATGAATACAGACTCCAAAGCCGTGGCGGTAAAGGCGTGATCTGTATGAAGCTAACATCAAAAACAAAAGACCTAGTAGGCGTAGTTATGGTAGATGAGAGTATGGATTTGATGGCTCTTACAAGTAGCGGTAAGATGATTAGAGTAGATATGCAAACTATTAGAAAAGCTGGCCGAAATACAAGTGGCGTAATTGTAGTAAATGTAGGCAATGATGATGTAGTTAGCATAGCAAGATGCCCAAAAGAGGAGAGCGATGATCAAGATATGGATGTTATAGATGATGATTTTATCGCTGAACAAATGGCTAAAATTAGCGAAGTGGAATAAGTTTTGCTTTTATAGATTTTAGAATTCAATTTAAAAGGTTGTAAGGTATGAAAAGAGTTTTATGTGCATTGGTTGCAAGTTTGGCATTAACAGGTTGTGTAAATGCTGTATCTAGTTTTAATCAACAACCATCTGAAGTTGTGGTTCAAAAAGTAGATAAAGATGACATTAGAGATATTATCAAAAATGATAAGATGATTCCAACTATGGAACTAGATAGCGAAGCTGTATTTACTGCTGTAGGAGAGGGTATTCCACCTATGGATACAGTTAGTCCAGCTCAAGCTCGTGCATTAGCTAAACGCTCTGCTATTACAGATGGTTATAGACAATTAGCTGGCAAGCTTTATGGCGTAAAAGTTAATGCTAAAGATACAGTAAAAGATGCTATGCTACAAAGCTCAGTTATAGAAGCTAGAGTTCTAGGCCTTATAAAAAATGCTTCAGTAATCAACCAAGACTTTAAAGATGGTCTATATAGAGTTGAAATGGAGCTTAAAATAGATCAAGAAAAGTGGCAAGAGCTTTTTGCTTATTAATACTAACTCTAAATACTTTATTTAGTGGTGATGAGTTTATCTTTTGGGCTAAGCTTATCACCGCTAATGGGGTAATTAGTAGTGATAATATAACAATCTCAAGCTCTATGGTAAAAGAGAGCTATGAGAAAAAGCAAGTACTTTGTACTATTTTGGCTGCCAAGCCAACATATTTAAGCTCATTAGAGTATTTAAATTTGCATAAAGATGAGCTATTTGACTGCTTTATTAAAGAACAGGTTAAAATTTTAGAAAACTCAACAACTAATCTAAATTCAGCAAACTATA
This sequence comes from Campylobacter vicugnae, assembly GCF_002139875.1. Lineage (NCBI taxonomy): Bacteria > Pseudomonadati > Campylobacterota > Epsilonproteobacteria > Campylobacterales > Campylobacteraceae > Campylobacter > Campylobacter vicugnae. Next base: position 284,742 of record NZ_CP018793.1, read on the forward strand.
TTACAGAATTAACTATTATCCCTCTTCGTTTTATAGTGGAATTTAAGCCCCAAGGTGCTACAATAAGCAAAATTATAAGGTAAATCATGAATGTTGTAATTGTAGAAGATGATATAAATATGCGTAAATCCCTTGAGATTGCTTTAGGTGATTATGAGGAGTTTAGTGTCAAATCTTATAAGAGTGCTACTGAAGCACTTAAGAAATTAAGTAGCGATACAGATGTAATAGTAACTGATATAAATATGCCTGGAATGGATGGATTAGAGTTTATCAAAGAGCTTGATGGCAAATACGATGTAATTATTATGACAGGAAATGCTACATTAAATAGGGCTATTGAGAGTGTTCGTCTAGGAGTGAAGGATTTTTTAACCAAGCCATTTGATATTGATACTTTGGCTACGGCGATTAAACGAACTAGCGTAATAACTCAAAAAACTAAAACTAAAAAACCAGATACCACCACAGAGATAAAAAGTAGTAATTTTTTAGCCGCTTCTGCAAATTTAGACAAAACTCTAAATATTGCTAAAAAGGCAGCCCAAACCGATGTAAGTGTGATGATAATGGGAGAGAGTGGCGTAGGTAAAGAGCTTTTTAGCAGATATATCCATGAAAACTCAAAGCGAAAAGATTCAGCATTAATGGCTATTAATATGGCTGCAATACCTGAAAATCTACTCGAGAGCGAGTTATATGGATATGAAAAGGGTGCTTTTACTGACGCTACAACGACTAAAAAAGGACTTTTTGAACTAGCAAATGGTGGAACTCTATTTTTAGATGAGATTGGAGAGATGCCACTAAATTTACAACCTAAGCTTTTGCGTGCGATTCAAGAGCGTGAAATCGTGCGTGTAGGAGCTAGCAAACCAATTAAAATAGATGTAAGAATCGTAAGCGCAACCAATGCAAATTTAGAACAAAAAGTTGCAAATGGTGAGTTTAGAGAGGATCTATTTTATCGTTTAAATACTGTTCCGCTTAAAATCCCACCACTTAGAGAACGCAAAGATGAGATTGTAGATATTGCAAATGCTACACTAAAGCGAGTTTGTGTTGAGTATGAATTAGGTCAAAAAGAGTTTAGTCAAGAGGCTATTGATGAGCTTTTAAGTTATGATTATCCAGGTAATATTAGGGAGCTTATTAGTATTGTTGAGCGTGCTGCTATACTAAGTGAAGGTAGTAGTATTAGTAAAGAGGATCTATTTATCTACGCTAAAAAGTAATTTAAATTCGAATTTGACTTATATTAAGCTAAATTTAGATAAAATATTGACCTAAATTTAAATCTAAGGCGTAGTATGAGAAAGTATAGTATAGCAGTAGTTGGAGCTACTGGAGCTGTGGGCGAAGAGATTTTTCGTGTTTTAGAAGAGATGGATTTTCCAGTTAGTGATGTGTTGCCGCTTGCAAGTGCAAAGAGTGTTGGGAAAGAGATTGAATTTAAAGGCAAAAATTATCCAATTGTAGAGCTTACTGATACTGTATTTGACGAGCATGAAGTAGATATTGCATTTTTTAGTGCTGGTGGTAGCATATCGGCTCATTTTGCACCATTTGCAGCAGCAAGCGGAGCAATAGTCATAGATAATACTAGCCATTTTAGAATGGATCCAGAAGTGCCATTAGTAGTGCCTGAGTGCAATCCAGGAGACATTGCTCAATGGCAAAATAAAGGCATAATAGCAAATCCAAACTGCTCTACAATCCAAATGGTGCAAGTGTTAAAACCTCTTGATGATGCTTTTGGTATCCAAAGAGTAGATGTAAGCACATATCAAGCTACAAGTGGTGCTGGTAAAAAAGGAATGGAAGAGTTGGTTATACAGATGCAAAAATTCTTTGAATTTAAGCTTGATGAGTGTGAGCCAAGTGCATTTAAACACCAAATAGCACTAAATGTAATTCCGCATATTGATGTGTTCTTAGATAATGATTACACAAAAGAAGAGATGAAAATGGTTAAAGAGACCCAAAAAATCCTTCACAAAGATATACAAGTGAGTGCAACTTGTGTTCGTGTGCCAGTTCTTAGAAGTCATAGCGAGAGCATAACTATTAAATTTAAAACTCCAATTGATGCACAAAAAGCAACTCAAATTCTAAAAAATGCTCCAAGCGTTGTAGTTCAAGATAGTCCAAAAGATAATCTTTATCCAATGCCAATTCACGCAAGTGATACAAATGAGACATATGTAGGCAGAATCAGAAAAGATAATTATGATGATAGCATACTACATTTATGGTGTGTGGCTGATCAGATTAGAGTTGGTGCAGCGACAAATGCGGTTAGAATCGCACAAAAATGGATAGAGATGCAAGAGCAGAATGGATAATATTAAAAACAAGATAGAAAAGCTATTTGAAGGGCTTTTGTGGAAGTCTAGAATGGTAACCTTGCTTCCAGTGATCTTTGGATTGCTAGGAGCTTTTGTGATGTTTATTGTTGCTAGTTATGATATTGTTAAGGTAATAGTTTATGCATGGAATTACCTAATTTTAGGCGACCATAGTATAGATCTGCATAGTGATGGCGTAGCTCTTATTATTGGGGCTATAGATCTGTATTTGATGGCATTAGTATTTTTTATCTTTAGTTTTGGAATTTATGAGCTTTTTATTAGTGAGATTGATACAATTAAGAGTTCTAGACAGGCTAGAGTGCTTGAAGTGCATAGTTTAGACCAGCTAAAAGATAAGATAGGTAAAGTCATTGTGATGGTTTTAGTGGTTAATTTCTTTCAGCGTGTTTTGCATGCTAAATTTACTACACCTCTTGAGATGGTCTATCTAGCGTTATCTATTTTGGCTCTTTGTTTGGGTTTATACTTTTTGCATAAGAGTTCACATCATTAGGATTAAAGGATATTTATGATTTTTATAGATGCATGTTTAGGCAAAAAAACTCCTTATACTCCAGTTTGGATGATGCGTCAAGCTGGTAGATATCTACCTGAGTATATGAGAGTTAGAGCTGAGGCTGGGGATTTTTTATCACTTTGTAAGGATTATGAAAAAGCTAGTGAGGTTACACTTCAACCAGTTGATATTTTAGGCGTAGATGCAGCAATTTTATTTAGCGATATATTAGTAGTACCTATGGAGATGGGTATGGATCTTAAATTTGTAAAAGGTGAAGGTCCAGTATTTCCTAAGCCAATTGCTACAATGGAGGACTTAGATAGACTAAGTAGCGATAAAGCAGTTAAAAATCTAAGCTATGTCTATGATACAATTAAATTAACTAGAGATAAGCTAGCTAAAGATAAAGCCTTAATAGGATTTTGTGGTGCTCCATGGACGATTGCTACATATATGATAGAAGGTGGAAGTACAAAAACATATAATATCTGTAAAAAGATGGTATATGATAATCCTCAATTCCTTCATGCTATTCTTCGCAAGGTAACAAATGCTCTTAAATTATATCTAGCTGAGCAGATAAAATCTGGAGTAAATGCTGTTCAGATTTTTGATAGTTGGGCTGGAGCATTAGAAAAAAGTGCTTATATGGAATTTGGATTTAGCTATATTAATGAGATTGTTGATTATCTGAAAGCAAACTTCCCAGATACTCCTATAATAGTATTCCCTAAAGGAATTAGCGGATTTTTAGATGATATTAGTGGTAATTTTGATGTATTTGGTGTGGATTGGAGTACCCCGCTTGCTAATGCTAAAAAATCTTTAGGTGCTAAATATATTTTACAAGGCAATATGGAGCCTACAAGATTGTATAACAAAGATGCGATTGATGAGGGCGTAGATGAAATTCTATCTATAATGGGCGGAAAAAGGCATATATTTAATCTTGGTCATGGTATTTTGCCAGATATTCCAGTTGAACACGCTAAATATTTTATCAAATCTGTCCAAGAAAAATCTGCAAAATATGCAAAATAATGGCATATAAATTTATATTTGGTCCAGTGAGTAGCCGCCGCTTTGGCAGCTCTCTTGGAATAGATTTAAGCCCAGATCAAAAAAGCTGTAATTTTGATTGCTTATATTGTGAGTTAAAAAAAGCCAAAACTCTTAGAGCTATAAAAAATGAGCCAAATTCCAAAGTTATAATAAATGAGCTTAAAAATGCTCTTAATGAGTTTAAAGATATCGATGTTATAACTCTTACAGCTAATGGTGAGCCAAGTTTATATAGTGATTTATTAAATTTAATTACTCAGATAAATACTCTTAAAACTACGCAAAAATCACTAATTCTTAGCAATGGTAGCGCTGTTTTAAATCCCAATGCTATTGAGGCTCTTTTAAATCTTGATATTGTGAAGTTTAGTCTTGATAGTGCAATTCAAAAGACATTTCGCAAAATTGATAGAAGTATTGATAATATAGATGTAGATAAATTAGTAGAGCTTATGTCGCAATTTAGATCTAAATTTAAAGGCGAGCTTATTATGGAGATTTTGGTTGTAGCTGGATATAATGATAGCGATGATGAGTTTATAGCTTTAAATAGAGCTTTTAAAAAGATTTTACCTAATAGAATAGATATCAGCACTATAGATCGCCCACCAGCTCATAATGTTAGAGGCGTTAGTAGTGAAACATTGCACTATTTAGCAACTTTTATAGATGCTGCACCAGTTAGCATAGCTTCTAGAACCCCTTTAAAATCTAAATTTGATTATAGTAAAGATGAGCTTGAAAAGCTTTTAAAGCTTCGTCCGCAAAGTTTATATGATATAGAAAATAACTTTACTACAAATGCAAAGATAAATTTAGAAACGCTAATAAATGAAGATAAGGTTATAGAATGTGACTTAGCTGGGATGAAATTTTATAGAATTTGAAAAAAATTTCTAATTTAAGCTAAATTTAATTGACAAATAGCTAATTATTGGCTATAATTCCAACTCATTTATACGATATTCCGGATTAGCTCAGCGGTAGAGTAGTCGGCTGTTAACCGATTGGTCGCTGGTTCGAATCCAGCATCCGGAGCCACTTTTTTAAATCACCTTTTTTATAATCTTAAGTATTTTTCCAACTTTATTTTTTTAATTCTTTTACAGATAATATTATGGTTATTTGATTCTAAATTTTTCTTTTTAAACTTAAGAAATAAAAATTACCCAATATATTGCTATCTTAAATTTTATTTTATTGTAAATTGTTTGCATTGTAAAAGTAATCTATAAAATCAAATATTATTTTAATAATATACTATATCAATATATTATAAATATTTTTCTCTAGCTTGTTTTATTATATTTAGAATTATTTTGTATAATTAATAAAAATAGCGATAAAAGGATAATTATGAAAGTATTAATGGCATTGAGCGGTGGAGTAGATAGCTCAATGAGTGCCAAATATTTACAAGATCAAGGTTATAGTGTAGTAGGTTGCTATATGATGTTGCACGGAAGAGAAGAGTATCACAAAAAAAATATAGAAAATGTTAATAAAGTTTGTGAATTTCTAGGTATTCAATCACATGTGCTAGATCTTCAAGATGTATTTAAAAAAGAAGTTTATGATCTATTTGTAAATTCATATAAACAAGGAATTACTCCAAATCCATGCGCTCATTGTAATCGCTTAATTAAATTTGGGGCGCTTTGGGAGTTTGCTAAGAGCTTAGGATGTCAAAAGATTGCTACTGGTCATTATGCTAGAATAGAAGATGGCTTGATCAAATCAGCTATAGATGATACTAAGGATCAAAGCTATTTTTTAGCTAATCTTGATCCGCAAATATTGCCTCATATTATCTTTCCGCTTGGAGATAAACTCAAGGTAGATATAAAGGCTCAAGCTGCACAAATACCACAAATCGCATCTTTAGCCTCACAAAAAGAAAGTAGTGAAATTTGCTTTGTTGATACGACTTATATTGATGTTTTAAAAAGACATTATAATACCAATCTTCCAGGCATAGTACGCAATGCAAAAGGCGATGCTATCGGCACTCATGAAGGTTATATGCATTATACTATTGGCAAACGAAAGGGCTTTAATATCAAAGGTGCTCATGATCCGCACTATGTTACTGCGATTAATGCTAAGGCAAATGAGATTATAGTGGGTAAAAAAGATGAATTAGAGTGTTATGGATTTAAAACTCGCAATTTTAATAATTTTACAGCTCAAAATGAATTTGAAGCATTTGTAAAGATACGATATAGATCAAAGCCAATTTTATGCACAGTATGCATATGCGATGGTGTTGCAAATGTAAAATTACAAAGCAACGCCGGAGCAGTTGCTAGTGGCCAATTAGCAGTGTTTTATGATGATAATCAAAGGGTTTTAGCAAGTGGATTTATAGCTTGATTTATATTAAATTTAATTGGTAATTTAGGCTATTAGCTCTTAATTATTATAAGCCTTTTTAGTGTTAATTTATCTATGTTAGCCTTTAAATTTGGATTTCAAAAGCCTTAGAATTTGCTACTTTACTGCTATTTTATTAAGGCTTTTATAATGTGATTATCGCAGTTACTTGCTTTTAACTGCGATATACTAAAGAGTTATTACAAGCTATTATTTGATAAGATTAAAGTTGATACATATATGAATTATCATAAATACCTTTTATTCTAGCATTTATGCTCTCTTTCCACTCATCTCTTATATTTAAAGTTTGAAGCTTTGGAATCAAATGCAGATTTTGCTTTGGAGCAAAAAATAGCATATTTAGCTCCATTACACTTAGCTGGTTTTCATCGGTTTTAACTACTTCTATTATATCTTTGCAGTTTATTTGGCCAGGTTCTAAAACCTCATAATACCACCCACTAAGTCCATTTTCAAATATAAATTTAGTCATACCTTCAGCTATTATTTTGCTTAATTTTGCACACGGTTTTCTAGGTTCGCTAACTCTTAAAAGTGTAGATCCTACACGGTGAATATCGCCTATACATACGCTATTTTCATCAAGACCAGATATGCTTAAGTTCTCTCCCATTTGTCCTAGCTCTAATTTTTTAGACGCAAATTTGCTAAAGGCTAAATAGTTACTTACTGCATTGGCAAAAAGTGCTTTATATTTGCCTCCGTGATGAATAGTATCGCTAAGCTTATCTCCCTTAATTCCATTAAAATCACAAAATCCACTATCTATAGCACTTTTGTGCATAGCGCTACTAAATTTGCCATAGTTTTTTATAGCACCGATGTTTAAAGATTCTACCACTGCCATAAAATACTCTTTTGATTTAGTGTAGAGATTAATAAATTTATGCTCTGTTTTGATATATTATTTATAAATTTTTGTACTGCTGGAGTCTCATACCAGATAGAAACAGCAACATTGCTTAGATTTTCTAGCTCTTTTTTAGCTTCGTGATAGCTCATAATCCCATCAATTAGCCCTAGTTCTAAGGCCTTATTTGCTAAAAATACCCTTGCATTTGCCCACTCTTGGCTGCTATTTAGATCTAGATTTCTAGCCTTAGCAACATCGGTGATAAATAGATTGTAGCTATCATTTACTAAGGATTGAAGGGCAGCTTTTTCATCGCTATTCCAGCTACGAGTAAAGGTGCCAGCCTCTTTAAACTCTCCAGCTTTGACTACTTGGGCTGTGATTCCAAGCTTTTTAGATAGCTCTTCTAAATTTGGCGTTTGAATAATTACGCCAATAGATCCAATAAAACTAGCACGATTAGCATAAATTTTATCAGCATTAATTGCTGCATAGTAACTTCCACTTGCCATAGTGCCACTAGCGTAAGCTATTACTGGTTTATGGCTTTTAAGAGAAGTTATAGCATCACTAATAGCCACACTAGAGCTCATATCTCCGCCTGGACTATTGATGTTGATTAATACACCTTTAATAGATGGATCTTTGGCTAGTTCTATTTGAGCTAACATCTCTGTATCATCGATTATTGCTCCATTTAGATTAATCTCCATTAGATTAGCTCCAGATTTATCAGAGCTATTTGCTACAATAATTAAAAGTATCAATATAAAAATCATACTTTTAAAATACTCATTTATAAATTTAAAAATCCCTTTAATAGGGGCGAATATACTTTTTAATAGTTGCATTTTTCTCCTTTGATATATAGGGCTTTAGCCTCTTTGGTGTGAAGTATTAATTCTATACAGAGCTGATCTATATCGCTTACATCAAAACCATTAAAAATAGCTATATCAGCGATATTGCCAGCTTTTAACTCGCCTAAATTTAAATTTAGCGCTTTGGCTGGATTGGTAGTTACTGATTTTATAGCAAATTTAGCAAATTTAGTTAAATTTATATCGCTATGAGTCATCATAGCAGCCCTTAGCTCATCCCATATATTTAGGCTAATATTAGAACTTAGACCATCAGTAGCTAAGGATACATTTATATTATTATCAAGAGCGTTTGATAGATCAAATTTAGCACTTAATAAGCGGTTTGAAACAGGGCAACTAGCTATTGAATGAAGATTTTTATCTAGTAGATGTAAGTAGTTTTTAGCAAAAACAGAGTGAATAAATAGAGTTCTAACATCTTTAAAGAGTTCTATAAATGAACTAGGAGTGTAAAAAGGTTTGGCATTTTTATTAAACTCTTTAAAAAACTCGCTAAAACCACTATCACTGCTCTCTAGCCATCTTTTTTCATCTAGGCTCTCCATAAAGTGTGTAGCTATCATCATATCATTTTCTTTGGCTAAATTTATAGCTTTTTTGGCTAGTTCTATGTGAGTAGAGTATGGAGAATGCACGCTAATAGCTGGGATAAATAGATCGCTTTTTAGTTCATTTGAGGTTTTAAAGCGTTGTAAAAATCCATTCCATTGCTGCTCTATCATTGCTATGTTTGATCCTAAGATTTCATTAAAATACACCGTTCTAATAGGCGAATTAATACAATGTAAAGCACTCAAACCAAAGCTTGAAATCTCGCCAATAGTGCTTACTCCAGCCTTTAATTGTGTAGATATTGCTTGTTTGATAGTGTTATCTTTATTACTATTTGCAAGGGTTTGCCCATTTGCTATAATGCTTTTTAACCAGCTTACAAAATCGCCATAATCAAGATTGGTTTTATTAGCACTATATTCAAGATGAATATGTGAGTTAATAAGTGCTGGCATAGCAATATCATTGCTAAAATCAATTACTTTAGCATCTTTATACTCATTGATAAGTTCATCAAATTTGGCTATTTTTTCAATTTTATCACTAAAGGCTATGGCAGAGTTTTGCAACACTTCAAAGCTTTCATTGCATAAAATTATAAATTTGGCTTTTAATATTTTCATAATTTTTCCTTAAAAAGCATACATTATAGCCAAAATTTAGCCAATATTTTGTAAAATAATTGTTATGCAATTTTTTATCGGAGAAAAATATGAAAATAATGGTAATCCAAGGACCAAATATTAATATGCTTGGAAAGAGAGAGCGTAAAGTTTATGGCGTGATGACAATGGATGATATTCATGAACAGATGAAGGCTGTAGCTGAACAAGCTGGGGTTGGAATTGAGTTTTTTCAAAGTAATTTTGAGGGTGAAATCGTAGATAAAATTCAAGAATGCCTAGGAGAATTTGATGGTATTATCATCAATCCAGCGGCCTATACTCATACATCAATTGCTATTAGAGATGCGTTATCATCTGTAAATTTACCAGCTATTGAGGTGCATATTAGCAATATTTATCAAAGAGAAGAGTTCCGTCATAAAAGTTTAATAGCGCCAGTTTGTGCTGGACATATTGCTGGATTTGGGCCGATTGGCTATCATTTAGCAATGATTGGAATGCTTCAAATATTTGAACAAATCAAACGCATGGAAGCAGATTCTAAAGATGCATAACTATATCTTAAAAGATGAAAATGCTGTATATTTTGAGTGTGGTTATAGCTGTGATAATGAGATATTTATAAAATTTGGTGATAAGAGATTTTTTATCACCGATTCTAGATATGCCATTGAAGCTAGAGCCAGAATTGAAAATAGCGAGGTAATTGAATCAAAAGATATAATAAAAAGCGCTAGAGTTTTACTAAGAAGTCTTGGAGTGCGTGATATGGTTTTTAATCCAAGTGATTTTAGCCATTTTGAATTTGCAAATTTAAGTCGTGATTTACATCTAAACTTCAAGCCTAAAAATGAATTCTCAAAGCTAAAACGCCAGGTAAAAAGTAGCTTAGAGATTGAGATTTTGCGTCATGCTGCACAGCTAGGGGCTAGTAAATTTGATGAGCTATCAAAGATTATAAAAGAAGGTATGAGTGAAAAATTGATAAATTTTAATGCTGAGAATATATTAAGAGATAGTGGAAATTTAGCTCTTAGTTTTGATCCTATTACTGCGATAAATACAAATGCAGCAAAGGCTCATGCTCTACCTCTTGATGAGCGTATAAAAAATGGTGATTTATTATTAGTAGATGCTGGGGTAAAATATCAAAGATACTGCTCAGATCGTACTAGAACGGTGGAGTTTGGGGATAAATTTGAGTTTAGCAAGGAGCAAAAATTTACAAACTCCAAACAAAATGAGATCTATCACATAGTAAAAGAGGCTCAAAGCCTAGCTATAAAAGCAGCCAAACCAGGTGTAAAAGCCTGTGATATAGATGCTGCAGCAAGAAATTTTATAGCTAAAAATGGATATGGTGATTGCTTTTTTCACTCTACTGGTCATGGAGTAGGGCTTGATATTCATGAATTTCCTATAATTAGCCCACGAAGTAGTACTATAATTGAGCCTGGAATGGTTTTTAGTATTGAACCTGGAATTTATATTGAGGGTGAGTTTGGCGTGCGTATAGAAGATGTTGTAGTTATAACTAATGATGGATGTGAAGTGCTTTGATGGAAAAAATATGCATAGATGGAGCTAAAATGCTACTTAGAAGTAGATATTTTCCTTGTGAATTTAAAACCTTTGCTTCGCATAAATATACTGCTATCATCGGTCTTGGAGGTAATATTGGTAATACTGCAAGAATATTTGATAGATTTTTAAATTTGATTTTAAAAGATAGGCGTTTTGCTATTATGCAAAGTTCGCCAATGCTAGTCAATAAAGCATTTGGCTATGCTAGCAGAGATTATATAAATGCAGTTATAATCCTTAAAACTTCCTTATATGCTAAGGAAATTTTAAGGATTATGCACTGTTTTGAAGCTAGATTTAAGCGTACAAGAGAGTTTAAAAACTCGCCTAGAACATTAGATTTAGATATATTATATTTTAGTGCTAAGAGTTATAATAATAATATTTTGACCCTACCTCATCCAGGGGCTAGTAGCAGACCAAGCGTATTTATCCCGCTAGGTCTTATGAAAGGAGTATAATGGCTACAGTTTTAAAGACTTTTACAGGAGAGAGTGCAATAGAAGCACTTAAAAAAGCCAAAGAGGAGTGTGGTGAGAGCGCAATGCTAGTAACCACTAAGCAAATTCAGCCAAAAACTCTAAACAAAAAGCCTCTATATGAGATTTTAGTAAGCGTAGAAGAAAAAGCACCCTCACAAACTGCTGCACAAAAAAACAAACAAGCCCAAATAACTCAAATTCAAAAACAGATTGAAGCATATACATTAGGTTCAACCCAAAGCCCACGACCAGCATCAAAGATTGATAACCCATATACAAATAATAACTCAAATATAGAACAAGAAAATAGCGATATACTACTAAATATTTCCCAAGCTGCAAAAGAGATTAGTAAGGTAGCTGGAGTAAGCAACGAACTAAATGAGTATAAATCTGCAGAGTATGATAAAAAAATTGATGAAGTAGCCAAAGAGGTAAATAAACTCAATCAAAAAATCTCCATGATAGCTGATATGATTTGGGATGATAAGTCTCAAAATCGTGATGATATTATTATTCCACCAGAGTTTTCTACTATATATAAATTAGCCAAACAAAGTGGTATGAAAAGTGAACATCTAAAAGGTATAATGCAAGCTACAATTGAAAATATGCCATCATCTATGAAAAGCAATCCATCTACTGTAAAACGCTATTTTTACTCACTATTACGCAATATGCTACCTTGTAGAAGTGAGAGCTTTGAGAGTAAAAAACAAAGAATTATGATGCTTGTAGGTCCAACTGGAGTTGGTAAAACTACAACACTTTCAAAATTAGCTTATAAATTTGCTCATGGTGATGAGGTTAGATACAAAACTGGAATTATAACTCTTGATACATATAGACTTGGAGCCGTTGAACAATTATTTCAATATGCTAAGATAATGAATATACCAATACTTGATGCAATTGAACCTGATGATTTTCGCTCTGCTATTAAGAGCTTATCAAACTGCGATTTGATTTTAGTTGATACTATGGGAAGCAGTCAATATGATAGAGAAAAGTTATCTCGTCTTCATGCATTTTTAAAAGAGTGCGGAAGTAAGGTTGATGTAAGTTTAGTTGTATCGGCTGGTTCAAAAATTGATGATTTACTAGAAATTTATAATAATTTTGCAACTTTAGATATTGATACATTGATAATTACCAAATTTGATGAAACAAAGATATTTGGTAATATTTTTTCGCTGATTTATGAGACTGGCGTGCCGGTAAGCTTTTTTTCTACTGGACAAAATGTCCCTGATGATATTATGGAGGCTAAAAGCGAATTTTTAGTAAGTTGTGTTTTAGATGGATTTAAAGGAGATGAGTGATGGATCAAGCAGATAAATTAAGAGAGTTAATGATAGCTCAAAAGATTAAAAAATCAACCCACTTCATCGCAATCACCAGCGGCAAAGGCGGAGTAGGTAAATCTACAATAAGTGCAAATTTAGCCAATCTTTTAGCATCTAGTGGATATAAAGTTGTATTATTTGATGCTGATATAGGTCTTGCTAATTTAGATGTTTTATTAAATGTTAAAATTACCAAAAATATGCTAGATGTATTAAAAGGCGAGTGTCCACTTGAAGATATATTGATTAAAGTTAAGCCAAATTTAACTCTAATACCAGGCGAGAGTGGAGATGAAATTTTTAAATTTAATGATCAATTTTTATATGAGAAATTTTTAAATCAAGCCTCAGTTTTAAAAAATGTAGATTTTGTTATTATCGATACTGGTGCTGGGATCGGATCTAGTACGCAGGTATTTTTAGAAGCGTGTGATGAGATAATTGTAGTTACAGTGCCAGACCCAGCAGCTATCACTGATGCATATGCTACTATTAAAGTGATATCTAAGATGAAAAGTGATGTCTTTATGCTTATTAATCAAACTAGAAATTCAGATGAGGCACAAAAGATATTCCAAACAATTAAAACCGTAGCTGATAAAAATATTACTCATAGATTAAATTTAAGTCTTTTAGGTTGGGTTCCAAGCGATAAAGTAGTATCAAAAAGTATTAAACAAAGAAGTCTATTTAGCAGTGATGCTCCTCACTCTATTGCGACAATACAGCTCAAAAGGGCCGCAAATACTCTTCTTGAAAAATTGGAACGAAAAGTGCTTGATACTAGTGAAGATAGAAGTTTTGCTGGCTTTTTCAAGCGTTTAGTAGAGCAGTTTTAAAGGAATATTGTGAGAGCAGATAATTATATAGCATTTTTTACAGTGTGTGGATTTTTTATAGGTTTGATATTTGTAGTTATTAAAATTGAAGAGCCTGTAGAGATTGTTATATATACTTTGCTTATCACATTTTTCTTTTATATTGTTATCCATATTGTTATTATGAACTATATAGATACCAAAAAGATCGGTCTAAGGATATTTAATAAAGAGCATCATGAAGAGATAAATGATTATCTTCTTACTGAGCTTGCTATTAGAGAACGCAAACTTGAGAGTATTATTCACCATTTAGACCAAAAGCTCAAAAAATCGAGTAAAAAGCATGAATCACGCAAAGCAAAAGCAGCTTGAGGCCTATCAAACTCAGATAAAAAAAGAGCAAGATGAGCTAGTAATTGCCTATATGCCAGCTCTAAAAGCTATGGCTTATAGACTTAGGTCTCGCCTACCAAGTTCTGTAGAAGTAAATGATCTAATTAGTATCGGTACTGAAGCGATGGTAAAACTAAGCCATAGCTATGATAAAACTCAAAATGATAATTTTTGGGGATATGTCAAGCAAAGAGTGTATGGCTCAATGCTTGATTATCTTCGCAGTCTAGATACTATAAGTAGAAATAGTCGCAAACTAGTCAAAGATATAGATCATTTAATAGATGAATATTATAATAAACATCAGTGCGAACCAAGCGATGAGTATCTAGCAAAAGAGTTAAATGAAGATGTAGGCAAGATTAAAGAAGCTAGAAATTTAAGTGATATAGCCTCAGTTTTAAGATTAGATGATCAATATGAGATATTAAGCGAATATAGCACCGAAGCACAGATAGAAAAAGATGACTTAATAGAGCATATTAAGCAGATTTTAGCTGAGTTTAGCCAACGAGATCAGATGATAATTCAGCTTTATTATTATGAAGAGTTAAATTTAAAAGAGATAAGTGAAATTTTAAATATAACAGAATCTAGAATTAGTCAAATTCACAAAAGACTTATAATAAAAATTAGAGAAAGGCTAGGCTTTTAATGGCAGATATTTTAAGTCAAGAAGAGATAGATGCGCTTTTACAAGTTGTAGATGATGATGGAGATGGGCAGGTTACTGATATTCCAGAGCGTATAGAAGAGCCAAAACAGGTTGTAATATATGACTTTAAACGCCCAAATAGGGTTAGTAAAGAGCAGTTAAGGGCAGTTAAGGGTATTCATGATAAATTAGCAAGAAACCTCGCATCTCAAATTTCAAGTATTATGCGTAGCATCGTTGAGATTAGACTTCATTCAGTTGATCAGATGACTTATGGTGAGTTTTTGATGAGTTTGCCAAGCCCAACTAGCTTTAATGTATTTTCTATTAAGCCGCTTGATGGCAACTGCGTTTTAGAGATAAATCCTAGTATCGCATTTCCTATGATTGATAGACTTCTTGGTGGTAATGGAGATGGGTTTGAGAGTAATAATAGAGAGCTAACTGATATTGAGATTAATCTTTTAGATGCTATTTTGCGTATTATTATGCAGCGTCTTAAAGAGTCGTGGTCTATGATTACAGATATGTATCCAAATGTTGAAGCTAAAGAGTCTAGCCCAAATGTTGTCCAAATCGTTAGCCAAAATGAGATTGTTATTATGGTTGTTATGGAGATTATTATTGGCAACTCAAGCGGTATGATAAACCTATGTTATCCAGTTATATATCTTGAGCCGATTCTAAGCCGTCTGGCTAATCGTGATATTATGCTAGGCGAAACAAGTGCTAAAAAGAGCCGTAATAAAGAGTTAAAAACACTTATTGGCCGTGCTGAGGTATTATATGAAGCGATTTTAGGAAAGACAGTAATTAGTGTAAATGAGTTTTTAAATTTAGAAGTTGGTGATATATTAAGACTTGATCGTAATGCAGATGATAAGGCTATAGTATGCATAGATAAAAAAGAGGTATTCTTAGCTCAGATTGGAATTCATCGCTTTAGCAAATCTATTAAACTAGAAGAGCTTATCAAAACTGACCGAGATGAGATAAAAGCGATCCTAGAACAATATGAAGAAGAGAGAAAAGCTAAACTAATGGCATATAAAGAACCAGAAGAAGATAATGAAGATGAGGATGAATACGATGACTAGATTTTTTGAAATTTTTAAAAACGAGCTAAGTGCTACAATAGAAGGACTAACTGGTGCTACGCCAGTAATATCAGAGTATGCTGAGTATGACGCTCCAACTCAAAATGGTATTAAAACCCCAGTTGTGATCGCTAGTATTACATTAAGTGGAGATATTAATGGCAAGATGAATCTTGTAGCTAGTCCGCTTTTGCTTACTGCGATTAATGATCTAATGCTAGGCGAAGAAGAACCAAGCGGCAATACAACAATTGGCGATGATGAATTAGATGCAAGCAAGGAGATATTTTCAAATTTGCTAAGTGCGATTACGACAAGTCTTGGTGCAGCTAAGGATATGCCAAAGATTAATTTTGCAATCAATGCTGTAAAATATATTGATGAAAATCAAATTTTAGATCTTAGTTCGTTTGAAAAGTTATTTTTATATCCTGTTAATATCTCAAATTTAAATGAAATATTAGGAATTTGTATTGATTTTCCATTTTATAAATATTTTAACAAAACTACAGATAGTAGCTCTAAGAATTTTGATGATAAACAAGATATAGGTGATGAGATTAAAAATATTGGGCTAATTATGGATGTGCGTCTGCCAATTCGTGTGCGTATTGGCTCAAAAAAGATGCTATTAAAAGATGTTTTATCTATGGATATTGGTTCAGTTATAGAGTTAAATCAGCTAGCTAATGACCCATTAGAGGTTTTAATAGGCGATAAGCCAGTGGCTCTTGGTGAGGTGGTGATTGTAGATGGTAACTTTGGTGTGCAAATCACTGAAATAGGAACTAAAAAAGAGCGTTTAGAACAGCTTAAATAGACTAAATTTGGCACTACAAAAGCAGTGCCAAATTTAAATATACACTTTATAATATCTCTTATTTTCTTCCAATAAATATAAAATGCCTTGAGCTGCCTTCAAAGTTATATAGATTAATTGGTGTATAATCTCCCCAGTAAAGCGGCTCAAATAGACTAAAATCAGATTTAAGCTCTTCAATACTATGCGTAAATCTAATATATGAGTTTTCGCTCATTCTATTTGTTGGTGTGCCTTGGATATGAATTAAGCCATTTGGTAAAGGCTTGGATTTTTCATAAAGATCGTAGCACTCGTTAGCCATCATAGTAGCAAATATTATAGCACCATCATTGCAGAGGTTATATAGCTCTTTTATGGTTGAATTAAAGTTTTGATTATTTAGATAGTATAGACTTTGATTGGCAAATATAAAGTCCATCTTCTCATCAAAAAGGTGAGAAAATGATGAATTTGGTTCAATAATATGAAAGTCTTTTTCACAAATTAGCTCATCATTACGCCAAATTTGCTCTAAGCTTGGCACTATATCTATACCAAAAGGCCTAATCCCCCCCCCCGAACGCTTAGCAAAATATTTAGAGTGAACTCCATTGCCACAGCCAAAATCTAGTAAATTCCCGCTAGTTTTATTAAGAGCGAAATTTAAAATTCTCTCATAAAACCGAATCACATGGCCATCTGGAAACTCCAAACCATAACCTTGCGTATCATACTTTGTAACATATGCTAATAGTGAATTATCCATTTTTATCCTTTTAAATTTGATTTATTGATTTATAAGCAAAATCCATCATCTACGATTATATTTTGTCCATTAATAAACTTGCTATAATCACTAAGTAAAAATATTAAAGCCCCGCAGATATCATCTGGGTCTAACATACCTTTATTTAGACAGACATCTTTGTATTGACTTAGAAATATCTCATTTTGATTATCTAGTATTCCACCTGGACTTATGCAATTGACTCTAATATTATCCCCTTTTAGATATTTAGCTAGGTAGCGACTTAGATGAATAACTCCAGATTTAATAGCGCTATAAGCTACTGGAGAACTCATCTGTGTATTTTTATAGGTTTGAAATTTAGGTGCTACTACGCCTTGAATAGATGAGAGTGTGATTATATTGCCATATCCTTGTGATTTAAAAAATTTAGCAAATCTTTGCATAACCAAAAACGCTCCACCAAGTTGAAGATTGGTATTAACGCAAAAATCCTCATACTCTACATCAAAAAAGTGGTTAGAAAAGCTTTTTGTTCTTGGATAGGCTGAATTTACCACAGCATCTATTTTGCCATATTTTTGACTGATTAATTCTATTAGATTATCAAGTGAGCTTTTATTGGTTATATCAGTATGGATAAACTCACAATCTAGTTTTGTGTTTGGCTGATTTATATCTGCGTTGATTACTGTAGCGTGATTTTGTATAGCTGATTTTACAAAAGCTTTGCCGATTAATCCTGAACCGCCAATTATTATAACTACTTTATCTTTAAGCATTTTTACTCCTTAAAATATGCTCTACTATCATAAAATCAAGCTCATCATCTATATCAATGCTGCGATTTGCAGGCATTACATATAGTCCAGTTTTAGGCAAAAACAAGGTATCGTTATTTAATAAAACTAAAGATTTCCATATATAAATTGAAGCGTTCATATCATATGTAGCCGGAGCATCTTGACGGCGTAAAATTTGATTTGGTAGAGTTTTGCTAAGATTTATCTTGCCATCTATTTTTTCTATTAGATTAAAGTATGGACTTCTACGACTTGGCGTAGCAGTAATAAGAATATCATTATCATCACGCATAAACTGCTCAAAAGCCATATTAATATCGCTAGATAGACGCAAAGGAGATGTGGCATCAAGGTCTATAATATAATCAAATTTATGTTTATAATACTCTTGGCTTTTTAGCAAGGCATCACGGATTACAGCTAGTTTGCCAGCAGTATCACTAGCTAAAGCACTATCTCGTTTAAAAAAGACCTCTGCTCCATATTTTTGCGCTGTAGAGGCTATCTCATCGCTATCAGTACTAATTACAATATGCTTAAATAAACCGCACTCTTTGGCTTGATTTATAGTGTGAGCAATGAGTGGAAGACCAGCAATTGGGCGGATATTTTTATTTTTCACACCTTTGCTACCGCCTCTAGCACAGATGGTACATAGTATATTGCTCATATATTTTCCTTTTGAATTTGATCTATTAGTCGCATTGTATCCATAGCTTGAGAAAATGTACATATATGATTTTGCATATTTAAAGCATCCATATGCATTGCTTTAAATGTATCGTTTCTTTGTAAATTTGGTTTTTGTATTTGAGTGATTTTTCCATCTTGATCTACTATTTTAAGTCTATTTGTGATGAGGTCAAGATGATAGCTATTATTATTTGTTTCAATTAAAATTTGACGATATGGTGTTTTGCTTAGATAATTTAGGCTGATATTTATTAAAGTCTTATTGCATTTGGCTAAAATCATACAAATATCATCGCTAGTGATATTTAAATTTGAGACTTTAGCTTGGCAAGATTTAATCAATTCTAATTTAGAATCGCATAAAAAGCTAAGATAATCAATCTCATGGCTAAGATCGAGTAAAACCCCGCCACCAAGCTCCTTTTTAGCGCTATAAGAGCTAGTATATTTTCGTTTTCTCCATGATGGCAAATATTGACCGCAGCGTGCTTCAATAGTTAAAATTTCGCTTGGATTTAGCATATTTTTTAGCTCTAGAATTAGTGGATGAAAACGCAGATTATACCCAATAAAAATCTTATTATTTGGATTAAAATCTCTAAATTTATCAAATAAAGGCTTTTCGCAAAGTATGATTTTGCCGCTTACATTTGTATCTATATAGCTAAGATGTTCATAGTGTAAATGCGTTGGTGATGCAATGATAAAGTAATCAAATTTATCCAAATTTACACTTTTTAAATCATTAAAACACTCTAGTGATCTTATAATTTGTGAAGTGATAGCACTTACTTCTATTCCCATAGAAGTTAAAACCTCTGCGTGTCTAGTGCCGATTGAGCCCATAGAGATAATTAATGCTTTCACAAGAAAAACTCGCTATAAATTTCATTTGCCATATTATACTCTTCTATTCTTCCTATATCTAGCCATTTTTCATTGATTGGATAGGCTTTTGGGTTTTGTTGGTTTGTAGCTAGAGTGTTAAATAGATCTGGCATATCTAGATACTCATTTTTTGGTATTAAATCTAGAATTTGTGGATTTAGCATATATATTCCAGCACTTACATGAAATTTATGTCTAGGCTTTTCAGTAATTGATTTAATGGTATTATCATCTAAATTTACAACTCCATATGGGACTTGCATCTCATACTCTCTTACGCACATTGTAGCTATAGATTTATTGATTTTGTGATAGTGATGAAGTTTGCTAAAATCGGCATTAGTAAGCAGATCTGCATTCATTACAAAAAACTCATCTTCTATCTTATCTATCAAGCTTAAAGCCCCAGCCGTACCTAAAGGTTTGCTCTCTTGAATATAGCTAATATTTACGCCAAATTTATCCCCATCACCAAAGTAATCACAGATAATTTCAGATTTGTAATTAACACATATTGTAAAATTAATATATCCGTAGGCTGTAAAGCTTTCAATTATTGTTTGAAGGATTGGCTTTGGCCCTACATGTAGCATAGGTTTTGGGATTTTGCTAGTAAGGGGTCTAAGTCTCATACCAAGACCTCCAGCCATTAATATTACTTTGTTTGGTTTTGGAGTATTTGGTTCGTAGATATTTTTGATAGCTATTGCTACACCATTTTGATCTACAATTGGTATATAGCGTATATTTTTTGCCTTAGCTTTAGCGATTATAGAAGCTGGTATTGTAGGTGAGTTAGATATAATTGGAGTACGATAATATAGTGGTTCTATGCTATAACTAAGCTCCATAGAGTTTAGTAAGCCACGTCTGATATCTCCATCGCTTATAGTGCCAAGCAAAACTCCATTATCATCAACGACTAAAGCCATTTGCAAAGCACCATTATCTATGATTTTTAAAGCCTCTTTTATGGTGCTAGTTGGGCTTATTTTGATGGAGTTTATATCCATATTATATCCTTCATAGCGTTCAACCCCCCCCCAACTCAATCTACTGCTCATACTATATCCTTAAATCTTTTGATGGTGATACCTTTTAAATTTATATTTTTTAATATTTTAATTATAGCCTTACTTGGCTTTGCATTACCATATGGATTTTGCTTTTTTTGGACTATTTTTTGAAATTTTGGAGTATAGGCTAGTTTTATTGCTTTTAGAATTTGAGATTTTATAGGTTTTACATCAATTACACTTAAAGCCTTTAGCCTACCATCTTGTCTTGAACCGACATTTATAGTAGCAACACCCATACTTGGAGCTTCTAAAAGTCCGCTTGAGCTATTGCCTAAAATGATATCTACATGTTTTAAAGCACTTAGATATCTTAGACTACCTAAAGAGGCAAATGCAATGGAGTTTGGATTAGTCTTTACATACTCATCTATCATTTTATTTATCGCTATTCCACCAGCATCGCTATTGGCTTTAGTAAAGATGATGTTGGTATCTTTTAGCTCATTTATAGCTTTTAAAATCTCTTTAAATTCATTTTGATTATCTTTTTGTGTGGTAACTGGATGATAGGTAACTAAGATATTTTTTTTATTTAGTTTAAAATTGATCGAGCTTTGGAATTTGCTTTTATTTAGCAGCTTTAATCTTTTGATATTTTCTATTCCCATTCCGCCAACATTAAATATAAACTTAGGATCTTCGCCTAGTTGAGCTACTCTTTTGGCATACTCTTTGGTTGCAGTAAAGTGAATGTGAGACATCTTAGTAATGCTATGTCTAAAGGCCTCATCAATAGCTCCAGCACTTAACTCTCCGCCATGTATATGAGCAATAGGAATGCCTAGCACAAGTGCAGCACAAGCAGCACAAAATATCTCATATCTATCACCTAAAACAACTACAATATCTGGTTTTAAATCATTTAGAGCTTTGCTAATTTGAGCCATAGCTTCTGCCATAGATTTACACACGCCAAGAGCATCATTGGAAAAATTTAATATATCTATCTTTTTGTCAATATTAAATTCATTTTGAATTTGTAAATATGTATTGCCATATTCACTTCTTAAATGGCTACCAGTTACTATTAATTGAAGTTGCAAGCTCTTACTCATATTAAGCTCTTTAATAAGCCAATATAGTAGCCCATACTCAGCTCTAGAACCTGTAATTACGCAAATTTTTCTCATATTATCTCATCTTCTTTATAATCTTTTTGTGCTATTGTTCCTATTATCTCATCCCATCGCATTGGGTTAATTCCTGGTGGAGTTGTCCTTTTAGTAGTGATATTTTGTTCGGTAAAAATTTCCCCCTTTGCAATATCGCATTTTGCTACGATGGATTTTCTAGCTATGTTTAT
The DNA here is from genome assembly GCF_002139875.1 of Campylobacter vicugnae. Lineage (NCBI taxonomy): Bacteria > Pseudomonadati > Campylobacterota > Epsilonproteobacteria > Campylobacterales > Campylobacteraceae > Campylobacter > Campylobacter vicugnae. The sequence goes on from NZ_CP018793.1 coordinate 306,681, forward strand.
ATTTTTGATCTCGCTTGGGCTTGGACGTTTAATACCATCGCCAAGGGCTAGTTCTATGGCTCTAATTCCTTCTACCATGGCCTTTAGCTCATCTGGTTCTAAGCTAGCCTTGTGATCTGGGCCAGGCTGATTCTTATCTAGGGTAAAGTGTTTTTCTATCATAGTTGCACCAAGGGCAACTGCTGCAATAGGCACAGCAATACCAAGAGTATGATCGCTATAACCAAATTTAACTCTAAATTCTTTAGCGATACTATTCATAGCTAGTAGATTAACATCACAAAATGGGGTAGGATACTCAGTATTGGCGTGCAAGATGGTTATATCTTCGAGTTTTATATAATCTTTAAAAACCCTCATAGCAGCTGCTATCTCATCCATTGTCGCCATACCTGTAGATAGGATTATTGGTTTTTGAAATTTAGCTATGGTGCGTAATAAAGGGAGATTTGTTATCTCTCCACTTGGAATTTTAAAAGCTTTAAGATTAAGGCTAAAGAGTTCATTAGCCGAATCTATATCAAATGCAGTAGATAAAAAATCAATACCAAGACTCTTAGCATGTGATATTAATTGTATATGATCGTTATAGCTTAATTCAAGCTGTTTTAGCATCTGGTATTGATTTTGATTTGCGTTTGTAGTTTGCTTTTGATAGGCGGCTTTTTGGGCTGTTTTACTAGCTAAGTTTTTAGCCTTAAAGGTTTGAAATTTAACCGCATCGGCCCCAGCCTTATAAGCCTCATCAATTAAAGCCTTAGCAGTATCTAAATTGCCATTATGATTGACTCCAGCCTCTGCTATTATATATACCTTTTTCATAGCTTACTCAAAATCATCAAGCTCTAATGGCTTAGCAAATTTAAGATCTTTAGTAGCCTTTTTGCCTATAACATCATCATAGTAGCGTGGATGAAGACCTTGAGCTGGACGAATAGAGCGGATATTTTCAGGGGTTAGAATTTGGCCTTTTTTAATATCTTGTGTTACAAAAAGCGATCTAGCGTATTTGCGATTTTGCTCATTAAAGCTATAATCAACCTTGCCAAGAGCTTTATAAGCATTTTTAACTGCTTTTGTCATCATGCTAAATTCATCTTGATTTAAAGAAAATCCACTATCTTCTCCGCCTAAAGCTCTATCAAGAGTAAAGTGTTTTTCTATCACGCTTGCACCTAAAGCAACAGCGCAGATTGGAACTTCTAAGCTCATTGAGTGATCGCTTAGCCCAACCTTTACACCAAGTGGAGCAAATCTAGATATCATATCAGATATTGTTGCAATATTCATATCTTCTATTTGGGCTGGATAGTTGGAGGTGCATTTAAGGATCGTTATATCGTGATTGCCAACACTTTTACAAGCTTCTATAGCTTCATAAATTTCATCAATTGTAGATACTCCAGTAGAGATTATCATCGGTTTTTTATGTTTTGCAGCATATCGAATTAGTGGATAATCCATAGCTTCAAAAGAGGCAATTTTATACCTACTAACATTAATACTTTCTAAAAAATCTACTGCACTAAAATCAAACGGTGTGCTAAAAAACTCAATCCCAATCTCATCAGCATAAGTTTTAAGATCAGCCTGCCACTGCCATGGCGTATAGGCTTTTTGATATAGTTCATATAGACTTTGACCAGCCCACAAGCCATCATCTCTAGTCATAAATATCTCATCGCGACAATCAATAGTAATAGTATCAGCGGTATATGTTTGAATCTTAATAGCATCTGCGCCAGAGTCTTTGGCAGCTTTGATAATTTTAAATGCTAAATCCTTATCCCCGCAGTGATTAGCCGACATCTCAGCTATAACAAATGGACTCATAGTAACTCCAAATTTAGTTTTGTAAATTGTATCTAAAAAATATCAAAATATAGCTATAAAATCGGAATATAATATAAATTCTAAACTACCTTAATGTGTATTATAAGGTAGTTTAATTAATTTTATAAACTAGAGGAATTTGAATTTGCATTGTTTTATCATGTTTTGGAAAGCTTTTAGCAGCAGCTGTGATAGTAGCTATAGCAGCATCATTTAAAGCTTTATGTTTGGAAGCTTTTAGTATTTTTAACCCTTTTAACTCCATATCTTTTGTCCAAATAAACTCTACTAAAACCTCTCCTTGTTGTTTTAATCTTTTAGCAGCGCGTGGATAGATATGGTTTTTATTTATAGCTGATTTTATTGCAGCTAACACAGGGTGATTTGTAGCGCTAGATATATTAAAACTCTCTATCTGTTGTGTTTGCTGTGCTGGAGCTGGCTGAGAGTTTATAGGTGTAGTTTTTGCTGGTTTTGCCTTTGTTGGAACTGGCTTTGCTGGGATTGGTTTTGGTGTTGGTTTAGGCTTTATAATTTCTTTTGGCTTTTGGATTGGTTCTATTTTTTCAATTGGCTTTGGTGCTGGAATTTGGATTATTTGATTTAGGCTAATGCTTTGAGTACTAATAGATGGAACAATAGGCTTTAAAATATTTAATCCAAACCAAATAAAAGGGATAAATAACATACTTGTTAGGCAAAATGACTGTATTTTGCTTGATTCTAAAACTCGTGTCATCGTGTTTTCTCCGTTATGATCGAGAAGTTTTCATGATTATTTGTTTTTAATATATCTATGATTTTAACAAAGCTATCAAATTTAGCACCTTTATCGCTTTTTAACTCTACTACAGTCTCTTTTGGCGTGGTTACAATTTTAGCATTTAGCTCATCAATTGCTATAATAGTATCATTTAAATAGAAGTTATCATCTTGATCGATTATTATGGTGAGCTTCTCTTTAGACTCAAGTGGTTGAGCTGAGCTAGCACTTGGCAAATCAACCTTAATCTGCCCGCTAGCAATAAATGTAGAGATACTCAATACCATTGCAAGCACCACTAGCATAATATCTATAAATGGGATTATATTTAACCCTTCGTTTTTAGGCAGTTTTATCAAGATTATATCCTATTTTTCATATCTGCTTGATATTAGATTTACAGCACGAAATAGATAGTTGTAAGCTATTAGGCTTGGTATTGCTACAAGTAGCCCAAGAGCCGTTGCTTTTAGTGCTAAAGATAGACCAAGAACTACGCTTTTTACATCTATAGTAGCTGAAATACTCATATCATAAAAGCTAATCATAATACCAATAACAGTTCCTAAAAGCCCTACATATGGAGCGTTTGAGTAGATTATATATAGTGTTGTAAGATTATAGCTTAGAGCATTATCAAGCTCGGTTTGGCTAGTGTAGCTGTTTATATCCACTTTGCGTAAGAACAACACTCTTTCTATCACACACCAACAAGCCACAAATGCCATAACTCCTAAGGTGGCAAATATAATATAATCTATATATTCTTTTAAAAATTCCATATAATTCTCCAAATCTTTTTGATAATTATACTCAATTCTACTTTAAACTAAGATTATAAAAATAGCATAAATTTAGAGATAAATTTGATATAAATTATTAAATATCTTTTGATTTCATAATCTTAAGAATTATTATCATAGTTAAAAGAGAACTATTATTAAATAAAATCATATTTATTATTCTTATTTATTTTGCTATAATTGCAATTTTATTGTCTATTTATAAAAAAGAGGAAAAATATGATTATTAATGGTGTTAAATATAAAATTCTTGATGTTATGGAAAATATAACTATAGCTGATAGCTTTATTAAAGGTGGCAATAAGATAGGTTTAGGACATGGGGAGTCAAAATTATATGTTGGTCAAGTAACTGACAATAAGACAATTCCATTTTTTAATCTAACCGATGAGAATAATATTATTAATTGCTTTATTTTAAAATCTGATTTATTGCAATATTTAAATGATACAATGGTTGAATATAAAAAACCTAGTCAAAAATATCAAAATATAGATTTGCTTCCAAATTTATGGAACATTAGATTAAATAATATCCAATCTAAAGATGAGCTTTTGTATTTTAATTTAAAATATTTAAACAAATTAAAACCACCTCGAATATATCTAAATTCAATCGATGGAAATGAAAATTACTCTATTATTAGAGAAATTGCGTTGCCAAATTTGAGTTATCTATCTTGTTTAAAGTTAAAAAATTTAAGTAATAATAAAATTATTTTTTATTTTAAAATTTTTGCAAATTTAGACTTTTTATATAATAACATATCATTAGAGCAAGATGAGAATATTGAGACTAAAAAAGCAAGAAGCGGACAAAATGTATATAGAACGGCTCTATTAAAAGAGTGTCCATTTTGCCCTATAACTATGGTTAATTACGATAGGTTATTGATTGCTAGTCATATAAAGCCCTTTGTGAAATGTACAGATGATGAAAAATACGATCCAAAGAATGGATTAATGCTAACTCCTACAATTGATAAGCTATTTGATAAAGGCTTTATCACTTTTAATGAGGATAAGAAAATTTTGCTTAGCCCTTGGCTCTCAACTCATACTTTTAATTGTTTGAATTTAAAATCAGGGACTAAGTATAATGCTTTGCCTTTTGATGAACAACGATTATTGTATATGAAATATCATAATGATTATATTTTTAAGGCGTGAAAAATCTCTTTTAAAATTTCAGATAATACATTGACAACTATGGAATTTCCAGCTTGTTTATACATTTGAGTATCACTAACTACAATTTTAAAAGTGTCATCAAATCCCATTAATCTTAAGCACTCTCTAGGAGTTAGTTTTCTAATTCTTCCAGTATGGGTTACATAGTTATCAATGCCTGCACGGTGCATTTTATGCATAGTATTTAGTAAGGGGCGTGCAATTTCGAGATCTGTTTTAGTACTAGTTTTAAAATTTTTTGTTCCTTGGGCTAAAACATAATTTTTTACTTTATCACTAAGATAATATTTTTCTTCTACTGTTCTGACATCAAAAAGAAATTCATCTGGTTCTAGTGAAGTTTCAAATATAAAATCACCGTGCCAATTGTATTGTTGGTTAGCCTTTTGACAAAGTGCTATTTCGCCATTGATTTGAGTATATCGTTTTAATCTATTTTTTGAGCTTGTGACAAATTTAACCCCTTTTTCTTTTAGGTAATATTTACTATCGGTATAATCTTGTAAAAAATCTTGCATGGTGCTATTTAATTTGATTTTTTTAGGAAAATTAAATGCAATATTATCTTTAAAACCTATTACAAATATTCTTTCTCTATTTTGCGGGATACCGTAGTCTTTAGAATTTAAAACTTCTGTGTAAATTTTATATCCTAAATCTCTAAATGTATTTTGTACTATCTCCCAAGTTTGCCCATTATCATGCGTTGTAAGACCCTTTACATTTTCATATATAAATACGCGTGGATTGCATTCGCTTATTACTCTAGCATAATCATAAAAAAGAGTTCCTCTAGTATCTTCAAAACCTTTTCTTTTGCCTACCATTGAAAAGCTTTGACAAGGACTTCCTCCAACTAAAATATCAATTTTATTTTTAAATTTTATTGCGTTAAATTTGGTTATATCATTATGCCAACGAGATTCATCAATATCGTAATTGGCAAAATAGCTTCTTTTTACAAAATTATCAATATCTCCAGCAAAAGCTATATCATGTGGAATTTTAAGCTTTTTAAGAGCTTGTTCAAAAGCTCCTATTCCGCTAAATGTCGTAGCTACAGTTATTTTGCTCATTTTTAATTTTCTTTCACCATAAATTTATATATTATTATGCCATAATCGCATTTATGTATCAAATTTGCAAACTTTATAAGTGGCTAGGATTTTGATTTCTATATCTAAATTTTAAAAGCCATTTGGTTATTATAGGAATTTAAAAGTTTCAAAATATAAAAAATCTATCAAGCTAGCTCCCTTAAATTCTTGCAATCTACTGCAAAATCATCTAGATTTTCCTTGCTATCTTTGATGGTCTCAATGGCTAAAAACTCCCCGCCACGCAGCAATTTCAGCACTCTAGCTAGATCGATACTTCCATCGCCAAAATGCATATGTGCATCAAGCTTTGCATTTTCATCATTATCGCTTATATGATAAATTTTGGGATTTAGTTCATTTAATTTAGCGATATACTCATAAGGATTTAATCCTTGATAGTTTGCACTACAAAGAGCATGTCCAGCATCAAGACAAAACTCACAACCAACCTCGTCTAAAATTCTAGCAATACCATTAAAATCAGCTCCTATGCAAAATGCCTCACCACTATTCATAGGCACAATATATGGTTTATTTTCCATAGCAAATTTAAGATTTTGAACCATTTTCATCTGTCTTATGCTCTCATTTAAACTTCCACCAATTCCTGGATGAAATACAGTATAAAGCGCCTCAAGTTCATTGCTATATCGTTTAACTTCATCACAAAGCATAAGATTATGCTTAAGTTTATTTGGATTAGAAAAGTCCAACCCACTACTAAAATGTGGGGCATGAATAGCAAATTTAATTTTATGTTCTTTAGCTAAGGTTTTCCATTTTGGTAGCATTTCAAGGCTATTTGGTACAGCATAAAGCTCTATATAATCATACACTTCACGCTCAAAAAGATCTATAGCAGGTACTATATAATTTTCATTTAAACTCCAAAGTTTTAGACCGATTTTATAATTCATTTTTAACCTTAAATTTCATCATTGCCATATTCCAATCCTCCATTGTATCGATATCTTGAGCCAAGGATTCATCTATTATATATGGCACAACATTATCACTATTTAAGCAAGAGGCTTTATGAAAATAAAACATTCCAGCATCGTGATACATAGGTTCTAAATCTTGACTTCGTTTTGGTGCGTTTTTAGGCTCATTGTAGCGTAAAAATCCATCTACAATTCTAAATGCTCTTTGAATAGGAAAGCTAAATTTAACAACAGGAGTTAATCCATCGGCTTTGCTAGATATAAACCTATCATACGCATCACGCAAAATTTGCCCATTTAAAAATGGCACACAAGGATATACGCAGCAGATGTTTTCAGGCTGTATCCCGCGCTCTTTATAGCACTTAAGAACCTCTTGTAATACATCATTTGTAGTAGCGTAGTCATCGGAATTTTGAGCTGATCTCATAAATGGAACACTAGCACCTAAATTATTAGCTATAGTAGCAATCTCATTATCATCAGTTGAGACCATAATCTCATCAAATATTTTAGAGTCTATACACGCATCTATAGCATAAGCAATCATTGGCTTACCCATAAAGTCTTTGATATTTTTACGAGGGATTCGTTTTGATCCGCCGCGTGCTGTAATTATGGCTAAATTTTTCATATTTACTCTTTATCTAGAAGTTCTTTTTCAAGATTATCTACAAAATTATTAAGCTTTTGAATATCTATTTTATAATACTCGTTTGGGTCTTGCTTGTCTTGATAAATTGAGCTATCTATTAGAAAAAATTTAATTCCAGCCTTATTGCAAGCCATTATTTTTAGTTCATCATTTAGGCTATGTTTATGCCCAGAGCCATGAAATTCTAAAATAGCAAATGGCAAAAATGCACTATTATATGATTTTGTTTGCTCTTTTGTATATATTTTTTCTTTTTTAATAAATAAAAAATCTGCTCTTAATCTATCAAAATAAAACCAAGGATTATCTGAGTCTTCATCATTATCATCATCGTTGAAAAAATTAATAAAAGCTCCAAGGCTAACTTGCGGGCAGATGATGAAATTATCAGTTATATTCTTTCTATTTATCAAATTTACATAGATAAAATTCTCTTGAGCATTTACTAAACGGCTATTGACTTTTAAATTTGAATTTGAAACGCCTAGCATCTTATAAGCGTGGCTATTTTTTTGCTCTTTTTCTAGTTCTTCAAGCCTATTTTTGATATTGGCTTGAAGTTGGCATAGATCTTCTTGCTGTTTTTGACACTCTTGTAAATCATATCTTAGCTTCTTTATAGTATCGCTAAGTTTGTTATTTTGAATTTCATACTCTTTTAAATTTTGCATTATAGACCTAAATCTTTTGCATTAAATATCGCTGGGACTCCACGCACGGCACCAGTATCAAAGATTTTATCTACTTGAGCTTTATACTCATCTACTTTTTTATCACTGATGTTTTGTGGTATTTTTGCATCAGAAGAGAAGTAGCTTCTTAAGATCTTAATTTTGCTTGTATCGTCATTTAGATTTTTGGTTTCATTTAATATAGCAATAGATTTTTTGATCGCTGCAATACCATGAGATGAGACTGGAGATAGGATTATTTTTAAATTTGAGTTTTTAAGTTTATTTTCTATCAACTCTAAATCTTGACGGCAGTAAGGACAATCTGGATCTGTAAATAGATATTTTGTCTCCTTATTTTTATCATTTCCTATGGAGATTATGCTATTTTTTGGCATTGTTTTGATTAGCTTGCCAAGGGATTTAGCAGCGTTTTCTAGGGCAATTTTAGCTTGTTCATTTTCGAAATTTGCTAGGTAGCTAATTTTATTTTTGACATCTATTATATCAGGAAAAATATAATTTCCATCGCTATATAGCACGGTATAAGCACTGTTTTTACCATCGCTCATTTTGATTTTAATCTCTTCGTAATTTGTATTTGGTAAATTGTTGCGTGATTCAATCGAGTATTTTATGGTAGCGCTGCTACCTTCAAAAATCTCTAAAATTTCAGAATCACTAAGCGAGCCAAATAGCATTCCAGAGCTTAATAAAGAGGCTATAACTATTTTTTTCATCAATAATCCTTTATGTAAAATATTAAAATTATATGGATAAATCTTAAATAAATATCAACAAATTTAATAAAATTGAAAATAATTTATAGTTTAATTATGATTATTGCCGATATTAAATTACTTAAAGTAACATTTTTTAAAATTTCATCTAAAAATTTTATTATAAAATTTTATTATTAAATTAATCAAAAATATTGTAATTGTATAGATGAAACTAGCTTTTAATAACCATTTCATCGTTAAAAAAAGATTAAAATTCTCTTAAATAAAATAAGTAAAATTTATATTTAATAAAAAAAATTATAAGTAATTGAATTTACTAGATTATAAAATTTATTTCTATTTAATTTTAATTATTATATCATTTGACACAAATTAAATTTTTGCAAGGAGTTTTGTTATGAAAAGTACATTACTTTTAAGTTCTGTATTAGTTGCTACATCTGTATTTGCTGCTAGTGATGCTGATCTTTTAAAAGCTGCTAAAGATGCTGGTCTTAAAGCACTTCCATCTACACAAGCACAAGTTGAAGAAGTATTAAAAGATTTAGGTGTAAAACCAAATAAATTTACAGAAGCAAAAGCTGAATTAGGTAAAAAACTTTACTTTGAACCACGCTTATCAAAAAGTGGCGTAATTAGCTGTAATACATGTCATAACCTAGGTTTAGGTGGTACTGATGGTGTTGCTGCTGCTGTAGGTCACAAATGGACAGTAAACCCACATCACCTAAATAGCCCAACAGTTTATAACTCAGTATTAAATACTACTCAGTTTTGGGATGGTCGTGCTATGACTTTAGTAGATCAAGCCAAAGGTCCAATTGAAGCTGAACCAGAAATGGCAACTCCAGCTAAATTAGCTGTAGAAAGAATCGGCTCACTTCCTGAGTATCAAGCAGAATTCAAAAAAATCTATAAAGATGGTGTAACATTTGATAACATTGCTGATGCTATTGCTAGCTTTGAAAGAACTCTTCTTACTCCATCTAAATTTGATAAATTTATGAATGGTGATTTAAAAGCTTTAAACAAAGCTGAAAAAGAAGGTTTAAAAACTTTCATCGATAAAGGCTGTGCTACATGCCACACTGGTATAAATCTTGGTGGTTCTATGCAAGCATTTGAAGTAGCTGGTAAATATAAATTTGCTAACCTTGGCGACTTTAAAGGCGATGTAAACGGCATGGTAAAAACTCCAACTCTAAGAAATATCACTGAGACAGCTCCATACTTCCACAATGGTGCTATTTGGAAACTTGATGAAGCTATAAAAGAGATGGGAAGCGTTCAATTAGGTATAGAAATTAGCAATGCTGAAGCAAAAAGTATTATTAATTTCTTAAAAGCTTTAACTGGCGAAAAACCAAAAATTGTTTATCCACAATTCCCAGTAAGTACAGAAGCTACTCCAAAACCAGAGCTATAATTTATAGCACGCCCGTCCAGCTTCGGGCGGGTTTTTTACTCTTAAATAAACTCAAATTCTCTTAAAATTTAGTTAGAATTTATAAAAAATTTAGTATAATCACGCCTTAATAGCCAAAAAAGCCCCATAAATTTTTTAGTTTTTAGTCTAAAAATGCTTTTTGGTCTTACCAAATTTATAAAGGATAGTTTGATGTATGCAATTATCAAACATGGCGGAAAACAGTATAAAGTTAGCGAAGGCGACTTCCTAAATTTAGACCATTTTAACGCTGAAGTAAAATCAAGTGTCGAAATTACTGAAGTTTTAGCAGTAAATGATGGCAGCTTAAAGGTAGGTGCGCCGTTTGTAAGTGGTGCAAAAGTTGTTTTAGAAGTAGTATGCGAAGGTAAAGATAAAAAAGTTATTATCTATAAAAAACGCAGAAGAAAAGACTCAAAATTAAAACGCGGTTTCCGTAGAGAATATACTCGCGTAAAAGTTACAAGTATCAAAGCCTAAGGAGTAAAGTATGGCACACAAGAAAGGTCAAGGATCTACCCAGAATAACCGTGATAGTATTGGTCGCCGTTTAGGTGTTAAAAAATTTGGCGGTGAGTTCGTAAGAGCTGGAAATATTATTATTCGCCAAAGAGGTACTGCTACTCACCCAGGAAATAATGTAGGTATTGGTAAAGATCATACTATATTTGCATTGGTTGATGGCTTTGTAAAATTCGAAAGAAAAGATAAAGATAGAAAAAAAGTTTCTGTCTATCCAGCTGCATAATTTAAGCCCCGTAACGGGGCTTTCTCTTTAATTTATTCCTTAAATAGCCTTTAGATAAAGGATATCCAAAATGTTTATAGATAGTGTAAGTTTTACTGTAAGTAGTGGCAAAGGTGGGCCAGGATGTGCTAGTTTTCGCCGTGAAAAGCATGTTCCACTAGGCGGGCCAGATGGTGGTGATGGCGGAAATGGCGGTGATGTATATTTTATAGTTGATAATAATACGCATACTTTAGCAAACTACAAAGGTAAAAGAGTTTTAAAAGCTGCAAATGGCGTACCAGGACTTCCAAGAAATATGACTGGTAAAAAGGGAGAAAATCTTGAGTTAATTGTACCGCCAGGAACTGCTGTGTATGATAATGATAGTGGAGAGTTGCTACTAGACCTTACAACTGAGGGTCAAAAAGAGTTATTTTTACTTGGAGGCAAAGGCGGTCTTGGTAATATTCATTTTAAAACTAGCGTAAATCAAGCACCTTCAAAAGCTCAACCAGGACTTCCAGGAGAGACTAAGAATATTAGACTTGAATTAAAGCTAATTGCCGATGTCGGTCTTGTTGGCTTTCCAAATGTTGGTAAATCTACCTTAATCTCAGCTGTATCAAATGCTAAACCACAAATTGCAAATTATGAATTTACCACGCTTACACCAAAGCTAGGATTGGTTGAAGTAGATCAATTCAATGGATTTGTGATGGCTGATATTCCAGGTATTATAGAAGGGGCTAGTGATGGCAAAGGGCTTGGAATTAAGTTTTTAAAACATATCGAAAGAACTAAAGTTTTGTTATATATGATAGATTTAGCAAACTACAGAAGCCTTGAAGAGCAGTTTGAAACTCTAAGATCTGAGGTTGAAAAATTCTCACCTTTACTTGCTAAACGAAGTTTTGCCATTGCTCTTACTAGAGCAGATGTGGCTGAAAATATTGATGAAAAAGTCCAAAATTTTATATCTAAATTTGGCTTTGAAACCAAACAAAGCGGATATAAAATTGATACTTCACTTCCATATTTTGTAATGCCAATTTCAAGCGTTAGCGGAGAAAATATAAAAGAGCTTAAATTTGGTCTTTTAGAGATTTTAAAAGATGATACTACAGCCTAAAATTAGGTGATAAATTTAGATAAATTTAGATATAATTCTAGCCCTAAATAATTATAAAAAGGGCTAGAGTGAAACGTATAGTTATAAAAGTTGGCTCACATGTTTTAAGCGATGAGAATGCAATTAGTCAAAGTAGAATAGACAATCTTTGTAAATTTTTAAGTGATTTAAGCAATAAATTTGAAGTTATTTTAGTTAGTAGTGGAGCAATTAGCGCTGGTCAAGCCAAATTTGATCTACCAAGAACAAGCGTTATAAATAAGCAAATTTTATCTAGTCTTGGGCAACCATATTTGATGGAAATCTACTCTAATACCTTATCAAAATATGGTAAAATGGCAGCTCAAATTTTGCTTACAGCAGGTGATTTTGACTCTAGAAAAATTACTAATCATGCCAAAAATGTAATTAATGGTTTGCTTGAAAATAAAATTCTACCAATTATAAATGAAAATGATTCTACAGGAATTAGCGAGATAGTTTATGGGGATAATGATAGATTATCAAGTGCAGTAGCATATTATTTTGATGCTGATTTGTTAGTTATATTAAGCGATATAGATGGCTACTATACAGCCGATCCAAGTCTAGATAAAACTGCTACAATAAGACCAGTAGTAAATAGCATTGAACAATCTGAATTAACTAAAATTTCGCAAACAGGCTCAAAGCATGGCACAGGTGGAATTACTACAAAGCTATTAGCAGCTGATTTTTTAATGCAAAATGGTAAAGATATGTTTTTAGCCAGCGGGTTTGATCTTAATGTAGCAAGAGAGTTTTTGTTAAACTCAAACCAAATTGGTGGTACAATTTTTAAAGGTAAAAGATGAAAAATATAGTTTTTATGGGAACTCCAAGCTATGCTAGTAAGATTTTAGAAGAGATTTATAAGGCTAAATTTAATATTCTTGCTATCTATACTCAGCCTGATAAACCAGTAGGTAGAAGCCAAGCTCTTACCCCGCCAGATGTAAAAAAACTAGCCATAGATTTAGGGCTTAATGATATCGTTTATCAGCCAAAATCTTTAAAAGAGAGCGGAGTTAAAGAGCATATTAAATCACTAAATCCTAATATTATTATAGTAGCAGCTTATGGACAGATTCTACCGCGTGATATTTTAGATATTGCGCCTTGCGTGAATCTTCATGCATCTATTTTGCCAGCATATCGTGGTGCATCTCCTATACAATCGGCTATTTTAGATAAAAATAGTTTAAGCGGAGTTACAGCTATGGCAATGAATGAAGGGCTTGATAGCGGTGATATTTTAGCCTTTAGTATTCTTGATATTACTGGAATGAATTCGTATGAATTATTTGATAAGTTAAGTATAATGGCGGCAAATTTGACTATTAAGATACTAAATGAGTATGAAAATATCAATCCAATCAAGCAGTTTGATGCTCTTAGTTCAAAGTGCAAAAAGATAAAAAAAGATGATGGATTAGTTGATTTTAGTGTTGATAGTGCTAGTCAAATTTGGGCAAAATTTTTAGCATATTATGGATGGCCAGGGATTTTTAGTAAAGATGGAATAAAGATTTTAGATATAGAAATTTCTGATTTAAATGGTGAAGTTGGAAAAATTTTAGGCTTAAGTGATGATGGATTTATCTTAGGTGTAAATGGCGGCAGTATCTTGATTAAAAAAATTCAAGCTGCTGGTAAAAAACCAGTAGATGCAAAAAGTTATTTAAATGGCAAAAGGCTTGGTCTTGGAGATAGAGTATCTTTGTGAGTGTCAATCGACACAAATTAAGTTAATTGAAGATATAAAATCATTTAAAAAATCTCCGCCATGCGCTTTAATAGCTGATTATCAAAGTAATGGGATAGGAAGTAGAGCAAATAGCTGGCAAAGTCCAAAAGGTAACTTATATCTAAGTTTTGCTTTAAATGAAAATGATTTGCCAAAAGATCTTGAACCAGCATCAGCTAGTATATATTTTGCTTTTATTTTGGTGCTAACGCTTAGAGATATGGGTTCAAAGCTTTGGTTGAAGTGGCCAAATGATATATATTTAGGCAACCGTAAAATAGCAGGCATAATCACAACTAAAAGCAAAGGCGTATATATATGTGGTATTGGAATGAATTTAAAAAATTCTCCACACTACGCAGATTGCCTAGATATAGAGCTTAATAGGGATTTGATAGTGGATTTATACTTTAAAAATTTAAATCTTAAGCCTCAATGGAAGCAAATTTTTAGCAAATATCTGATAGAATTTGAGTTATCAAAGAATTTTTGCGTCCATATAGATGATGAACAAGTGAGCCTAAATGGTGCCATACTACAAAATGATGGTTCAATAATAATAAATAATAAAAGGGTGTATTCAGCAAGATGAGTGAGGTTATAACCATTGCCAATCAAAAAGGTGGCGTAGGCAAAACTACTACAGCTGTAAATTTAGCAGCATCTTTGGCTGTGGCTGAAAAGAGAGTTTTGCTACTTGATATCGATCCACAGGCCAATGCGACAACTGGTCTAGGATTTAAAAGAAGTGATTATGAATTTAATATCTATCATGTCTTAACAGGTAGAAAAAATATAAACGATATAATATTAAAAACAGAGTTAAAAATGCTTGATATTGCTCCATCAAATATTGGGCTTGTAGGTATCGAGCAAGAATTTAGCGAGCAAAATAGAGATTATAAAATTATTTTAAAAAATAAGCTCTCTTCAATTCGTGATAACTATGATTATATTATTATTGATAGCCCACCAACTCTTGGGATTTTGACTATTAATGCACTTACTGCAAGCGATAGCGTTATAATACCAATTCAGTGTGAGTTTTATGCTATGGAGGGTCTAGCTCAAATTTTTAATACCGTAAAGGTGATAAAAGAGACTATAAATCCAAAATTAACTATAAAAGGCTTTTTGCCTACGATGTATAGCGCACAAAATAATCTCTCTAAAGAGACGGTAGCTGACTTGAAAAAACACTTTAGTAATAAGCTATTTAAGGCTGAAAACTGCGAAGATGGGTTTGTCATAATTCCTAGAAATGTAAAATTAGCCGAGAGTCCAAGCTTTGGTAAGCCAGTAATTTTATATGATATTAAATCAAGTGGCTCACAAGCATATCAAAATTTAGCTCACTCAATAATGGGGTAAGTATGGCACTTGGTAGAGGATTAGACTCCATCTTAGGTGATGTAGAGCAAGCATATAATAAAGAGTTAAATAAAGAATTAGTAGCTCAGATCGAGATTGATAGGATTAAGCCCAATCCATTTCAGCCTAGAAAAAATTTCAGCGATGAGGCTTTAAAAGAGCTTAGCCAAAGTATTGAGCGTCATGGTTTAATTCAGCCAATTATTGTTATTAAAAAGGGTGATGATTTTACACTAATTGCTGGAGAGAGACGCTTAAGAGCTAGCAAACTGCTTGGATTTAGCAAGATTAAAGCAATTGTAGCTAATATAGGTGATAAAAATTTAAGAGAGTTAGCACTAATTGAGAATATTCAAAGGGAAAATTTAAGCCCAATTGAGCTAGCTAACTCATATCAAGAGCTAATCAATGAGTATAAAATCACTCAAGAAGCTCTTGCTTCAATAGTAAAAAAGAGCAGAGTGCAAATAACAAATACTCTTAGACTCTTAGGCCTTGATGAGTATATCAAAACTTTAATAGATGAGGGTAAAATCACTCAAGGACATGCTAAGATAATGGTAGGACTAAATAGCGATAACCAAAAGCTTGTAGCTGATACCATAATCGGGCAAAAGTTAAGCGTTAGAGATACTGAAAATTTAGTAAAACGTCTAAAAACCAATAAAGAGAGTAAAAAATCAAAAGTTAATTTGGATAATATAGAGAATTTAAATTTGCTTAAAGATTTGATAGAGAATTTAGGTATAAAATGCAAAATAAGTGGCCAAAAACTCACATTAAATTTAAACGATAGTAAAAAAATAGATAATATAATAAAAATAATTCAAAAAATTCAGTAGAATTTATTTTTTAATATTGTAAAATATCCAATTAGTTTAATGAAATTACATAAGGAGAACCGATGCTACATATAGATCCGCCTTTGTTGCTGATTACGCTAGTGATCTTTTTAGGGCTTATCTTTGTGCTAAATTCCATTCTCTACAAGCCTTTGCTTGGTTTCATTGATGATAGAAATAGATCTATCAAAAATGATGAAGAGAGCGTTAGCAAAAATGCTAATGATGTTGGAAGTTATGAAGCTGAGATAGAAAGAATTCTAAATGACGCTAGAGCTGAAGCGCAGGCTAAAAAGCATACTGCTTTAAATGAGGCTAAAGAAAAAGCTGCTACTAGAGTTGCTATTAAAAAAGAGAGCTTAGAAGCTGATTATAACAGTTTTATGGCTGGACTTGCTGATAGAAAAGCTGAGTTAAAATCAAATTTAGCCGCTAAACTTCCAGAATTAAAAAGTACCCTTGCTGGTTCTTTATCAAAGATATAGGAGATTTTAATGAATATTAAGTTTATTCTATTGTTAGTAGCTCCGATATTTGCTTTTGGTGCTGGCAATGGAAGTGGTGAGTATGATATTGTTCCTAGAGTTATTAACTTTGTTATATTCTTTTCTATTCTTTACTATTTAATAGCTAAACCTATTAAAGCTGCATATAATGGCAGAATTAACTCTATTGCAAATAGATTAAATGCTATTCAAGAAAAATTAAAAGCATCAAATGCTAAAAAAGAAGAGGCTGCTAAAAGAGTAGAAAATGCTAAAGTAATGGCAAGCGACTTAGCTGATGCTATCAAAAAAGAGATAGAAATTATGTTAGCTAAGATAGAAAAAGATACTCAAAATGAGATTGCCATTTTAGAAAAAAGCTATGAAGAACAAAAAGAATTTGAAGAGAGAAAGCTTGTAAGAGCTGCAGTTAGTGAAGTTTTAGATGAATTATTTGAAAGCGATGCTATGAAGATAGATCAAAATGAGCTTATCAATCTTATTATGAAAAAGGTGAGCTAATGAGAGAAATAGTAGCCAAAAAATATGTAAAAGCACTGATCTTAGCTTTTAATGCTAATGAAATTGATAAAGTTAGCGATGAGTTTAGTAAGTTAGCTTCTGCGTTTAGCATATCTAAATTTAACTTTATCATTGACTCTCCAATGATTGATGCAAAATCTAAGGTTGAGTTTTTATTATCCTTAGTTGATGATGGTAAAAATGAGAAATTAGCCAACTTTTTAATGCTTCTAAGCCATAGAGGTAGGTTACATCTAATTCCAGAAATCTCAAAAGAATTAGAGTATCAAAAAGCTCTAAGAGATGCTAAATTTAAGGGAATAATATCTGGAAATATAGATTTAAGCCCTGCTCAAAAAAGCGAATTAGAAGATAAATTTTCTAAGAAATTTAATGTAAAAGTTGAATTAGAAACTGTCAAAAATGAGTTCAATGGTATCAAAATTGAGCTTGATGATTTAGGTGTTGAGGTTAGCTTCTCAATTGATAGATTAAAAGCTCAAATGAGTGAATATATATTAAAAGTAATTTAATAAGGAGTAAAAGCGTGAGTGTTAAGTTAAAAGCTGATGAGATTAGCAGTATCATCAAAGAACGCATAGAAAATTTTGATCTTAGCGTTAATATTGAAGAGACTGGCAAGGTTATATCAGTCGCAGATGGCGTGGCAAATGTTTATGGTCTTAAAAATGTCATGGCTGGCGAGATGGTTGAGTTTGAAAATGGCCAAAAAGGTATGGCATTAAACCTAGAAGAGAGCAGCGTAGGTGTTGTTGTTTTAGGTAGTTGTAATGATATTAAAGAGGGAAGCAGTGTAAAAAGACTTGGCAGACTTCTTAGAGTTCCAGTAGGCGATGCATTAATCGGTCGTGTAGTTAATGCTTTAGGTGAGCCAATAGATGGTAAAGGCACTATCGATGCTACTGAGACTAGATTTATTGAAGAAAAAGCTAAAGGCATTATGGCTAGAAAATCTGTTCATGAGCCACTTCAAACAGGTATTAAAGCAATTGATGGTCTAGTGCCAATTGGTAGAGGTCAAAGAGAGCTTATCATTGGCGACCGCCAAACTGGTAAAACTACAGTTGCAACTGATACAATCATCAACCAAAGAGGTCAAGATGTAATCTGTATCTATGTAGCAATCGGTCAAAAACAATCAACAGTAGCCCAAGTTGTTAAAAAACTTGAAGAATATGGCGCTATGGACTATACAATTGTTGTAAATGCAAGTGCTAGTGATGCAGCTGCACTTCAATATTTAGCTCCATATGTTGGCGTAACAATGGGTGAGTATTTCCGTGATAATTCTCGTCATGCGCTTATTATCTATGATGATTTAAGTAAACACGCTGTAGCATATCGTGAGATGTCTCTTATTCTTCGCCGCCCACCAGGTCGTGAAGCTTATCCAGGCGATGTATTCTATCTACACTCAAGATTACTTGAAAGAGCAAGTAAGTTAAGTGATAAACTAGGCGCAGGAAGTCTTACAGCTTTACCTATTATAGAAACTCAAGCTGGCGATGTTTCTGCATATATCCCAACTAACGTTATCTCTATTACAGATGGTCAAATTTTCCTTGAGAGTGATCTATTTAACTCAGGTATTCGCCCAGCAATTAACGTTGGTCTATCTGTATCTCGTGTTGGTGGTGCTGCACAAATCAAAGCTATCAAAAAAGTATCTGGTACTTTAAGACTAGATCTTGCTCAATATCGCGAGCTACAAGCGTTTGCTCAATTTGCAAGTGATCTTGATGAGAGCAGCCGTAAACAATTAGAGCGTGGTCAAAGAATGGTTGAAGTTCTAAAACAACCACCATATAGCCCATTACCAGTTGAAAATCAAGTTGTTATTATATTTGCAGGTAGTAATGGATATTTAGATGATATTCCTGTATCTGCTGTTACTAAATTTGAGGCTGAGCTCTATCCATATATCGAGGCTAAATACCCAGATATTTTTGAACAAATTCGTAATAAAAAAGCACTTGATAAAGATATCGAAGAGGCACTAGATAAAGCATTAAATGAATTTAAAGCAATATTTAGCGCTGAATAAGGCTAAAATATGTCAAATTTAAAGGATATTAAAAGAAAGATCAAGAGCGTTCAAAACACGCAAAAAACTACAAAGGCGATGAAGCTTGTTTCTACTGCTAAGCTTAAAAAAGCAGAAGAGGCGGCTCGCCATTCTCGTGTTTATGCTCTAAAGATCAATGAGGTCTTAAGTGAAATAGCTTATGAGATTAATAAGTTTAAAATCGTTGGCGAAGGAAATAAATTCTTTGACACAGAGGCAAAAGTAGAAAAAGTTGACATAATTTTTGTTACTGCTGATAAGGGTCTTTGTGGTGGTTTTAATATCTCAACTATCAAAATTATAAGAAATATGATAGAAGAGTATAAATCTAAAAAGATCAAAGTTCGCTTAAGAGCTGTGGGTAAAAAAGGTATAGAGTTTTTCAATTTCCAAGGTATTGAAATTCTAGAAGGATACCGTGGTGTAAGTTCAGCACCTACATATGAAAAAGCTCAAGAAGTTATAAGAGCAGCTATTGATGATTTTACAGCTGGTATTACTGATAAGGTTGTATTGGTTCATAATGGCTATAAAAATATGATTTCTCAAGAGATTAGGATCAATACTATAGCGCCAGTAGAACCACCAAAAAGTAAAGAAAATGATCAAAATGGTTCTTTAATGGATTTTGAGCCTGAGCATGATGATAGAATACTTGATGAACTTATGAGAAAGTATTTTGAGTATAGTATGTATTATGCTCTTATTGACTCTTTAGCTGCTGAACATAGTGCTAGAATGCAGGCTATGGATAATGCAACTAATAACGCTAAAGCTAGAGTAAAAGAGTTAAATCTTGCCTACAATAAAGCAAGACAAGAAAGTATCACAACAGAACTTATAGAAATTATAAGTGGCGTTGAGAGTATGAAGTAAATTTATAAGGAGTGATAATGAAAGGTGTAATTAGCCAAGTTATGGGTCCTGTAGTTGATGTTGATTTCAAAGACTACTTGCCTAAAATTAACGAAGCTATTGAAGTAAATTTTACTGTTGAAGGTAATACATATAAATTAGTATTAGAAACTGCTGCACATCTAGGCGATAATAGAGTTAGAACAATTGCTATGGATATGAGTGAAGGTCTTACTCGTGGCTTAGAAGCTACTGCGCTTGGAGCACCTATTAGCGTACCTGTTGGAGAAAAAGTTCTTGGTAGAATTTTTAATGTTGTAGGCGATTTAATAGACGAAGGTGCTGAAGAGAGTTTTGATAAAAAATGGTCTATCCATAGAGATCCACCTCCATTTGAAGAACAAAGTACAAAAAGTGAAATTTTTGAAACAGGTATTAAAGTTGTTGACCTTCTAGCACCATATGCAAAAGGTGGTAAAGTAGGTCTATTTGGTGGTGCTGGTGTTGGTAAAACAGTTATTATTATGGAGCTTATTCACAATGTTGCATTTAAACATAGTGGTTACTCTGTATTTGCTGGTGTTGGCGAAAGAACTCGTGAAGGTAACGACCTTTATAACGAAATGAAAGAATCGGGCGTTTTAGATAAAGTTGCCCTATGCTACGGCCAAATGAACGAGCCACCAGGGGCAAGAAATAGAATTGCTCTAACTGGTCTAACAATGGCTGAGTATTTCCGTGATGAGATGGGACTAGATGTTCTTATGTTTATTGATAATATTTTTAGATTCTCTCAATCAGGTTCAGAAATGTCAGCACTTCTTGGACGTATTCCAAGTGCGGTTGGTTATCAACCTACACTTGCTAGTGAAATGGGTAAATTGCAAGAGAGAATTACATCAACTAGAAAAGGTTCTATTACATCAGTTCAAGCTGTTTATGTACCTGCAGATGACCTTACTGACCCAGCTCCTGCGACTGTTTTTGCTCACCTTGATGCTACAACGGTTCTTAATAGAGCGATTGCTGAAAAAGGTATTTATCCAGCAGTTGATCCACTAGATTCAACTTCTAGAATGCTAGATCCACAAATTTTAGGTGAAGAGCATTATAGAATTGCTCGTGGCGTTCAAGCTGTATTACAAAAATATAAAGACCTACAAGATATCATTGCAATTCTAGGTATGGATGAGCTAAGCGAAGAAGATAAATTGACTGTCGATAGAGCTAGAAAAATAGAAAAATATCTATCTCAACCATTCTTCGTTGCTGAAGTATTTACAGGTAGCCCTGGTAAATATGTAAGCTTAGAAGAGACTATTGCAGGATTTAAAGGTATTTTAGAAGGTAAATATGACCACCTACCTGAAAATGCATTTTATATGGTAGGAAATATTGATGAGGCTATTGCTAAAGCTGAAAAGATGAAAGCGTAAGCTAAAAAGGAAGCTATATGAATACAATACATTTAGAAATAGTCACCCCAGAAGGGCTAATATTTTCTAATGATGCT
This sequence comes from Campylobacter vicugnae, assembly GCF_002139875.1. Lineage (NCBI taxonomy): Bacteria > Pseudomonadati > Campylobacterota > Epsilonproteobacteria > Campylobacterales > Campylobacteraceae > Campylobacter > Campylobacter vicugnae. The sequence goes on from NZ_CP018793.1 coordinate 328,129, forward strand.
AAAATGGTAGTCCTTCCTGGTGTAGATGGCGAGTTTGGCGTTTTGCCAGGCCACGCCTCTTTGGTTTCGCTGCTTCAAATCGGTGTAGTTGATATTGAAAATGTAGATGGAAGCCGTGATGCAGTTGCTATTGACTGGGGTTATGCTAAGATTGATGAGAATAAAATTAGTATTTTAGTTGATGGTGCCGTATATGTAAGTGGCAATAGCGAAAGCGATATCGCTAAATCTATAGAAAATGCTAAGACTCTTGTTAAAAAAATGCATGATAATAATGGAATCTTGGCTACTGCTTTAGCTAAGATAGAGAATTCCACAAAGGCTAGATAGGTGGAGTCTATAGAGCTTCTTATAAGTTATCTATCCAAAAGTAGTTTGGTGACAATCGTTGTTCTTACATGGTTGTCTCTCTACTTTGTTATTAGTTTTACTATTTTATTTTCACGCTATAATGGTCTTAATCGCTGGATTAAAAAAGAAAAACAAGCACTTGAGGCTATTCTTCTTGGTAAAAAACTTCAAGCTACAGATTCAGTTTTAAAAAAATGCCCTCAAGAAAATATAAGCAAAGAGCGTCTTGATGTATTTATATCTTTAGCTCAGACCAATTCTACAAGCGGATTAACAACGCTATCTATAATAGCTTCTACCTCGCCATTTATTGGATTATTTGGTACTGTTATTAGCATATTAGAGACATTTGCAGCTTTAGGTCAAGGGGGAGGCTCAGCATCGTTATCGGTGATAGCTCCAGCAATCTCAGAGGCTTTGGTTGCTACTGGTTGTGGGATATTTGTAGCTATTCCAGCTTATACTTTTAATCTCTTGATAAAGCGAAAAGCTTATGAGCTAATAAGTCTTATACAAAGAGAATCAAATTTGTTGCTTAGTAGTAAGTAGATGATGAATTTTGATGAAAATCCAGAATTAAATATAACGCCTTTAGTTGATATTATGCTGGTTTTGCTAGCTATTTTGATGGTTACAACTCCAGCTATTATATATGAAGAGCAAATTAGCCTTCCAGATGGCTCAAAGTCTAAGGTATTATCTCAAGAATTAAAGAGTTTAACTGTTAGAATTGATAGCCAAAGACAGGTATATATAGAACAGTCCAAAATGTCATTAAATGAGTTAAGTGATAATTTGGTTTTAATATCTAAAAAATATGATAAAAACTCTCCAGTATATATAAAAGCTGATAAAAGATTAATATACAATGATGTAATGTTTGTTTTAAAAAGTATGAAAAATGCAGGTTTTTCTAAGGTAGCTTTAGAGACAAATGGCTGATGAATAGTAGTTTTGGCATTTCATACAACACAACTAGTGCCTTATGGCTATCTATAATTTTATATTTTTTTATTATATTTATTATATTTTTTAAACTTAGTAGTTATGAAGAGAGTATAAAATATACTAATGAGCAAGATGCATTTATGGATGTTTTTGTAGTTGATACCACTTTGGGTGAGACTATAACATCTCCTAAACAAAAAGATAAAAAAATAGAAGATATAAAATTAAAAGAAGAAGAAATAGAGCCAAAGCCACAGCAAGAGACAACCAATAAAGATCTATCTCCTACAAAACCAGATAATCCAAATGTGAATTTTAGCGATCTTTTTAGCGAAGTTGCTCCAATAGATATCACTCCTAAAAGCACTCAAGCTGTTCAAAGTAATACTAAAAGCGAGCCAAAATCAAATTCAAAAAGTGCTGCTGATATCGTAGCATCGCTCCAAAAAGATATAAATAGTAAAGCTCCAAAATCATCTATGACTGGAGTATATAATAAATATATGGGTGATATAGTAGAAATAATTCAAAGTAGATGGGTAAGATATAAAGCTGATACAAATAATCAAGCAAAAGTTCAAATTATTATAGATAAATTTGGAAAGTTAAGCTATAGTGTTGATGAGTATTCACTAAATAGTACTTTTAATAGTAAGGTAAGAGATTATCTAGAGCAGTTGCAAAATTTAGAATTTCCAATCCCGCCTAATAAAAATACCATAGTGATAAATATAAATTTAATTGATCAAATAGAAACGGAGTTAGAGTGAAAAAGCTATTTTTATTATTAGCTATCTGTCTAGGATTATTTGCCGAAGGTGCCACTATAGATGTGGTAAATAAAGGGCTTGTATTGCCAAAAATTATCGTCCAAGATGCTACAAAAGATTTTGCCAATAGAGCATTACAAGATAAGTTTTTTAAACTTGTTGTAGGGGATTTAAAGGTTGGGTCTGCATTTGATGTATCAGATAAATATTATACTAGTGGATTTGATGATAGTGCTATTATTAGCGCAGAACAAAGAGCTGATTTAATATATAGATACGCCTTAACTCAGATAGGAGATCAGCTAAGTTTAAAGCTTAAAGTATTAAACACTAAGACAAATCAAGTAAGATTTAGCGGTGAATATACGCAAAGCGTGGATAAATTTGTATTTTTAGCACATAAAAGTATTGCTGATATGGCTAGAAATTTAAATTTATCTCCAATTGATTGGATGGATAAATCTATTATATTTTCTCAATATACAGCTCCAGGAAAGAGCAATATAGTAGTAGCTGATTATACTCTTACATATCAAAAGATTGTAGTAAGTGGAGGATTAAATATTTTTCCTAAATGGGCAAATAAAGACCAAAATGCATTTTACTACACAACATATATAAAATCTGTCCCTACTTTATATAAATTTGATTTAAATACTAATCGCAAAAGTAAAATTACCCAAAGCGGCGGAATGATAGTTGCAAGCGATGTAAGCCAAGATGGAACTAAGTTGCTTTTAACTATGGCACCAAATGATCAAAGTGATATCTATCTATATGATACTATCAATAAAAGCTTAAAAAGAGTTACTACATTTAGCGGGATTGATGTTAATGGTAATTTTGTAGATAATGATTCAAGAGTAGTATTTGTAAGCGATAGATTGGGATATCCTAATGTTTTTGCTACTAGTATAAATGGTGGCGCTGTAGAACAGATGGTATTTCATGGTAAAAATAATAATTCAATTAGTACTTTTGAAAATTATGTAGTATATTCAAGCCGTGAAAGTGTAAATGAGTATGCTCAAAAGACTTTTAATCTCTATCTAATTTCAACTAAAAGCGACTATGTTAGACAGCTTACAGCTGATGGAGTTAATACATATCCAAGATTTTCAAGCGATGGCGGAAGCATTGTATTTATTAAAAGTATAGGCGGTAGTAGTGCAGTTGGAATTATAAGAGTAAATGAAAATCGTAGTTTTCAATTCCCATTAAGAATAGGTAAGCTTCAATCAATTGATTGGTAAATCTATTTTTATGTCTTAAATTTCAGATAATTATGATATAATTTAGCCCAAAATTTCAATGAAAGGAATAAAATGAAAAAGTTAGTTTTAGTTTCAACTGTTGCTGCGGCTCTATTTATGGCTGGTTGTAGCTCAAAATCTCCAGAAGTAGATATGAGTGCAGATGCAAATAAAGCAGGTCAAGGTGCTATGAGTGATGCTGAAAGATTAAATGCATTACAATCTCAAGTGCAAAATGTATATTTTGATTTTGACAAATTTAACATTCGCCCAGATATGCAAAGCGTAATTAATCAAAATGCTTCTGTATTTAGTCAAAATAGTAACTTCAAAATTATGGTAGAAGGTAACTGCGATGAGTGGGGTAGCGATGAGTATAACTATGCTCTAGGCGTAAAAAGAGCAAAAGCTGGTAAAGACGCTCTAATAGCTCAAGGTATAGCTGCTGATAGAATCGAAATCACAAGCAATGGCGAAAGCAAACCTGTATGTACTGATAAAACAAAAGCTTGCGATGCTCAAAATCGTCGTGATGAATTTAGATTACTTCCATAATTTAATATTGTTAAATGAAAAAAATCATAAATATTGCAGTCATTTTGGCTGCAACTTCTATATTTGCTGAAGTTTCAGTATTTGATGCGGGTAATATAAATACAGATAATCCATACGGCCTTACCGAAAATGAAAAAGTGTTGCTAAATAATAAAAAAAAAGTAGATAGATTAGACCAAAATATCGGTACAATGCAGTCTGATGTTTCATTAGTTCAAGAAAATATCGAAGGCGTAAAAAGCCTTTTAGATAGTATAAATCAAAGAATTTTAGCTATAGAAACTAGGGTAAATGAGTTAGAAAATGGACTAAATTCGCAAAAAGCCACAACTGCTAAAGATATCACAAATCTTAAATCTCTGATTAAAGCTAATCAGACAAAACAAAATGAAGATGTCAAAAAGATAACAACAGCACTTAGTGAGCTAACTTCGCTAATTGATAACAAACATCCAAAGGATACAAACCAAAAATCAAATTTAGAATCCAAAGATAAAAAAATAGATACAGATAATCAAAAATCACAGCATTTAAAACAGCTTGATAATATGGCAGGTGCTGATCTACTTGCTATGGCAGATAAAGCTTATAAAGCCAAGGAGTATCTAAAAGCTAGTGAGTGCTTTACCGTTTTAATTAGTAAAAACTATAAACCAGCTTATTCAAATTTTATGCTTGGTGAGATTGAGTATTTTAATAAAAATTACAAAAATGCTGTGCCATACTATCAAAAAAGTGTTGCCATCAGTCAAAAAGGCAACTATATGCCAAAGCTATTGTATCATACAGCAATTAGCTTTGATAAAATAGGCGATACAAAAAGTGCTAATAAATTTTATAAAGCATTAAAGCAAGCCTACCCAGATAGCGCAGAGGCAAAGGCTGCACCTGATAGAAAATAATTTTTAGGAGAGAGATATGTCAAAAGTTATTAAAATGTTTTATGAGCTAAAAGATGCTAATAGTGGCGAACTTTTAGAATCAAATATAGGCGGTCAAGAGATTGCATTTGTAAGCGGTAAAAATCAAGTTTTAGAAGCACTTGAGAGTGGTGTTTTAAATTTAGAAGTTGGTCAAAAAGCTACAATTAAAATTCCAGCTAGCCAAGGCGTAGGCGAATATGATGAAAACGCTTTGCAAGTACTTCCTAAAGAGCAATTTGCAGGAATTGATTTAAATATTGGTATGGAGCTTTTTGGCGAAGGAGAAGATGGTAGCACAGTTCGTGTAACTGTAAAAGCTATCGGTGAAAATGATGTAACAGTAGATTTTAATCACCCATACGCTGGTAAAGATTTGGAATTTAATGTACAGATTACAGAAAATAGAGATGCTGATGCTGATGAGGAGCTAACAGGTGTTGTAGCTATGCCTCATGTATGTGGCTGCGGCGGTCACGATCATGGACATGGACATCACCATGGCCATGGTGGTTGCGGGGGTCATGGTGGCTGCGGCGGTCATGGCCATCATCATGATGATGAAGATGAGTGTTGCAATGGTGCTCACCATGATGAAAATGGTGGCGGATGCTGCGGTAAACACCACTAAGAGTTTGATATGAAAGTTGCATTTATTTTCCCTGGTCAAGGCTCACAGAGTATTGGTATGGGGCAAGAAATATATAACGAATTTAGCAGTGCTAAGGAGTTATTAGATAGTGCTAGCGAGTATTGCGGTATTGATTTTAAAACTTTACTCTTTGAAGCTAATGATAAATTAGGTGAGTCTGAATTTACTCAACCAGCAATTGTGTTAAACTCATTAATGTGTTTTGAAGCGTTTAAAAGTCAATTAAATTTAAAACCAGAGCTAAGCTTTGGACACTCTTTAGGTGAGTTTAGCGCTCTTAGTGTAAGTGGAGCAATTAAACCTTTAGACGCTATTAAAGTTGTAAATTTGCGTGGTAAATTTATGGCTCAAGATTGTGCAGAAATTGGCGCTGGAATGATGGTAATTTTAGGTCTTAGTAATGAAAAAGTTGAAGAGATCTGTAAAAATAGTAATAAGCAAATTTGGGCAGCAAATTATAACTGCGATGGTCAAATAGTAGTAGCTGGAATTAGAAGCGATCTTCAAGCAACCGTAGATGAGTTTAAATCTGCTGGAGCCAAAAGAGCAATGCTGCTTGATATGAGCGTAGCAAGTCACTGTCCTTTGCTTCAAAATGCTAGTATAAAGCTTGCTAGTGAGCTTGAGAATTTACTAAGTGAAGAGTTTGCACCGGTAATTTCAAATGTTACAGCTAAGACTTATACTACTAAAAAAGAGGCTTTAGAATTATTAAAACTTCAATTAACTAGCCCAGTTTTATATCAAAATAGTGTAAAAAATTATGTTGATGAGATTGATTGTTTTATTGAATTTGGTGCAAGCGTATTAAAAGGAATGAATAAAAAAATCTGCGATAAACCAACATATAGTATCACAAATTTAAGCTCACTCAATGAAGCTTTAGAGGCGTTAAGATGAGAATTGCTATCCTTGGGGCTATGAGTGAAGAGATTGAGTTTTTGCTAAAAGCAGTTGGTGATTATCAAAAGATTGATTATGCTAGAAATTCATTTTATAAAGCACAGTGTGGCAATCATGAATTAGTAATAGCTTATTCAAAGATTGGAAAAGTCAATGCAGCTTTAACTGCAACAATTTTAGTTGAGAAATTTGGCTGCGAAAAGCTGATATTTACTGGCGTTGCTGGTGCTTTAAATAAGAATTTAAAGATCGGTGATATGCTATATGCCACTACTACAGCTCAGCATGATTTAGATATTACAGCTTTTGGACATCCACATGGTTATGTGCCTGGAATTAATATTTTTGAAAATAGCGACGAGAAGCTAAATAGTGTAGCTAAAAAGGTGGCTGATTCTTTAGGTATTGGTTTAATTGGTGGAGTAGTTGCTACTGGCGATCAATTTATCTGCAATGAAGAGAAAAAAGAGTGGATAAAATCTACTTTTAAAGCTGATGCTGTAGAGATGGAAGGGGCAAGCGTTGCTCAAGTTTGTGCTGCTCTTGGTGTTGGATTTTGTATGCTTAGAGCTATTAGCGATGAAGCTGGTGGTAAAGCAGAGGTTGATTTTGATACATTTTTAACTCAAGCAGCAGATAAATCTGCTAAATTTGTTCTAGAAATGGTAAAAAATATATGATAGAACTAAGCAAAAAATTAATTAGACAAGTTGGCCAAACTAACGCTAAGTATAAGATGTTTGAAAAAGGCGATAAGATTTTGCTGGGTTTAAGTGGCGGTAAAGATAGCCTTAGTTTGGCACATATTCTTAAGCATTTTCAAAATGTAACTCCTGATAAATTTGAATTTGAAGCAGTAACGCTAAGCTATGGAATGGGTGAAAATTATGAATATTTAACTCAGCATTGCAAGGCTCATGGAATCAAACACAGCGTAATTGATAGTTCTATATTTGAGATTAGTAAAGATAAAATTCGTAAAAACTCAAGTTTTTGCAGCTTTTTTAGCCGTATGAGACGAGGATATCTCTATACATATGCACTAGCTAATGGATTTAATAAGCTTGCTATTGGACATCATTTAGATGATGCTGTAGAGAGTTTTTTTATGAATTTTACATACAATGGAGCTATGAGAACTCTAGCACCAAAATATACTGCTAAAAATGGCGTGATAGTGATTAGGCCGCTTATTAATGTGCGTGAGCGTCAATTGCGTGATAATGCTACTAGAAATGAGCTTAGAGTGATTGGAGATGAGGCGTGTCCGGCTATGAGATTTGATGTAAAAATGCCACATGCAAGAGCTGAAACTAAAGAGCTTTTAGCTACTTTAGAAAAGCAAAATCCAAAACTATTTGTAAGTTTGCAAGCTGCTTTTGAAAACATACATTTAGATACATTTTTTAAGGTTAATTAATAGCCAATAGCTTTTATAGCTATTTGGCTTTATTTACAATTAGCTTTTAAGATTAAAATCTATATAAATTCCAAGTTGCTTATCTCCATCATAAAGCTCTAAGCGATAATTCATCACTTCAACTACGCAAGAGCTAAGCACAACTGTACCTATATATAGATTGCCTCTATTTTCTAAATTTGCTTTTATAGTTCCCATATCCATATTTAAACCATAAATTCTAGCATTTAAATTTTTATATTGACCATTTAGCCCTTCTACTTTAAGCGTAAGTGGCACCATAGCTTCAAGTGGTCTTGGATAAAAAGAAAATCCAATCTCTTTTCCTTTATAGGATATATTGCAGTTTTGAGTATTTAAATCGCAAGTTATGTTTGAATCAGCAGAGATCTTTTGGGTTTGATCATTATAAGAATTTATTATAAAAGCAAATAACGCACCAACAATAATAGCACTTAAAACATATAAAATATTTTTCATTATTAATCCTAATCTAAATAATCAATCAATTTTTTATTAATTTTACTAAATTCAAAAATTCTACTAGCTGAGTTGTCATCGGCAAATTTTTTAGCATCTTCATAGCTAGCAAATGGGATTAAATCATCGCCACTAAAACTTACTACATTGCTACCAAAAACATAAAACGCCTCCGTAGCTTCGATGAGTTCTTTTGTTTTATAATCTGTAACATACATCTTTTTAAGCGGCACAACCTCTTTTGGTTTGCTTGTATAAAAGTAGTAAAACATCTGTTTGGCTGAGCTAAATAGTACTTTTTTACCATTTTTATATTCTAAAACTGCAATCCAATCAGGATATTTAAAGACATCTATGAATTTAATAGGACAAGTAGAGTTTGTATCTTTAAAAAACTCATTATCTTTTAAATTTGCCCCAAAAACTATTCCAGCAAAAAGAGCTAAAAGTATAAGTTTTTTCATATTAAATCCTTCTTAGAAAACGAAATATATCCAAATATCATGCAAATTATACCAAGTAAAGTTGGATATAGTGCTGAATATATTAAAAAATTAATTTTGCCAAATCCATCTAAAATAAAGTAAGCTGCTGGACCAATTACAGCTAAATTTGGATCAAATAGACTAATTGCTGCGATTCTAAAAACCTGCATAGGGTTTGCTAATGAGATGGAGTAGATGATATTTTCATTTATTGAGCTTTGCATCATTAGGCCTATTAATGCAAGGTCTAAAAATGCTAACAAAAATAGCCAAAATAAAAATGAAAATCCAAGTCCAAGTTCGCTACTTTTAATAAAACTTGAGATTAAAAATCCAAACGATAAAAAGGCAAAAGATAGCACTAAAAGCAATAAGGTGTAATAAAAAAATACTCCCCAAGGAATATCTACATTTTTAAAAATAGCTATAATAAGCGATAAGATAAGAGCTATAAATATAGGTAAAAAGACTGTGAATGCTCTTCCTAAAGCTTTGCCAAAATAGTACTCTTTAAGCGATATTGGAAAGCTAAGAAGATACTCTAAAGCGCCAGTTTCTCTATCTGAGTTTATACTTCGCACAGTTGTGATGAGAATAAAGATTGGCAAGATTATTATACAAATTTGAATAAATAGCAAAAGCATTCTAGTAAGTCCGCTAAATCCAGCAACTCTGCTATCAACAACTCCTGTTACAAAAAATATTGCTATCAATCCAGCAAAGGTAAGCAAATAAAATAAAAACCACTTTGAAGCAAATGTCTCTTGTATATCAATTTTTGCTATTAGGATTAAATTTTTCACTATTATACCTCGCTATCTTTAATGATATTGCCTAAATCCATCTCGACAACACGATTTACTATGCCTTTGACTTCGCTTATTCTGTGAGAGATAAAAATAAGTGTGTGAGATTGAAATTTGGATTTTAATATATTTATAAATTTCTCTCTAGCTTGAGGATCGAGATTGGCAGTAGGTTCATCAAAGAGTATAGTCTTTGAATCTCTTGCAAGAGCTAGAGCGATTAATACCTTTTGCTTCATACCGCCTGAGAGTTTGTAAAAAGGCTTTTTATGCTCTTTTTCATAGTTTAGATCTAACTCTTTTAGATAATTTATTATATTGTTTAGATCTGTTTTGGTTGAGCTTATAGAGTATTCACATAGTTGAGCGACACTAAGCCTAAGAGGTGGTGGAGTTTGAGGGACGAAACTTAGATATCTTAAAGCATTTTTTCTATCTATAATTGGATTGATATTATCTATGAATATAGAGCCACTATCGCAGATTAACTCACCTAATATCGCCTTCATTAAAGTAGATTTTCCAGCTCCATTTTGTCCCATTATTAGAACCTTTTGACCATCTTGAATGTTTAAATTTAGGTTATTTAGAATAATTTGAGAGCCAAATTTTTTAGTTAAGTTTTCTATTTTTATCAATATCAATCCTTATAAAAGCTTTTTAAGCCTATTTTCGTAATTTAAAGCATCTTGATGGCATACATCGATACATCTACCGCACATAGTGCAATCCCCGCTTATTATACTAAATTTCTCTCCTGGAATATCTTTATTCTTAGACTTTGTAATTTCTAGAACTTTTGGGACAATGCAAACATCCATACATACAGCACAGTGATCGCATTTTTCCTTATTCCAGCTAACTTTTATAGCTCTAAATTTAGATAATAATGAATATAGTGTTCCAATAGGACAAACATATCTACACCAAAATCTTCTACTAAAGAATACTTCAGCTAAAAATACTAAAACAGCCCACCAAATCGCAGCACTATATCCATATATAATAAATCTTGATACTATACCTACAACATTAAAAATCTCAAATATTAAATATCCACTCACTAAGCTTAAAATCCAAAAAATTATCAAAAATACATATCTTATTTTTGTATCAAATTCTCTTTTTTTGATTATTTTTTTACTAACTAATTTAGCATTTAATCTCTCGGCAAATTCGCCAAAAAAATTATATGGACAGACCCACGAACAAAAAGCACGCCCAGCAAAAAGCATATAAAAAGCCAAAATAGTAAATGTACCAATAAGTAAATTTATAGGTAATTGTCCTCTGCTAAGTATAACTTCGGTGGTGATAAACGGATCGGCTAGATGAAAGCCTAACATTCTAGACCCAGTGATATCGCCTTCAATAACTTGAATATCTGCTACAAATGAAAGCACAAACAAAAGATGAATCAAAATCATAGTAAAATATCGGTAAAATCTTATACTAGGACGCTTTTTGCCATCTTTTGTTGTGCTTATAAAAGTAGAGAAAAAACTAGCATTTGCTACTGTTTGGCGGCCTTGATATTTATTCATGATATTTATTTAAATTTAGATATCTCTTCAGCTAGAATTGTTAAATTCTCATCGCTGACATTATCTAAAAGTCCTTCCATTAAACTATTTGGTATTTTACCAGCTTTATACTCATTTAATCTAGCTAAAATATCTTCTTTGCTTCTGCCAATGATTGATGGAGCTAAGATTCCAGAGCCATCTTTAGCATGGCATGGTGCGCAACTTTGTAAATATAGCTTGCTTACTCCATCGCTGCTTACAGATACGCTTTGCTTTAACTCTTTAATCTTATTTAACTCATCGCTTGTTTGAAACTCACTTGAACTACTAGTAGTTTGCGTAACTGGCTTTGGTTCATTTTTTACTGGTTCTTGTGTTGCTTGAGTTGGGCTATCAGAGCTAAACAACATAAAAAGCATTAAAACAACAATCAAACCGCCCAAAAATAGAGCTATTACTTTGCCTATATTCATTTTTTACTCCTAAATTGTTCATTGAATTGGCTAATTTCATTGGCAATATCTGCCACCTCTTTATCATCCATTGATTTTACAAGATCTGCCATTAATATATTGGCTTTTGTTTTAGTGCGATATGCAATTATCATATCATATATCTGCTCGCTTGTCTTATCTAATAGCGATGGACCAATGATTCCATTAGCGTAATCATCATGGCAGGCTGAGCATTTGGTAATGAAATTTTTACTTAATTGGCCTCTTAGTAAGGCTTTATTTATACTTTGAAGTGGTGGCCTAGTAAAGGCAATAGCGCCAATAGATTTTGTAGTTTCATTTGATTCGCCAACTCCAAATTTGATATTTTTCTTTCCATCTATATCATATACGACCCATTCATCAGATTTTGTTTGATTAGCACTGCTACCTTTTTTGATTGTAATTGAGTTTGTAGTAGCTGTTTTGTTTGACTCTTGCGGATCGTTTTTAATATTTTGTTCACTTGAACATCCTATAAGTATTATTGCACTTAGTATAATCGTAATTGACTTTTTCATTTTGATTCCTCATAAATTTCGCTATAGCTTTTTTGTGGTAAGATTTCAATCACTCCAGCAAAGCACACCTCTTGACAGACTCCACATCCTACGCAATTTGACTCTATTTTTACAACCTTTTTTTCATTTAGTTGTATAAAACTTATAGCCTCATCAACTGGACAAGAATTTACACATAATGAGCAGCTTTTATCAATATTATCTTCTATAATCTTTTTAGCATCGCTCTCTCTTTGGTTATAGGTTTGGCGATTTAGTAAGATGCTAATATCATCTTGACTTACATTTTTATTTAGCGTTGCATAGCATTTTTGTATATCTCTTACTACAGCAACTCCCATTTTAACATCTTTTATAGAGTTTATACTATGGTCTAGTGCACCACTAGGACAGGCTAATACACAAGGAAATAGATCGCATAGATAGCAGCCTCTTTTGCTTGGATCGATATATGCTGAGGCTAAATTTATCCCATCATCAAGCCCCAAAAGTTCAATGCTATGATATGGACAGACTTGAACACACTGGCCACATTTGATGCATAAAGATTCAAAATTCTTAACACTTCCTGGTGGTCTAAGGTGTAGTTTTGGTTCATAGAATTTATTTATTAAAACTCCACTACCAGCAGCACATCCAATCGCAGCAATGCTAAAAATGCTAAACTCTCTTCTATTCATGATATGGCTCCATATGCGGACTTGTATCTGTGATTAATAGCTCTGGTTCAGAAAATGGGGCGAGTTTAGAGATGAAGTTTAAAATACTCATAATAGCACTTCCATAAAATAGTCTTAAATTTGGATAGTATTGCCAAAGTGAGTCAAGATAGGTAAAATTCTTATACTCTATATCACCAATTCCATCTTTATCTCTATCAAATCCAGCATAATCATCAAAGTAATTATTACTCCACTCATTTATATCAATTTTAGAACCAGGAGTATCATTTATAGCGACTTCCATATTGCCTATAAAATCATTACGATTAAATATGCTTTTATGCTGAGTAGCATGGAATTGAACTCCAACTGTGTTATATAGTATCTGATTATCTTCATAAACATTTGTAGTGCCTGGTTGAAACGGGGATTGGTCTAGATATAATCCTCTAGCATTATAGGCTAATATATTATCTTGTATTATAAAATCACTAGTATCTTTCATACCAATACCAACTCCAAAGGCACCAGTAGAGTTTAAAACTTGATTTTTTCTAGCAGTTGTTCCTGAGGAGAACATAAAAAATATACCAACAGAGTTGTATTTAAATATATTTTCTTCAACTAAATTCTTTCCAGCATACATAAAGTGTAGTGAATATCTGCCATATTCGCCATAATTTTTAAGAATTTTATTATTACTAGAATACCATACAACCATATCTCTGCTTTTGTATAGATGATTATTTTGTATTATATTATCATGGCTATACCATAGACGAATTCCATCACCTCTAAGACCTAAATCAACTGGCTTTGATGTGATATAATTATCAACTATTTTAGAGTCATTACACTGTTTAAAATTAACACCAAAAAGCGAATCTTTAATAATATTATTTATAATCTCAATCTTATTTGCTTTATCGCAGCTTATGGCTGAATCTATTGTAGTGTGGGAGTTTCCGCTATTTTCTATGGTTAAATTTAATAGCTTTACTCCTGGGCTTGTGATTTTTATCACATCGCCTTTTCCATCGCCTTTTATTATCGCACTTTTATCTTTTCCATCTATAGTAATTGGCTTATTTATAATGATATTACCACTATAAACTCCACTGCCAAGCTCTATTATATCTCCACTACTTGCACTATCTATAGCATCTTGTAGGTCATTTCCAAAAGTAAAGCTATATAGTAGAGCTATTAGGCAGAGTTTTTTCACGCATTTTCCTTAAGATATTTATTTTTAGAAAATATTGCTAAAATCGATAAAACACTCATAGCAATCATAACCCAAAATCCTATGGTAGGATATGAATGAGTGGTAAATTGTGCCACTTTACCATCGCCTAGAGCTGTTGGCATAAATGGTTTAATCTTAAATGCGCCCCACTCTTGCATATTATGACCATACCAGTATAGCCAGCCAGTAAATGCACTCATAAATAGTACTGGAGCGATAATTGTAGGGATTAGTAATAGCGAATTTCCTTTGCCGTTATAGTATAGATATAGCAACATAAAGATAGTTGCAATAAGCAAATAGTATGGCGCAATTGCTCTTTCTACATTGCCACCATGCTCCATAGGATACATACCTATATAGTGGTTTATAGTATTCATTTCATGCACATCACCACTATAACCATCTACATGAAAATATACTGGAATTCCATCTGGAAAGGCCTCTTTAGGATAGTTAGGAGCCTCTAAAGATACATACCATATAGGGAGGCTTGGTACTCCAATTTCAGATCTTGTTTCTATCATTTTTGCTAAATCATTTCTAACTTCTGGTGCCATTAGATGATTTTTATATTGAATTTTAGTGTAGAGATTATAGATTGGATATACATAACTTGGAATCTCAGCACCATTTTTAATCTTATTGGCTACACCATGATATGCAATTACAGGAATAGTAAATCCCACAGTCATTAAAATTAGAGCTAGTATGGTATAGAGTTGATACCTTTTCATTTTTACTCCTTTAATTAAATTTACTATCAGTCCATCTGGGCGGATAATAAATTTAATTAATGAGGCGGAATCTCCGCCCCATTTGCTAAATTTTAATACAATCCAGCATTTTCATCGATCCATTTTAGATACTCAATTATATCTTTGATCTCTTGGTCAGTCATATGTTGATTTGGCATTCTTAGATTAAAGAAGTTAATCATAGCTTTAACATAATCTTCTTCATATTTGCTAGCTGGGTCTTTAATAAAATCAAACACCCATTGTTCAGCATTTTCATGTCTTAGAAGAACACCGGTTAAATCTGGACCTGAACTTACTTGGCCAATAACATGGCAACCATTACATCCGCCTTTTAAATAAGCTTCTTCACCACGAGCTTGCACAGCTGTCATAGGTGTAGCAAGGGCTTTTGTTAGGTTGTTTTTAGCTCTTAGACCAACATCAGCAGTTTTAACCATATATTGCCATACTTGATACTCCCAAAGAATAGCGCCATTGACATCGCCTTTTTTATAAGCTTCATCAGCTTTTGCTTTTACTTCAGGAATTTTGCCATATTGATCTAGTGCATCTTCAACAAGTTGTTTAACTTTTGGATATTTCTCAAAGTGTTTCTCTTTTAGGAATTTTACAACACTTTGGATAACATCATCAGTTGCTTTATTTGTAGCGATTACTTTTTTGTATTCAGCTTCTAATTGAGCTGGGCTTAACTCTTTTAGTTTTGCTTTTTTGACTGATTCATATTTTTTCTTAGGATCTTTGACATATAGATATCCCATCATCTCTAGATGTAAAGCAGAACAAAACTCAGTACAGTAGTAAGGGAATACGCCTTCCATATCAGCTTTGAAATTCACGCTTGCAGTTTTACCAGGCTCTATAGATGCATGAACATTATATAAGTCAATTGCAAAGCCGTGAGTCTCATCTTGAGCTCTTTCTAAGTTAGTTAGATAGATAGTAACATTATCATCTTTATTTACTTCTATATGCTCAGGATTTATATGGCTTCTAACAAGAGTAGCATATACAGTTACATTTTTGCCATTTCTTTCAATTCTTTCTTGGCCTGCTAATGTCATACCTTCTGATTGCTCACCTGTTCTTGAGTTTGTACCCATTTTGTATGTCATTGCAGGTTTTAATTTACTAGCTGCAATTGAGATAACATCATGAGGTTCTCCAAGAGGAATTGGCATATCATAGATTAGCTCCATTTTTGCACCAGTTATATCGATTAATTGGTGATTTTGTGGATGAAGTGGGCCTACTGGATTAAATCTATCAATTGATAATTTATCAAGAGCTAGAGCATATTTTCCAATAGGTTTAGCAGATTTACCTTCCATTGTATCAAGGTGTCCGATATTATAATGGACATTTACTCTATCTAGAGTTTTTAGCTTTTTATAATCCCATTTTACGATTTGACTATCTACATATAGTGAGGTATAAACCACGCCATCTTTAGAATCAAAAGAGTTATGAAGTGGTCCAAGGCCTAGTTCTACTTGACCATGCAAAGATTTTTGCATATCTAAAATTGGAATTCCAAAAGGATCTTTACCTGCAAATTCTTTTTTATCTATTAAAGCTTTCATCTTTCTAAAGTCATATACGCTAGCGTGAGTATCTAGCTTTCCGCCTACTAGGATATATCTACCATCAGGGCTTACATCTACACCGTGTGGAGATTTTGGTTCTGGAACTAAAAATAGTGCATTATTAGCTACAGCTACACTAATAGGAATAACTCTGTGATTGTTGATTATTTTGTAATTTTTAGGATCTTTTGCTAGCTTTTCTAGAATTTGCCAGTTATACATATGCATGTAGTCAGTATCATTTCTACTCATACCAGCTTCAAATGGAGGAAGACCCTTTTCAATACCACCAGTATACATTTCTGAGTTAAAGCTATTTGTAAATGCCCAACCCATTGATTCACCCTTACCAGCGTCGCTTAAGTCTTGCATATATGGAGGAAGCTCAAGTGAAAATGAAGCTTTTTCATCAATTTTACCTTTTGGATAATCAAATTTCCAAAATGTAATCGCACCTCTATATACAGACTCATACTCTTCGATTGGATGATAATTATTATCTAATGGAGCTGCGTATTGGCTAGCTTCGATTACATACTCTGTATTTGGAGTAACAAAACTTCCACCGTGTTCACTTTTCATGATTGGATTTACCACGATTTGAGTGGTTTCAAAATCATGAAGATTGATTACAGCTGTTCTTGGGTTTGCTTTATCGTTGATAAATAGATAATCACCCACATATTCACCATTTTTTTCTGTGAAATTTGGATGGTGAGTATCACCCCAAGTTATATCTTTACCCCTAATAGCTCCACCTTTTAGCACAGCTTTACTCTCATTATCGTAGCCATAACCTTGCCATGGCTCTGGAGTAAATACACCTATGTATTTATAGATTCTCATAGATGGAACACCATATACGATTACTTGACCACTTTGACCGCCAGAACTAAAGACGATATATTCGTCTTTGCGTCCACTTGGTTGATAGGTTTTAGCCGCAGCTAAAATATCCTTCTCACTCAAGTTACGCTCTTTCATGATAGTTTCAAGCTCGCTAGCACCAAAAAGACTAGATAAGCTCAAACATAAGCCAGCGCCAAGCACTAATGGCTTTTTGATAAAACTATACATAAAGCTCTCCTTTTATAGAATTTGTATCAATTACTCAATACCAAAATTACAAGAAAAAATAGCACTATTCCATAGTATAACTTGGCTATTTTTACTAATAAATATATCCAAAATTGAATCATAGCCGATTTTTGTACTATTTTTTAAATTTAGATTTAAATCATAAATATATAAATTTGAATCCCAATCGCCAATATAAATATTATCTTTATAAATTTTTATTGTGCTTATTTGGTTGTTTGAGATTTTATAAATTTTATCTTTATAGATTATATTGCCATCTATTAGTCCTATGATTAGTTCTTGATTTAAATCCATCATTGCAGTTGGTAAATTTGATGTTTGCATAATTTTGTCAATTTTTAGTGTATCTAATTCAACTTTATATATATTTCTATCAAAACTAGCGATATAAAGAGCGTTGCCAATTATATGTGTAGTAGTTATCTTTGAATTTAGGTTTAAATTTGATTTTTTATATATATTATTAATTGTATCATAGATTATTAAAGTTGCATTGCCAAGAGTAAATATAATCTTATCTTTAATAAAATTTATAGATGTAATGCCATCTATTATATTGGTTTTTGTCGGGTCAATTAGGATTGATTTAACCCCCCCCCTTGGGTTAATTTGTATAGCATAGCCACTATCTAGGCCAATTATAAGATTTGAATTATTAAATTTAATTACATTGATTTTATCAGATTTTACATCCATTGAAGATAGGATTTTGTAAGTTTTAAGATCTGCTATATATAAATTTTTTAGATTACTATATGCTACTTGTGTTTGGCTAACATCTACGCTATTTATATCATTACTAGATTTTTGCACTAGTTGGCACTTTGCAAAGCCTATTATAACAAATACAAAGATACAAAGTAAAATTTTCATACCTTAATCTTTCTATCTTATTAATTTTTATAATGTTATTACATAATTTATAATTATATCATATTTTTTTCTAAATGATTATTGAAATTATTAAATTTATTAATTAAATTTGTATATTTATTACAATATGTAATTTATAAATATTAAAATTATGTTGATAATAATCTTGGATTTAAAAAGTGTATTAAATTTAGATGAGGTAGCTAGGCGAATTCGCCTAGCTAAAAAATTATAAGCTTAGTCCAAATACTGTAGTTGTAAGGAATATAACTGTTAGTGTAATTAAGAATATTCCTATTATATTTAGCCATAGACCAGCTTTGATCATATTGCTTATTTTGACATAACCAGAGCCGTAAGCAATAGCATTTGGTGGAGTAGCTACTGGTAGCATAAATGCACAAGTAGCAGCAAGTGCAACTGGAATTGTAAATAGCATTACGCTTTCACCCTCATACCCTAGACCAATTGCCACACCAGCAATTACTGGCAAGAATGCAGCAGCTGTAGCTGTATTTGATGTGATCTCTGTTAAGAATATAACAAGAGCTGTAACAACTAATATAATTAATATAATCGGCATAAATCCAAGAGCTGATACCTGATGTCCTATCCATAGGCTAAGACCAGTTTTGCTAAATTGAGCTGAAAGTGCTAGACCGCCACCAAATAGGATTAGAATATCCCATGGAAGTTTTTTAGCAGTATCCCAATCAATTAATCTTTCCCCATTTGAATTTGCAGGGATAATAAATAGCAATACAGCAACACTCATTGCTATAACTGAATCTAGGCTTGATACTTTAATACCATAGTGTTTAAATATAAATCCAAGGAATATCCAGCAAAGTGCTGCAAGTACAAATACTATACCAACTAACCACTCAGCTCTACTCATTGAACCTAGTTTTTTGTATTCTGCTTGAATAACTTCTTTGCCGCCTGGTATCTCATCAATTTCAGGTTTAAATAATACATAAACCAAAAGTGCCCAACAAGCAGCTAGCATAATTACAGCTAGTGGAACACCCATCAGCATCCACTCACCAAATCCGATCTCAATACCAAATTCATTTTTCATATGAGCTACTAAAAGTGCATTTGGTGGCGTACCAATAATCGTTCCAAGTGAGCCAATCGAAGCAGCATACGCAATACCAAGCATTAAAGCAATACCAAAATTTGAAGTATAATCTTTAGTTCTAGCTTTGATCTCATTTACTACATCTTTGCCTTTATGAATTACAGCACTTGCGATTCCGCCTTGAGTGCCTTTGCGACTTACTTCATCAAGATGTCTTAAATCACCTTCTATTGTGCCATCATCTTTGCCAGTTAATTTACTTACTAGATGAAGTACAGAAAGACCAACTGGAAGCATCATAACAGCAGTTGCAGTATTGCTAACCCACATTGACATAAAGCCAGTAGCTATCATAAATCCAGCCACAAGGCGTTTAGGGCTAGTACCTACTAAAAGTACAATGCCAAGAGCAATACGAGTATGAAGATTCCATTTTTGCATAGCAAGAGCTAGAACGAAACCACCCATAAATAGATAGATAGTATCACTAGCATATGGAGCAGCAGCATTTTTAAATGTATCAACACCAAGAATTGGGAATAAAACCATTGGAAGAAGAGCTGTAGCAGGAAGTGCAATCGCCTCAGTCATCCACCATATACCCATAAGAACTGCGATTGCAGCTACTACTGGAAGTGCATCTATATTTAGAGTTTTGCCATTTGCAGCTGCTGTAGCGATCTCGCCAGCATCGCTAGGCATAATGTAGTAAACAAGCATAGCTGCTAAAACACCGCCAATAAGGCCGATGATTTGTACAGCATTTGTCTGCTTGTCAACAGGAATGTTCGGATTAGACATCTGTTAACCTTTATTATGAAATTGTTTAAAATTGAATTATATCAATAATATTTGGAATTTGGCAAAATTTGATTTAAATTTATACAATTTTTTATAAATATGTGTAAAAATGTAACATATTATTATAATTTTGCTTTAAATTTCAACTATAAGCTTTATATAAATTTTAAAATCTAGTAAAAATAAATTTGATTAATTAGAAATTAATAACTATTATCATTTACAGAATATTTACTTCTTATAGCTAATATTTCGCCATCAAAATTAAATTTTAGGAGAAAATGATGAGAAAGATTATCGTTGCTGCACTACTTGGTGCTACGACTTTGGTATCAGCTGAACTCAATATATATTCAGCTAGACACTATGATGCTGACTTTGAGATATATAAAAAATTTGAGGCTCAAACTGGCATTAAGATAAATCACACAACTGCAAGGGCGCCTGAGCTAATTAAAAGATTGCAATTAGAAGGTAAGAATTCTCCAGCAGATATATTTATAACTGCTGATGTTTCAAATTTGACTGAGGCTAAAAATGCAAATGTATTAGCTCCAGTAGATTCTAAATTTCTAAAAGATACAATAGCTCCAAATTTAAGAGATAAAGATGATATGTGGTTTGCTATTACTAAAAGAGCAAGAATTATCGCATATGATAAAAATGCTAAAATCGATCCAAATTTGGTAAAAAATTATGAAGATTTAGCAAAACCTGAACTAAAAGGTAAAATCTTAGTAAGAAGCGCTACGGCTGCATACTCTAAAACATTACTTGCTTCAATTATTGCAAATGATGGCAAAGAAGAGGCTAAAAAATGGGCTAAAGGAGTATTGGATAATTTAGCAATGCCTCCAAAAGGTGGCGATAGAGACCAAGCTAGACAGATGGTATCTGGTGTAGCTCCATATGCTGTTATGAATACTTATTATATAGGACTTCTAAGAACATCTAAAAATCCAAAAGATGTAGAAGTAGGTAACTCAATTGGTATAATATTCCCAAATCAAGATGGCCGTGGTGCGCATATTAATGTAAGCGGAATTGCTATGACAGCATCAAGCAAAAACCAAGAAGCAGCTAAGAAATTTATGGAGTTTATGCTAAGCAAAGAGGTTCAATCAATGCTAACAAATATCAACTATGAGTATCCAGCAAGAAGTGATGTAGAACCTTCAGATGTAGTTAAATCATTTGGTAAATTTAAAGAAGATAGCATAGAAGTATCAAAAATCGCAGATAATGTAAAAGATGCAGTGCTTATCTATGATGAAGTAGGATTTAGATGAGAGATAAAACAAAAGCTATAAAGACCCTTGGGCTTTTTATAGCTTTTTTAGTTGTTGTTCCTGTTAAGTGATGTAGAACCTTCAGATGTAGTTAAATCATTTGGTAAATTTAAAGAAGATAGCATAGAAGTATCAAAAATCGCAGATAATGTAAAAGATGCAGTGCTTATCTATGATGAAGTAGGATTTAGATGAGAGATAAAACAAAAGCTATAAAGACCCTTGGGCTTTTTATAGCTTTTTTAGTTGTTGTTCCTGTTATTAGTATTTTTATTGAATTTGGCTCATATCTATTTGAGGCTTTTGCTAGTAGTGATGAGTCAAGACTAGCTCAAATTAGTGGAAATTTAAGCCACTTTTTTGAGTTTTTATTTTTTAGATTTGTTAAAGATACATTTATAGTGGCCTTTTTTGTGCTAATAATTTGTTATATTTTGGGCGTTTCTACGGCTTATTTGATTAGTAATTATAATTTTTATCTCTCTAGAATTTTAGAAAATTTACTAATTTTACCACTTGCTATTCCAGCTTATATTTTGGCTTTTGTTTATGTTGGAATTATGGATTATGGGGCTGAGTTTGAAAGTATATTTGGTTTTAGAATCGATATTTTTAATATTTATGGCGTTATTTTTGTGCTTAGTATATCTTTATATCCATATGTATATTTATTTGCAAAGTCAGCTTTTAAGAGCGAATCAATGGCTATTTATGAAGTGGGAAAAATACATGGATATAGCGAATTTAAGATATTTTATAAAGTTAGCATTAAGATAGCTATGCCAAGCATTATAGCTGGGCTTATGCTTGTACTTATGGAGGTTTTAAGCGATTATGGAGCTAGTGCATATCTTGGGGTAGATACATTTAGTGCAGGGATTTTTAAAACTTGGTATGATCTTGGAGATCCATACTCATCAAGTGCGCTTTCAGCAATTTTAATGCTTTGTGTTTTTGCTCTTATGTATGTAGAGTATAAAGAGCGTCAAAAGAGTAAATTTAGCTTTAATCAAGATATTAGTGAGTTTATTCAAAAAAGAGATCTTAGCAAATTTAAATCCATAATAGCAACTCTATATTGTTTTATAATATTATTTATAGGATTTATATTGCCATTTATATGGCTTGGATATTGGGGGCTTAAAGATTATAAGCTTTTTGAAATTGATTTTTATATTTTGAGTTTAAATTCGCTTATTTTAGCTGGAGTTACTGGGCTTGTTACTACTATTTTGGCATTTATTTTGTGTTTTGTAGCAAGAGTAAGCAAAGGTGGAAAATTTGGCTTTTGGATACTTAAGGCTAGTTCAGTAGGATATGCTATTCCAGGGGCTGCTATTGGCGTAAGTCTTATGATAGCAGCTGCATTTATAGGTGAGATTTTTAATGTAGCAATTTTAGGAATATCATTTAGCGTTTTAATTTTTGCCTATGTAGTTAGATTTTTAGCTACTGCTATATACTCTATTGATGGTGGTTTTGCTAAAATTCATACATCTATTGATGAGGCTGGATATATGCTACGCCCAAGCTATTTTATATTAATGATAAAGCTATATATGCCGCTATTAAAGCAGTTTTTCTTGCTCTCGTTTTTAGTTGTATTTATAGATACTATTAAGGAATTACCACTTACTCGTATGTTATCGCCATTTAGTTTTGAGACATTGAGTGTTAAGGCGTTTTGGTACGCTACTGATGAGAGAATTTATGATAGTGCATTACCATCTTTAATGATAGTGGTATTATCGTTATTTGTATTGATTTTTACCCATATATTTATAAAGGCAAAACGTGCTAGAAATTAGAAATTTGCATAAAAAATTTGGTCAAAATGAGGTTTTAAAAGGGATTGATTTAAGTCTTAAAAGTAATGAAATTTTATCTATTTTAGGTAGTAGTGGAAGTGGAAAAAGTACGCTTTTAAGATGTATTGCTAAATTAGAAAATAGTCAATACGATGAGTTAAGATGTGGATCAAATGTTGGATTTATGTTTCAAAATTATGCCCTTTTTCCTCATCTTAGCGTATATGATAATATCTCTTTTGCTCTAAATAAACTAAGCAAAAAAGAAGCAGATGATAAAATAAATGAGCTTTTGGCTAAATTTAGTATACAAGGACTAAAGGATAAAAAGCCAGATCAAATCTCAGGAGGACAAGCTCAAAGAGTTGCATTTGCTAGGGCAATTGCTGCTGGTGCTAAATTACTACTTTTAGATGAACCATTTTCAAATTTAGATCAAGGGTTAAAGCAAGCATTAAGAGTAGAATTAAAAGAGATGATTCAAAAAGAGGGTTTATCTGCTATTGTTGTTACTCATGATATTGACGATGCTTATTATTTAAGTGATAAAATAGCCTTAATTGATGGTGGTAAAATTTTAGATATCGGTACTCCAAATAAGCTTTTTTATAGTGTAAAAGATGAAAAAAGCGCTCAAATGCTAGGTGGATTGAATTATATACATAGTGATTTAACATCTCAAGATAAGTTTTTTGATTGGATTAAGTCTCGCAATAATATATTTGCTTATTCAGAAATTTATATGGGCGGAGAGTTTGAGGCAAATGTAATAAGCAAGAGTTTTATCGGACTATTTTATAAGATTGAATTAGAGTATAAAGGTATTAGATTTTACACGCTTTGGCCATCTTGTTTAGAAATTTCAAATAGTGTTAAATTTGGATTTTATAATTAGATAAATATCTTATTATTAAATTTTAGATATAATCCAAGGTTTTATTTAAAATATGGATTAAAGATGAATGAAATGATTAAGATTAGAGGTGCTAAAGAGCATAATCTAAAAAATATTAACCTAGATATTCCAAAAAACAGATTAGTGGTATTTACTGGTCTTAGTGGAAGCGGTAAGAGTACGCTTGCATTTGATACTTTATATGCTGATGGTCAAAGACGATATATAGAATCTCTCTCAAGCTATGCTAGACAATTTCTTGATAGAGTTGGCAAGCCAGATGTCGATCATATTGAAGGATTAACCCCAGCTATAGCAATTGATCAAAAAAGCACTAGTAAAAACCCTCGCTCTACAGTTGGAACGATTACTGAAATTTATGATTATCTAAGACTTTTATATGCTAGAATAGGTATTCAGCACTGCCCCAAATGCGATCAAGTAGTATCTCAAATGAGTGCAAGTGATATTATAGATCAAATTCTTAAACTCCCAAATGGCGCTAAAATCACAATTCTTTCACCTATTGTAAGAGAGAAAAAGGGTAGTTTTGCTGATACATTAGAGAGTCTTGCAAATAAGGGCTTTATAAGAGCGATGATAGATGGTGTGATGGTGCGATTAGATGAAGAGATAGAACTATCAAAGACTAAAAAGCATACTATAAAAGCTGTTATAGATAGAGTTGTAGTAAATGAAGAAAATAGTGCAAGAATTGCAGATGATGTTCAAAAAGGGCTTTATGAAAGTTTTGGTGAGTTAGAAATTGAAATTTTAAATGCTGATGAAATAGGGCTAGAGAGTTCTCATATTCACTTTAGCGAACACAATGCTTGTTTTAATTGCAAAATTAGCTTTAATACACTTGAGCCGCTTAGTTTTAGTTTTAACTCGCCTAAGGGGGCATGTCCTAGCTGTGATGGGCTTGGAATTCGTTTTAGTTTAGATTTAAATAAGATAATAGATGATAGTTTAAGTATTGAAGATGGTGCTGTTAAGGTAATGTATGGATTTAATAAAAGCTATTATTATAAATTCATAATGGCATTTTGCGAACAAAATGATATTAGTGTTAAAACACCATATTGCCAACTCGATGAAGATGCTAAAAGGTTAATACTATATGGCAATGCAAAAAGTATTGATTTTTTATGGAAACGCCATAGAATTAAAAAGCACTTTGAAGGAGTGCTAAAAGTTGCATATGAGATATTAAAAGATGATAAAGATTTTAGCGAGTATATGACTGAAAAAGTCTGTGAAAGCTGTAAAGGCAATAGGCTATGTAGCGATAGTTTGGCTGTTAAAGTAGCGTCTAAATCAATAGGCGATATTATTAACATGAGCATAGAAAACGCTACTAAATTTTTTAGTAATAATGATAGATTTGCTCACCTAAATCCTCAACAAACTCTAATAGCTACTCCAATTTTAAAAGAGATAAATGAAAGGCTATTTTTCTTATATGATGTAGGGCTTGGATATATTAGTCTTGGTAGAGATGCGCGTACTATTAGTGGTGGCGAGGCGCAGCGTATTAGAATCGCTAGTCAGATAGGAAGCGGGCTAAGTGGGGTTATGTATGTATTAGATGAGCCTAGCATTGGATTGCATGAAAGAGATACTCTAAAGCTGATTAAAACCTTGCGAAATTTGCAAGAAAAAGGCAATACAGTAATTGTAGTAGAACATGATAAAAAGACTGTTGAAGCTGCTGATTATATAGTAGATATTGGCCCTGGAGCTGGAGTTTATGGTGGTAATGTAGTTTTTAATGGTACATATAAAGAGTTATTAGCAAGTCAAACTCAAACAGCAAAATATTTAAATGGTCAAAAAGATATTAATTACTATCAAGGCAGAAAACAAAAACAGTGGCTAAGCTTAAGTGGAGTAACTATAAACAATATATCAAATTTAAGCGTTAAATTTCCACTTAGTAATCTTGTAGGTGTAACTGGAGTAAGTGGTAGTGGCAAGAGTTCATTAGTGCTTAAAGCTCTTTTGCCAGCCGCTGAGATAGAGCTAAATCGTGCTAAAAAATTTCAAGCTTTAAAGGGTGCTAAAATAGAAGGCTTAGATCAGCTAGATAAGGTTATCTATTTAGACCAAAGTCCAATAGGCAGAACCCCACGCTCTAATCCGGCTACATATACAGGCGTGATGGATGAGATAAGGGCGTTATTTGCAGCGACTAAAGAGGCTCAGATTAGAGGGTATAAAATCGGACGCTTTAGCTTTAATGTCAAAGGCGGTAGATGTGAAAAATGTAGCGGTGAGGGCGAGATAAAGGTTGAGATGCACTTTTTACCTGATATTAATGTAATATGCGATGTATGTAAAGGCACTCGCTATAATGCTCAAACTTTAGAGATAAGATATAAAGGCAAAAACATATCTGAAGTATTGGCTATGAGCGCTGATGAAGCGTTAGAGTTTTTTGCTAAAGTTCCTAAAATTCATTCTAAGCTTAGCACTATTTGCTCAGTCGGTCTTGGCTATCTTACTTTGGGTCAGCCAGCTACTACTTTAAGCGGTGGTGAAGCCCAACGGATTAAATTAGCCAAAGAACTTAGCCGCACTGATACTGGCTCTACTCTTTATATCTTAGATGAGCCTACAACTGGATTGCATTTTGCTGATGTTGATAGACTTACTGGAGTTTTACATCATTTGGTTGAATTGGGAAATTCAGTTATAGTAATAGAGCATAATTTAGATGTGATTAAAAATTGTGATTATATTATAGATATGGGGCCTGAAGGTGGAGCAGGAGGTGGCAAGGTAATTGCTAAGGGTAGTCCAATAGAACTAGCTAAAGGATATGAAAAAAGTGGCTCACATACGGGTAAATTTTTAGCTTTAGAGCTTGGAATTAAGTAATTTTATGGATATAGGAATTCGGCTAGGCCGAATTCTATTTTTAAAGATCGCCAAATAAGGCTTTTAAATTCTTTAGACCTTCTTCATTATTTATCTGGTTTGTTTGAGCTGTGCTATTTAACTCTTCTAATTCGATCTCATATTTTGTTAGCATACTTGCTAGTCTGATATTTATACCACTTGCACCAATTGCTTTTGATTTTTGTTCAGGTACTAGTGATACTATAGCCTTTTGTCCATCTATTTTTACAGAGCTTACTATAGCAGGAGCTAAAGCGCGTGCTACAAAAATAGCTGGTTCATTACTATACTCAATAGCGTCTATATTTTCACCATTTAACTCATTGCTTACAGCATTGATTCTTACGCCTTTTATACCTACTGTTGCACCAACTGCATCGATATTTGGGGTAGTAGAATATAGGGCAATTTTGGCTTTTTTACCAGGAATTCTAGCGCTATTTTGAATAATTACGCCACCATCTTTAATCTCAGGAACTTCAGCTTTTAAAAGTGCTTCAAGAAATTTAGGTGATGTGCGAGAAAGCTCAACTTTAATACCATCTTTTTTATCTAGCCTTACACTTTTGATAACGCACTTTACAACATCGCCAATTTTAAATTTTTCATCTTTGATGCGGTTTTTCATACTCATTACAGCTCTAATCTCATCAATTTCAATAAATGTATTCTCTTCAGAATCAACACGAGTAACTGAACCAAATACAAGTGAGCCAACCTTTGCATTATACTTTTCAAAAATTTTCTCTTCTATTAGGCGTTGGATATGATACTCTATCTCACGGCTAAGCGTTCCAGCAGCCGTGCGACCTAGATCTTCTATATTTATTTCATAGTTTAGACTATCTCCAATTTCAAGGCTTTTATCAAATTCGTGAGCTTTATCAAGGCTGATGAAATGCTCATCATCTAGGCGTTCATCATCTTCATCTACAACTAGGATTTTTTGATATAGGGTTATATTTTTTGTATCTGGATTTATCATAGCTTCATATTCGCACTCAGAACCATAAAGCTTCTTAGCAGCTGATTCAAAAGCCTTTAAAATTCTAGCTTTTACATCATCAATGCTTAAATTTTTCTCATGAGCGATTGACTCAATTATATCTGATATCTTCTCCATAAAATGCCTTTTGTGATTAGTTTGTCAAAATAATAAATTATTGAGATTTAAAATTTGCAAGGCTAGTATTTTATCCTATATAAGCTTTTATAAACTTTAAATATATTTCTACTTAGTGGTTTAAACGAAATTTTATAGCAAATTTGGTACAATGTTGAGTTAAAATCACTCAAAAAGGGATAAAAATGGAGTTAAAATTAGCTAGAGCTGAATTAGATGCAAAACCAAAAACAATTAGCTTAGAAAAGATTGAGAGTGCCGCGTTAAAAGATGGCGGAAAGATATTCTATTTTGATCGTGATAACTCACATAAGCAGCTTATTGCCTTAGTTGAGCATTTTGAGAATAAAGGGTTAAGCGTATATCACCGCACGGTAAAATATGGCCTAGATGAGAATGATTATATGTATGAGGTGCATATACTTTGAGTGGAGAAAATAGCAAGAAAAAGCTCTTTATAGAGACATTAGGATGTGCTATGAATGTTAGGGATACTGAACATATCATAGCTGAGCTTAATGATGAGTATGAGACTACTAATAAGATTGGTGATGCTGATTTAATTCTTATAAATACTTGTTCAGTACGCGAAAGGCCTGTTCATAAACTTTTTAGTGAAGTTGGTGGATTTGAAAAGGTTAAAAAGCCAGGTGCTAAAATAGGAGTATGTGGATGTACTGCTAGCCATCTTGGTTCTGATGTGTTTAAACGCGCTCCATATGTAGATTTTGTTCTTGGGGCTAGAAATGTATCAAAGATTAAAACCGCAGTTAAAACACCTAAATTTGTTAGTGTAGATATCAATCATGATGAGAGTGAGTATGCATTTGGCGAGTTTAGAACCAGTCCATATAAGAGCTTTGTAAATATTATGATAGGATGTGATAAAAAATGCACATATTGTATTGTTCCGCACACTAGAGGCGATGAGATTAGTATCCCTAAAGATATAATCTTAAATGAGATTACAAAAGCTGCTAAAAACGGAGCAAAAGAGATATTTTTGCTTGGTCAAAATGTAAATAATTATGGCAAAAGATTTAGTAGTTCTAATGCACAAAAGATAGATTTTAGCGATCTTTTGAATTTAATTAGTCAAATTGATGGTGTAGAGAGAATTCGCTTTACTAGTCCGCATCCTTTGCATATGGATGATAAATTTTTACGCGAGTTTAGCTCAAATCCTAAAATTTGTAAATCTATGCATATGCCACTACAAAGTGGAAGCACAGCAATATTAAAAGCTATGAAGCGTGGATATACTAAGGAGTGGTTCTTAGACCGTGCTAATAAGCTTAGATCGCTCTGTCCTGATGTGAGTATATCTACTGATATCATAGTAGGCTTTCCTGGTGAGAGTGATGAAGATTTTGAAGATACGATGGATGTGCTTGAAAAGGTAAGATTTGAGCAGGTGTTTTCGTTTAAATACTCAGCTCGCCCACTAACTCCAGCAGCTACTATGCCAAATCAAATTGATGATGCTATAGCTGGGGCTAGGCTCACACGCTTACAGTCTAGACATAATGAAATTTTAGATGAGATTGTAGCTGCTAAGATGGGTCAGGTTTATGAAGTTTATTTTGAAGAGCTTAGGGCTGATGGAATGATAGCAGGCCGTACGGATAATAACTTTTTAGTTCAAGCTAAGGGTAGTGAGGAGTTTTTAGGCAAATTTGCTAAGGTTAAAATCACTCAGCCACGAAGAATGGTGCTAAATGGCCAGATTATTTAAGGGTAAATTGGCTAATAAAATTATAGAGAATTTACTAGTTTTTTTAATTAAACTAATATATTTAACCTGTAAAAAAGAATTTATAGGCAACCAGCCTAAAAGCAAGCCTGTTGTAGCTCTTTTTTGGCATGAAAAATTGGCTTTTATGCCTTTTATATTTGATAGTTGTTGGCAAGGTAGAAAAGCAAATGTAATGATATCAGATCATAAAGATGGACAGATGATATCTGATATCATAAAACATTTTGGTATTGGTTCTATTAGAGGTAGCTCATCAAAAGGTGCTTTAAAGGTATTTTTATCAGCTATAAAATCTATTAATTATGGAGTTGATGTAGTAATAACTCCAGATGGCCCAAGAGGCCCAAGGCATAGTATCAGCGATGGTTCAGTAACTATAGCTCAAAAAACTGGTGTAAATGTAGTAGTTTTAAGTTATAAAGCAAGTAAATTTTGGCAGTTTAACAGCTGGGATAAGATGATTTTGCCAAAGCCATTTAGCAAGCTAACATATTATATTAGTAGTGAGTTTAGTCTTGAGGGCTTAAATATACAAGAAGCAAAAAATTTAATAGTTAAAAAATTTGATGAGGTGGATAGTATAATCTGAATTTAAAGCTAAATTAGCTAAAATTTTCAAAATTTAAGGTTTAATATGTCTGGTTTGATCTCTTGGATTCGTGGATTTTTGACTACTTTGTATGTTAGTATTGTGATCAAAGATAATCAATGCTATCTATTTTCACGCGCTATTAAAGGTGATAAGATTATAAATAGCAATGAAGCTATATTTGATATTACTAATGGGGTAATTGATTCTAAGCTTACAGATTATCTTAAAAAAAGAGCAAAAAAGTACCACTCTGTGTATTTTGCCGCTATGCTAAATAGCTCTAAACAATGGGCTTTGCCAGCAGTTAATGCTAGTGAATTTCAAAAATTTAATATAGAGTATAACCTAGTTGATAAGATTACAATAGATGACTGGAGTATAGTAGTACCAGATAGCGAATTAGCTAATTTCGAAGAGTCGCTAGGTGGGCTAAAACCAGATTTAATATATTCTCCGTTTGCTATTTTACACTCCCTTATAAAAGAATCTCCAAAAGATGGTAAAATTCTCTATTTATTAAATATGGATGATAGTAATACTATTATGATATTTGATGGAAACAAGATGAAATTTGGCGCTTATTTTGATACAAGAAAAGAGAGCGACGGATTTGATTATTATGATAAGGTATTTAGCAAAGAAGAGAGTGCAGATTTAGATAATATCATTGAAGAAGAACAAGATAGACTAAGTCAGCTTGATAATCTAGGAGATATTGGTTCATTTGAGGATTTTGATGAACAGAATTTAGATAAAGATGATTTTGAAGATATTCATCAAGAAGATATTGATGGAGTTAATAAAAATTTAGAAGATAGCGTAAGAGATATTGGTAAAGAGATTACGCTAATTAGCAATATCAAGCTAGCAATTAATGAGTATTATCAAAATGAAGTTTATGCTGGTGATTTCATCGAAGAAGTAGTGATCTTTGATGGGCTTAACTTGGATAATGAATTTTTGATAATGGCTGAAAATGAGTTAATGATTGAGAGTAAAGTTTATAAAAAAGATATCGATAAACTGCTAAATAATATGATGATTAAAGAGATTTGCAATGAGTTATAGTTTTATTAAGCCAAAAATCAAGCCTTTATTTTCTATTTTTACTAAGATTTGGCTATGGGCGATGATTATACTTAGTATTTTATCTATTTTTTGGGCGATATTTTTAGGTGTAAAAATTTATATTGTAAATTCAAATTCTCAAGATTTACAAGCTCAATATGATGAAAAATTGAAAGCCATTGATAGTATAAAAGAGCAGACTAAAATAACTTTAATAAAAAGAGATATGACACTAGATATATATAATAAAAATGCAATTTTAAATAAGAGTTTGATGAATTTATTTAATCTTGTGCCTGATGGAGTAACGCTAAATAGTGTATATTTGGATAATGAACTGCTTAAAATAAAAGGAGTAACGCCTACAAAAGATCATTTTAAATTATTATTTGAAGCGCCTTTAAAGTCTATATTTGCAGTATCTAATACAACATTTTATCAACTACCAAATGGATGGTATAATTTTGTAAGCATTAATAAAATAGACGCTACACAGATGGAGAATTTGACTGATGAGAATTGATAGAAGTCTAGAGAGTATTGATCTTACTAAGTTAGCTATTTTTAGTCTAATTTTTGTGGCATTTGCACTTGTTATTAGTTTTGCTGTTATTATACCAATTATTGATAAGCATAAAGTAGCTATAGAGATAAATAGTAAAAAAGAGATAAATTTAGCTAAAATAAATCAACTCTATAATGAAAATTTATCTATATATGAGAATTTGAATTTACAAAATACAAGAGCTTTAAATGCACTAAAAAATGGCTTTAATGAGATGAAATTTATTAGTGTTGCTGGAAAGTATTTTAATAATTTATATCTCTCAAGAGCTAAAGCTATCGATACTGATCCTAGATATATGATTAGCGAGGCTAGTCTAAGTGCTACAATGAAAAGTCCTCAAAATCTATATGATTTTATTGCTGATATGAATACATATGATAACCTTATAAAGGTGGATTTTCCTATCCAAATGGAGTCAAAAGGTGATTATATAGAGACGAGCTTTACTGTAAAAATTTATCAAGAGCGTTAAGCTGATTGAGATTCATCGCAAGATATGGGCGAAGCAAAATAGGAACCTTTAATATTCTAAATTTCTCTTTTATTTTCTTATCCATTATAGTTTTAATATATGGAGCGATGAAGTAGTAGTTTTGATTTGAAGTTATAGCAACCTTGTGTGAGACCACACAATCACTTTGAGTGCAAAGCTGTCTTGTTTTTTGGCTCATTAATACACCTAATCTTTTGCAAGCTTGATCGATTAAATTTATTGAATTTGGTGATTTTGCTACTACAAAAATATTGCCATTATCATACTCAAATTCCCCTAGTAATAGCCTTGCATCATTTCGCAAAAGTTCAAAGCTTTTTTTAATACCACTAGAAAACTGCCTCATAAACTCATCACTAAATTCAGCTCTAATTTTATTGCGAGCAAATTTAAGATTTTGATTTGATGAGTCAATGAAGTATTTGATATTTTCAGAGTGTAAAAACTCTAAAATCTCATTACGACTCACTCCTAAAAGCGGACGCACTATATCTATATCTTTACTTATATTTTGAAATTCAACTTTTTTTTTACTATGAGGCATCATTCCAGCTAATCCCACAGTACCGCTACCTTTGCTTAATTGCATTAATAACCACTCTAAGGCATCATTTAACTGATGAGCCAATATCAAAGTATCATAGTCAAACTCACACATAGTGCGAGCAAAAAAATCATATCTAATATCTCTTGCAGTTTTTTCAAAATTTGAGTTTGTAAGATTTAAATTTGCTCTATAAATAAATAGCTTTTTATCGAATTTATCACATAATTTTTTTGCGCTTAGTTCTTCATCTAGGCTGCTAGGGCGAGTTTGGTAATTAACCATTGCGCAATCAAATTCCACTCCAGCACTCTTTAAAAGATAAAAAAGTGCCGTACTATCAACGCCATAAGAGAATGCTAGTAGAGACTTTTTATCTTTTAAATATTGAAGTTCTAATCGCAAATAATCTGCCCAATTAATTTATCTTTGACATACTCTGTGATTTGGCAATCATAAATTTGCCCAACTTTAGGAGCTTGAATTTGGCTATCATTGATTAAGATCTCGCCATCAATATCTCTATCCCAAATTAACGCCTTAGCACCATAAAACATATCGCCCTCGCTACTTGTGCCATTAATTTGTACTTTGATAGTATTTCCAACTAAGCTTTTAAAGCTCTCATCAATGCTATATTTTATAATCTTTTCAATCTTATTTAATCTTTGAGTGATGATTTTTGGCTCTACTTGTTCCATTTCATAGGCTAGGGTATCTTCTTCTTTAGAGTAGGCAAATGCACTGATTCTATCAAATTTAAATTTGTTTAAAAACTCACAAAGCTCATCAAAATAGCTATCTTTTTCTCCTGGATGGCCTATTATTATTCCAGTACGCAAAAAGCTATTAGGTGCTTCTCTCATCATTGTCAAAAGCTCAATTATCTTATCTTTATTAGCGCCACGACGCATTATCTTTAGCATCTCATCATTTATATGCTGTATAGGCATATCAAAGTAATTTACAAATACTTTAGAGTCAATAATTTTTTGAATTAGTTTTGCGTTAGTAGTTGTAGGATATAGATATAAAATTCTAGCTGCATTTACCCCTTCTATCTTTTCAACCTCATCTATAAGAGCAATAAGCCCTTCATTTTCTCCATGATCACGCAAAAATGAGCTGATATCTTGTGCGATAAAGCTAAAATCGCTATATCCTCTACTAACTAGCTCTTTTATCTCATCAACAATACTTGAAATTTCTCTACTTTTTAGCTTTCCTTTAAAGCTAGGAATTGCACAAAAGCTACATTTTTGATTACAACCTTCAGAGATTTTGATATATGCGTGATAGCTTGAACCAGTAATTACTCTTTTAGTATTGGCTGCTTGCAAGTATGTTTCTGGGCTAAATAGATTTTGTTTTTTAAGGATTATCTCATCTATTTTAGCATAATCTCCAACGCCAGTAAATATATCTACCTCTGGCAACTCACGCATAAGCTCATCTTTGTATCTTTGCATTAAGCAGCCAGTAACTACTAAAACTGAATTTGGTTTTTTATAGCTTGCTAGCTCTAAAATTGTACTTATGCTTTCGCTTTTAGCATCTTCTATAAAGCCACAGGTATTTACTATCATTACATCAGCTAAGCTAGGATCATCTACTAAATCATACGCACTTAGCCTTCCAAGCATAATCTCGCTATCAACTAGATTTTTATTACATCCAAGTGAAACTAAATATAAATTTGCCATATTACACCCACAAATTATCAATTAAGCGCGTATTGCCTACATATACGGCAATTAAAATAATGGTATTACCAAGCTCAATGCTATCAATTGGTTTTAAACTCTTATCTACAATTGCTATATAATCAACTTTTAAAGGCTCTAGACAGCTATTCATTGCATCTTTTATCTCAAGAGAGTTTAATTTATTGGCTTTAATTAAATTGCTAGCTTTCATTAAAGATCTTGAGAGTTTTAATGCCTGAGCTAATTCATCATCATTTAAATATGAGTTGCGACTCGAAAGTGCTAAGCCATCGCTAGAGCGAACTATATCAACAGGAACTATATTAATTGGCATAAATAGCGATTTTACCATATGCTGTACTATTAAAAGCTGTTGAGCGTCCTTTTTGCCAAAGTATGCGTTTGTAGGATTTATGATATTAAAAAATTTAGTCAATACTGTACAAACACCATCAAAATGTCCAGGCCTTGTAGCGCCTTCGAGTGTGCTAGATAGCTCTTTTGGTGCTAAGATTTTTGGCTCTATTTGGCTATAAATTTCATTAGCATCAGGCATAAATATCGCATCTACTCCACATAATTCACATATTTTAATATCAGCCTCAGGTGTTCTAGGATATCTATCTAAATCCTCACCGGCTAAAAATTGTGTTGGATTGACAAAAATGCTTACTATAGTATGATCATTTTGTGATACAGAGCTTTTTAATAGCTGAGCATGGCCGGCGTGCAAAGCACCCATTGTTGGCACAAAGCCTACATTTCCACTGCAAGTAGCACGGAATTGACGCACTTCTTGTACTGTTTTTAATATCTGCATAAGACTCTCTTTTGAAATTTTTAATCTATAATTTTAGCATAAATTTCTAAAAATTTTTCCTTTAAATAATTAAATTTTAACCATATTTTAGATAAAATTTCGCCAAAAATTTAAAAGGTAAAACTTTGGATAACTATGAGTATAACGAACTTTTAAAGGGTTTAAAGATCAAGGTAGATAATATTGCTAAGGTTGTAAATCCCTCTTTAATACAATCAAGACTTAAAGAGATTGAAGCTTTAGAACAAGATCCTAGCTTTTGGAGTGATGTACAAATGGCTGGGCAAATAGGCAAAGAAAAGACCAAATTAAACTCTATGCTAGCTAAATTTCAAAATGCTAAAAACTCATTAAATGATGCTATAGAATTATTTGATTTAGCAAATTCAGAAAATGATTTAGATACTATAAATTCACTATTTGAGGACTCTGTTAAGTTAGAAGAGACTATTACAAATTTAGAAGTTGCCATGATGCTAAGCAGCGAAGATGATAGCAAAAATGCTATTGTAAGTATTCATCCAGGAGCTGGCGGAACTGAGAGTAATGACTGGGCTAGTATGCTATATAGGATGTATTTAAGATTTTGCGAAAGAGAAGGCTTTAAGGTTGAGACTTTAGACTTTCAAGAGGGCGATGAGGCTGGATTAAAAGATGTTAGCTTTATTGTAAAAGGTGAAAATGCTTATGGCTATTTAAAGGCTGAAAATGGAATTCATCGCCTAGTAAGAACCAGCCCATTTGATAGTGCTGGTAGGCGTCATACGAGCTTTTCAAGTGTAATGGTAAGTCCTGAGATTGATGATGATATCGAGATTGATATCGATGAAAAAGATATAAGATATGATTATTATAGAGCCAGTGGAGCAGGTGGCCAACATGTTAATAAAACTGAATCAGCCGTACGCATAACCCACCATCCAACTGGAATTGTAGTTCAATGTCAAAATGATAGAAGTCAGCATAAAAACAAAGCTACAGCTCTAAAAATGCTAAAATCAAGGCTATATGAGCTAGAGTTAGAAAAGCAAAGAGCAGCTAGCCAATCAGTAGAAAAAAGCGAAATGAGCTGGGGTCATCAAATTCGCTCATATGTTTTATTTCCATACAAACAGGTAAAAGACAATAGAAGCAATATCGCCTACTCGCAAGCTGATGCAGTTTTAGATGGCGATATCAAAAAGATAATAGAAGCTGTATTAATTAGTCAAAAATCAAGTAATTAAAGGGAGATAATGAGTTTAGAACTAGTGCTAACTGGACTTGGATATAATGTAAATGATGCGCTTTTAGAGCAGGTAAAAAGAGTTTTATCAGCATCTGATTTTGATGAAAAAGAGATTGAGCATATTATAAATTTACATGAAAAAATAAAACATAGCGATGGGTTTGTCGCTCTATCTAATAGTGAAGATAAATTTAAAATCAAATGTGAAAGCACTATTCCAGAAATTATTGATGAATTTAATGAGATTGTGCAATCATGGGCTAATAAGTATAAAATCGTAATAGAAAAATTAGCTGGTAAACAGACCTATTATATATTAAGGAGAGAGGATTGAGACAGGTTATAGTAGCAGTTTTAGCTGGGTTTATTCTGGCTGGTTGTGTGCAAAAATTCCCTGGGCCAATTACTGTTAAACCTGAGCCAATCAACACTAGCGAACAAGAGGTTAAAGCTAAGATTGATAATTTTTATAGTGAATGCTCAAAGCTAAAAGATGCCTTTAAATGCAAAAGATTAGCTGATGATATTTATAAAAGTGGAGATTTTAGAAGCGCAGCAATCGCTTATGATATGATATGTAGTGGTTTTCAATATATTCCAGCTTGTAAGCAGCTTGCTGATATGTTTGCTCATGGCGATGGTATGCCAAAAGATATTGACACTGCTGTAACAATCTATCAAATTGCTTGTAATAATGGTGATAATAACTCTTGTGATTTAGCTAGAAATTTAAGAGTACAAAACTCTAAAAAATAATTATAACCAAAGAGATTTTCTCTTTGGTTATTTAATTAAAATTTATAGTTATAGCCTAAATAAGCGCCATAATCCATTCTATTTTTATAGCCTTCCAAACCTGTAGATGTGTAGTCGCTTTTTAAACCAAATTCAATCTCATTGCTATCATTGATCGCATAAATACCACCAAGCTTCAATCCAAAAATACCACCTGTTTTAGTATCACCTACTTTTTCTGTTGAGCCATTATTGGCTGTATCAATACTTTCTCCTTTTGTTATAGCTACACCAGCGTAAGCTCCAATTAAAGCTTTAAAACTATCATTAATCGATGGAGTGTATCCTGCTCCTAAGATGATGTTATGTGATTGGAATTTTATTTCATTGTTGCTATAGTTTGAATCATTTACGCCAGATTTATCGCTAGACTCCATTTTATAGCTGTATCCAGTCCAAACTCTATAGATGTCAAAATCTTTACCAAATTTAAGACTTAATTCTCCAATTACATCTGATGGATCATCAGTTCTCCAGCCATCTGATGCATCAATATTAGTTGATAAAATCGCTCCTTCAACACCTATATAAGTATTATCTAAAAAATTAGCTTGAGCTACCGAGCTTAAAAGTGCAGTAGCAACCAAAGTTTTAAAACCAAATTTAGCTATGTTTGCCATAGTAATCCTTTTTACTAATTTACCTTATTATAATAAGTTGAATGAGAATTATACATTTAAGTATTATTAAAAACAACTTATTATGATAAGGTGTTTTATGCTTAGTGAGGAACAAATTTTAGAAGCTTATAAGAGAATAGGTAAAAATATAGCAAAAGCAAGAAAAGAGCGCAAAATTTCACAATTAGCTTTATCTTTAGAGATAGGATATAAATCTGTTAGTCTGGTTAGTTTTGCTGAAATTTGCCTAAATGGGGCACATTTTAATATTACTCATTTATTTCAAATATCTATAATTTTAAATGTGCCATTAATAGAGCTTTTAGATGGTGTTCAAGATATAATTGATATGGGCAAGATAGAGCAATTATCTAATTAAGTTAAATTTGGATTAAAAGGATTAAGGATATTTTAGGCCTATTGATAAGCTAATTTATAGAATTAAATGAGTAAAATAGATTAAAATTCAGCCAAGTTATACTAAAACCTGGCTAAATAGTCAATTATTCATAAGCTCCAATGGAGAGTATTTTTTCCATTCTAGCACTTACTACTTCATCAATTGATAACCTCTCAAGCTCTTCTAGCTGAGTTCTAATATATTCACCAACAGCAGCTATAGCGCCATCTCTATCTCTATGCGCTCCCATAACTGGCTCATCAATAACATCATCGATTAAATTTAGCTCTTTTAAATCATCAGCTGTGATTTTCATAGCTTTTGTAGCAGCTTCGCTTTTGCTAGGATCATTCCATAAAATTGCCGCACACCCTTCTGGAGAGATAACAGAAAATACAGAGTTTCTCATCATCGCTAGTCTATCAGCTACGCCAATAGCTAAAGCACCGCCACTTCCACCTTCGCCAATTACTATAGCAATAGTGCGAGTCTTAAGCTCACTAAGTTCAAATAGGTTTCTAGCAATTGCTTCGCTTTGGCCGCGCTCTTCAGCGCCTACACCTGGATATGCTCCTGGAGTATCGATGAAAAATATAACTGGAATTTCAAATTTTTCAGCTAGTCTAGCTACACGAAGAGCTTTTCTATACCCTTCAGGATGAGGCATACCAAAGTTTCTCATAATTTTATATTTGGTTCCACGACCTTTTTGTTCTGCGATTACTATAACCTTTTTATTGCCTATGTATCCACTATAACAAACAATAGATGGATCATCTGCATAGGCTCTATCGCCATGAATTTCATAGCTATCAGTTAGTAACGCTCTTATGTAATCAAGTGCATAAGGACGATCTGGGTGTCTAGCTAGATTTAGGCGTTGAAATTCATTTAAATTTTTATATGTTTTTGCTATCTCTTTTTCTAAATTTCTGCTTAGGATCTCAATAGCATGTTCATCGCCTTTAATCTTAGCATTGGCTATATCTTCATCAATTTGTTGAATGCCTTTTTCAAAATCAAGATAGCTAGCCATTATTTTAGCCTTTTAAATATTACTGAACCATTTGTACCGCCAAAGCCAAATGAGTTGCTCATTACAGCATTTAGTTCGCAATTTCTAGCACTATTTGGAGTGTAGTCTAGATCGCATTCAGGTGCTCTGTCTGTTTGATTAATTGTTGGTGGGATAATGCCTTGATCCATTGCCATAATAGCTATAACTGCCTCAATCGCACCAGCTGCACCAAGACAATGACCCGTTTGACCTTTTGTAGAGCTAATTGCTGGAATATTATCTTTAAATACTGCTTTTATAGCTGCAGTTTCATTAGCATCGTTTGCTGATGTTGATGTTCCATGAGCGTTGATGTAGTCAATTTTGATATTACTGGCCATCGCTAAAGCTTTACTCATAGCTCTTTGTGGGCCATCTTGACTTGGGCTTGTGATATGATGAGCATCACCGCTCTCTCCAAATCCTGCTACTTCAGCATAGATTTTTGCACCTCTAGCTATTGCGCTTTCATACTCTTCTAGTACTAATGCACCAGCACCTTCTCCCATTACAAAGCCATCTCTGTTTGCATCAAATGGTCTTGATGCAGCCGCTGGATCATCGTTTCTTGTAGATAGTGCTTTCATCGCAGCAAATCCGCCGATTCCTACAGGGCAGATTGCAGATTCAGCACCAATTACTAGCATAGCCTTTGTCTCGCCTATCATTATGCTCTTAGCTGCTTCGCATATAGCGTGAGTAGATGCAGCACATGCTGTTACGCTTGATAAGTTTGGACCTTTTAGATTGTGAGCTATGCTTACTAATCCACCTAGCATATTTACAAGTGCAGAAGGGATAAAAAATGGAGATATTTTTTTAGGGCCTTTTTCTAAGCATATATTGGAGTTTTTCTCTATATTAGGTAAGCCACCAATACCAGCTGCTGAGCTAACGCCAAATTCATTTGGATCAAATTCAGTAAAATTTGCATCTTTTATTGCATCATTGGCAGCTTTTAAGCCTAAATGTATAAATCTATCTGCCTTTTTTATCTCTTTTGCTTCCATTACAGTAGCTGGATCAAAATCATCTATTTGAGCTGCTATTTGTACGGGAAAATCAGTAGCATCAAATAGGGTTATCTTTTTTACTCCTGTTTTGCCATCGCAAATATTTTTAAAAGATATATCTTTATCAAGACCTAGTGCATTTATCATGCCTAAACCAGTTACTACCACTCTTTTCAATGCTACTTCTCCTAAAATTTAAATTTCAATCATTTATTATGATCAATTATTTTTTTAAACCTTCAACATAATTTACAACATCAGCAATGCTAATTAATTTTTCAGCTTCGCTATCTGGAATTTCAACATCAAATTTCTCTTCTAAAGCCATAACAAGCTCAACAACATCTAGTGAATCAGCACCTAGATCTTCGATGATTTTTGACTCCATTTTTACTGCATCAGCTGCAACGCTTAGTTGTTCTACTACAACATCTCTAACTTCGTCAAATATTGCCATAATTTTCTCCTAAAATAAAAATGAGTGTAATCTTACTATAATTTGCCTTAAAGTTTGCTACATATATAAGCCGCCATTGATTTTAAGTGTATCTCCAGTGATGTAACTTGAGTAATCGCTTAATAAAAATGCTATTGCAGTAGCTACTTCTTTAGCCTCACCAAATCTTTTTAATGGAATATTTGCTGAGTAGTTTGCCTTAATTTCATCGCTTAAAGCATCAGTCATATCAGTGGCTATAAAACCTGGAGTTGCACTATTAAAGCGTACATTTCTACTAGCTCCTTCTTTGGCAAAGCTTTTACTCATTGCTATCATTCCGCCTTTGCTTGCTGAGTAGTTTGTTTGGCCTGCATTTCCCATTTCGCCAACTATTGAAGCTACATTGACAACTGAACCAAAGCGTTTTTTACTCATTACTTTAAGCGCTTCTTTGCAGCCTATAAATGCACTTTTTAAATTTGCATCAATAACGCTATTAAAATCATCTACGCTCATTCTTAAAGCTAGTTTATCATTTGTAATTCCTGCATTATTTACTAGATAGCTTAACTCTCCATCGCTTTGAATAATTAGATTTATAGCTGCTATAAAATCCTCTTCATTTGTCGCATCAAATTTAACAACAGCGGCACTTCCGCCGTCTGCTTCTATTTGAGCTTTTAAATCATCTGCAAGCTTAGGATTTGATCTATAATTTATCCAAACTTTAAGTCCAAAACTAGCCAAAACTTTACAAATTTCAGCACCGATTCCACGGCTTCCGCCAGTAACTAAAACATTTTTTCCGCTAAATTTCATTTATTATCCTTTAAAATAGTGGTTTATCCATAACTTCTGGAATTTTTAAATCCATTAATTTTAGTATTGTTGGAGCTACATTGCTTAGCCCGCCATATTCTATAGTATCTATGCCATCAGCAATTAAGTAGCTAAATACATCAAATGTTGTGTGATTAGTTAGTAGTTCGCCATCGCTACTTTGCATTGCTTCGCAGTTTCCATGATCGCTAATTTGCATATATGAGTAGCCATACTCTTTGGCTTTTGCAATTATCTTGCCTAAGCACTCATCAACTGCTTCAACTGCTTTTATAGCTGCTTCATAATTACCAGTATGGCCAACCATATCGCCATTTGCATAATTTACTACTATAAATTCAATCCCATTTTCTATGCCTTTTATCACCGCATCAGTTACTTCATATGCACTCATAGCTGGCTGTTCATCATATGTTTTAACTTTTGGACTTGGTATTAATACTCTTGTTTCATTTTCTACAAGATCCTCTTTACCACCATTAAAAAAGAATGTTACATGAGCATATTTTTCGGTTTCGGCAGTGTGGAGTTGTCTTAATCCATTTTTTGCTATAACATCAGCTAATGTATCTTTAATATCATCATTTTTAAACATTATAGGAAAGCTAAATTTATCATCATAGCTTGTCATTGTAATTAAATTCTTGCAGTAAGTTTGACGATTAAACTCAGCAAAATCATCACTAGCCAAAGCAGCGCAAATTTGCCTTGCTCTATCGTTTCTAAAGTTGATAAAGATTATTCCATCATCTTTTTTAATTCCACCAAAATCTATAAAACTAGCTGGTTCTATAAACTCATCAAATATCTCTTTTTGATATGAATTTTCCATATATTGGACTGGAGTTATTGTTTGTAAATTTTCATTTTGAGCTATTATTTTATAAGCAGTTTCTACTCTATCCCATCTTTTATCTCTATCCATAGCGTAAAATCTACCGCTGATTGAGGCAACTGTGAATTTATTTTGAAGAGATTTTATGAAATTTATTCCAGTTTTTGGATTGACATCACGGCCATCAGTGATAGGGTGAGCATAAACATCTTTTTTATTTGCGATACAAATTTGGCATATAGCATCAAAATGATTTATATGTGAATGTACGCCACCATCACTATAAAGGCCAATAACATGAACTCTATTTACTTTATTTAGTAGCTCTTTTAATTCTGGATTATCTTTTAATTTATCTGATTCTATTGCTTTGTCAATCTTAACTAAATTTTGATATAGGATTCTTCCGCTGCCAATAGTCATATGGCCAACTTCGCTATTGCCCATCTGTCCATCAGGCAAGCCCACAGCTAGACCGCTAGTTTTTAATAAATTTTTAGCAGCATTAGCTTCAAGCCACTCATATGTTGGCTTTTTAGCAGCATTAAATGCATTAAATTCACTGCTTGGATTATATCCGATTCCATCAGTGATTACTAATATAGATTTTTTGCTCATTTGGCTTAGTCCTTATATAATTTTAAGCATATATTCTAGATTTTAAGTGCAATTTTAACAACAATTTATAAATAATTATAATTTTTTTAAATTTTTTAACTAGATTTATCCAAATGTTATCAAAAAATTTATATAATTTTGTCTTAAATTTTTTAGTTATCGTCTTAGGATTTTTGGTGTTTTATTATATTTATGAACTTTTTGAATTTAATTTTTTTAGTTATATTAGCGTTCGTGCTGGGATTAGCTTTTTTTTAGCTTTTGTTTTGACTCTATTTTTTATGCCTAAATTTATAGCTTGGGCAAGAGTTAAAAATGCTAATCAGCCTATATATGAGCTAGCTCCACAATCTCATCAACAAAAAGGTAAAACTCCGACAATGGGCGGTGTTGTTTTTGTTATTTGTGCTGTAGTGGCTACACTTTTTAGTGCAAATTTAAGCAATGCTTTTGTGCTTATTGGGCTTTTTGTTTTGAGTGGATTTTGTCTGCTTGGTTTTTATGATGATTATAGCAAGATAGTTGGTCGCCAAAAT
Organism: Campylobacter vicugnae; assembly: GCF_002139875.1. NCBI lineage: Bacteria > Pseudomonadati > Campylobacterota > Epsilonproteobacteria > Campylobacterales > Campylobacteraceae > Campylobacter > Campylobacter vicugnae. The sequence goes on from NZ_CP018793.1 coordinate 372,274, forward strand.
CACGCTGGTTTGCACGCTAGGGTTAAATTTGCTTTTCAAATTGGGCTTGGTGTGATAGCTGCTGTGCTTTTATATTTTTTTAGCGGACTTGATTCTTTATTTTATTTTCCATTTTATAAGCATGCGATTTTAGATATATCTATTTTTGCAATGTTATTTTGGGTTTTGGTATTTACTTCGGCATCTAATGCGGTAAATTTAACAGATGGATTAGATGGACTTGCTAGTGTACCTTCGATTTTTGGATTAGTTAGTCTTGGGATATTTGCTTATTTGATGGGAAATGCAGTTTATAGCTCTTATTTATTGCTACCTAAGGTGGTAAATTTAGGCGAAGTTGTGATCTTAGTTACTGCTGTTATTGGAGCACTTTTTGGATTTTTGTGGTTTAATTGCTATCCGGCTGAAGTTTTTATGGGTGATAGCGGAAGTCTTAGCGTTGGTGCTTTTATAGGATATATGGGAATTGTAACAAAAAATGAGTTACTACTCATTATAATCGGGTTTGTATTTGTGGTTGAGACGCTCTCTGTAATTTTACAAGTTGGTAGCTTTAAGATTAGAAAAAAAAGAGTATTTTTAATGGCGCCTTTACATCATCATTTTGAGATGAAAGGCTGGAGTGAAAATAAGATTATTGTAAGATTTTGGATGATAGCTTTGGTGGCAAATTTAATTGCTTTGATAGCTTTAAAATTAAGGTAAAAATATGGTAAAATCTCTATTTGGATATGCTAAAACCACAGAATCTATAGCTAAAAGTGGTGGCTGGAATATTTATGATGATAAATTTAAAATAGCAAGCAGTGATGAGTATGGAAATGCTCTATTGCCTGTGGATAAATTTGATCCAAATATTAGCGAATTAGAGATCCCAAGTCCAGGATTTCCGCCATCTCACCAACTAATAAAAAATGCTAAAAATTTGATTAGCGAGTATGATTATTTTAGAAATTATACTCCAAAAAGTATTTGGATTAGTGGAACAAATGGTAAAACCACAACAACTAAAATGACTGAGCATTTATTAAAAGATCGTGGTGCTATAATGGGTGGCAATGTGGGTATTCCGCTTGGTGAGTTAGTAGGTAAAGGGGCTAAAATTTGGATTTTAGAGACTAGCTCTTTTACTATGCATTATACGAAATTTGCAACACCTGATATATATGCGTTACTGCCTATTAGCGATGATCATATAAGCTGGCATGGAAGTGCTAAAGAGTATATAAATGCTAAGTTAAAGCCACTATCAATGATGAAAGAAGGCAGTGTAGCAATTATTCCTAAAGAGTATGAAAAATCAGTAAAATCATATGCTAAGATAATATCTTATGATGATGAGATTGATCTGGCTAATAAATTTAGTATAGATATTGGTAGGATTGATTTTAGGGTTCCATTTTTGATGGATGCGATTATGGCGCTTTGTATTGAGAGTATAATATTTAGTCGTTGTAGCATTGATCTGCTTAATAAATTTATCATTGAGCCTCACAAGCTTGAAGAGTTAAAGGACGCCAAAGGTAGATTATGGGTCAATGATACTAAAGCTACAAATATAGACGCAAGCCTTCAAGCCTTAGCCAGATATGAGGGGTCTAAGATTCATATTATATTAGGTGGTGATGATAAGGGCGTGAGTATAGAAAAAGTAGTCGCTACAGCTGCTAAGCAAGGCGCTACAATCTATGCTATTGGCTCAAATTGTGATGATATAGAAAAGATGAGTGATAAATTTGGTGCTAAAGTATTTAATGCTAAAGAGCTTTATAATGCTGTAAATTTGATAGATAAAGAGATGAATATAGACGATGTTGCTTTGCTTAGTCCAGCGTGTGCTAGTTTAGATCAGTTTAGTTCATATGCACATCGTGGAGATAAATTTAAAGAATTTATAGCAAAAATTATATAAAATCTCAAATTTGAGTTAAATTTTATATATATTTAAGTTTAAAATATGTATAATTACAACTCATTTTTAAGGTGGTTGGATAGCTCAGTCGGTAGAGCAGCAGACTGAAAATCTGCGTGTCGGCAGTTCGATTCTGCCTCTAACCACCATCTTCTTTTTGATTTTCTTGTGGCTTTAAATAATCTTATTCATTTACCTAATTATAAATTATTTTTATTTATTTTTATATCTTTTTAAGATAACATATACAGTCTTATGGTTGATTTTAAACATACTTAATTAATAGCAATATTCAACATATCCAATTCTTGGAACAATGGTCAAAGCTTTAGCCAGTCCCTAGCTGGTTATAATGGAGATGTAAATAAACTATTTGGGGGTAATGCTTATACACCTGAGTTTGATTATACATTTAAAAATGGTACTAACTCTTTAGCAACAACAGCTAAAGCTAATACTACAATACCTACAGCTACTGAGATGAATAGAGCTAAGCAGGTACAAAACAGACCTACTACAACAACTCCAGTAAATAATGTGAGTAAAGCAGCATAGTGTTGTCTCCTTAAATTAAGGGAGATTAAATTTGAATTTAAATAAAATATGAAAGGAAGTAAGAAGTATGGTTACAGCTAATGGTATGGCTCATTTTGCTCCAATGATGAGATTAGAAGCTCCACAGCTAAATATAGGTAATCCTTTTAAAGATTATATAGCCCAGGCTATAGCAGAAAGGGAGCTAGAGTTAAAAGAAAAGGGATTAGGCTTAGATGAACAAAAGTTAGCTTATGCAGCTGCTGATGCTGAAGCTGGTAGAGACCTTGCTAGAGAATTAGCTGGGCAAAAGGCAAAGGATACTAAAGATCTTTTAAAGCTTGAGTATAGTCACAAGAACAATCTTTATAATAAAGCTAAAGCTGATGAGGATTTAAAACAAAAAGAGAGTAATCAATATTATGGATTGTTAGAAAGCTTAGCAGACCTAGGTACAGATATATCAAATCCACATAATTTTTTTACAGCAGCTCGTACATATGCTGAAGCTTCAGGTCTTACTGATGTAGTAAATTTTTATACTAATAACGGAACCGAAGCAGCAAAGCTTAATAATTTATTTATGCAAAATTATATGAATAAAAATGTGACAGGAGATAGTATAAAAGGGTATAGTGGAGATGGTAAGACTAAGAAGATAAATTTTATAAATAAAAATTAAATAAAATATAACTTAAAAGGAAAAACATATTATGAATAAACTAATAATTAAATATATAGGTATGTTCTTTTTATTTTTAATTTTAGTTTTAGGGTGTATGGGGTTTATCATATATGATAAATTAATGATAGAGTATGAAAAACATATAAAAGAGGTGATAATGTGGAGTATAGATAATAGTGAAATAAAAGATCAAGGTATAAATATAGCTCAATGGGATATTGTAGGACAGGAGATAGAAAGAATAAAAAAATTGAGCAATCCTAATGAGATGTTTAAAGAGCTATATAGGGGGGGGCTAGTGGTAACGATCTAGCTCAAAGAGAGATAAATGAAGTTGATTCACAAGAGTTAGAAAAGGTAGGAACACAACAGTTAAAGAGGGTGGCAGAATTACAATCGATCATATTTAGAAGTGGTACATTTGATAGGAAATTAGATGCTTTAATACAAACAGATAAATATACAAAAGATATGCCTTTTGGTACAGGAGACTTAGATAAACTAGCTCCTGCTTTTGGGAATGCTATAAGAAAACAATTGTCTGAAGAAGATTTTAGAAAAGATCTTAAAAAAAGATATTCTAAATTTTCTCAAAAAGATATTGATGACACAGTTGAGTTATATAAAGATGTCTCATCAATCTTTAACCAAGAGATGAATTCTAAATTGAATGATATACCTTTAAAAAATTATGATGCTATTATGAAAGCGTATAATGATCATAAAGAGTACTTTGGAAAAGATAGTAAAACTTTTAAAAGTCTTATAAATCCTAAAGATGTATTTGATCGTTTAAAGGGTAGTAATGGTAAAGAGAGATTGTTTATAAGTTCTTTACTTGCTACTTTACCTACAGAGGATTTGGTAGGGATGTTAAAAGATAAAGGTACTAAAGGTTTTAATGCTGTTATGGAGCTTTTAGATTCTAGACCTGAGAATAGAAATTCATTTAATTCTGCTATTACTGCTGCTAATGAAGTCTTAGGTAATATGGGAAGTAATATTGGTCCAGACATTATCAAAGCAGTTATGCTACATAATAGTATGGGACTAGAGAATTTAGTATCTATAAATCCTAATATAGCTAATCTATCTGTAAATGATAGGGTATATAGAAATATATTAGACGATGATGGTAATGTAATCGGTAGAGAAGATACTGGACTGCTTAGAAATAACTATAATCCTATGATGTTTGTAGAGTTAGCTAAACTGTTAAAAGGATTAGAAGATAAAAGAACATTAAAAAATCAAGGTAAGAATATGATTAATCAAGGTTTATAATAAACTGATATAATACCTTTATCTTAATATCTACGGATATTAACCGAGTTCCTTAATGGGACTTGGACTTTTAATACAAAAATTAAAATCTCTAAATACATTGCAGATAGATTAATTTACAATAATAAATATTCTAATTATAAAAAATATAAGCATTTTTTTTGTTTATATTTTATATAATGGTAGAATTAAAAAGGATATTCTATGATAAAATATTTTAAAGTATCAGGATATAAATCTATAAAAGAGCCTATAGAATTAGATTTAAATCCTAAAGGGAAAAGAATTAAAGGGACTAAATATGAATATAACTATTTTAACAATAGGTTACCTAAATCAGTATTTTTATTTGGGCAGAATGCAGTAGGTAAAACTAATGTTTTAGAATCTATAGATAATCTATTTAATATTATAAATAAAGGTATAGACTTAGAACAACAAAAAACTTTTATAAATGCTTCTACAAATGAGTTAAAATACCACTTAGAGGTAATCTGTGGTAATGACCTATATACTTATAAATTAGAAATAAATCAAGAGAAGATACTATATGAATATCTATCTAAAAATAACGAACAATTTTATGAATTTAAAGATGATACTTTAGTTTCTAATCGCTATAAAGATTTTAAATCTTTACTTTCTGTTAAATCTAAAACTACTATTCTTCAAAAGTTAAAAGATAATATAATTTTAGAAATTTCTGAATTTATAGAATATGATTGTATGTTTTATAAGATAGAGCATGGAATGCGTGGTTATAAGATAAGAGATGAAGAGATTAAAATATTTTTTGAAAGAAAGAAAGATGCTGTTATAAATATTCTTACAATATTAGATAATAGCATAACTGATTTTTACTTCTTAGATTTAAAAGATAACTCTTATAAGATGATCTTAAAACGAGGAGATATAGATTTTGGTATAGAGCTAGAAAGTAGTGGGATTAAAAAAATAATTTGGTTAGTCCCAATTATAATATTTACTATGGAAAATGGTGGAATAACCCTTATAGATGAGTTAGATAGCTCTATAGGTACTATATCATTAATTAGATTTTTAAATAGTACAATAAACTCAGAAGATAATAAAAAGGGTCAATTCTTAATAAGTACTCATAATCCTTTACTCTTTGATACAGAGTTATTGTCTCCAGATCAAATATATATAGTAACTAAAGAAGATTATGCTACTAAGATAAACTCTTTAGATTCTTTTGAATTAAGAAAAGATAAAAGAAAAGCTTATTTAAATTTTCTTAGAGGTGATTATGAGTAAAATAAAACCTAGGATAAAAATAGAAGTTATAGTAGAAGGAGCCACTGAAGAAAATTATTTAAAAGAATTCACAAAACATAGTTTTGATGAAACTCTTAGGTTTAATTTTCACAATGTAAAGGGTGGTAGTTATCACTCTATTACTAAAAAGATAAGATCTTTTAAAGGCTTATCTGACTCTACTATATTTATCGTAACTGATATAGATAGATTAGCTAATGATGAAAATGAGCTTAGTAATTTTGAAATTATGTTAAAAGTACTAAATGAGTTTAAATATAGTTTTGCCTTTATAACATATCCTAATTTTGAAGGATTTTTATCACCTCATTTTAATCCTTATGAAAATAATATACTAAAAAGATTAAAGTTAAAAAACAAGGATGAGTTAAAATCTAAAAAAGATATCTATAACCATATCGTAAGAAATGGTGGTAATTTTGATAATATTTTTAAAAGATATAAAAAGGAAAATTTATGTTGTTATAAGAGAGAAAATAAAACTATATTTGATAAATCTAAAATACGACTAGAGCAATCCTCATTTATATATTTTATAGAATATTGTAATGGTTTAAAAAATAAAAAATAATGTTATAATTAAAAAATCAAATCATATTTTGCTCTGCAAAGAGAACAAGCTCAAAGCTTATGCTTTAGGGTACCCAGCCTAGTAGCTGTGGTATTTATATTTTAACTATGATGTAATACTAAGACTTTGAATAATCTATAAGAGTACCACTCCCTTTGCAGATATTATTATAGAGCTGTGAGTGGTCTGGTACAAGAATTGTAACTAATTTTGACAAAAATAATACTTAAATTTTTTCATATATTTTTATAAAATTATACTAAATTTATACTACATTTTTATTTAATATTCAGCTAGTTTAAATTAATGAGAAACTAAGTTATTACACTTTTATTTAATTTTTATGATATAATCCGTTTTAATTTTAGATTAAAGTAAATTTAAGGATTATATTTGATAACTGATTTGATTAATAATGTACTACCTCAAACTAATAAATCTCCACTAAACTCACAAGAGAAAGTAAAAGTGAAGATTAATAAAAATGAGCAGGTGTATTACTAGATATTGAGTGGATGACTATGGTAGGAGCTGCAGCAGCAAGTGGAGCTGCTATGGGGTTGAGTGCTGGTAGTAATGGTGGGAGTATAGGATCAGCACTATCTTCAGCTCTAACATCTCCAATGACATATATATCTTTAGCTGTAAATTTAGCTCTGAATATGTATGGCAGTAGCTTAGAAGCTAAGATAAAAGGTATGCAAAATGAGTTAAAAGAGATGGAGGAGAACTGGGAGAAAGAAGTTGATTCTAGAGTTAATCCTTTAGGTGGAATAGGTAAAACTAGTTCAGCAGGAGATGAGGACTTTGATAACTTCTATTCTTTAATGGATCAAGAATATTTATCTCAATCTCTATTCTTAGCTTCAGATGTAGAGATGAGTTCTCCAGTGTTTAATGATAGTAAATATGATAATACTAGGAAGGTATAATTAAAATATACCTTCAAATCCCCATACTAAAAAGTATTTCCAAAGATGTTCTAAATATAGATAAGATAAGACAATCATTGAGATATAAGCTAAGGCTTGTACTATTCTTACATATTTAAAAGATTTTGTAATATCAAATTTAAACCTTTTAATACTGTAATATAAAATAATGTTTGATATAGGAGATAGAAGTAAAAATAAAGAATGATTTAACAATAGCTCTCTTTTATCATCAGTTGTACATAACTTTTTACCAAGTAAAAAAGATAAAACAAAATATATAAACAATGCTCCAAAGAATATTAAAGTGGTTTTACAACAATATATAAAATGTTCCTTTATAGGGTTTTGTAAGAATATTTCCATAAGTTTTAATTGGTATTTAGACATGTTTATCCTTTATGTTTTCGTAATTATACTTTTAATTGTATTAAAAACTACTTGATTATTTTTAATAATATCTCTATAATGTTTTAATATATTTTTAAATTAATTTTAAAGGAGATGTATGCCTATAAATGAGTTTGAAGTGTTAGAGAAAGTTACTAGAAAAGCCCAAGAGAAGATGTCTTCTTTAGGTGCTTCTACAGCTTTAGATAAAGAGATGGAAGAATTAAATAATAAAGCTAACATACAAAAAGCTTTTAATGCTATGAAGTTTCTTAATTCTAAGAGTATAGAAGATGGATATAACCTACTTCAAAAAAATGAAAAAATAGATGGAGAGTTACAAGAAGCTCAAGATTTAAAAGACACAGCAATGGAGTCTTTGCTTTTAGATAATGTTACTGAGTTTTCAGATTATAATAGAGATAAATCCACACATGTAGCTGATTATAGTCTTTCAGCTAAGTGGAAAGATATGGGACTTAGATTAGCTTCTGGGATATCTCAAGGTACAGGACTTTTTGGAGATTACGCAGCTATTTTATAAAATACAATTAAAATATTTATCTTTAAAATATCTACTAAGTTTTTAATTATTAATTCTAACTTTATCCTAACTTTGATAAAATATAGCCATTAATTAATAGAGGAATATAATGGCTAGAGTTTTTTTAAGCGCTCCGTATATGGGTGGCAATGAACAAAAGTATATAAAAGAGGTGTTTGATAGCAATTACATAGCACCGCTTGGTGAGTTTGTAGATAGATTTGAAAATAGTATAAAAGATTATACTAAATCACCAAATGCAGTAGCTCTTAGCTCAGCAACTGCTGGATTGCATTTAGCGCTTAGAGTTTTAAAAATAGGCGATGGCGATGCTGTTTTGGCTTCATCTTTTACATTTGCTGCTAGTGTAAATCCTATAATGTATGAAAGATGTGAGCCTATATTTATCGATTGTGATGAGAGTTGGAATCTTAGCCCAAAACTTCTTAAAGAAGCGATTGCTAAAAGTCCTAAAAAGCCAAAAGCACTAATTATAACCCACTTATATGGCCAAGCAGCAAAGATGGATGAGATAGTAGAAATTTGTGCTGAAAATAATATAGCTATTATAGAAGATGCAGCTGAGGCTTTGGGCGGATTTTATAAAGGCAAAGCACTTGGAAGTATTGGCGATATTGGAGTTTATAGTTTTAATGGAAATAAGATCATAACCACAGGTGGTGGCGGTATGTTAGTTAGCCATGATAAAAACATAGCTAATAAAGCTAGATATTACAGCACGCAAGCAAGAGAGCCGCTACTACATTATGAGCATTTAGATTATGGGTATAATTATAGACTTAGTAATGTTTTAGGCGCTATTGGAGTGGGGCAGATGGAGGTCTTGCAAGATAGAGTAGAGAGAAAAAGGCAGATATTTGATATCTACTCAAATTTACTTGGTGATCTGGGCGAGTTTATGCCTGAAATTCCAAATTCGCGTGGCAATAGATGGCTTACTACGCTTTTATTTAAAGAGAAAAATAAGCATTTAAAAGTTATAGAAGCACTAAATAAACATGATATAGAAAGCAGACCACTATGGAAGCCAATGCACCTTCAACCAGTATTTAAAGGTGCTAAATGCGTTGTAGATGGCACGAGTGAGGATTATTTTAGTAGAGGAATTTGCCTTCCAAGTGGTGCTGATATGAGTGATGAATTAGTAGAAAAAGTTGCTAATATCGTTAGGAGTGCGCTGTGATTAGGGCTACTAAGAGGCGTAGAATAGCATTTTTTTTACTATGCGATATTTTGATATTTGCATTTAGTATATATTTTGCTTTTTTACTTAGATTTAGCGGGGATATACCTGAGATATTTATTCCTGGAATGATATATAGTGGGGCGATTTTACTTGTGATAAAGATCGCTATGCTGTGGGCTTTTCAAATTTATAGAGTGCCGTGGAGATTTTTTGGATTAAATGAGTCTAGAAAGATTACGCTAGCTTGTCTGCTTTGTGCGGGAATATTTTTTGGAATATTTTTGTCTTATGAGGAGATCTTTGCTCCTTTTCCAAGAAGTGTTATTATTATAGATGCGCTTCTTTCGGCTATTATGGTAGGTAGCTTAAGAATTTCAAAACGAGCTTTAATGGACTTTAAAAAGGCTAAAAATGGCAAACCTTGCGTTATTATAGGCTCTACTTCTAAAACTCTACAAATCCTAAAAGGACTCAAAAGTGGATATGCAAACTATTACGCCGTAGGTATAGTAGATGGTAGAAAAGATCTAGTAGGCACATATTGCGATGGCTATCAAGTAGGTCATAAAGATGAGCTAAAAAGCTATATAGAAGATGGCGTAAAAAGCGCTATAATAGCTCTAAAACTTATGCCAAATGAGCTTAAAGAGCTATATGATGAGCTAGATACTTTAGGATTTAAAGATATTAAAATATTTTCTTTAATTGGGCAAAAAAATGAGGGAATTACAGATATTAGCATAGAAGATTTACTAGCTAGAAAACCAAAAGACCTCGATAGTGCAGCTGTTGAGTCGTTTATAGGTGGCAAGGTAGTGATGGTTACTGGAGCTGGTGGAACAATAGGTAGCGAAATATGCAAGCAGTGCTTGAAATTTGGTGCTAAAGAGTTAATAATGGTAGAACATAGCGAGTATAATCTATATCAGATTAATGAAGCAACCAATGCTGATGAGCGTAATCGCTTAGTTATGTTAAATATCACTCATATTAATGAATTTGATTTTGTATTTTCTAAATTTCGCCCAGATATAGTGATTCACGCAGCTGCATATAAGCATGTTCCATTATGTGAGTTTAATCCCTTAATTGCTGTGCAAAATAATATAATGGGAACTAAAAATGTTATAGATTTAGCCAAAAAATATGAAACTAAAAAGGTAGTGTTAATCTCAACTGATAAGGCTGTAAGGCCGACAAATATCATGGGAGCTACTAAAAGGGTTTGTGAATTATATGCGTTAAATTCAAATACCAACTCTACTGAGATTGTTGCAGTTAGATTTGGTAATGTGCTAGGAAGTAGCGGTAGTGTTATACCTAAATTTAAAGCCCAAATAGCAGCTAATGAGCCACTTAGCGTAACTCATCCTGATATTACAAGATATTTTATGCTTGTTAGTGAGGCGTGTCAATTAGTGCTTCAAGCAGCTAGCATTGCAAGTGGTGGTGAGCTTTTTGTGCTTAATATGGGTGAGCCAGTTCGTATCGCTGATATGGCTAAAAGAATGCTAAGATTAAGCAATAAGGAGCATCTTGGAATCAAATTTGTAGGCTTGCGTCCGGGTGAGAAGCTGTATGAAGAGCTTTTGATTGATCCAAATGATGTAGCAACTAAATTTGAAAGTATCTTTGTAACTAAAAGCCAATCATATGATATCGATCTATTAAATAGTCAAATTTCTGATCTATTACAAAGTCAAAATGACGCAGAAGTTGAGCAAAGATTAAAACTTATTGTGCCTGAGTTTAATCATAATAAAAATAGGAATTAATGTGATTTTTAAAGAGATTGAAGAATTTAGCGAGATACGCTATAAGGCTAGAGCCTATTTATGCCATCTTTTAGATAGAAATATACCAAATAATCTCCCTGGTGTAAGCGCTCAAAATATTAAAGATGGTTTTGATAAAATTGCACATGAGGTTGATAGCTTTGATGCATTTTATATATTGGATAAAAATGGAATTCAACTAGATAATACCATAAGCCTAGATTCTAAAAATATATCTGGTAAAGGAATGAATAGAAGTAATAAGGCGTATTATTATAGATGTGTTCGTGAGAAGCGATGCGTATTAACTGATCCATATCCATCAAGCCTTACTAATCGCCTTTGTGTTACAGCTTCAATGCCTATATATAATGATAAAAAAGAGTTGCTTTATATAGCGTGTATGGATATTGGGTTAAAAGAGCTTTTAGCTATTATCAGCCCTGGTTCTGTAGATGGAATATTTGGTAAATTTACAAAATTTATATATTCGATTTTTTCTATTGCTCTTTTTGCGATCTCATTGGTTTTATTTGTTCATGGTATAAAGAGCTTTGTATTAAAAAGCTTTAATGAGATTAATATTAGCGAGGTTTTTGAATCCACTATTGTGCTTACTTTAGCACTGGCAATATTTGATCTTGTTAAGGCGATATTTGAAGCTGAGGTTTTAGGTCGGCCAAATCACCATCAAAATGGCGGTAGTAGAACAATGGTAAGATTTATAGGGAGTATTATTATAGCTTTAGCTATTGAATCTCTTATGTTGGTATTTAAATTTGCAATTACTGATCCAAGTCAGATATTATATGCGATATATCTTATTGGCGGAGTTGGTTTTTTGATGATTGCACTTAGTTGCTATCTGTTTATTTTAAGAAGGAGTAGTGTTGATAGGGATCATTGATTATGGTGCTGGAAATATAAGAAGCGTTCAAAATGCCATTGAGTTTTTAGGAGCTAAGAGTGAGTTAGTAAGCGATGCTGATCGTTTAAAACAATATAGTAGATTGCTATTACCTGGAGTAGGTGCTTTTGGTAAGGCGATACAAAGATTAAGAGATACAAATTTAGATAATGCAATTTTAGAGTTTATAGCTAGTGGTAAGCCGTTTCTTGGGATCTGTCTTGGGATGCAACTTTTGTTTAAAAAGAGCTATGAATTTGGTGAGCATAGTGGTCTTGGGGTTATTGATGGGAGTATTATTAAATTTGATGAATCTAAATTTGATAAGCCTCTTAAAGTACCACATATGGGCTGGAATATGGCTAAATTTACTAAACAAAGCAAGATTGTAGATGGCCTTGGCAAGAGTGCTTATTTGTATTTTGTTCATTCATATCATGCTGTTTGTGATAGTAAATTTGCTTTAGCTTATACTGAGTATGGGTATGATTTTGTCAGTGCTGTGGAGTATGAAAATGTCTATGGATTTCAGCCTCATCCTGAAAAATCACATGAGAGCGGACTAAGAATAATTAAAAATTTTATGGAGATGTAGATGGAAAAATATATGGCAATAGATTTAAAAGAAGGTAAAGCAGTTAGACTATCAAAGGGATTAATGGATAGTGCTAAAATTTACTCAAATGAGCCGTGGGAGCTAGCTAAGAGATTTAGCGATGCTGGGACTAAGTGGTTGCATATTGTAGATTTAGATGGAGCATTTGCTGGAGATGCTGTAAATTTAAAAACTATAGAAAAAATTGTAAATGCTACAAATTTAAATATACAAATTGGCGGTGGAGTACGCAATGAAGAGCGTATAAAAAGCTATTTAAACTCAGGAGTTAGTAGGTTGATTTTGGGTTCTGTTGCACTTAAAAATCCTGAGTTTGTAAAAGAGATGGCTAAAAAATATAGAATAGTTGTAGGAATAGATGCTAAAGATGGGTTTGTAGCAGTAGAAGGATGGGCTGAGGTAAGTCAGATAAGAGCTACTGAACTTGCTAAGCTATATGCAGATGCTGGAGTTGAAGCGATAATTGCCACAGATATTAGCAAAGATGGTATGCTGTGTGGGTTAAATTTAGAATTTACATCAAGCATTGCACAAGCTAGCAGCATTGATACGATTGCAAGTGGCGGTGTGGCAAGTTTAGCTGATTTAGAGGTTGCAAGCAAAGTCAAAGGCATATCAGGAGTTATAATTGGAAAGGCATATTATGAAGGTAAAATAGAACTTAGTGACATTTTTGGAAATAATTTTTAACTATTAAAGTTATTTTAAAAGTAATTTTAGATAAAATATCATCAAAGTTGTGAAAGGATAGTTAGTGAAGTTATTAGTTGTTGATGATAGCTCTACTATGAGAAGAATTATAAAAAATACGTTAGAAAGACTCGGTCATAGTGATGTGTTGCAAGCAGAGCACGGCGTGGAAGCTTGGGATATACTTTGTCAAAATCCAGATATTGGAGTTTTAATCACAGACTGGAATATGCCTGAGATGAATGGCCTAGAGTTAGTAAAAAAGGTTAGGGCTGAGTCTAAATATGAAAATATGCCTATTATAATGGTAACCACAGAGGGTGGTAAGGCTGAGGTTATTACAGCATTAAAAGCTGGAGTGAATAACTATATTGTTAAGCCTTTTACGCCGCAGGTTCTTAAAGAGAAACTTGAAGACGTTCTTGGGTAATGAAAGATAAATATTACGAATTAAAAGTCATATCCTCACAAATAGAGCCGTTAAAAGATCTTGTATTTGAATTTGGATTTACCTGTATAGAAGAGATCGATGGTGGCTTTATCATTAGAGACGAGGAGAGTTTAGACGATACTAAGTGGGGACTTGAAGAGTTTGCTAGTCGCTTTGGCTGCGAGATAACTACTGACTTACAAATCAAAGATAATATAGATTGGATTAATGAGTATAAAAAAGGCATAGCTCCAGTTGCTGCTGGAGATTTTTATATTAGACCTAGCTGGGAAAAGCCTAAAGATGGATTGATTGATATTATCATCGATCCGGCTCTTGCCTTTGGTTCTGGACATCATGAGAGTACAAACTCATGCCTAAAATTAATCTCAAAATATGCTAAAAACTATAAAGAAGCATTAGATGTAGGTTGCGGTAGCGGAATTTTAAGTATTGCTATGGCAAAGCTAGGTTTAAGTGTTAGTAGTTGCGATACAGATGAGTTAGCAGTACAAAGTACATCTCATAACGCCAAAATAAATGGTGTAAATATAGAAGATATTTGGACTGGTTCAGTAACAAACAGTGATAAAAGCTATGATATAGTAGTAGCAAATATTATTGCTGATGTTATACTATTTCTTGCAAATGACCTAAAATCCAAAGTAAAAACTGGTGGCTTACTAATTTTATCTGGAATTTTAACAAAATATAAAAGTAGAATTATAGATGCCTTTAGTCAATTTGAGTTAGTAGAGAATTTAACTCAAAATGAGTGGGAGAGTTTTGTATTTAAAAATCAAGGAAAATAATGGAAAATAAAAATCAACCAAATCAAAATAATAATAACTTTTTTAATAAAAATCCTATTTTGGTATTTGCAATTTTTGCTATAGTTATGGTGCTAATATTTAGAAGTATGAGTCCTGATGAAATGGGTATTTCTAGTGCAAATTCAAAAAATATTAGCTATTCAGAGTTAAAATCTTTAATTAAATCAAAGCAAATTAATGAAGTAGTAATTGGTCAAACCACTATAAAAGCTAGTGGAAATGGTCAAACATATATAGTAAAAAAAGTTGCTAACGATCAAACTTTAGTTCCACTTTTAGAAGAGAATAACATCAGTTATGGAGCATATAGTGAGAGTAATTGGCTAAGCGATATGCTATTTTCATGGGTTATTCCTGTGTTTATTTTCTTTGCAATCTGGATGTTTTTAGCCAGTAGAATGCAAAAAAATATGGGTAGCGGAATCCTTGGTATGGGAAGTAGCAAAAAGCTTATAAATAGCGAAAAGCCAAAGGTTAAATTTGATGATGTAGCTGGCGTTGAAGAGGCTAAAGAAGAGGTAAAAGAGATCGTAGATTTTCTTAAAAATCCTGAACGCTATATTCGTCTTGGTGCAAAAATTCCAAAAGGTGTGCTATTAGTAGGCCCTCCAGGTACTGGTAAAACATTACTTGCCAAGGCTGTTGCTGGTGAGGCTGAAGTTCCATTTTTCTCAGTTTCTGGTTCAAGCTTTATAGAGATGTTTGTAGGTGTGGGCGCAAGTCGTGTTAGAGATCTATTTGAAAATGCCAAAAAAGAAGCACCTGCTATCGTATTTATAGATGAAATTGATGCTATTGGTAAGAGTAGAGCAGCTGGTTCTATGATGGGCGGTAATGATGAGAGAGAGCAGACTTTAAATCAGCTTTTAGCTGAAATGGATGGATTTGATAGCGATAAAAGTCCTGTAATAGTTCTAGCAGCAACTAACCGCCCAGAGGTTTTAGATGCGGCACTTTTAAGACCAGGTAGATTTGACCGCCAAGTTTTAGTTGATAAACCTGATTTTAAAGGGCGTGTTGATATATTAAAAGTACATAGCAAAGAAGTTAAGCTTTCAAATGATGTAAATATGGATGAGATAGGTCGCTTAACTGCTGGTTTAGCTGGAGCTGATTTGGCTAATATCATTAATGAAGCTGCTCTTTTAGCAGGTCGTTCTAATAAAACTAAAATTGATCAACAAGATCTAGTTGAAGCAGTTGAGAGAGCAATTGCAGGTTTAGAGAAAAAATCTCGTCGTATAAATCCAAAAGAGAAAAAGATAGTTACATATCATGAGTGCGGACATGCTTTAATAGCTGAAACTACAAAAGGTGCTGATAAGGTTACAAAAGTATCGGTAATACCGCGTGGTATTGCAGCTTTAGGTTATACACTTAACGCCCCAGAAGAGAATAAATTTTTAATGCAAAAACATGAGTTGATTGCTAAGGTTGATGTATTACTAGGTGGTAGAGCTGCTGAGCAAGTATTTATTAAAGAGATTAGCACGGGTGCAAGTAACGATCTTGAACGCGCTACTGATATTATAAAAGCAATGGTATCAATGTATGGAATGACTGATGTAGCTGGCCTTATGGTGCTAGAAAAGCAACGCAATGTATTTTTAAATGGAGGCCAAACTCTAAAAGATTATAGCGATGATATGGCGCAAAAATTAGATGAGTTTGTAAAAAACTTCTTAAATGAGAGATATGAAGCAGTTTTATCTACTCTTGAGTTGTATCGTGGTGCTATAGAGAAGATGGTAGAATCTTTATATGAAGAAGAGACTATAGAGGGTGATAAAGTTAGGGCGATTATTAAAGAATTTGAAGAAGCAAATGGCTTACCTACTCGCTTAGTAGATGTTGAAGATGAGAATTCAGACATCAAAAAAGCAAAAGAGAATCAAGTAGATGAATAATCTAGGAATCATAAGCAAATATGGATATAAATGCATCACTATTTCGGTGGTGCTTTTAATACTATCTTGGATTTTTGATTTTTGGTTTAGTTTTTTTACTATCTTACTTTTAGCTACTTTGTGGGTTTATAGAAACCCTGAAAGACTACCACAAAGCGAAGATTCTAAAGCTATATTGTCTCCTATTGATGGAGTTGTAGAAGATATTAAAAAATGCAATTATAATGGTCGTAGTTATAGTGAAATTTTAATTCGCTCAAGAATTATTGATTGTGGTGTTTTGCGTGCTACTTGTGATATGGAGATATCTGATATTAAAAGGCGTAATGGTCTAAATTTGCATAGTAGCGATTCAAACTCAAATTTATTAAATAACCGAGCTACCATAATATCTAAAAATCAAGATATTATACTTCGTATTAGTACTTCAGCACTTACATCTAAGATTTATTTAGAAAGTATAACTTATGTTAAATCTGGTCGTAGAATAGGCTTTATTAAAGATGGCAAAGTCTCTCTTTTAATGCCTTTAAATACGAGAATATCTCTTACCAAAGGTGATAAAGTAAAAGCTTGTAATATTATAGGTTATATAGATGAGTAGTAATAATAAATTAATATATATACTTCCAAATTTATTTACAGCAGGTAGTGCATTTACTGGTATTATCAGTATTTTAGCTAGTGCTAATGGCGAATTTGGAAAGGCTATTTTTTATCTTGTAATCTCTCTTGTGCTTGATGGGCTAGATGGTAGAGTAGCAAGATTAACCAAAACCACATCTAAATTTGGTGTAGAATTTGATAGTTTGGCTGATTTAGTTGCTTTTGGTGTAGCTCCAGCTATGTTGTTTTATTTTAGTATTGGAGATGAATTTGGCAGATTTGGTTCATTAATTACAGCTATGTTTGTAGTATTTGGAGCTATTAGATTAGCTAGATTTAATGTTACAACTAATGAAAATGAACCAAATATGTTTATTGGGCTACCGATTCCTACAGCTGCTATAGTCGCTGGATTTTGGATTGGAATTTATAATAAATATGAGATTATGCAAGGATATGAGTGGATATTTATTATTTTAATGAGCGTGCTTTCTATACTTATGGTTTCTAATGTACGCTATCCAAGCTTTAAAAAGGTTGATTTTAGTCGTGCTAATTATATTAAAGCTCTTGTAGTGCTTGTAATACTATTTTCACTTTTATATCTATATCCTTTAGAATCAGCTACTGCTTTGATTTCTATTTATACTACATATGGTATAATTCGTGCTGTTTGGGCGAGATTTTTTGCCAAAAATATCAAGATAAAGGAACAAAAATGATAGCAAATAGTAAAAAAATTTATATATTTATCTATAAACTTTCTCTCCTTAATCTGCTCTGTAGCTCCTTTTAATAACTCTATGCATAGCATACTATAAAATATATTAAATTTAAGGATAATAAAATGGATAAAAATAAAATTATAATTTTTGATACAACATTAAGAGATGGTGAGCAAAGCCCTGGTGCATCTATGAATACTGAAGAGAAAATTCAAATTGCTCTTCAATTAGAACGCCTTGGCGTTGATGTTATGGAAGCTGGATTTGCTGCTGCTAGTCCTGGAGATTTTGATGCGATTAATCAAATAGCCAAACAGGTAGAATCCATTAAAGTTGCTAGTCTTTCAAGAGCTCTTGAGCGTGATATAAAAGCAGCAGCCGATGCAATCGCTCCAGCAAAAAATAGAAGAATTCACACCTTCATCGCTACTAGCCCAATCCATATGGAACACAAGCTTAAGATGAAGCCTGATGAGGTTATCAAAAGAGCAGTTGAAGCGGTACAATATGCTAAAAGTTTTGTAGATGATGTTGAGTTTAGCTGCGAAGATGCAGGTAGAAGCGATATATCATTTTTAAAAGAGATATGTGATGCGGTGGTAAATGCTGGTGCTAAGACTTTAAATTTGCCTGATACTGTAGGTTTTAGATTGCCATATGAGATAGCTGATATGGTTAGAATTATGAGTGAGTACATTGGAGATAGAGCTATTATATCAGTTCATAATCACAATGACCTTGGACTTGCAGTAGCAAATACTCTAGCAAGTATTAAGGCTGGAGCAAGACAGGTAGAATGTACTATTAACGGTCTAGGCGAAAGAGCTGGTAATGCAGCTTTAGAAGAGATCGTTATGGCGATCAAAACAAGAAGTGATGAATTTAGTGGATTATATACTGATATCGTTACTAAAGAGATATATGCTACAAGTCGTCTAGTAGCTAGTATTACAGGTATAGAACCACAACCAAATAAAGCAATCGTTGGTAAAAATGCATTTGCTCACGAGAGTGGTATTCATCAAGATGGTATGTTAAAATGTGCTCAAACATATGAAATAATCAAAGCTGAAGATATAGGAGCAGAGAAAAATGCTCTAGTTTTAGGCAAACATAGCGGTCGTCATGCCTTTAAAGATAAGTTAGTAAATTTAGGTTTTGATCTAAATGATGAAGAGATAAATGAAGCGTTTAGCAAATTTAAATTACTTTGTGATAAGAAAAAAGAGATTTTTGATGATGATATTAGAGCGCTTGTAAGTGATGAGATTATCAAAATTCCTGAGATTTATACAATCGAAACTTTAAGCACTAGCTCATGCAACTCAGGCCATTCAAGTGCAGCTATTAGTATTAAATTTAATGGTGAGATTATTAGTGATGCAGCTCTTGGCAATGGTACAGCTGATGCGATATTTAAGGTAATTGATAGAATAAGTAAGGTTGCTGGAGAGTTAAAAGATTATAAAGTCTCAGCCGTATCTCAAGGCAAAGATGCTCTTGCGAAGGTTACTGTAAAGGTGGCCTTTGGTCCTAGTGAACCTCCATTTATAGGTCATGGTTTAGATATAGATACTATGATGGCAAGTGCTAAAGCCTATGTAAGTGCTTTAAATAGCTATTTAAGTATGAAAAAATAGGTTTAAATTTGAATTTGGCTACTCTTTTAGCCAAATTCACTCAAAAATTAAATTTACCCACTAAAATACAACATATTTAACTAAAAAATCCGATATCTATAATAAACTTCTAAAAGGAGAAAATATGCAAATAAATGGCACAAATAGCTTAGATTTTTTAAGCATTAATCCAAATTCGCAAGATAGCATTGAAAGAATTAAAGAGGCTGCAAGCAAGATTGACGCAAGTGAGCTAACAAGAGGCTATCATATGCAGTTTATGCAACAAAGCTTTGAATTATCAAATGGTAATTTTAATATGCAAGTTAGCTTTATGAGTCTTAGCTTTGGGTTTAATAATCAAGATAATAGCTTTAATAATTTTACTCAAGAATTAAAAGATTTACTAAATCAAAATATAGATATTACTGGTTATAGCGGTAAGCCAATTGGCGACCTAAGCCCACAAGAAGCGAGTGATTTAATAAGCGATAGTGGATATTTTGGTATTGATAATACTGCAAATCGCATAGCTGATTTTGTTATTAATGGGGCTGGAGATGATGTAGAGATGATGAAAAGCGGCTTAGAGGGAGTAAAAGAGGGTTTTGCTCAGGCTGAAGCTTTATGGGGTCAGGCTTTACCTGATATCTCTCAACAAACAATGGATAAAACTCTAGATAGAATCAATCAAGCCATTATGGAACTTAGTGGTAATGTGGTTAATGTTACTGCGTAGTCTATTCTTATTTATATTACTGCTCTTAGTAGCTGGCTGTACAGCTGCTAAGAATCACGTAGAAATTGCTAAAAACAGCTATATAAAAGGCGTTATAACTTCAATTAGTAAAGTTAGTAGTGGTTATGTTTATATTATTGAATCTACTGATACTAGCAACGGTAAGCTCAGATCAGCTCAAGGATTTAGCTCTAAGCCTTGCAATGTTGGTGATTTGGTATATGCTAGATTAAATGGAGCTAAATTTGACTATTTTGCTATTTTGGTTACTGGATTTGAGCGAGTGCAAGAACCAGCCATTATCAAAAAACATCATCGAACCAAGCAAAATCTCACCACAGATAATATCCCAATTGTTGAAAATATTGAGTTTTAATCCATTATAAAAGCGATAATAATTTTTATAAATAAAATTTTTTATCATTTAGCCTTTAGAGTGATAATCTTTAATATATAATTTATCTTAAATCTTTATTTGAGTTTAACTTTAACCAGGCTATCTTTTTTATATTTTTTATCCATTAAATCTAAGCATAAATTCAAATTTCTTAAAGTCAAATTTAGATAAAATCATATCTCATAGTTGCTAATTAAAATTTGTAATAGCTTGTAATTTTAGCAATAATAGATTGATAATAACAGATTAAAACAAAGGATATAAATGAAAAAGTTTTCATTAATTGCTTTAGCTGCTGCGGTGGCTATTAGTTCAGCTGCTGCTAAAGAGATTAAAATCGGTGTAGTTTTACCTATTACTGGTGCTGTAGCGGCATATGGTCAAACAGCATGGGCTGGTATTAAATTAGCTAACAAGCTAGAACCAACACTAAAAAATGGAGATACTATTAGTTTAGTATTAGTAGATAATAAAGGCGATAAAGTAGAGACAGCTACAGCTACTACAAGATTAGTAAGCGAAGATAAAGTAAGCGGTCTAATCGGTGCAATGGTTACTGGTAATACTCAGCAAGTATTACAAATCGCAGATGAAAAAAAGGTGCCTATGATAGCTCCAGCCGCTACAGCTGATAAGCTGCTAGACCGTGCTAAATACGGTGCTAGAGTTACATTTATGGATTCATTCCAAGGGACTAGTTTTGCTTCATGGGCAGTAAGTCAAGGTATGAAAACAGCTGTGCTAGTAGTAGATCAATCTACATCATATTCGATCGGTCTAGCAAGAGCCTTTAAAAAAGAGTTTGAAAAACAAGGCAGCAAGCTACTAAAAGAGTTAAAAATTAGTAGTGGCGATAAGGATTTTAAAGCGATAGTATCACAAATAAATAGCTTAAATCCTGATCTAGTGTATATGCCATTTTATCATCCAGAAGCTGCGCTACTAGTACGCCAAGCTAGACAAATAGGGGTAAAATCACAATTTGCTAGTGGTGATGGTGTATCAAATGATACATTTATCGAGCTTGCTAGCGATGCATCAAATGGATATCTATATACAGATGCATTTGATAGCTCAAACCCACCAACAGCCAAATCAAAAGCCTTTGTAGAAGCATATGCAAAAGAAAATGGTGATAGTAATGTCCCTGGATTTACAGCACTTGGCGCTGACTCATACTATTTAATGATAGATGCGATGAATAGATGTGCTGATGGAGCTGATAGAGAGTGCGTAAATAAAGAGATCAAAAATAGCAAAAACTTTGAAGGCGTATCAGGTATAATAAATATCGATAAAAAAGGTAACGCAGAACGCTCAATAGTAATCAAAGAGATTGCTGGCGGTAAGGCGATGTATAAAGATACTGTAAATCCTAAGTAATTAAAGTTTTTAATATTACTTGGATTTAATATTATTTAAATTCGAGATTATTACGCTTATTTATATTTACTCGCAATGACAAAAGCTGTCGTTGCGAGTAGTAAAACTACAAAACAACTCTTAAGGCTTTTGAAATTTGAATTTATAGTTATTTAAATTTAAGATTGTCACACTTATTTATTTGTGAAGATTATACTTCTTATAATAGCTTATAAAATAAATTTGGAATACAAATTGCTTAAATACTCAAAATTGTTTGAAATTACAAATAAAAAGGACTTGTATGAGAGCAATCAGATTAATATTTATATCCTTATGTATGGCTGTAAGCTTGCAAGCTACAACGATCAAAGAGCTAGCTAGCGTAGTAGGAGTAAGAGATAACCAACTTATTGGCTATGGTCTAGTAGTGGGATTAAATGGCACTGGCGATGGAAGTAGTAGTGAATTTACTATTCAATCGCTATCAAATATGCTCCAAACTGTAAATGTTAAAGTAGATCCAGATGATATCAAGTCTAAAAATACAGCTGCAGTTATGGTAACAGCTAAGCTTCCTCCGTTTGCTCGTCAAGGCGATAATCTAGATGTAACTGTAAGCTCTATTGGTGATGCTAAAAATTTAATTGGCGGGACACTTCTTCTAACAGCTCTAAAGGGTGTAGATGGCGATATATATGCATTAGCTCAAGGTGCTTTGACTCTTGGAGGTTCTACAACAAAGGGTGGCAATCACCCAACAGTAGCTACTATAATGAGTGGAGCGCTAGTAGAAAAAGAGGTGGTATATGATATCTACAATAAACCAAGTGCGAATTTAAGTCTAAAAAACTCAAGCTTTCAAACTGCAATTGATATGCAAAATGCGATTATAGCCAAATTTGGTAGCGGTTCAGCTATGGCCTTAGATCCAAGAACTGTTAACATTACAAAGCCAGAAAGAGTTAGTATGGTGGAGTTTTTAGCTAGTGTATTGGATATAAAGATGGATTATAAAGCCGAAGAGAAGATTA
This sequence comes from Campylobacter vicugnae, assembly GCF_002139875.1. Lineage (NCBI taxonomy): Bacteria > Pseudomonadati > Campylobacterota > Epsilonproteobacteria > Campylobacterales > Campylobacteraceae > Campylobacter > Campylobacter vicugnae. The sequence continues at coordinate 395,272 of NZ_CP018793.1, forward strand.
TAATCGATGAGCGAACCGGTACAATAATAAGTGGAGTAAATATTAAGGTTGAACCTGTGATAATATCTCATGGTGCTATAACTATACAGATAGATGATAGTGGATTTGACCCAGCAGCTCCTAGTGCAGGTGATGTAGATGTAGGTAATGTAGCTATAAATACAAATACAAATACTATTAAAATTAATGAAAATGATATAACAGTGGCAAATATCACAAGAGCCTTAAATAAACTAGGTGCCACACCAAAAGAGATAATAGCAATTATTGAAAATTTAAAAAGAGCTGGTGCAATCCACGCTGGTGTAGAGGTGATATGATGAGAGTAGATACAAGTGCAGCATTAAATGCATATAATGCATCAAGCACGCAAAATCTAGGTAAGATAAAACCAGTAGATGATGTAGCATTAAAAGAGCAAACTGATGCTTTTGAGGCATTTTTAGTCAAAGAGGTTTTAGATATTGCTTTAAAAAATGAAAATCCACTATTTCCTGAAGATCCAGGTGATAAGATTTATAACTCAATGTATAACGATGCTATGAGTAGAGCATTAAGTGGTGGATTTGGATTTTCGCAAATGTTGTATGATTTTTTAAAAGAGAGAGCCTAAATAAAAGTTGAATTTTTCCGATTTAGCTTAAATAAAATAATTAGCTAAAAAGGATTTACAATGATAGGTTCTATAAAAGCAAGCACTATATATAACAGCATAGTAACGCCAAAAAACGAAGATAAAAAAAACGAACAAGTAACGCAAACTCAAAGTAGTAGTAACAATACTAGAATAAAAGAGTTGGCTGCGATGATTGAAAATGGAGAGTATAAGGTAGATATAAATGTCTTGTCTAAAAAGATCGCAGACTCTTTAATCTAAGATTTTATCTGCTCCTTTGAGCTATCAAAGGAGCAAAATATGGTAAAACACTATCTAGACGAAGCAATATCAGAGCTTCAAGAATTAATCTCAATAACAAAACAAGATATACAAAATATACAAAAAGCTGATCACTCTTGTGTAGATGAACATACGAAAAAAAAGAACGAATTAGTACGCAAATTTGAAAAGACAAAATCTCAGCTAGATAGCGAATTAATCAAACTCGCACAAGCCAATAGTGGAACAGATCTTGCTAGTGTATTATCAGATGAGATAAAAGATAAGCTAGGCGAATTAAGGGAGTCTTTAGAGATTTTACAAAAGGTCAATAAAGAGTATGCCAAATCCGTAGTGGTAGTTAAAGAATTTTATGATTCGCTACTAAAGGCAATGCTAGGAGTTCAAAATGGAGTTAGCACATATGGAGATGGTAAAAACTCTAGCTTAGCAGATGCGGAAAAACTACTTAAATTAAGGGTTTGATATGGGAATTTTTGATTCTTTATATACTGGTGTAAGTGGGCTAAATGCAGCTCAAATTCAAATTCAAGTAACAGGTCAAAATATCACTAATGTAAATAGCGACTACTATACACGCCAAAGAGTAGTCCAATCAGCAGCCTATCCGCTTCATACTACTCCTGGTGATATAGGGCTTGGTACAAAAGTTGATACTATTATTAGAATTCATGATGAATTTACATTTACTAAGCTTAAAAACGCCTCTTCAAATAAAGAGAGTACAGCTTATAAAGAGCAGGTTTTAAAAGAGATAGCACAGAGATTTCCAGATTTGCAAGATACTGGACTTTTAAATGATATACAAAACTACTATCAAGCGTGGAACGACTTTGCTTCTCACTCATATGAGTCTAGCCAAAAGACAAATTTACTCAATATCACTACAACGCTAACAAATAGGATAAATGATACAGCCTATCAGTTAAAAAATATCCATACAAATATAAATGAAGATATCGTCTTAGCCGTAGAAGAGATAAATCGCATAGGCCAGCAAATAGCAGATATAAATAAGCAAATTCAATCAGTAGAGACTAAAGGCGGTTCAGTAAATGCTAATGATCTAAGAGATAAGCGTGATCAGTTAGAATCTACTATGGCAAATTTAGTAAATATCTCAACATTTAAAAACGATATAATGTCTGATAGTAGATATGGTGGAAGTATGACTGACCAAGGTAAGGATTATACTCTTGCTATTGATGGTGTTACTATAATAGAAGGGACAAACTTTCATCCATTAAAGCTAGATACTCAAGCCTCAATAGATGGATTTGCTACTATCTATTATGAGTTAAATGATGAGACTAGGATAGAGATGACAAACAAAATTAGCAATGGTAAGCTAGGTGCAATGCTTGATATGCGTGGTAGAAATCTTGATGGCGAGGGTAATTTTGTAGATGGGACTATAACAGATTTTAGAAATAATCTTGATACATTTGCCCAAACTATGATAGTAAATACCAATAACATCTACGCTTTAGCAGCACAAGACTCTATGCATAGTCAAGATCTAAAGGATATGGATGAGAGTATGACGCTACAAAATTATAGCTCATATGTTAAAGATGGAAGCTTTAAGGTAAATATCTATAATGCAACAGGCCAGGTAGTAGCAACTAAAGAGATAAAAATAGATGCATCTACTACTATGAATGATACAAGACAAGGCAATTCAATTGTAGCGCAATTTAATTCAAATACTGATGATGATGGAAATCATAATTTAAATGACGACCTTGATGATTATTTTGAAGCTATATATACATATGATGAAAAGACCGGTATGGGGCATTTAGGATTTTTGCCAAAGCAAGCTGAGGGTGAATATACTATATCTATTGAAGATAATGGGACAAACTTTGCTGGTGTTTTTGGAATGAGTCAGTTCTTTGAAGGTAATAAGGCTGCAAATATGCAAGTTGAACAAAGCCTAAGAGCTGATAGTTCAAAAATCAAAGGTAATAAAGCTCCAATAGATGGCGATAATGCTATGGCAAATGAGATGATACAGCTCCAAACTAAGCAAGTAGATTTTATAAACAAAGATGGAAGTATAAAAAATGAGAGTATTACTGGTTATTATAGATATTTAACTTCAGATATAGCTAGTAGAACTGAATCTGTCATTGCTTTAAATTCTACCAATCAATCTTTATATGCAAGTGTATATAGCGAACATCAAAGCATTAGCGGTGTAAATATGGATGAAGAGTTATCAAATTTGATTCGCTTTCAAAGTAGCTATGGAGCAGCTGCTAAGATCATAACTACAGTAGATCAGATGCTTAATTCACTTTTGAGTATTAAACAGTAATGAATAAATTAAAGCTTGCCTTAGATGATGAGTTGTCTAAGGCAAATACAATAAGTGGCCTATATAGTGCTGCTGATCCATTGCAAATTGCAACAAAATATAAAACAGATCCATTTATTACGCTTGTTTGTGCGCTTTTTGCCTATGGTAATGCTAGGGCGATTGTGAAGTTTTTATCTGGATTGGAATTTGATATTTTAAATTTGCAAGAGCAGCAAATAAGTGGTATTGTAAAAGGCAATGGTTGGTTATATAGATTTCAAAATCCTACGGATGTAGAGCAGATTTTTATTACCATAGCTAGGGCCAAGCGTGAGTTAGATTTAGAATCTATAATTGTTAATAAAATGCAAGATGGCAAGATAATATACGGGATAAACGCACTTATTAAATCAATATATAAGTTAAATAATTACCGCTCAAGTGGATATGAGTTTTTTTGGGGTAGAGAATTTGAAAATGAGCCAAAAAGCCCTTATAAACGCTATAATATGTGGCTTAGATGGATGGTAAGAGATAGCGATATCGATCTAGGATTGTTTAAAAATATTAGTAAATCAAGCTTAATTTTGCCGCTTGATACTCACACTCACAAGGTGGCTCAAGCAATTGGTCTATGCAGCCGCAAAAGCTATGACTATAAAGCAGCCAAACAGATTACTGATAATTTAGCTCTATTTGATTCAAATGATCCAATTAAGTATGATTTTGCCCTATATCGCATAGGTCAAAGCGGTAATTTACAAAAATTTTTAGAACGCATAAAAGGGTAAATTTAATAAAAACTTGCTAATATAATAGTCAAAAATCAAGTAGGCAAATATATGGAAGAAAGACTAAAAAAGCTAAAAAAAGCTACTAAAAAATTACAAATTTTAAATCAAAATCAAAGAGCGGATTTAATCTTAAATATAGCTAGCGCAATAGAGCAAAATATGGCTAAAATTATAAAAGCTAATTTAATAGATTTACAAAATGCTAAGGATTTAAGTCCAGCTTTGCAAGATAGATTAAAGCTAGATGAAGCGCGTATAAAGTCTCTTGCAGATGGTATTAGAGATATAGCTATGCTAAAAGATCCAATTGGTAAAATTCACGATGGTTGGAGTGCTAAAAGTGGTCTAAAGATAGAAAAGATTAGCGTTCCACTTGGCGTGATTGCTATGATATATGAGTCTAGACCAAATGTAACAGCTGAAGTAGCTGCTCTTGCTATTAAAAGTGCTAATGGCTGTGCGTTAAAAGGTGGTAAAGAGGCTATAAACTCAAATTTAGCCCTTGCAAATATAATCAAAGATAGCTTAGGCGAATATGGTGGCTGTATAGAGTATTTTGATATTAGTAGAGATGAGGTAAAAAATCTCATTAAAATGGATAGATATCTAGATCTTGTAGTGCCTAGAGGAGGTGAAGGGTTGGTTAAGTTTGTTAGCTCTAATGCCTCTGTGCCAGTGCTAAAGCATGATAAAGGTGTATGCCATATCTATGTACATCAAGATGCCAATATCCAAAAAGCTCTAAATATATGCATAAATGCTAAATGCTCACGACCCGGAGTTTGTAATGCTGCTGAGAGTATTTTAGTAGATGAGATGATAGCTGATGAGTTTTTGCCGTTGTTAAAAAGTGAATTGGATAAATTTAATGTAATAATCCATGGATGTGATAAATCTAAACAGATAATAAAGTGCCAAAGTGCAGATGAGCTTAGTTATTATAATGAGTATTTGGATTTTGAGTTAAATTTAAAGATAGTAAGTGGATTTGATGAGGCCTTAAGTCATATAGATGAGTATAGTAGTGGTCATAGCGAAGCTATAATAAGTGATAATTATAGTGTATGCGAGATGTTTTTAAGCTTGGTTGATAGTGCTTGTGTATATGCTAATGCCTCAACTAGATTTAGCGATGGCGGAGAGTTTGGCTTTGGTGCTGAAGTTGGCATAAGTACTTGTAAAATGCATGCTCGTGGCCCTGTGGGTGTAGATGAATTAACTACATATAAATATATTATTAGAGGTGATGGGCAGACTAGATAGCTACTCTAGTCTAAAGGTAAAAAATTTACTCCTATACCCACTATTACCTAGTCCATTATACTGGGTGATAGCTGCGTCTATATTTCCAACTTCTTGATATAATAATCCAAGCGCCAATCTAGACTCTGCATAAGTTGGATTAGTAAGCTTAGATAGCTCTAAATAACCTATGGCGCTATCTGGATGATTTGCACCGATACTTGCTACACTAGCTAAAAATAGGGTATTTGCATCATCTATATTTTCGTTATTTATAAGCTCGTTATAAATAGTATATGCCTCTTCATAATGGCCTGTAAATAGATCTAAATAGGCTAAAGTATATAATATATCTTTGGTATTTTGTGTTGAGACTTTTAGATCAGATACTATGTTTTCACGCTCTTTATGCAATAAGCCAGCGATTTGTAAAAGCTTGATATATTGAATTCTAATAATAGTAGCACCCCCATATAAAACACCTTTATCAAGTTTGGTTGTAAGAAATTTCGTCTGAATATCTTTGGCGTAATTTTTGATATTTTGAGAATCAAAGCGTATGGCTGAGTATATGATATTGACTAGTACATCATTTGGTAGCTTTTGATTGAGTATATCAGTAGCTGGAATTATAACTTCGCTTCTATTTGTGATATATGCAGTTATTATATTAAATACAGTATCTAAAACAGTATCATTTTTGTTTTTATCTAGCCAGCCATTTAGTGCGCTCTCATTACCTTGAGTGAGTTGAATCATCGCTTTATAGATATTATCTTGATCTAAATTTGAGTCTAATCCCATACTATCTAAGATCTCATTTGTTAGGCGTTTTGCATCTTTGCCTATCATTTTAGCAGTCATTATAGCATAAGCTCCAGCTATATAATTAGATGTATCAAGGTGATAGCTAGTTACAAAATGCTTATAAGCTTGAGCAAAATCTCCAAGTTGAGCAAAGGTAAGAGCTAGATTAAACTGCAATATAGAGTGGTTTGGATATAGCTTTATAATCTCTAAAAAGTCGCTATTTGCCTCTCTTAGTTGATTATTTAGTGCTTTTAAGATAGCATTAGAGAGCATTACATTTGCTTTAGATACTATACCGCTAGTTTGTAGATACTCACTTGCTACGCTATTTTCATCTACAAATAGACTTAAACCACCCTTTCTAATATACTCTATAGTCTGTTTAGGATCAAAGGCCTTATAAGGTGTGAAGTAAAATAGAATTTGATATAGGCTATTTTGATCAAAAAATATATTCATATCATAGTTTTGTTGGGCTAAGTTTATATCAAATAGTTCTGGATTTAATATAGTTTTTATAGGATAAGTATCTTTGACAAATGTAGAGTTGTAGTCATTTAGCATTTTTAAGGTTGTAGCAGCTGAGGCAAATTCTCCAGTTTTAATATCAATTAATGAGATTGCAAGATATGTTGATGGGGCATTTTTTTCATCTACTAATGCTTTATTTAGATACTGTTTGGCCTCTTTGTATTCGCCAAGTCGTGCGTGTAAAAGCCCAAGAGGTAGATTAATATCATAATCTTCTACGGCTTTAATTGCTCTAATTGCCTCTTTATCTTCGTGTAGATAGCTTAGAATTTTTGATTTTAGGTACTCTTTTTGGCTGGTATAATACTTAGAATCTGATAAATCTAAAGTATGTAAAGCTTCTATATAAAAACCTCTATAATAATTTACAAGTGCATTATAAAACTCATATAAATTTACATCACTATCTCTATTTATAAAGGCATTTGCTAAATCAATATAGTATTTAAATAGCTCTTCATCTTTAATCTCTAGAGCGCAAACGGCAATATTTATTGCGCTTACTGTGATATTTTCATTATTTGCAATCGCCTCTTTAAATGTCTCAATCGCTTCTTTATATAATCCTTGATTCATCTTAGATACACCTAAGTTGTACTTTGATAAAGATTCATTATATACAGCGATATTCTCATATAATTTTAGAGCTTCTATCTTGTTGCCGCTTTCATATAATTTATTAGCTTTAATTAGCATACTATCTATCTTAGAGCTTTGAAACTTTTGTGTAATAGTTGGCGGTATTATAGGATTAGCTTGAGTTGGCAAGATAGGCTCAGGCTCTTCATCTTTAGAAGTAAAAGCCATAATAGCAAGAATAATTAGTAAAATTATACAAAACAATCCAGAACCTATAAGCATTATTAGCTTTTTATCAAATTTAAATTTTGGTTTATGCGATATCTCTTCTGGTTCTTCTAAAGTCTCTTCTTGTTGTGGCGTTATTGGAGCTTGATTATCTTCTGGAGATTCAATAGGAATGATATCTTCATCAATATCCATATCTTTTTCTAATATTACTACTTCTTGTTGTTCTTGTTCTAGCTCTTTTAACTCATCTGCCACTTTAAAATCCTATTAGAAATATTTTTTTAACACTTCTGGTATAGTGATTGTACCATCGCTATTTTGGTAATTTTCCATTATAGCAATTAGCGTTCTACCTACTGCTAAACTAGAGCCATTTAGAGTGTGAGCTAGATTATTTTTCTTATCATCTTTATATCTGATTTTTGCTCGTCTAGCTTGGAAATCACGAGTATTTGAAATAGAGCTAATCTCTCTATATTTTCCTTGACCTGGTAGCCATACCTCTAGATCTATTGTCTTAGCAGCACTAAATCCTAAATCCCCACTACATAACATCATATGGCGATGTGGTAAGCCAAGAGCAGTTAGCATATCACTAGCACAGCTTACCATCTCATCTAGCATTGCGTCGCTTTGATCAGCTTTGGTAATAGCTACTAGCTCAACCTTTTCAAATTGATGCTGTCTAATCATCCCTCTAGTATCTCGCCCAGCACTACCTGCTTCTTGTCTAAAGCATGATGAGTAGCATGTCATTTTAATAGGTAATTTGCTAGCTGGAATTATCTCATCGTTATATATATTAGTTACTGGCACTTCACTTGTAGGGATTAAGTAGAGATCTTCACCATCTACCTTATATAAATCATCAGCAAATTTAGGTAGCTGCCCAGTGCCATATAGTGTATTAGAATTGACTAAAAATGGCACATTAACTAGCTCAAATCCACGACTAATATTAAAATCAATCATAAAATTTACAAGCGCTCTTGATAATCTAGCCCCATCGCCTCTAAGTACTGTAAATCTACTTCCAGAGATCTTAGCTCCAGTGCTAAAATCTAGCCATCCAAGTGCTTCTCCAAGCTCATGATGCTCTTTGGGAGTAAAATCAAATTCACGAGGATTTAAAACGCTTAAAATACATACATTATCATCTTCATCTTTGCCTAGTGGGACATCATCGTCTATGATGTTTGGCACACTTTTAGCAATTTTTTCTAAATTTAACTCTAGCTCATTGACTATATTTGATAGAGTTTGAAGCTCTTTTTTATTTATCTCTAGCTGGGCTTTTAGTTCGCTTACATCTTCTTTATTTCTAGCTTTTATGCCTAATTCTTTGCTTTTAGCGTTTTGGATAGCTTGAATATTTTCAAGCTCAAGCTTTTTAGCTTTAAGTGAGTTATAAGCTTCTAAAAGGCTAGCTAATACTCCATCATCAACCTTTTTAGCCTTTAATTTAGCATTAAATTCATCATAATTTGTCTCTATTAATTTTAAGTTTATCATCTTTTTTCCTTAATAAATTCCTACAGCATCTCTTACTTTTGCCATGATCTCATCAGAGGTTTTTTTGGCCTTTTTAGCACCGTGATGTAGTATATCTATAATTTCATTTTGATTATTCATATAGTATTGAAATTTTTCTCTAGCAGGGGCAAAATAGTTCCATGTCAGTTCATTTAAATACATTTTAAAATGGCCATAACCTTCACCGCCTTTGCTATATCTATCTTGTAAATTTGCTTGTTCTTGTTCATTTAAAAATAGTTTGGCAATTGCATATATATTGCAATTTTGCCAATCTTTTGGCTCCTCTAAAGGCGTGCTGTTAGTTACAATTGAGCTGCACTGTTTTTTTAGTGTTTTAGCATCGCTAAATATATCAATTGTATTTTTATAACTTTTACTCATTTTAGCTCCATCTGTACCTGGTACGGTAGCCACATTTTGAGCAACTTGCGCTTGGGGTAGAGTAAAAATTTCCCCATAAGCGTTATTGAATTTAAGTGCTAAATCTCTAGCTATCTCTACATGCTGAATTTGATCTTTGCCTACTGGAACTTTTTGAGCATTAAATAGCAATATATCAGCAGCCATTAACACTGGATAACTAAACAGCCCGTGATGTGCCTCTAATCCTTTAGCAACCTTATCTTTATATGCGTGTGCTCTCTCTACTAATCCCATTGGAGTAAGCTGGGATAGTATCCAGTAAAGCTCTAATACATCTTTGATATCACTTTGCACCCAAAATGTAGAACGCTGTGGATCTATCCCTAAAGATAAAAAGGCAGCCGCAGCTTCTAATGTATTGGCTTTTAGGCTTTTTGCATCGCTTAGAGATGTCATTGCGTGGTAATTAGCTACAAATATAAACATCTCATCATTGCTATTATTTTGTTTTTCAATCATAGGTTTAATGCTAGCAAAGTAGTTGCCTAGATGAAGTTTGCCTGAGGGTTGAAGTCCTGTTAGAGTTCTCAAATTTTATCCTTTTAGATGTTTGCGATTTAGTAGTTTAATGATTTTAGCAGCTACTTGCTGTGGAGTTTTATCCTCTACATTTATGATAAGATCAGCTTTTTTAGCATATGCTTCATCGCGCTCTTTATGCAAGGCTTTGGCTTTATTTAAGTCGCTTAGAAGTGGTCTTTTGGCTAGTTTTTTATCTGCATTTGGAGCAGATTTTATGCGTTCTATTATCTTATCAAAATTTGATTTTAGATATATTACGGTGCCGATTTTATTTAAATTTTTAACCTTATAAAATCCACCACCAGTAGAAATTACTGCTCCATTTACCGATTTTTCTAGAAATTTAGCTAAATTTTTTTCTATTTTTCTAAATTCAGCCTCGCCATCATCTTCAAAAATTTTTTTAATTTTTTTATTAGCAAAGCTCTCTATTAAATCATCTCCATCAATAGCAAAAACTCCCATTTTGCGTGCTAAAACTCTAGCTACGCTACCTTTGCCAACACCCATAAATCCTATTAATATTATATTTTTATATGTCTGTCTCACTTTTGCCCTTGTTTTTTGGTATTAGAACTACAGGAGTCCCATTTAGATTAAATCTCTCTCTAAGCTTATTTAACAAGTATCGCTTATAACTAAAGTGTAAAGATCTTGGTTTATTCATTACCAATGCAATTTTAGGAGGTGCAAACCCAAATTGAGCCGCATAGAAAATCTTAACAATCTTACCATGATCTCTAGGAATAGGGTGAGTTCGCACAGCCTCTTCTATTAATGCGTTTAGTTCAGAGGTTTTAATCCTTTGTGTGTAGTTTTGATATATCTCTTGGATTAAAGGGTAGAGCTTGTGGATTCTTTTGCCGCCAAGGGCTGAAACGCTTATAATTGGAGCATAAGCTAGGAATTTAAATCTATCTCTAATCTCAAAAGCTACCTTATCAAACTCATCATGATCTTTATCCCATTTATTTAGTACAATGATTACGCCAAGCTCAAATTTGCCAACTAATCCAGCTATTCTCTCATCAAGCTCAGTAAATGGCTCACTAGCATCTAAAACTAATAGCGCTATATCTGCTACTTCTAAAATCTTTTGAGTGCGATTTAGGGCGTATTTTTCTATACCTTCTATCTTTCCACGCTTTCTAATGCCAGCAGTATCGACAAACTCAAAAACTCTATCATTATATACAAAGCTCTCATTTACCGGATCAATTGTTGTGCCAGCAATGCTACTAACTACTGAGCGATCATCTTTAACAAGTGCGTTTAATAGGCTTGATTTGCCTACATTTACACGACCTACGATACCGACTTTGATGTTTTTATTTTCATAATCTATGGCTTTATTATCAAGGTCTAGTTCACCTTGTTCATTAAAATCTTCTAAAAACTCATCAAAATCATCTATGTCAGCTTTTAAATTTGCTTGTGGCAGCTGCTTGTAAATCCACTCGCACATCTCATCAACTCCACTAGCGTGGCTTACAGAGATATTAAATACTACGTTAGCACCAAATTCATTAAATTCCCAACTACGCTCTTCATCTTTTTTACTATCTACTTTATTTATTACTAGCGCTATTGGTTTATTTAGTTTTAATAAGCTATAAAATAATTTTTTATCTATATCATCTGGTAACATCTTTCCATCTACCATAAAGATTATTATATCAGCACATTTTGCGGCATTTAGAGTATTATTTTTGACATTGATAAAAAGCTCATTACTATCATCTATTCCGCCACTATCTATGAGTATGCAGCTTTTATCATCGATTTGAATTTGAGTTTTATTTGTATCTCTGGTAGTGCCGCTAACATCGCTAGTTATGGCAATTCTTTGCTTTGCTAAGCGATTAAAAAGCGAGCTTTTGCCGACATTTGGACGGCCTACTAGTATCACTTCCTTCATGAGTTTCCTTGAAAATTATTGGGATAGATTATATCTAAAAGCGTATTAAGCATTTATAAAATTGAAATTTAAGATTGAAATATATTTTATAGTTTTAAAATGTTTTATAATGTTTTTAATATGTTTAATAGGTTTAAAATTCATAATTTAAAGTATAAATCGGTTATAGATAAATACCCAAAATGTAAATTCTATTATGGATAATATGGTTAGTAATTTAGAAAGAAGAAGTTTTGTCTAAAAGTTAAAAGGGATGTAGATAATCCTAAACCCCTATGACTTTTGTTATACAAAAATATAAATTAATCAAGCTTATTATCCATCTTTAAATCTATGATAAACTCTTTAATTTTTTCTTTATCGGTTAAGGCTGGAAGTCTAGTATCTACAAATTTATCAAGCGTAAAGCGACTAGCAGTAGGAAATGCTCTATGTAACTCTTTACTTGGATTATAGGTGATATATTCATCTCTTTGAGCTAAGCTAAAAACTTTATCAATATCATTGATTAAGCGGTGGATTGTCTCTAGTCTTGAAGTGCGTGAGTTATTAGGATTAAAAATAGCATTTAAAACCGCAAAAATATCAGAATATTTTATAGTTTTTATATCTTTATTGCCAAAGCTTGGTAAGATATAGTTTTGGTGTTGTTTGGTTATTTTAGTTATGTAGCTTTGGCTTATGCCATTTTTTAATTTTTGCTTGATATATGTGTTAAATAAATTTTTATATAGATATTTTTCATCTTTACCCATAATTGTATTTATCTCTTTACCGCTCTCAAGCTCTTTTAAAATCTTTAAGTCATCACGCCTAGCTTCAGCTACGCTATAAATACCTTCTCTAAACTCACCTATTTTTTTAAATTTATTTCTTTGATATTCTACTGAAAAAGTTTTCATACCACTTGGATTAATCCAAATATAAAGCTCTTTTGGATTGCCAACTTTCTTTTTGTATTGTTTAGATAAAATTTCTAAGCTTCTTATATCTTTATCTAGCAAATTTGCCTTTGAGATATTTGCCATTTTAATCCTTTTTATCAAAAACTACGCTAATGATTATCTACTACGCTAATAACTACGCAATTTATTTGAAAATAATTATATCGTAAAAGAAAACAAAAAGAAACAAAATCCTATAAAAGTGCGATTTTATGAGAGTTAAAAGGAAATAAAAGAAATAAAAGAAACTTAAAATAAACTTAATTGGTGGAGGTGTGCGGGATCGAACCGCAGTCCAAAAACAGCCACATCACAGCCTCTACACGCTTAGTAGAAGTGAAAAATTCACCTAGCCTTGCTCACTTCCCAAAACAATTAGCCAAGCTAAGACTAAATTTCACTTCACTGCTCGTCAAACAGCAAAGCTACACTATCTAAAGGGTTGCTCGCCAATCTGGATAGATAGTATCACCAAATAGCAAGGCTCAACTGAACTTACGCAGCTTTAGCGTAAGCAGGAGCAAAGTTAACGTTGTTTGCGTTTAATTTTAATTTAGGCTTTATAAGCTATGCCTAAAGCTGCGTGCCACCATGACCCAGCCACTCCTGTCGAAGCCAAGTCACCCCCGTAAAAAGTGATAAATAATATTCAAATTTGACTTAAAAGTTAATAAATTAATTAAAAATTTCATTTGGAATAGCGATAATTTTAGGATTTAGAATTCTTAAATATATCTCATCATTTTCTATATCATCTAAGTAGCCTTGCATCTGATCAGCTACTAAAAGTAGCCAGTCGATAAGCTCATTTGAAGCAGTAGCACCTACTCCTCGCCTAGATTTTAGCCTGTTTGTGATATCTTCTACTATAGTTGTTAGTTTGACAATCGGGCTAAGTTTTAGATACTCGCTTGCTGTTTTGATATTATGAAAAATTCTATTAAGCTCATAGCTATTAGCATCAAACTCATCATCACGGCTTAAATTTACAATGAGTTTATCAAGGAGTCCAGTCATCACACCAAAATGCGTGAGATAATCCTCGATAATGTCTAGATCATAATCTGCTTCTAGCTGTTTTAATAAACCCATCTTTTGCTCTTTTGATTTTTGCCAAATTGTAACAAAATTTAAGTTAAATTTAGTAAAATATTTCAAAAATTTAAAGGAAAAAAGTGAAAAAAATAAAAATAGATGATCTAATCGCAAAGAAAAATAGAGAAAAAATTGTAATGATCACAGCCTATGATGCGTTATTTGCAAGGCTTTTTGATGAGTTTGCTGATATGATTTTGATTGGCGATAGTTTAAATATGAGTTTTGGTGGTTCTAGCGAGACTTTAGGTATTAGTGTTGATGAGATGATATATCATACAAAGGCTGTACAAAGAGCTACTAAAAGGGCATTTTTAGTCGTTGATATGCCTTTTGGTTCAGTTATAACACCAAAAATTGCATTGAAAAATGCTGTAAAAATTTATAAAAATACCTTTTGCGATGCTATCAAGATTGAAGGCGGTAAAGAGATGGCTGATACAATAAAGCTATTAAATCAAAATGGTATTGCTGTTATTGCTCATATTGGGCTAAAGCCTCAGCTATCACGCCAAGAAGGTGGATACAAAGTAGCTGGAAGAGATGAAAATGCTGCTCAATCTATAATTGAAGATGCTTTAGCACTTGAAAAAGCTGGAGCTAAAATGGTGCTAATAGAAGGCGTACCAAGTGAATTGGGTAAAAGGGTTACACAAGCACTTAAAGTGCCTACAATTGGCATTGGAGCTGGAGCTGGTTGCGATGGGCAGGTGCTAGTATGGAGCGATGCGTTTGGGTTTTATGATGAGTTTAAACCTAAATTTGTAAAAAGATATATGCAAGGGGCAAAGATGGTGCGTGAAGCTATGAAAAATTACGCCGATGATGTAAGAAGTGTTAAATTTCCAAGTGCAGAATATGAATATAGCAAATAGTAAAATAGTAGATATTCGCCTACCTAGCGAATGGTTGGAATTTGGGATTTTAGAAGGGTCGCATTTGATTACTTATGAGAATTTAAGTGGCAAGGTTAATCCGCTTTTTGTAAGCTCTGTGGAGAATATTTTTAAAAAAGATGATGAATTTTATCTTATGTGTGCTACGGCAAATAGATCTAAAGATGCGATGAAGTTGCTACAAAAGCACGGATTTAAAAATGTAAAAGAGATTAGAGGCGGGGCGTATTATTACGAAAAAATGGGCGCTAAATTTGATAAATTTGAGTTATAGGACTAGAATTTGGATAGGATTGTAGAGATTGAAAGAGTTAGCTTTGAAAGCGAGTATGAGGTCAGTCTAAGGCCTTCAAGTTTTGATGAATATATAGGTCAAGATAAGATTAAAGCAAATTTAGAGGTATTTATCGCTGCAGCTAAAAAGCGTGGCGAGTGTCTTGATCATGCTCTATTTTATGGCCCTCCAGGACTTGGCAAAACTACACTAGCGCATATAATCGCTTCAAAAATGGGAGCAAATATTAAGATAACTTCAGCACCAATGATAGAAAAAAGTGGCGATTTGGCCGCAATTTTAACTAATCTAGAAGAGGGCGATGTGCTATTTATTGATGAGATTCATCGCCTTAGTCCAGCTATTGAAGAGGTGCTTTATTCTGCTATGGAGGATTTTAGGCTTGATATTATTATAGGTAGTGGTCCTGCGGCTCAAACTATTAAGATTGATATACCTAAATTTACCCTAATAGGTGCTACAACTAGAGCTGGAATGATCTCAGCACCTCTTCGTGATCGCTTTGGAATGCAGTTTAGATTGCAGTTTTACACTGCTGATGAGCTTGGTAAAATTATCACTTTAGCAGCTAAGAAGCTTGGTAAATTAGCTACTAAAGAAGCAAGTTTAGAGATAGCAAGGCGTAGCCGTGGTACTCCTAGGATTGCACTTAGACTGCTTAGAAGAATTAGAGATTTTGCTGATGTAGCTGATGAGGCTCAAATCGGCCATGAAAGAGCTAAAATGGCACTTGATAATCTTGGTGTAAATGAGCTTGGATTTGATGAGATGGATCTAAAATATTTAAATATCTTAGCTTACTCTACTAGGGCGCTTGGATTATCTACCATTGCTGCAGCACTAAGCGAAGATGAGGGTACTATAGAAGATGTGATTGAGCCATATTTATTAAGTAATGGCTATATTCAAAGGACAGCTAAGGGGCGAATTTTAAGCGATGAAACATATAAAATATTTGGCAAAACTCCACCGCAAAATACAGTAGTTCAAACCCAAAAAGGGCTTTTTGATGAGTGAAAAATTACACACTAGTAAAATTTTTTATAGTGGATTTTTGTTGGTTTTATTAGTAGCTTTACTCTACTTGTTTAAAAGCTATTTGATGGCAATTGTTATTGGAATTTTACTAGCTATATCTACACTAAGTATTCAAAATTTTAGTTTAAGAGTTTGTAATAATCGCAATATTTTAGCTACTAGTTTGACTATGTTTATATTGCTAGGGGTCTTTTGTTTGCCATTTTTTTATCTTGTGATTGCAGTGGTAAAATATATATCAAATTTAGATATAAATACTATCACATCGGTATTTAATCAAATTAAGAGTTATGAGTTAAATTTGCCTAAAAATTTGGAGTTTATAAAGCCAAAGATTGAACTATTTATAGCTAGTTTGGATATTGAAAATATTATTAAAAAAAGCTTAGAATTTACAAGTAAAAGCCTAAGCAAGGGTGTTGATTTTGCTGTAGATATGAGTTTTATTATGATATTTATATTTTTTGTACATTATTATAGTAGGGCGCTTGGTAAGTATGTAGCTAGTATCGCTCCAATAGCTACAAAAGAGCTTAAAGAGATATTTAGCGAAGTAGCAAATACAATGAGTGTGGTATTTTACTCCACTATTGCAAATATGGTCTTACAAGGTATGCTTTTTGCCTTTATCGCTAGTTTTTATGGATATAATGGGGTTTTATTTGGGGTTTTATTTGGATTTGCTTCTTTGATTCCTATAGTTGGTGGTGCTTTAGTATTTGTGCCGCTAGCACTATATGAATTAAGCGTAAATGGCTGGGTAAATGCTCTTGTTATAGTTGTTTATACTGTTGTAGTTGTATCGACTGTGGCTGATAATTTTATAAAACCAGGCATTATTAAATTTATTAGTTCAAGGCTGCTTGGGTCGCAAGCTAAGATTAATGAGCTTATAATATTTTTTGCTATGATAGCTGGGTTATCTAGTTTTGGATTTTGGGGAATTATTTTAGGTCCTGCTATTGTAACGCTATTTATAGCTTCTATTAGAGTGTATGCAAAGTGATGGGTAAATTTGAATTTAATGGAGATATTTTGCGTCTTAGCGGGGCGTGGGATTATAGGGCTAGTAAGAGTGAATTAAAAAGATTAAAAAGCTTAAAGCCATCTAAGATTGACTTAGCAAATTTAGAACATATAGATTATTCAATAGCGATATTTATCTCTAAGAATTTAGGTGAATTTGAGCTGATTAATTCTAATGATAAATTTGATAAAATCTTTGCCTTAGTGCGAGATAAAGGGATTTTAGGCTTAGCTATTTATAAGCCAAGTAATATAAATTCGCTTGAGAAAATTGGCAAAATAATTATTGATATACGAGTAAATATTATCAATTTTTGTATATTTTTGGGGCAGTTTTTGTTTGTATTGATTGCTGGAATTAAAGAGCCTTTTAAGATTAGATTTCAAGAGCTATCTAATCATATAGTTAGTGCTGGTCTTGGAGCTGTTGGTATAGTCGGGCTTACTAGTTTTTTAATCGGTATTGTACTTGCTTATCAAGGTGCTAGTATGCTTAATCAGTTTGGTGCTAGTATATATGTAGTTGATATTATGGGGATTATGACACTTCGTGAGGTTGGCCCGCTTATTGCTGCTATTGTTATAGCTGGTAGATCAGCATCTAGCTTTACAGCACAAATTGGAGTTATGAAGATCACTGAAGAGATAGAGGCGATGAAGACTATGGGTTTTGATCCATTTAAATTTGTAGTTATGCCTAGAATTGTGGCGCTTATAATTGCTGTGCCTTTAGTGGTGTTTTTAGCTAATGCTATTAGTATTTTTGCACAGATGATAGTGTGTAAATTATATTTAGATTTTAGCTTTTATGAGTATTCACAAAGATTTAAAGAGAGTGTAGAACTTAGGCACTTTTTTGTTGGAATGCTTAAGACTCCATTTTTTGGTGCGATAATAGGGCTTATTGGTTGTATGAGAGGATTTGAAGTTAGCGGAAGCACTAGTAGTGTAGGTGAATTAACTACAAGAAGCGTAGTAAATGCGATATTTTGGATTATTGCATTAGATGCTCTATTTTCAGTAATTTATACAGAGCTTGACATATGATAATTGGCAAAGATATAGTAACTACATATAATGGCATAACTATTCATGAAGGTGCAAATTTTCATATAAAAAGTGATGAAATTTATGGCCTTTTAGGCGGATCTGGAAGTGGTAAAACTACACTGCTTAAGACAATGATATTTTTAAAAGAACCAACTAGTGGAAGTGTAAAGATTAATGGAGTAGATATCTGGAGAGCCTTACCAAAAGAGCAGCAAGATATGAAGTTGCAAATTGGAGTTATGTTTCAATTTGGTGCGCTTTTTAGCAATATGAATGTGCTTGATAATATTGGAATTATGCTTAGAGAGTATAGTGAATTTGATCCAAACGATATAGATGAGATAGCTAAAATGTGGCTTATAAAAGTTGGCCTAAAGCCAAATTCAATGACCCTATATCCAAGCGAACTAAGTGGTGGAATGAAAAAAAGAGTTGCTCTTGCTAGGGCTTTGGCTCTTAGTCCTAGGGTGCTATTTTTAGATGAGCCAAATTCTGGCTTAGATCCTATAAGTGCTAGAGCGATGGATAGATTAATATGCGATATTAGAGATAGTTTAGGTATTACTGTGGTGATGGTAACTCATGATATAGATAGTATATTTAATATTTTAGATAGATTTTTAATAGTTGATAATAAAAAGATTGTATTTGAAGGAGACCTAAAACAGGCTTTAGAGTTCAAGGATAATCCTTTAAAAGATCTATTTGCGATGAGGTAAAAGATGGAAAATAAAAACTCATATTTTATAGCTGGATTATTTTTTTGTCTGGTTGTAGGATTTATCGGGCTGTTTTTGCTCTTTATGCAAGGATATAATAGCAAAGATAAAAGAGATTATTATATATTGACAAAAGAGCTGCCAAATGGTGTGAAAAAAGACACTGAAGTACGCTTCATAGGTGTTCCAATAGGGCATGTTAAAGATATATATTTTAGCGATCCAAGCTCTGCTACTATTGAGATTTGCCTTAGCGTGGATGCTAATTTACCTATAAAGGTTGATAGTCAAGCTATAGTGGAGAGATTTGGTATTAGCGGGATTGCGCATATTAATATTACAAAAGGTAGCGATTCAGCTAGAATTTTTAATAAAAATGAAAGAGCTCAAATTAGCTTAGGTGAGGGTTTATTAGATAAAATAGGCTCAAGAACGGCAAATTTGGCTGTAAGTTTAGATAAAATTGCCAATAAAATAGATCTAGTTTTAAAAGATGAAAATCTTGATAAACTACTAAATTCAATTGATCGTTTAAATGCTTTTATGAATACCATAGCAAGTGATGATAATTTAATCAAAATTAATGAGTTTATTTCAAATTCACACTCTATAACTCAAGATATAAAAAGCGCGAATTTAGCTCAAGTCATAGCAAATCTAGATAAAACAATAAATGATATAGATGTGGTGTGGAATAATATTGATAAACGCATACAAGATGGTCAAATAGATTTTAAATCAATGCTATCTCCGACTCTAAATTCAGCTCAACAAAGTATAGATAATTTAAACGATCTATTATTGCAAATAAAAAATAATCTAAATAATTTGGAGGATAATCCTTATGAGTTTTTCTTTAAAAATAGAGAAAATTAGTAAAATTTTTACTATTTTTACAGCTGGTATAGCTGGAGTTGTATTCTCTGGTTGCTTGGCAAAAAATGCACCAAAATTGAGCTATTATGAGTTGGGATATGATGATAGTAATTCTGTTAATATCTGTGATAGACGGGCAGATACATTGGTAAATTTAGCTTATATCAAGGTACAAAATGGCTATGAAAATAGAGATATTATCATTAAAGATGGCATAAATATTGATAAATTACAAGATGCAAAATATATCTCTAGCCCAAAAGATATGCTGCAAAAAGCACTAATACTATATCTTAATAGCAATTGTCATTTAAAGCTAAGTAGCGATGCAAAATTGCAAATGGGCTTAAATATAACTGAGATAAGTATATGGCCAGATTATGCTTTTATAGAGATTGTTTTAGAAATAAAAGATGATAATAGGGTGTTATCAAATGAGATAATTAGTATCAAAGAGAGCTATAAAAACAAACCTATCGATGCTTTAAATTTGGCATTAAATAAAGCTTTGCAAAAGATTCACAGCTCGGTATTGGAGTATAGATAATTTAAATTTAGCTATCATTATAAAATATAAAGTTAAATTTAAATAGTAACAAGCCTAGAAATCTAGGCTTAAAAAGATTATTCTGGTTTTACGGTGTCTATAATCTCTTTTTGACAAGTGCTAGAACACTGCAAAGATGGCGAACTACTAAGCCTGAGCTATATGCAATTATCGAGGCTGGATTTAAACTTTATGAGATGATTGAGAGTGAAGATGAGAGAACTAAAGATATTAAAATATACTAAAAGAATCACTTAAAAAGAGATAGGCTGGCTATATTTATTTGCAATGATAATCTAAATAGCTTAAAATAGTTAAATTATGATTGCTCTTATGCCAGCTTTTTTGTTTTTGTACATTTAAGCCAGATATATAGCCAAAGACCAAAACCAAACATAATAATAGATAAAATTTGACCCATACTAAGTCCAAATGCAACAAACCCGATACCAAAATCAGGCTCTCTATAAAACTCACATATAAAACGCATTATAGGATATAGTATTGCATAAAGTGCAATTAGCTCACCATTGAATTTTTTATAATATCTATAAAAATATAAAATTATAAATATTACAAGCCCTTCAAGCACGGCTTCATATAGCTGACTAGGATGACGTAGCATTCCAGCACTTACTATACCCCAGCTTACATCTGTTGCGCGACCAATAAGTTCTTGATTTAAAAAATTACCGACTCTACCAAAGATATATCCAAGAGGAACGCTAATAGCTACAAGATCAAGATATAAAAGGATATTTTGTTTAAATTTATAGCAAAATAGTAAAGTTGCGATGATAAATCCCAAAACAGCACCATGATAACTCATCCCTCTAATACCTACAAACTCGCCATTTACAAATGGATTAAATATCTGCCATGGGTGAGTTAAATAATAGATAGTATTTGGGTCGTATATGATGATATATCCTATCCTAGCTCCTAAAATTACACCTATTTCAACCCAAAAAAAGTAGTTATCTAAAAGCGAATTTGAAATAGCTAGTTTATCTTTTTTGACAAAATATTTAGCAGCCCAAAGTGCAATTAATAGCGCTAGAACATACATAATTCCATACCAATGTACATTTATCCCAAATAGGCTAAATGCTACTGGATTCATATTTAAATAGATTAAATTCCAGCTATTTAATGTCAATTTTAAGTCCTAAATTTGCCTTAATAGTTTTGATAAAATCCATTATCAATTCACCCATAGCTTGATAGTATGGAGTTTTGGCGTTGTATCTTAGAAATTTAGCAAATAGTATAAGACTAGGCAAGAAAAAATCAACCAAATACAATCCAAGCAAAGCATGTGTTTTGTCATTTGTATCGTTTTTAAAGATTGCACTAAGTAGTGCAAACATATTTGATATATGTGTAGCGCGTAGATTGGCAAATGGTTTGTTAAAGTTTATCTGCTTATAAAAATGCTCCATATCCTCATCGCTAATTTGCTTAAAAAATTTTAAAGAACAAGCCCCTTTAAAGCCTTCTAAATCAGCTGCAAGATCGCTAGCTGTGCAGTGAGATAAGGCCTTTGATAATAGTTCGTTGCCTTTGGCGTTTTCGGGATTATCTGTTTTTATCATCCAGTTTGGTTTTAATTTTTTTATAGATTCATCGGTGATTGCGTTGGCAAAATTACTAGCAAAAACCATACAAATCATAGAGTACGCATCGGCTACTTTCATAATTTTCCTTAAATTTTTTGCTGATTTTAGCTAAATTTTGCTTAAAACTCAGATAGACTTTTAATAGCATCTACACCATATTTTTTTTGAATTTGCATTATGGCGGTGCTAATTTTGCTATTTTTTGGACTTTGAGTATCAAATAAGGATCGCTGTTGCTGCTTATCAAATCCAGTCGCACAAAGACTTAGATAGTTTATCTCATAATCTTTAAATTTATCTAAGTTTATAAATAGCTCTTTAGTTATCTGTTCTAAACATTTGTGAGTAAAGTTAGCATTAATAGTAGTGCTTATACTTATTTGTTCTTGTTTTTTATAGCGAAGTTTTAGCTCAATCTTGCTTGGGATTAAAGCAAGTGAGGCTACTTCAAAATATAGGTGCCTGCATAAAATCATTAATCTTTTATTTATACTATCTCTATTTTTAATAGGAGCAAAGCTTCTAGCTATGGCTAGAGATTTTCGTGGCTGATTTTTAATAATTTTGTCTTGATGGCTTAAATTTAAAGAGCTATAAAGATTTATGGCATATTTGCCAAGTTTGTCAAATATATGCTTGGCATTTAGAGCATCTTTAATAGTAGCAACTCCATATTTTTGTAAGCTTTTATAAAGAGATTTGCCTACTCCTGGAAGCTTGGAAATTTGTAGATTTTCTATCTCTTGGGGACTATTTATTTGATATATTTTGCTAGGTTTTGCTAGATTGGTTGCAAGCTTAGCTAGTAGTTTATTTGGTGCAATTCCTATACTACAAGGTAAATTTAGTTTATTATTTATTTCAAATTTAAGCTTATTAGCAAATTCTAAAGGATTAATATCATATTTTGTCCCAGCAAGATCTATAAAATATTCATCAATACTATATTTTTCAATTTCATCAGTATAATTAAGTAATAAATTATAAAGAGAATTTGATAATTTATGATATAGCTCAAAATCTGTTGGAGCTATGATTAAATCAGGACAGAGTTTTTTAGCTAGACTTGAATGCATAGTGCAGTTAATTCCTATAGCACGAGCTTCATAAGTAGCGCTTAAAATTATGCCATACTCATGATAGTCGCCAAATATATCAAATTTACTTCCACTTGCTACGGCAGCTTTTTTACCAATTAAGCTTTTATCTATTGTTGCAGCTGCACTGATAAAAAATGCATCAAGATCTATGTGAATAAACATAGTCTAAATTCTAGCTAGTTTTAATCGTAAAGAGTTCAAAACTACACTAATAGAGCTTAGACTCATAGCAAGTGCTGCCCACATCGGTGTAAGATGAATTCCAAAAGATGGCTCTAAAATTCCAGCAGCAATTGGAATACAAATAGTATTATATCCAAACGCCCAAGTTAAATTCTGTTTTATAGTAGTGTTGCTTTTTTTGGCTAGATTTATACTTTTTATAACTCCATTTAGACTATTTTGCATTAAGATTATATCGGCGCTATTTTTAGCTAGATCGCTTCCAGAGTTCATCGCTATAGAGATATCAGCAGCTTTTAAGGCAGCAGCATCATTTATTCCATCTGCTATAAATGCGACTTTTCCTGATTTTTTTAAATCTTCTATTATCTCATATTTTTGATGTGGTAAAACCTCGCTATAAACCATATCAATACCAAGTTCTTTGGCTACTAGATTGCTGATTTTATGGCTATCTCCGCTTAAAATTACTGGGGTTATATTTTGTGATTTTAGGCTATTTATTATCTCTTTAGCATTTGGCTTAATAGTATCGCTAATAACTATATATCCGCTAAATTTGCCATCAATTGCTACTAAAACAACACCATATCCAGCATCCATTTTTTGTTCTATTATGGCTTTTTGATTTTTGTCTATGGATATTAAATTTAAATTTAGTAATCTTTCATTGCCTATTAAAACATTATCGCTTTTAATTCCAAGCCCGCTAATATACTCAAATTTACTTTGAAATTTGACATTGATTAGCTCTTTGGCGTAGTTTGTAATCGCATTTGAAACTGGGTGTGAGTTTAGTGCTGAGATATTGGCTACTATGGATAAATCACTTTTATTAAGACTGGTTTCTATTACGCTTATATCTGCTGTTGTGATGGTTCCAGTTTTATCAAATACGGCAAATTTAATATCATTGAATTGCTCTAGGGCAACTGGATTTTTAATTAATATTGAATGCTTTAAAGCTAGTGATATAGCACAAACTATAGCAATTGGCGTAGCAAGTCCTAAGGCACAAGGACATGAGATAATAAGTACGCAAATAGCACTTAAAATTCCATTAAATTCCATACCAAAACTAGCCCAGATGCAAAATGTAGCCACAGAAGTAGCTATTACTAAAGGGATGAAAATATTTGCTACTTTATCAGCTATGCGTGAGATAGATAGCTTTTTACTAGCTGCGTTTTGAATAAGATTTAAAATTTGAGCCAGTAAGGTATCATTTGGACTTTTAGTAACTTTTATTAATATATGGCCATTGCAGTTTAGAGTACCACTATATACCATCTGACCAGTGCTTTTATAAACTGGCATACTTTCACCATTTATTGCACTTGTATCTATCTCGGCGCCACCATTTTCTATAATACCATCACATGGAATTATAGAGCCAGTTTTGACTAAAACTATATCCCCAATTTTAAGACTACTAGCTAAAGTCTCTTTGGTACTCCCATCGCTAGAGATGATAAAAGCCTTGGTTGGGCTTAGATTTATTAAAGATTTTAGGTAAGATGAAGCAGTGGCTTTGGCTTTGTTTTCTAAATATTTGCCAAGCAAGACAAAGGTGATAACCATTGTCGCACCGCTAAAGTATAGGTAGTTTAAATTTTGCGGAATTTGATTATGAAAAATTGTGGCAAAAATAGAGTAGCAAAATGCTGAAAAAGTACCCAAAAATATAAGTACATTCATATCATAATTACGCTCTTTTAAGCTCTTTAATGCATGAGAGTAGAAACTAGATCCGCAATAAAATATCCCAATACAAGCCAAAACAATCATAAATGGCATAGGTATAGGATTGGATTTACTCATCTCTGCCCACATAAGAACTGCACTAATTATAGAACAGATTATAAATTTATTTTGGTAATTTTTTAATTCTTGATTTTGAGCATTTTCAAGCTCATCTTGATTGTTTGCAATACCAAAACCAAGTTTAATAATTTTATTTTTTAATGCTTCTATATCAGCATTTTGATCATATTCAAATACAGCACAATGAGTGTTAAAATCTACATTTGCAGATTTTATTCCCGGGATTTTTAGTGCTGATTTTTTAATAGAATTTGCACAATTTACACAGCTCATTCCGCTGATTTTTAACTCAATCTTATTCAAGTAAATTCCTAAATTTCTTTAATAACTTCAAAGCCAAGCTCATTTAGCTCATCTATAAATTTAGCCTTAATCTCATCACTATTTATATCTATAGTAAGAATTTTTGGCTCACTTGTTAAATCAATGATAATAGTGCCAAATTCATCTTCAAGAGAGTTTTTTATCAAATTAACACAGCTTTGACAATTAATATTTTTAACTTCTAATTTCATAATTTTTCCTATTTTGATTTTGAATTTCAAAAATTATATAATTATATAGCTAATTAATATTTAACGATTTTTTGCTATAATTTACGCTTTATAAAATCCAAAAGGACAAAAATGGGAAGAGCATTTGAGTATAGAAGAGCTAGTAAAGAGGCTAGATGGGATAAGATGAGTAAGCTATTTCCAAAGTTAGCCAAAGCTATTACAGTTGCAGCCAAAGAGGGTGGAAGTGATCCAGATATGAACCCAAAACTTCGCTCAGCAATAGCTACAGCAAAAGCTCAAAATATGCCAAAAGATAATATTGATGCAGCAATCAAAAGAGCAAGTGGAAAAGATAGCAGCGATATTAAAACTATATTTTACGATGGCAAAGCAGCTCATGGTGTGCAAATCATTGTAGAAACTGCGACCGATAATGCCACTAGAACAGTAGCAAATGTTAAGGCTATATTTAATAAAAATGGTGGTGAAATATTACCAAGCGGAAGCCTTAGCTTTATGTTTAGCCGTAAGGCAGTTTTTGAAGTTGAGATACCAGCTGGCGATCTTGAAGAGCTTGAATTAGATCTTATTGATTATGGTCTTGAACTATTAGAACAGAGTGAAGATAGCTTGATGATATATGGAGATTATACAAGTTTTGGTACGCTTAGTGATGGGATTGAAAAGTGTAATCTAACATTAAAAAAAGGTAGTTTGCAATATATTCCAAACTCGACAATTACTCTAAGCGATGAACAGCTTGGCGAGATAGAAAAGCTTTTAGACAAGCTTGATGATGATGATGATGTACAAGCTGTATATACAAATATAGAATAATTAGATAAAGGATAAAAATGGAAGAGTTAAAAGTATATGAGATAGATGTTAATGAGTTAGCTAAATTTAAATTTGCAGTTATAAAAACAGATAAAGGTGATATGATAGCTGAATTATACCCACAAGAGACACCGCAAACTGTGGCTAATTTTGCAAATTTAGCAAAATCTGGATTTTATGATGGATTAAATTTTCATAGAGTAATTCCAAATTTTGTTATTCAAGGTGGTTGCCCATATGGTAGTGGGATTGGCGGTCCAGGCTGGAGAATTAAATGCGAATGCGTAGGACAAAAACGCAAACACAATAGAGGTAGTCTAAGTATGGCTCACGCCGGCAGGGATACTGGCGGTAGTCAGTTTTTTGTTTGTCATAGCGCTCAGCCGCATCTAAATGGCGTGCATACCGTCTTTGGCGAATTAATCAATGATGAGAGCAAGGCAGTGCTTGATTCTATTAGACAAGGTGATAAAATCACTACAATTGAGATTAAAGAGAGCCTATAATTTTTTAATAATTCAGATTCCCTTTGCCGGTAATCTGAATTTAATTTAAACTACTTTTAATATATTTACAATACTTAAGTCAAATTTAACTGCAATATTGGTATTATATTTAAAATCTAATTTTTTTCATTAAGGATACATATGAAATTTACTACTTTGTTTTATGCTATTTTTGGTGTAATTATTACAGTAGTCATTTTAAATTTGGTGGCCCTATTAGGGGTAATTAGCGTACAAGATGAGCTTATAGAAGCATCTGAGAAAAGATATCAGTCATATATGTTAGCTGATGAGCTTCGTCAAAGTTCTGATGATTTAACTAGACTTGCGCGTACATACAGCGTTACAGGCGATAGCCGTTATGTTGATCAATATAACGCTATATTAGATATTAGAAATGGTAAGGCGCCAAGACCTATGGATTATGAAAGAATTTATTGGGATTTTGTCGCAGTAAATAATCAAAAACCTCGTCCAGATAGTAATGAGACAATTGCTCTTACTAAAAAGATGGAAGAGCTTGGTTTTACTAAGGCTGAGTTTGATATGTTAAAAGAGTCAGAAGCTCGTTCAAATCATCTTGTAGATATAGAAACTAGGGCTATGAATGCTGTAGCAGGTAGGTTTATGGATGAAAATGGCAGATATAGCGTAATTGGCCAACCAGATGCTATTTTAGCCATCAATCTTACTCACTCTAAAGAGTATCATACAGAAAAAGCTAAAATTATGGAACCTATTGATAAGTTCTTTGTGATGCTTAAAAAAAGAACTGCTGATGAGGTTCAATCTAAAATTGATAAAACTACTCTATATTTTAATACAGTTTTAGGTTTGTTTGTTATCAATATTATAGTTATAGTTGTAGGCTCTATTATGCTTCGTAGAAAAATTTCGCAAATTGAGCCAGTTAGTGATGGTCTTAGAGGATTTTTTGCTTTCCTTGGACATGAAAAAGATGATTGCAAAACTATAGACATTAACTCAAAAGATGAATTTGGTGTAATAGCTAAGATGATTAACCAAAATATCCTAAACTTACGCACACAAATTGGCTCTGAGCGTAAATTTATTAATGAAACAGTAAAAACTCTAAAAGAGCTATCTCAAGGTAGTTTTAATGTGCGTTTAAATAGCAATTGCGACTCTCCAGCAATGATGCAACTTCAAGAAACTCTAAATAATATGGCTTTAGCTCTTGAGAAAAATATCAATGAGATAGTAAAAATTATAGGTAAATACTCAGAACATGATTATACTCAAAGAGTTTCAAATGAAAATTTAAAACACTATTTACTTAAAATGGCTGATGGTGTAAATGAGTTAGGTGATACTACTGTAGCGATGCTACGCCTATCACAAAAATCTAGCCAAACTCTATACGAAGCATCAAATGATATGAAAGACGGTATTAATAAATTAAATGAATCATCAAAACTACAAGCTACTTCGCTACAAGAGAGTGCAGCAGCTGTAGAGGAGCTAAGCAGCTCAATGAACTCTATAAATGAAAGAGCCGATGAAGTTATTAAACAAAGCGATGATATTAAAAATATTATTACTATAATTAAAGATATAGCAGAACAGACCAATCTACTTGCTTTAAATGCTGCTATAGAAGCTGCTCGTGCTGGTGAGCATGGTAGAGGATTTTCAGTTGTAGCTGATGAGGTTCGTACTTTGGCTGAAAAGACAGGTAAATCTCTAACTGAAATTGAAGCCAATGTAAATATTTTAACTCAAAGCATAACCGATATGAGCGCTAGCATTCATGAACAAACTGCAGCAATTAATCAAATTAATGAAGCAATGAGCGCTATAGAGAGTGGCACAGAGCGCAATTATAAAGAAACAACTAAAATAGCTGGTATCTCAAATGATGTTGAAGGAATGAGTAAAGAGATGCTTGCTAATATAAATAAAAATAAATTCTAACTTCAAATTTCGCCAACTATTTTATAGTTGGCGAAATTTTTAATTTTTTTCTAAAAACTCTTGACAAATCAAATAAAATTAGCTATAATTCCAGCTCACAAGTTAAAGGTGCTGGTGTAGCTCAGCCGGTAGAGCAACTGCCTTGTAAGCAGTAGGTCGGCGGTTCGATTCCGTTCACCAGCTCCATTTATCTTTACAGTGTTTGACCAGATACATATAGCAATCATTTTTCTTTTATTTAGGGTGAGATACTCAAGTGGCCAACGAGGGCAGACTGTAAATCTGCTGACTATGTCTTCCGTGGTTCGAATCCACGTCTCACCACCATTGCTATACGCGGGAGTAGCTCAGTTGGCTAGAGCATCAGCCTTCCAAGCTGAGGGTCGCGGGTTCGAGTCCCGTTTCCCGCTCCATTTGGATTTGACTGGGAGCTGTCTTTTTTGAATTTATATTCTATTCTGCAGTTATTCTTAGTCATTTTTAGTTTTTGGTGTTTGTATTAATTTAGTATAACTCTGTTTTGCCAAATTGCAGTTTCCATATTTTAGAAACGCTCATATGGCTCAGAGGTAGAGCACTTCCTTGGTAAGGAAGAGGTCGCGGGTTCAAGTCCCGCTATGAGCTCCATAAAAGTTAAAATAAGAAATACAAAAGATACAAACTTTAAGTATAAAAGTTGAATTTAATAACGGAGGATACAATGGCTAAAGAGAAGTTTTCAAGAAATAAGCCACACGTAAATATTGGTACTATCGGTCACGTTGACCATGGTAAAACTACATTAACAGCTGCTATTTCTGCTGTTCTATCAAGAAAAGGTCTTGCAGAGCTTAAAGATTATGATAATATCGATAATGCTCCTGAAGAAAAAGAGAGAGGTATTACTATTGCTACTTCTCACATTGAGTATGAAACAACTAATCGCCACTATGCACACGTTGACTGCCCAGGCCACGCTGACTATGTTAAAAATATGATTACTGGTGCTGCACAAATGGACGGTGCTATATTAGTTGTATCTGCAGCTGATGGCCCAATGCCACAAACTCGTGAGCATATCCTACTATCTCGCCAAGTTGGTGTTCCATATATCGTAGTTTTCATGAACAAAGCTGATATGGTTGATGATGCTGAACTTCTAGAGCTAGTTGAAATGGAAATTCGCGAACTTCTAAGCGAGTATGATTTCCCAGGTGATGACACTCCAATCGTTAGCGGTTCTGCTCTTCAAGCGCTTGAAGAAGCTAAAGCTGGTACAGATGGTGAATGGTCAGCTAAAATTATGGCTCTTATGGATGCAGTTGATAGCTATATCCCAACTCCAGCTCGTGCAACTGATAAAGATTTCCTAATGCCAATTGAAGATGTATTCTCAATTTCTGGTCGTGGTACAGTTGTTACTGGTAGAATTGAAAAAGGTCTTGTTAAAGTTGGTGATACTATAGAAATCGTTGGTATCCGCGATACTCAAACTACAACAGTTACTGGCGTTGAAATGTTTAGAAAAGAGATGGATCAAGGTGAAGCTGGTGATAACGTTGGTGTTTTACTACGTGGTACTAAAAAAGAGGATGTTGAAAGAGGTATGGTTCTATGTAAGCCAAAATCAATCACTCCACATACACAATTTGAAGGTGAAGTGTATATTTTAACTAAAGAAGAGGGTGGTCGCCATACTCCATTCTTTAATAACTATAGACCACAATTCTATGTAAGAACAACAGATGTTACTGGTTCAATCACTCTACCAGAAGGTACAGAGATGGTTATGCCTGGTGATAACCTTAAAATAACTGTTGAGCTTATCGCTCCAGTTGCGCTAGAAGAAGGTACAAGATTTGCTATCCGTGAGGGTGGTAGAACTGTTGGTTCTGGCGTTGTGTCTAAAATTATTAAGTAATTTAACTTATGGGTGCGAATTTAATTTGCACCCTTTTTAAGGAAAAAATATGGCAAGTGCAAATAGAGTTAAAATTGGTTTAAAGTGTTCTGAATGCAATGATATTAATTACACAACAACCAAAAATAGCAAAACAAAAACTGAAAAGCTAGAGCTTAAAAAATATTGTCCAAGATTAAAAAAACATACAGTTCATAAAGAAGTTAAGCTAAAATAAGCTAACTTCTTAGCTGTATCTATATAGGGCAGTAGCTCCAACGGTAGAGCGCCGGATTCCAAATCCGATGGTTGGGGGTTCGAATCCCTCCTGCCCTGCCACAAAAGGTTAGATATGGAAAAGTTTATAAGTTATTTAAAATTATCACGTACAGAGATAGGTAAAGTTATATTTCCTACCAAAGAGCAGATAAGAAATGCATTTATAACAGTTTTTGCTGTTGTTACTGTGGTTTCATTATTTTTAGCTTTGGTTGATTTAATTATGTCTTTTTCTGTTTCTAAGCTTGTATAAGGATCTACTATGGCACATAAATGGTATGCTATTCAAACTTATGCAGGTAGTGAGATGAGTGTCAAAAGAGCCATTGAAAACTTAGTAAAAGATCATGGCATTGAGGAGCAACTTTTAGAAGTTATTGTTCCTACTGAAGATGTTATTGAGATTAAAAATGGAAAGCAAAAAATAAACGAGAGAAGTCTTTATCCTGGTTATGCTTTTGCACATTTAGATCTTGATACTGCACTTTGGCACAAAATTCAGTCTCTTCCTAAAGTTGGCAGATTTATTGGTGAAGCAAAGAAACCAACACCTTTAAGCGATAAAGATATAAATCTTATTTTGGAAAAGGTTAATAAAAGAGCAGCTCCTAAGCCAAAAATTTCATTTGAGGCTGGCGAGGTTGTTCGTGTTACTGAAGGTCCATTTGCAAACTTTAATGCAACAGTAGAAGAGTATGATATGGTTCATGGTAAACTTCGCTTAAATGTATCTATATTTGGTAGAAGTACGCCTGTTGAAATTATGTATTCACAAGTTGAAAAGATAGTCTAAGGAGATAGTTTATGGCTAAAAAAGTTGTAGGCGAAATTAAACTGCAAATTGCAGCTACAAAAGCAAATCCAAGTCCACCAGTTGGTCCTGCTTTAGGTCAACAAGGTGTTAATATTATGGAATTTTGTAAAGCATTTAATGAAAGAACAAAAGATATGGCTGGTTATAATATTCCAGTTGTTATTACTGTTTATGCTGATAAAAGCTTTACATTTATTACAAAACAACCACCAGCAACCGACTTAATTAAAAAAGCTGCTGGTATCACTAAAGGTGCGGATAATCCGCTTAAAAATAAAGTTGGTCAACTTACAAAAGCTCAAATTCTTGAGATTGTAGATAAAAAAATAGTTGATATGAATACAAAAGATAGAGAACAAGCTGCTAAAATTATAGCTGGTTCAGCTCGTTCTATGGGTATAACCATAGTTGAGTAATCCTTACCACTAGGATTTAAAATTAGTGGTAGCACTTTAAAAATGCGGAGAAATTAATGTCAAAAAAAACTACAAAGAGATTTGCAGAACTACTTAAAAAAGTAGATTCAAATAAAATTTATAATTTAGATGAAGCTGTATCTACAGTTAAAACACTAGCTTCAGCGAAATTTGATGAAACAGTTGAGATTGCACTTAAATTAAATGTCGATCCTAGACATGCTGATCAGATGGTGCGTGGTTCAGTAGTTTTACCTGCTGGTACTGGCAAAACTGTTAGAGTAGCTGTAATAGCTAAAGATGCTAAGGCTGATGAAGCTAAAGCAGCTGGTGCTGATATAGTTGGTGCTGAGGATTTCGTTGATGAAATTGCTAAGGGAGTTATCAATTTTGATGTGCTTATTGCTACTCCAAATTTGATGGGCTTAGTTGGTAAAATTGGTCGTCTTCTAGGACCAAAAGGCTTAATGCCAAATCCTAAAACTGGTACAGTAACTATGGATGTTGCTCAGGCTGTTAAAAATGCTAAAGGTGGTCAAGTTAACTTCCGTGTTGATAAACAAGGAAATATTCATGCTGGTCTAGGTAAAGTTAGCTTTACAAAAGAGCAGTTAAATGATAATATCTCTGCCTTTATTAAGATGATAAATAAACATAAACCTGCAGCTGCAAAAGGTAAATATATTAAATCTGCAGCACTATCTTTAACAATGAGTCCATCTATATCTCTTGAAACTCAAGAGCTTATGGATCTTAAATAATTAATATTTTTATCTTAGATTGGAGATAGCCGAGGCGTAAGCTTAATTGAGCGATGTTCTCGCTCTCTCTGCTTGAAATCACCGGTCGGAAAGGAGAATGAAAGTGACTAGAAACGAAAAAGCTGAAATTATTTCAAACCTTGAGGCTGAATTTAAAGCTAGCGAAGCTATAGTTGTATGTGACTATAGAGGCTTAAGTGTTAAAAAACTTGAAGCATTAAGAATTGCTGCTAAAGAGCAAAATGTAAAAGTTCAAGTTATTAAAAATACACTTGCAAAGATCGCTTTAGCTAATTGTTCTAAAGATGGTATGGAGCTTAAAGATACAAATATTTTTGTATGGGGCGAAGATCAACTAGCAGTTACTAAAGTTGTAGCTAAATTTGAAGAAGCTAATAAAGATCTATTTAAAATCAAAACAGCTTATATCGATGGTGAAGTTGCTTCTGTGTCTAAAGTTGTTGCATTGTCAAAAATGCCATCTCGCGACGAACTTATTGCTATGTTGCTACAAGTTTGGAATGCACCAATTCAAAATTTCACTATTGGTTTAAATGCGCTTAAAGAAAAAAAAGAGCAATCTGCTTAATTTAAAAAATAAAATTTAGGAGAATTAAAATGGCAATAACTAAAGAAGATGTATTAGAGTTTATCTCAAATTTATCAGTTCTTGAACTAAGCGAATTAGTAAAAGAATTTGAAGAAAAATTTGGCGTAAGTGCTGCTCCAGTAATGGTAGCTGGTGCTGTAGCTGGTGGAGCTGCTGACGCTGCTGAAGAAAAAACAGATTTCAATATCGTTTTAGTTGATAGCGGTGCTAAAAAAATCGAAGTAATTAAAGTTGTTCGTGCTTTAACTGGTCTTGGTCTTAAAGAGGCTAAAGATGCTGTTGAAGGTACTCCATCAGTTCTTAAAGAAGGTGCGAGTAAAGAAGAAGCTGAAGCAGCTAAAAAACAACTTGAAGAAGCTGGCGCTAAAGTCGAACTTAAATAATTTACAATTTTGTAGGAGCGAGATTTTCTCGCTTCCAACTCCATTGTCGTTTTTACGACGTTCTTTCAATTAACTATTCTATAGAGGTAGTAAAATGCTAAATAGCCTTTATTCTGGAAATCGTCTTAGGGTAGATTTTTCTAATGTCGCTAAAGAGATTGATGTTCCAAATTTATTACAATTACAAAAAAAGAGTTTTGATCATTTTTTAAATCTTGATAATTCACAAACTGAAAGCGGAATCGAAAAAGTATTTAAATCTATTTTTCCTATTCACGATCCGCAAAATAGACTTTCGCTTGAATATGTCAGTAGTGAAATCGGTAAGCCTAGATATACAATTAGAGAGTGTATGGAAAGAGGTCTTACATACTCTGTAAATTTAAAAATAAAAATTAGATTAATAGTTCACGATAGAGATGAAAAAACAGGTGAGAAAATCGGAGTAAAGGATATCAAAGAACAAGAGATATTTGTTCGTGAAATTCCTTTAATGACTGATAGAATTTCATTTATTATTAATGGTGTTGAGAGAGTTGTTGTTAATCAACTACACAGAAGCCCAGGTGTTATATTTAAAGAAGAAGAGAGTCCTACAGTTGTAAATAAACTTATCTATACTGCTCAGATTATTCCTGATCGTGGCTCTTGGTTGTATTTTGAATATGATACTAAAGATGTATTATATGTGCGTATTAATAAACGCCGTAAAGTTCCTATTACTATTTTATTTAGAGCATTAGGATACAAAAAACAAGATATTGTTAAATTGTTTTATCCTATGCAAACTTTAAAAATTCAAAATAATAAATTCTTAGTAGAGTTTAATCCAGATGATTTTACTGGTAGAGTTGATTATGATATTAAAGATGAAGAGGGTAATATCTTACATCAAGCTGGAAAAAGACTTACTAAGAAAAAGGCTGATAAGCTTATAGAAGATGGTGTTAAATTTATTGAATATCCGCTTGAAATACTAGTAAATAGATATCTAGCTAGCCCAATTATTGATAAAGATAGTGGTGAGGTTTTATATGATACTCTTACTCAACTTGATGAGAGTAAGATTGCTAGAATTGCAAATGAACAAGATAGCATTGAGATTGCAAATGACCTAGCAAATGGAGTTGATGATGCTATTATTAACTCATTCTTGCAAGATTATGAGACTCTTAAACTTCTTAAACAAACAGAAGGCGTAGAAGATGAAAATGATCTAGCCGCAATTAGAATTTATAAAGTTATGCGTCCAGGCGAGCCTGTAGTTAAAGAGGCTGCTAGAAGTTTTGTTAATGATCTATTCTTTAATCCAGAAAGATATGACCTAACTAAAGTTGGTCGTATGAAGATGAATCACAAGCTTGGATTAAATGCGCCTGATTATGTTACAGTATTAACAAATGAAGATATCATAAAAACTGCTAAATATCTAATAAAAGTTAAAAATGGTCAAGGCCATATAGACGATAGAGATCACTTAGGTAATCGCCGTATTCGCTCTATTGGCGAGCTTTTAGCTAATGAGCTTCATTTAGGATTTGTAAAAATGCAAAAGGCTATTAGAGATAAATTTACAAGCCTAAGCAATAATATTGATGAGATTATGCCATATGATCTTGTAAATCCTAAAATGATCACTACTACTATTATGGAATTTTTTACCGGTGGTCAGTTAAGTCAATTTATGGATCAAACTAATCCACTTAGCGAAGTTACTCATAAGCGTAGATTATCAGCCCTTGGTGAAGGCGGTTTAGTTAAAGAAAGAGCTGGTTTTGAGGTTCGTGATGTTCATCCTACTCATTATGGTAGAATATGTCCAGTTGAGACGCCAGAGGGTCAAAATATCGGTCTTATTAATACCCTTTCTACATATGCTAAAGTAAATGATTTAGGCTTTGTTGAATCTCCATATCGTAAAGTAGAAAATGGTAGAGTAACAAATGAAATTGTCTATCTTACAGCAACTCAAGAAGAGGGTCATATTATCGCTCCAGCATCTACAATCTTAGATGAGAATGGTATGATTAGCGAGGATTTAATAGAGGTGCGCCAAGATGGTGAAATGATCCTTGCAAAAAGAGATGATGTAACACTAATTGACCTTTGTAGTGGTATGGTTATGGGGGTAGCTGCTTCATTGATTCCATTCCTTGAACACGATGATGCTAACCGTGCACTTATGGGTTCAAATATGCAACGCCAAGCTGTGCCCCTTTTAAAATCAACTGCACCTATTGTAGGTACAGGCATGGAAGCTATTGTAGCGCGTGATGCTTGGGAAGCTATTAAAGCAAGACGTGGCGGTGTAATAGAAAAAGTTGATAATAAAAATATATTTATTCTAGGCGAAGATGAAAATGGTCCATATATTGATCAATATACAATGGAAAAAAATATGCGTACCAACCAAAATACGACATTTAGCCAACACCCAATTGTAAAAAAAGGACAAAAAGTAGAAGCTGGTCAGATAATCGCTGATGGTTCTAGTATGGATCAAGGTGAACTAGCAATTGGTAAAAATGCCTTAATTGCCTTTATGCCGTGGAATGGATATAACTATGAAGATGCTATTGTAATGAGCGAGAGAATGATTCGCACAGATGCATTTACTAGTGTTCATATCTATGAAAAAGAGATTGAAGCTAGAGAGCTAAAAGATGGCGTAGAAGAGATCACTAGAGATATTCCTAATATGAAAGAAGAGGAGATCGAGCATCTAGATGAAAGCGGTATTGTAAGAATCGGTACTCATATTAAGCCTGGTATGATTTTAGTAGGTAAAGTATCTCCAAAAGGTGAAGTTAAGCCAACTCCAGAAGAGAGACTTCTAAGAGCAATCTTTGGCGAAAAGGCTGGCCATGTAGTAAATAAATCCCTATACGCTCCAGCAAGCATGGAAGGCGTGGTAATTGATGTTAAAATCTTTACTAAAAAAGGCTATGAAAAAGACTCAAGATCATTTAAAGCCTATGAAGATGAGAAAAATATCTTAGAAAAAGAGCATCACGATAGACTTTTAATGCTTGACCGAGAAGAGATGTTAAGAGTAACTGCTTTATTAGCTAATAACGAACTCCAAAGCGATTTAGAAGTTGGTAAAACTATATATGTAAAAGGCCAAAAGATACAAAAAGAGTATCTTGCTAATATAAATAGATTTACTCTAAATTCATATGTAAAAAGCTTTAGTAAAGATGTACAAAAAAGCTATGAAGATATGAAAGCTTACTTCCAAAATGAGAAGAAAAAATTAAAAGATGAGCATGATGCTAAGCTTGAAATTTTAGAAAAAGATGATATTTTACCAAGCGGAGTAGTCAAACTTGTAAAAGTTTATGTAGCTACTAAGCGTAAGCTAAAAGTTGGAGATAAAATGGCTGGTCGCCATGGTAATAAAGGTATTGTATCAAATATCGTTCCAGATGTAGATATGCCATATCTTCCAGATGGTAGATCAGTAGATATTGTTTTAAATCCACTAGGTGTTCCTAGTCGTATGAATATTGGTCAAATTTTAGAAAGCCACTTAGGTCTTGTAGGTATGAAGCTTGGTGAGCAAATTCAAGAGATTTTTGATAGAAAATCAAAAGAGTGGATAACAGAATTAAGAGCTAAAATGATTGAGATAGCTGATGTATCAAGATTGATGGACGCTAAAGCGATCTTAGAAAAAATTGATGATGAGAAGTTAATAGAATATGCAAGGGATTGGGCAAGCGGTGTAAGATTTGCTACTCCTATATTTGAAGGTGTTAAGCCTGAAGAGTTTAATAAGCTATTTGAAATGGCTAAGATTGATATGGATGGCAAAACTGAGCTATATGATGGCCGCACCGGATCAAAAATGGCTGAACGCGTCAATGTCGGTTGTATGTATATGTTAAAACTTCACCACTTAGTTGATGAAAAAGTTCATGCTAGAAGCACTGGTCCATATAGTCTAGTAACACAACAACCAGTTGGTGGTAAAGCATTAAGCGGTGGTCAAAGATTTGGTGAGATGGAGGTTTGGGCTTTAGAAGCTTATGGTGCTGCCCATACACTTCGCGAGATGCTAACTGTAAAATCTGATGATGTTGAAGGAAGATGGCTAGCTTATAAAGCATTAACTAGAGGTGAAAATGTCCCAAGTACTGGTATTCCAGAGACATTTTTTGTTTTAACAAACGAGCTAAAATCTCTAGCACTAGATGTTGAGATTTACGATGAGGATGATAATAATGAGTGAGTTAAAACCTATAGAGATTAAAGAAGATGCAAAACCAAGGGATTTTGAAGCATTTAAATTAAGATTAGCAAGTCCTGAACGTATAAAAGCATGGAGTTATGGCGAAGTTAAAAAGCCTGAAACCATCAACTATAGAACTCTAAAACCAGAAAGAGATGGCTTATTTTGTGCTAAAATATTTGGGCCTATTAGGGATTATGAGTGCTTATGTGGCAAATATAAAAAGATGCGCTATAAGGGTATCAAATGTGAAAAATGTGGAGTTGAAGTTACAAGCTCTAAGGTTCGCCGTTCTAGAATGGCACACATCGAGCTAGTTACTCCAGTAGCACATATTTGGTATGTAAATTCACTTCCTAGTCGTATAGGTACGCTTCTTGGTATTAAAATGAAAGACTTAGAGCGTGTATTATACTATGAAGCATATATAGTAGAAAATCCAGGTGAAGCATACTATGATAACGAAAATAGCAAAAAAGTAGAGCTATATGATGTTTTAAATGAAGAGCAATATATACTTTTAGAACAAAGATTTGCTGATAGTGGATTTAGTGCTAGAATGGGTGGTGAAGTAATCCGTGACATGCTTGAAAATTTAGATCTTGTTAGCATCTTAGAGCAGTTAAAAATAGAGATTGGAAGCACAAATAGCGAAGCTAAGAAAAAAAGCATTGTAAAAAGATTAAAAGTAGTTGAAAGTTTCTTAAATTCAGGCAATCGCCCAGAGTGGATGATGATTACAAATCTACCTGTGCTTCCGCCAGATCTTCGCCCATTAGTAAGCCTAGATGGTGGTAAATTCGCAGTTAGTGATGTAAATGATCTATATAGAAGAGTTATCAATCGTAATGCAAGGCTAAAACGCCTTATGGAACTTGATGCTCCTGAGATTATTATCCGCAATGAAAAGAGAATGCTGCAAGAATCAGTTGATGCTCTATTTGATAATGGTAGACGCGCAAATGCTGTAAAAGGAGCAAATAAACGCCCTCTAAAATCTCTAAGCGAAATTATTAAAGGTAAGCAAGGACGCTTTAGACAAAACCTACTTGGTAAAAGAGTTGACTTCTCAGGTCGTAGCGTTATCGTAGTTGGTCCTAGACTTAGAATGGATCAGTGCGGCTTACCTAAGAAGATGGCTTTAGAGCTATTTAAGCCACATCTTTTAGCTCGTCTTGAAGAAAAAGGCTATGCGACAAATGTTAAATTAGCTAAAAAGATGATAGAAGATAAGACAAATGAAGTTTGGGAGTGCCTTGAAGAGGTTGTTGCTGATCATCCAGTACTACTAAATAGGGCGCCAACTCTACATAAAATGTCTATTCAAGCATTCCATCCTGTGCTAATAGAAGGTAAGGCTATTCAGCTTCACCCACTTGTTTGTTCAGCTTTTAACGCTGACTTTGACGGCGACCAAATGGCTGTGCATGTGCCACTATCTCAAGAGGCTATTGCTGAGTGTAAAATTTTAATGCTTAGCTCTATGAATATCTTGCTTCCTGCAAGCGGTAAGGCTGTTACAGTTCCATCGCAAGATATGGTTCTTGGTATATATTATCTAAGCCTTGAAAAAGTAGATGTAATTGGTTCAAATAAAATTTTTGCTAGTGTTGATGAAGTAATGATTGCTGTTGAGACTCATTTCCTTGATCTTCATGCTAAGATTAAGACAATGGTTGATGGTAGAACTGTATTTACAACAGCTGGAAGGTTGATTATTAAATCAATTTTACCTGACCTTGGCGAAAATTCAGTTCCAGAAAGTATGTGGAACAAGGTAATGAAGAAAAAAGATATAGCAAATTTAGTTGATTATGTCTATAAAAATGGTGGTTTAGAATCAACTGCTGGATTTTTAGATAAGCTTAAAAATTTAGGCTTTAGATATGCTACAAAAGCTGGTGTAAGTATCTCAATAGCTGATATCATCATATCTGAAAGTAAATATTCATATGTAGATGAAGCTAAGAAAAAAGTTCGTGAAATTCAAAATCAATATGGCTCAGGCTTACTAACTGATTCTGAAAGATATAATAAAATTGTTGATATCTGGACAGATACAAATAACAAAGTAGCAAGCGATATGATGAAGCTTATCAAAAATGATAAGAGTGGATTTAACTCTATCTATATGATGGCAGATAGTGGTGCTAGGGGTAGTGCGGCTCAGATTAGACAGCTTGCTGGTATGAGGGGTCTAATGGCTAAACCTGATGGTAGTATTATTGAGACTCCAATTACTTCAAATTTCCGTGAGGGGCTAAATGTTCTTGAGTACTTTATCTCAACTCACGGTGCTAGAAAAGGTCTAGCTGATACCGCACTTAAGACAGCAAATGCCGGATATCTAACAAGAAAATTAATTGATGTAGCTCAAAATGTTAAGATTACAATGGATGATTGTGGCACTCACGAAGGTGTTGAAATTACTGAAATCACTGAGAGTGGCGAGTTAATTGAGAGTTTAGAAGAGAGAGTTCTAGGTAGGGTATTAAGCGATGATGTTATCGATCCTATTACTAATGAAATTTTATACACAGAAGGCACATTAATCGATGAAGCTAAGGCTAGAGTAATTATCGAAGCTGGTATAAAATCAATTAGCATTAGAACTCCAATCACATGTAAAGCACCAAAAGGCGTATGTGCGAAGTGTTATGGTATTAACCTTGGTGAGGGTAAATTAGTTAAGCCAGGTGAGGCTGTAGGTATTATCTCAGCTCAATCAATCGGTGAGCCAGGAACTCAGCTAACACTAAGAACCTTCCACATCGGTGGTACGGCATCTACTGAACAACAAGATAGACAAATCGTAGCACAAAAAGAGGGCTTTATTAGATATTATAATCTAAAAACTTATGAGAATAATGGCAAGTCTATTGTAATTAATAGACGTAATGCTGCTATCTTGCTTGTAGAGCCTAAAATAAAAGCTCCATTTGATGGTATTATCGATATTGAGATAGCTCATGAGGATGTAAATATTATCGTAAAAGGCAAAAAAGACGAAGTTAAATATGTCTTAAGAAAGCACGACCTAGCCAAACCAAACGAGCTAGCTGGTGTAAGTGGTAAAATAGATGGTAAATTCTATATTCCTTACTCAAAAGGCGATGAAGTAAAAGAGAATGAAAGTATCGTAGAGATGATCAAAGATGGATGGAATATCCCAAATCGTATTCCATTTGCAAGTGAAGTTAAGGTAGCTGATGGCGATCCAGTAACTCAAGAGATTGTAGCTAGTGCGCATGGTGTACTAAAATACTATATCTTAAAAGGTGATTATCTAGAGAGAATTAGAGAGATTAAAAAAGGAGATATAGTAACAGAAAAAGGCTTGTTTGTTGTAGTTGCAGATGAAGAAGATAGAGAGGCAGTGCGTCATTATATCCCACGCAATAGTATAATTGAATTTGATGATAGCTCTGATGTAGTAGCTACTGATATCTTAGCTAAACCACAAGCTGACTCTAAACTAGTTATAGCTGAGTGGGATCCATACTCAAATCCAGTAATCGCTGAAGAAGCTGGCGTGGTAGCATATGAGGATATTGAACCAGGATATAGTGTAACTGAGCAGTATGATGAAGCTACAGGTGAGAGTAGGCTAGTTATTAATGAATACTTGCCAAGTGGAGTTAAACCTACAATTGTTATTACAACTGATAATGGCAAATTAATTCGCTATCAACTAGAGCCAAAAACTGCGATATTTGTCAAAGATGGTGCTACGGTTCAAAGAGCTGATACTATAGCTAAAACACCAAAAGCTGTAGCAAAATCAAAAGATATCACCGGAGGTCTTCCAAGGGTATCTGAGCTATTTGAAGCACGCCGTCCTAAAAATACAGCAATTATTGCTGAAATTGATGGCGTTATTAGATTTGAAAAGCCTTTACGCTCTAAAGAAAGAGTAGTAATAGTAGCCGAAGATGGCACAACGGCTGAGTATCTAATAGATAAATCAAGACAAATTCAAGTCCGTGATGGTGAGTTTGTCCATGCTGGTGAGAAATTAACTGATGGTCTAGTAAGTAGTCATGATGTATTAAGAATCCTTGGAGAAAAGGCACTTCATGGATATTTAATTAGTGAAATTCAGCAAGTTTATCGCTCTCAAGGCGTTGCTATTAGCGATAAGCATATCGAGATTATCGTATCTCAAATGCTAAGACAGATTAAAATTGTAGATAGCGGTGATACGAATTTCATCGTAGGCGATATGGTTAGCCGCCGTAAATTCCGTGAAGAAAATGAGAGAATTATCAAAATGGGTGGCGAACCGGCAATTGCTGAACCAGTGCTTTTAGGTGTTACTAGGGCAGCTATTGGTAGTGATAGTGTTATCTCTGCTGCATCATTCCAAGAGACTACAAAAGTTTTAACAGAAGCTAGTATTGCAGCTAAATTTGATTATCTTGAAGATCTAAAAGAGAATGTTATCTTAGGTCGTATGATTCCAGTTGGTACCGGACTTTATCAAGATAAAAAGGTTAAAATTAAATATAATAACTAATCTTCTACTAATAATTAAGTAAAATTTGGATCTATTGATCCAAATTTTACTTAAATCAACAGCTAAAATTCTCATATAAAATTTGATTTAATTGTTAAATAAAAATATTGACTAAATTATAAAATCTTATTAAAATATACATACCTAAAAAGGAGATAAAATGAGATTTGAACCAAAACAGAGATTTATATTAAATATTAAAGATAAAGAGAGTCAAAAATTTCTTATACCAGAGTATCAAAGGCCTTATAGATGGAAAATCGATGAGTGTCAAACGCTTTGGGATGATATTATAAATGCGTTCTATGAAAAGAAAAAAAATAAGAAATTTGAATATTTTTTGGGCTCAATTGTAAGTTTTGAAAATAGTAACGGTGATTTAGAGATCATAGATGGACAGCAAAGAATCACTACTTTAACGCTACTTTTTAGAGCGTTTTTTGAGAGCTTAAAAAGTGAAGGTAAAAAAGATGAATTTCAAGATGATTTTGGTAAGTTTA
This sequence comes from Campylobacter vicugnae, assembly GCF_002139875.1. Classification (NCBI taxonomy): domain Bacteria; kingdom Pseudomonadati; phylum Campylobacterota; class Epsilonproteobacteria; order Campylobacterales; family Campylobacteraceae; genus Campylobacter; species Campylobacter vicugnae. The sequence goes on from NZ_CP018793.1 coordinate 438,440, forward strand.
TTTGGAAAAAGATTAGAAATGAAGGCTTTGTTTTTAATGAGCCCTATTTAAGTTCGCAGGTTATCACTGACAAAGATAAAAAAGTATTAGAATATATTTTAATAGAAGATATTGATATTGAAAAATTAAAAAGCTTTAACTCTAATTATTCTAAAAATTTTATCTTTTTTCATGATGCTATAAATGATTTTAAACTAAAAAACGCCTCTGAGTTTTCAAATTTATGTGATACTATTTTATCTGATACATTTTTTGTATTATGTGTAACTTGTGATAGTCAAGAATCTGCAATGACTATTTTTAATACTCTAAATTCTCGTGGTATGCCACTTTCAAATGCCGATATTATAAAGGGCTACATTTATAAAAATATAGAAAATAAAGAAGAATTTGCTAAAAAATGGCAAGAAATTAGCTCAAAATTTGAAGAATACAGCCCAAAAGAAGATATGAGTGTGCTTTTTATTCAGGCAATGCATGCAATAAGAGCTTTACATAATTATACAGACACCACTACTCCAAGTGTTTTAGACTTCTTTACCAACAAAAATAAAAAGTTTAATTTTGGAGCAGAAGATAAATATCTTGTAGAACAAGAAAAAATAAAAGAACTTATGAATTTTATAGAAATTCTAGTTTATTTTTGGGGAGCACCTGAAGCATATTTAAGTCAAAAAGCTTACAGATATTTTAAAATTCTTTGTTTATATCAAAATGATATGTGGAGATTTTTTGTAGCTTTTTTGGTTTGGAGAAACAAGAATAATTTTATAAAAGATGAATTTAATGAGAATTTTAATAAAGAATTCGAAATTTATCTTCTTGAACTGCTAAAAGCAATGACTGTTAAAATTCTAAATAATAAAACAAATACAAATGAAATTAAAGATTTAGTTTTTAAAATGAATGCAGAGCTAAATCAAAATATAAATTTTTCTTATAGCAAATTCTTGCCAGAGAGATTTTTAAATAATTTTTCTAGTAGTGATAAGAATATCAAGCCAGACGCTAGAAAAGTAAAATATCTTTTATATTTATATGCTCATCTTTATGATGATTTTTCTAGTGATATACAAAGCTATAAATTAGAAGTAGAGCATATTTTACCTAAAACTTGGCAAAATACGAATTTTGATGAGTGGAACGAGACAAGTCATTCGCAATATTTGGAACAAATAGGTAATAAAATTTTGCTTAACAAACTAACAAATATTAAATGTGCTAATAACTTTTTTTCTTTAAAACAAGAAAAATATAAAGAGAGTCAAAACTCGCAAGAGGTAAGAGATCTTGGCAATAGAGAGGATAAAATTTGGTCAAAAGCTGATATAGAAGCTAGAAATAAAGCAATAGAACAAGCTTTAAAAAATTTTATAAACAAATAGATATTATTTAGCAATTTTGAATAAATTTTTGAATTGCTAAAGCATAGATTTATTTTAATATTTTAGCCTTGATTACTTTTTATTTCATCTTAAATTAAGTAAAATTTGAGTAAAATAGGCATTTTTTAATAAATTTAGTTGAAAGGAAAGATTGTGCCAACCATTAATCAATTGGTCAGAAAAGAACGCAAAAAAGTGATCGTAAAATCTAAATCACCAGCGTTGAAAGAGTGTCCTCAAAGAAGAGGTGTTTGTACTAGAGTTTATACTACAACTCCTAAAAAACCAAACTCAGCTTTGAGAAAAGTTGCCAAAGTAAGGCTAACAAGCGGTTTTGAAGTAATCAGCTATATCGGCGGTGAAGGCCACAACCTACAAGAACACAGTATTGTACTAGTGCGTGGTGGTAGGGTAAAAGACTTACCGGGTGTTAAGTATCATATCGTTCGTGGTGCTCTTGATACAGCAGGTGTTGCAAAACGTACAGTATCTAGATCTAAATATGGTGCTAAACGCCCAAAAGACGCTAAAAAGTAATCATTGACGCAGACTAGCCCTTAGATATGGCTTAGTTTGAGTAAAATTTAAATTTGAAGGAAAGTTATGAGAAGAAGAAAAGCCCCTGTTAGGGAAGTAATGCCTGATCCAATTTATGGCAATAAGGTTATAACTAAATTTATTAATTCACTTATGTATGATGGCAAAAAAAGTGTAGCTACAGAGATTATGTATGGCGCACTAAAAGCTATCGATGCTAAAGGTGGCGAATTAAAAGGTATTGATGTATTTAATAGTGCTATTGATAATGTTAAACCTATTATGGAGGTAAAATCTCGCCGTGTAGGTGGCGCTACATATCAAGTGCCTGTAGAGGTTCGCGCTGCACGCCAACAAGCTCTAGCTATTCGCTGGATTATTAGTTTTGCTCGCAAAAGAAGTGAAAGAACTATGATAGAAAAATTAGCTGGCGAATTATTAGATGCCGCAAATTCAAAAGGTGCTTCATTCAAGAAGAAAGAAGATACATATAAAATGGCAGAAGCTAATAAAGCATTTGCTCATTATCGCTGGTAATAAGGAGCAAATATGTCAAGAAAAACTCCATTAAATATGGTTAGAAATATCGGTATCGCTGCACACATCGATGCTGGTAAAACAACTACAAGTGAAAGAATTCTATTTTTTACAGGTATGAGTCATAAAATTGGTGAGGTTCATGATGGTGCTGCTACTATGGACTGGATGGAGCAAGAAAAAGAGCGTGGTATTACTATTACCTCTGCTGCTACTACTTGTTTTTGGAAAAATCACCAAATTAACCTTATAGACACTCCAGGACACGTTGATTTTACTATCGAAGTTGAGCGTTCTATGCGTGTTCTTGATGGTGCTGTAGCTGTATTTTGTGCTGTTGGTGGGGTTCAACCTCAAAGTGAAACAGTATGGAGACAAGCTAATAAATACCGTGTTCCAAGAATGGTTTATGTAAATAAAATGGATAGAATCGGTGCTAACTTCTATAATGTTGAAGAGCAAATCAAAACTCGCCTAAAAGCTAATCCAGTTCCAATTCAAATTCCAATTGGTGCTGAAGATGAGTTTAAGGGTGTTGTAGATCTAATTACTATGAAAGCACTTGTTTGGGAAGATGATACAAAACCAACTGATTTCGTAGTTAAAGATATTCCAGCTGATCTTGTAGAAAAAGCACAAGAGTATCGCAATAAAATGATTGAAGCTGTAGCTGAGACTGATGATGCTCTAATGGAAAAATTCTTTGGTGGCGAAGAGCTAACTATTGAAGAGATTAAAAAAGGTATCAAAGCTGGTTGTCTATCTATGAGTATGATTCCTATGGTTTGTGGTACTTCATTTAAAAATAAAGGTGTTCAACCACTTCTAGATGCAGTTGTGGATTACTTACCATCTCCAGATGAAGTTGAAGCTATTAGAGGTGAGCTTGAAGATGGCACTGAAGTAGTTGTAGATAGTACAGATGATGGCGAATTCGCTGGTCTTGCATTTAAGATTATGACTGACCCATTTGTTGGACAACTTACATTCGTAAGAGTTTATCGTGGCCAACTAGAGAGCGGTAGCTATGCTTATAACTCAACAAAAGATAAAAAAGAAAGAATCGGCCGTCTATTAAAAATGCATTCAAATAAACGTGAAGAAATTAAAGTTCTTTACGCTGGTGAGATTGGTGCTGTAGTTGGTCTTAAAGATACTTTAACAGGTGATACGCTAGCTAGTGAAAAAGATAAAGTTATCCTTGAGAGAATGGATTTCCCAGAGCCAGTTATCAGTGTTGCGGTTGAGCCAAAAACAAAAGCAGACCAAGAAAAAATGGGTATTGCTCTTGGTAAGCTAGCTCAAGAAGATCCAAGCTTTAGAGTTAGCACTGATGAAGAGAGTGGTCAAACAATTATCGCTGGTATGGGTGAATTACACCTTGAAATCATCGTTGATAGGATGCTAAGAGAGTTTAAAGTTGAAGCTGAAGTAGGTCAACCACAAGTTGCATACCGCGAAACTATTAAAAAAGCTGTTGAGCAAGAGTATAAATATGCTAAACAATCAGGTGGTCGTGGTCAATATGGTCATGTTTATCTACGCCTTGAGCCGCTTGAACCAGGTAGCGGATTTGAATTTGTTAATGATATTAAAGGTGGGGTTGTACCAAAAGAGTATATTCCAGCTGTTGAAAAAGGTTGTAACGAAGCACTACAAAGCGGTGTTTTAGCTGGTTATCCAGTAGAAGATGTTAAAGTTACACTATTTGATGGTAGTTACCACGAAGTTGACTCTTCTGAGATGGCATTCAAACTTGCTGCTTCTATGGGCTTTAAAGAGGGTGCAAAAAAAGCTGGTGCTGTTATCCTTGAGCCTATGATGAAAGTTGAAGTAGAGACTCCAGAGGAGTATATGGGTGATGTAATCGGTGACTTAAACAGACGCCGTGGCCAAATTAACTCAATGGATGAAAGAGGTGGCAATAAGATTGTTACTGCATTCTGCCCACTTGCTGAGATGTTTGGTTACTCTACAGACCTAAGAAGCCAAACTCAAGGTCGTGCTTCATATTCAATGGAATTTGATCATTATGAAGAAGTTCCTAAAAATGTATCTGACGAGATTATCAAAAAGAGAAATGGTTAATCCATTTTAAGCTCCGCTTTGGCGGAGTTTGCTCCTCATAGCTCAGCAGGATAGAGCGCAGAATTCCTAATTCTGAGGCCATAGGTTCGAATCCTATTGGGGAGACCATTTAATGGTAAAATTGAGCTTAATACCCTTGATTTACTTTTACTCAAGTTCCTTTCTTAATTATTTTTAAAAATAAGATTATAGTTATTGTAAGATAAATTTGCTTTTTAAAGCTTAGAGCATATATAAATCTTTTAAAGTTTTACTAAAAATTATTAAAAATTTTTTAAATTAATATATAACAAATTTTTCTATATCAAATTTGATTATTATATAAATTAACTATTCAATATCTATATTTTAAAAATAATAATTAATTTTAATATAAATTTAATATTTATTAGATTATAATTGATAATGGATTTCATTATTTGGAGGATTATATGACTTTAGATCTATTAGAAAATGGTAAAGTTGCTCGTATTTCTAATTTTAATGTAACTGAGCAATTGCTTGAGAGACTTTTTAGTTTAGGACTATCTAAAGCAAAAATTATTAAAAAGGTCTGTAGTAGTCTTGGCGGATCTACTATATTAATAGAGTGCGATAGGGTATGCTTGATGCTTAGATCTGATGAGGCTAAAAGCATTGAAGTGGAGAGAATTTAATGAAAAAGATTATTAAAATAGCGTTAGTTGGCCAGCCTAATGTTGGTAAAACGCTTTTAATTAATGCTATCAGTGGCTCGCATTTAAAAGTCGGTAATTTTGCCGGTGTAACAGTTGAAAAATCGGAAGCTAAATTTAATTATAAAAATTATATTATCAATATAATTGATTTGCCTGGCACTTACTCCATCTATGGTTACTCTCAAGAGGAGAAAGTAACTAGGAATTATATATTGCAAAATGATTATGACCTTATTATAAATGTTGCTGATTCGACTAATCTAGAGCGTAATTTAATCCTTACGACACAGATAATGGAAAAAAATAAAAAGATGATTTTGGCGCTAAATATGAGTGATGAGGCTACTAAAGAAGGTATAAATATAAATGCTAAGACTTTAGAAGAGCTTTTAGGAGTGCCGTGTGTTTTGGTTTCAGCCAGTACAAAATCAAATTTAGATAAATTGCTTGATTGTGTTATTAAAACTTATGAAGCTAAATATAAACCAAATAAGCGTATATTTAGCGATGCGATTGAAAATGAGATACAAAGAGTTTGTGAGTTTTTAAACGCTAAAAACGATCCAAATATAAAAAAGCTTAATCAAAGCATAGAAGAGATAGCTATTGCTTTGCTTAAACAAGATAATGAAATTTATAAAAACCTACATGATAAGCCAATTTTTACTGAGCTTTCACGCATTATTAGCGATAGTCATAAAAATTTATACATACAATATAAAACAGAGTCTGTAAATCAAATTTTTATGCAAGAGTATAGCGATTTTGTAAATGGTGCAATAGCTGAGAGTGTTAAATATAATAAGCCTAAAGAGATTAACTATACTAAGATTGTAGATAAGGTGCTAATTAATAAATATATTGGAATTCCTATATTTTTATTTTTTATGTGGTTGTTGTTTTGGCTTACATTTACGCTTGGGTCTATACCAATGGATTATATAGAGGCTGGATTTTCTGCGCTTGGTGATGTAATTAAAAAAAATATCGCCAATGAGATGCTTGCTTCGCTTCTAGCTGATGGGATTATTGGTGGAGTTGGTGCTGTTATACTATTTTTGCCAAATATTATAATTTTATTTTTTGGAATAGCACTTTTAGAAACTACTGGATATATGGCTCGTGTATCATTTTTGCTTGATGGATTCTTTCATAAATTTGGCTTACATGGTAAGAGCTTTATTCCGCTAGTTACTGGTTTTGGTTGTTCGGTGCCGGCTTTTATGGCTACTCGCACACTTAAAAACCAAAAAGATCGCTTACTAACTCTATTTATTATCAATTTTATGAGTTGTGGGGCTAGACTTCCTGTTTATGTGCTATTTGTAGGAGCGTTTGCTCCAGAGTCTCAAGCAGGTAACTGGCTATTTGCTATATATATTTTAGGGGCGATTTTGGGGCTTATTGCTGCTAAGATTCTTAGAATGACAGCATTTAAAGGGCCTGATGAGCCATTTGTTATGGAGATGCCAAAGTATAGAATACCTAATTGGAAGCTAGTTTGGTTTATGGTTTATAATAAAGCTAAAATGTATATTAAAAAGGCTGGTACCTTCATTCTAGCTGCAGCTGTGCTTATATGGTTTGCTAGTAGTTTTCCGTTACATAAAGATGTAGTAGCAGATTATGAACAAAAGATAGAGCTTGCTACAAGTGATGAACAAAAAGATGAATTGTCATTTGAATTAGAAAAATATTTGTTAGAAAATAGTTATCTAGGAATGACTGGTAAGATTATAGAGCCATTTTTTGCTCCGTTGGAGTTTGATTGGAGATTGAGCGTTTCTATTGTTAGTGGTTTAGCAGCTAAGGAGGTTGCGATATCTACAATGGGTGTATTGTATTCGTTAGGTGGCGAAGTAGATGAAAATAACGATGGATTAATACAAAAAATTCAAGAAGCTATACCGATTGAGGTGGCTATAGCGTATGTGCTATTTGTGATGTTATATAATCCTTGTTTAGCAGCTACAATTGTCTTTGGCAAAGAGGCTGGCGGATATAAATATATAACTTATCTATTCATTTTTACTACATTTGTTGCTTATTTGGTTTCGTTTATAGGGTTACATATAGCAAGGCTCATTTAGAGCTTTGCAAAGTATCGATTTAGCTTATTTTTTATAATTTTATATTTATATTTTATTGTACAAGTTTTGTTAAAATCATCCACTTTTAAGGAGTTATAATGATAAAATATATAATTACAATGATATTGGCCGCACTTACATTAATGGCCAATCCAAAAGGCAATAGTATGGAAAATTTAACAGAGATCTATCTAGGAGGTGGGTGCTTTTGGGGGACTCAGGGATATTTTGATCTTATTAATGGAGTGGTATATAGCGAAGTAGGTTATGCTAATGGCATAAGCGACCAAACTAGCTATAATCAGATTGCTCGTACAGATCACGCAGAAGTTGTTAGGCTTAAATTTGATGCTAATAGAGTTGATATTAATGAAATTTTAGAGCATTATTTTCGTATTATTGATCCGTTTTCTATCAATAAACAAGGCAATGATATAGGCAGACAGTATCGCACTGGTATATATTATAGTGATGATAAGCTAAAGAGTGTTATAGAGGATTTTATCAGTCGAAAGCAAGCTAAATTTACTAAACCAATTGCAGTTGAGATAGAGCCACTTAAGAATTATATAAAAGCAGAAGAGTATCACCAAAAATATTTAGATAAAAACCCAAATGGTTATTGCCATATTGATCTAAATTTGGCTAGCAAACCATTATATGATGAAAGCAAATTTAAAATTCCAAGCCTATCTGAATTAAAAGAAAAATTAAGCGATTTAGCATTTAAAGTAACACAAGAAAAGGCCACTGAGCGACCATATAGTAGTCAGTATGATAAATTTGATGAGCGTGGTATATATGTAGATATTGTAAGTAAAAAACCGCTTTTTAGCTCTAGCGATAAATATGATGCTGGATGTGGGTGGCCTAGCTTTACAAAGCCAATTACAACTGATGCGGCTAGTTATCATAGGGATTTAAGTCATGGAATGGAGCGTATTGAGGTTACATCTAGACAAAGCGGTAGCCATTTAGGCCATGTATTTGATGATGGGCCAATTGATAAAGGAGGGCTTAGATATTGTATTAATGGAGCCTCTTTGGAGTTTATTCCTTATGATGAGATGGATAAAAGAGGCTATTCTGAATATAAAATTTATGTTAAATAATTAAAATTTTTATGGGAGATACAATCTCCCATTTTTATTTTAAATTTACTATAAAATACTTGCTTTTAAGTATTTTATATTAAAATAGCGTGAGTTTAATAGAAAATCTAATTAAAATTATAAATAAATCTTTAAAATTAATAGATACTTATCTAAATTCTAATTTTATATAAAATTAGAATTTCTAATATGTTTGCGACATTTTCCCAATTATGAATATACATAAAGTAGCTCTAGTAGCTGGTGCATAGCGTAGTAAATAAGGGGAAAATCTTTACTCTTTTTAAGATTAATAAGATAGCCAATAGAACAAATAATAATGGCAAAAATATTTAAAAATAGATTAAGGGCATACCAAATAGCAAAACTAAAAGCGTTGAATGCTATGCCTGTCGTTATACTTTTCTTAAAACCATATCGTAAAATAGCCAAAGTTATAATCCATATAGGCAAAGTAATGATAGGCATTACAATACTAATTAAAAATAAGTTCTCAAACCTACCAACAAACATAAAAGTAAAACATAAAATAATAGCGATGAAACCCCATACTCTAAGGGTTAAATTTTTGCAAAACATACACATTAGCCACACGCAAACAAGAGTTATTATTCTTCATCTTGCTATTTCCATTATGGTGCTTTTTATTAAATTACTTTATTTTTATAGGTTTAAATAAAATATTTGTATCATCTACTCATTTCTAATATTCTATAGCTATTATCGCTGTGGTCTAAATTTCTATTTCAGTTGAACCACCAATGTCTCTATTTATGCCTAAAACGTCTACATTTTTATAACTACTATCTTTGTAGTCAAATATCTCTATCTCACTACCAGAGCGGACTTTATTGCCTTTTTTCTATATCTACATATGAGTGATTTTCCCAGTCATATCCGCTCCAACCAAAGCAAACACTAGTAAATAATATAATAGCTAAAATTTTGTTCATATTTTCTCCTTGTTATTAAAATTAAGAATAATTTTACCATTCCTCCTATACTTAAAAAAATACTTAATAGGGATATATAAATTTTACATAGTAAGATAGAATTATCTGTTATAATTAACTCTTATTTTGGATATATTTCCACTATTATATGAACTAGCTCTTCGTGCTTTGATAGCTCTTTTTTGATAAGATTTATATCAATTGGATCAATGGAATTTAGAGAGATTATACAAGTGTATTTGTCATTTGCTACTTTTAGAAGATGTAGATCTTTGATTTCTATATCACTTCTAAATAGGCGTAAAATATCTACCACTTTGCTAATTATTGGCTCATTCATATTAGCATCAAGTAGTATTTTGCCCGATTGTCTTAATAGCCCTATAGCCCACACTAATACCAAAATAGCGCCAATAATCCCCATAAGTGGATCTAAAAAATCAGCTCCAAAAAGCAACCCAAATCCCAAAGCCACAATAGCCAAAATAGAAGTAAGCGCATCAGTAAGGACATGTATATAAGCAGCTTTTAAATTCAAATCATCGTGATGATGATGGTGATTATGATGATGATCGTGGCTAGACCTTAATAGCCAAGCACAGATTAAATTCACTATAAGTCCGATAATAGCTATTAAAATTGCCTCTTTATATGCTATGGATTCTGGATTTATAAACTTTAAAATAGAGTGATAAATCATCAAAAACGCAATCACTAAAAGCGACAAGGCACTAGTGTAACTAGCTAGAATTTCCATCTTATAGGTACCAAAACTAAATCTAGCATCGCTTTTATATCTATTTGACATAATATAAGCAAAATACGCTAGTCCAAGTGCTAATGCGTGAGAGCTCATATGCCAACCATCGGCTAGTAACGCCATAGAGTTAAAGTATATACCGCCTATAATTTCAGCTATCATCATAGATATTGTGATTATCATCGCATATAGCGTGTTTTTCTTGGCGGTAAGATTAGCTGAGTGAAAATTGTGATTATGTGAAAAATTTAAAATATTAGGGTCTAGACTAGCATTATGGTATAATAATGCTTATAAAACAACCAAATAATCAGCCTTTGAGCAAATATAAAATAAGAAAAATTCTTTTTTGTTTTTGTTTAGATTTAAATGCTACTACAACATCTAAAATGTTAGCTATAAATCGCAATACCGTAAATAAATACTATCTTAAATTTAGAGATTTTATTTATAAATATCAGATGAATAAATTTGATACCATCATAGGTCATATTGAGTTAGATGAGAGTTATTTTGGAGCTACTAGAATCAAAGGTAGCCATATCAAGAAAAAAGTAGAGGCACTGATAAACAACCAGTGTTTGGTATATTTAAAAGAAATGGCGAAGTTTTTACTGAAATAGTTGAAGATGCATCAAAAGCCACACTTCAGGGCATTATAAGACAAAAGATTAGTCCTGAGAGTATAATTTATACTGATGGTTGGCGTGGATCTGATGGTCTAGTTGATGTAGGTTATGACAAACATTTTAGAGTAAATCACTCCAAAAATGAGTTCTCAAGAGATAGTTATATCCATATAAATGGCATAGAGAGTTTCTGGGGTTTTGCCAAAAGAAGACTAGCTAAATTTAATGGCGTAAGGGTTAATTTTGAACTACATTTGAAAGAGTGTGAATTTAGATGGAGAAAAGATGAGAAAACAATGTATAATATACTTAAAAAAGAATTTTAATGAAAGTATGCTAGTCTAGACCCAAGAGTATTCTTGGTAAAAATTTCTACCAAGATTAAAAGAATTTTAAAATTTGTATTCTAGTTTTAGGCCACCACTCACGCCGTGATTGCCATTTTTATCTACCATACCACCTACTTCATAAGCAAGAGCAAAATTTTCATTAAGCTTTTTTTGACCTAGTAGATTTAGTTTAAAGTTTAGGTTGTTTTTATTTATATCATAGCCGATGTATTCATTTGAGTTATTTAGCGTTACAAATGCTTTATCTTTTGAGTGATAGATATTTTGTTTTGCGATAAATTGGGCTGCATAAGATGAGCTTTGTGAGCTGATAGCATACTCCGCACCAATGCCCACACCAACATTGAAGTCGTTAAAATCTTTTTGTTTATACTCATTATTATTAAAGCCTTTTATTCCATTTAACCCAAGGTCAAGCACTACAAGTGGTTTAAGTGTGTGTTTGAAATTTGTATCATCTTTAAGATCAATTTTATATTTTAAGTAGTTGCTTGAAAGTAAGCCAGTTGATTTTACGTTTGCTTTTTGTGAGTCTGCAATGTAGCGGTCGCCTCTAATGAAAGCTAGATTTAGATTGTTTTGTATTTCAAATTTTTCGCCATTATAGAATGAATAGGCACCAAAATTGTAAATTTTTGAGTCATCTTTAAAATTTCTAGCTTCATAATTTGACTTAGTAAAGCCCATCATTAAGCCAAGTGTAAGTTCTGTGCCTTCGATATTTTGATCATAACCAAAATTTGCTCCGTGAAATTTCAGTTCACCATTTGTATCTTTTTCTTTAAAGTATCCGCCATTTATATTTGCCCAAAAGTTATTTTTTAGCCTTTGTTGCTCCATTGCGTCAAGCACAAGTTTTAGGCTAGGTTGGATATCGCTTTCAAGTCCTGCAAGTTTAAACTGGCTGATATCGGCATTTGCTCTAAAATAGTTAAGTTGCGAAAGCCTTGTGCTTATCATCTCATTATTTGCATAAAGTGCTTTTGTGTTTAAAATAACCGTGTTTTGGGCCATTGCTTTTAGGTCGCCCTCTATCTTTTTTACACGCTCTTTAAGTGCTTTTACATTTCCACTTCTAGCGGCATTATCTATCATATCTTGATCACTACTTGATGTTGAGCTTAAAATAGCAGATAAAATTTTCTTATCATTTTGGTTAGTTAGTCCGGTTGCTTTGCTTAGTTCGTTGACATCCTTTAAATTTCGCTCGCTAAATTTAACATAAAGCTTGTTATCTTTTACCTCAAATGTACTAAAAAGTCCATTTGGGTCGATAGCTTTAAAGGTTACGCCGTTGTTTGTAAGCGTGCCAGCTTTTAGAATTTCATACTCTTTGTTAGGATCGGTGGTTACGTCATCTTTTTGTATAAATTTTGAGAAGTCTATTTGCACTCTTGAACCGCTTGAAAGCTCTAAAATTTTCTTAAAGTCAATCTCTGCTCTATTTACTTCTCTTGCGTTTTTATCGGTTTTTATGTCAAGTAAGTTTGTGATTCTTACATTTGCATCCACATCTTTTATATTGTTGTGATTGCTTGCGTCATACGTTAGAGTGCCAAAATTTAAGTATGAACTTTCGTCTGATTTTAGCGTATTTGCGTTAGTTAGCTTGTGTTTGTTTAGCGTGATGTTTGAGCCATTTTGTGCGTCTAAGTTAAATTCTAACTCATCGTTACTATTTATCATTACATTTGAGTTTTTAAGTGCTTGTAATGTTGTGATGTCAAATTTTGATTTATCAGTTTTATTGATAGTTAGCTCAGTGTTTTCGCTCTTAATTGTGCTAGCTTTTAGCTCGGCATTGTCTAAATTTATATTAGCTGTCATTTTGGTAGCGTTTGAAAATGAAATTTCATTATCAGTTGCTATTTTCGCACCATTTTTAGCGGTTATATCTACTTTGGTAGTATGTTGAGTTGTTAAGTCTTTTAACTTTAGCTCACCACCATTCATGTAAAGATTGCTTGCTTGATTGCTAAGTTCTAGTTTGCCAGTTAGCGTTAGGGTTGATTTTTCAAGCTCTAAGTTTGTGTTGCTGATATCTGAGCCATTGGCATTTGAGTTTATTATCTTTGTTTTGTCGATTTTTGAGCCTTTTAAGATATTATCTATCTGAAAATTCTTTGCTTCTGTTAGAGTAAAACTCTCTGCTTGAAAATGCGAAGTGTCGTCTTTTTTTATGCGTGAATTATCGCCATTTATATTTAGATTTTTTACGACGGCTGTTGAGTAATTTTCTAATTTTATGCTACTTTTATCTGAAATTTCAAGATCACTTGCATTTAGACTTGATTGATTTTTTAGTGTGATTGATGTTGGGTTAAAATTCTTAGCGTTTGATGTGATTTTTGATTGATTAGTGGCAGTAATAGCACCATTAAATTTAATGGTATCATCGGCTCTGTTTTGCTCTTTTAGTACCTCAGAGCTTATTTCTTGCTGGTGGGTAAAGCCATCGCCTGTGGTATTTGCTCCGTCAAATTTATCGATGTAGTGTTTTATTTGGTCGCCACCAAAGACAACCTCTGAGCTTTGGTTTGCCGTGATGTTTGCTGTAACTTCGGCGTTTCGTCCCACGTGTAGTTTTGTATTGGTTACTTCTATGCCCTCTTTTGCTTCAAATTTTCTTGTGTCCCAGTCAGGTTGAGCTAGGGTCGAAGGTCTGGTTAAATCCATATAATCAGGCTGTGTTTCGACGGATTTTATTATCTCTATATTTTTTCTGCCTTTGTATCTAACATCGCTTGGATCTTTGTTTTCAGAGTTATCGCCAAGTGCGTGAGTTGTCGGATGACCTTGTAATACGATAGTGCCACCATTTGCACTAAATTTGCCATTTATATCAAAACCACCGTCAAAAACAAGCACTTTTGAGCCATTTGTGGTTATATCGATTTGATTGTTTTGACCGCTTTCTCCGATACTTGCGTGAAAAATTTTATCTTTATCATCGTTTTTTATCGTTAGTGTTGATTTTGTACTTGATGAATTGATGATTTTAGCGTTATTTGCATTTGCTGAAACGTTGCTAAAAGTTTGTGATTTGCCGTTTAAATCAAGCTTTCCACCACCATTTGAAAAGAAAATTTTATCGTTTAAGTCTATATTGTCGGCATCTAGCTTTAATGTGCCACGCCCACTGGTGATATAAATTTTCTTAAAAGCATTTGCATTTTTAAGAATAACCTCTCCATTTCCAAGTCTTAAATTTTCATTTGTGCTGCTTACATTTAGCACTCCACTGCCTATTTTGTGAATATCAACCAAAGAAGCTACTTCTAAATTTAAAGAGCCATTTTGTATATCAAAACCAGCGATATTTTTTATCTTTCCAGTGTTAGCCGGATCGCTTTTTAAAGACCAGTTCCCTTGTTTTACGACTATGCCACCGGTGCCAAGGTCTAATTCACTATTTAGCGTAATAGTGCCACCAACTGAGTTGCTAACAATATTATCTTTGTCTTTTTTAAGGTCGGTATTTTCTATCGAACTTTTTGAAATTTCGTTTTCATATTGTTTTTTATAATCATCAAAGTCTGTTTTAGTAACGATTGAGTATTCAGTTGTGCTTGAACCCATTGAAACAACACCAACCAAAACCCATTTATTTTTTGTTGTATCATAAACAAATAATCCAGAGCCACTATCGCCAGTGCTTGGGGTGTTTTCAAAATTTTTATTTTGATATACATTTAGCACTATGCCGTTTTCAAGACCATTTGCGTTGTTTCTGCCTTGCTTGTAGCTAGATATGTTATTTAATGAAATGTAGTTAATGCCACCACCTCTTGTGGAATTTTGCAGATTTCTTGCCTCTTGCCCACCATTGCCACGTCTAAAACCAAGCGTTCCAGTTCCAGCTTGATAAACATCGACATTATTATCATTTGGATTTGCGTCGCTTTTTTGTATATTTTTTATGTATTCATCTAAAAGTTTGATGTTTTTTTGTGCTGATTGATAGTCAGTAATTTTAGTAGAAACCTCTAAGCCGTCAATCTCTAATGGGTCAATCTCACCCTCAACTATATATTTATCCGTGCGTAAAAATATAGTATCACGCCCATATTGTTTTTTAGTATCCGTTGTGTTTTGTTGTCCTGATAAAAAGTTATAGGTTGTTAAATCAAATTTGCCTTTTAATTCAGAGGTGTTTTTGCCCTCAAAAATTCGCTCTAAGTGCTTTGCGGTTGTAACGTAGTTTCTACCAAGTGAGGTTACGGCTCCGTGATTGCTTCTTGCTGATTGGTCTGGAATTTTAGCAAATGTAAATGTATTGCCATCTTTTTGTTTTAGATTCACACTTTGATTAGGTGTGCTAAAAACACCCTTGTTTTGTCCAAGGTCTATAAAATCTCTATAATAGTTCTTGTCAAGATACATAATTTGTGCGTAGTTGCAGGTTACTAAGACGCTTGATAGGGCTATGGAAAGACCTATTTTATTATGAATTTTTATCAATTTGTATCCTTTTTTGATTATTAAAATTTAGCGATTGTAACATAAATAAAGTTAATTATTTCTTTAATAAAAAGCACATAAATATAAAATAACAAATGTGTGAAATTTTTAGAATTTTAAATGTATAGGGTCTAGACTAGCATTATGGTATAATAATGCTTATAAAACAACCAAATAATCAGCCTTTGAGCAAATATAAAATAAGAAAAATTCTTTTTTGTTTTTGTTTAGATTTAAATGCTACTACAACATCTAAAATGTTAGCTATAAATCGCAATACCGTAAATAAATACTATCTTAAATTTAGAGATTTTATTTATAAATATCAGATGAATAAATTTGATACCATCATAGGTCATATTGAGTTAGATGAGAGTTATTTTGGAGCTACTAGAATCAAAGGTAGCCATATCAAGAAAAAAGTAGAGGCACTGATAAACAACCAGTGTTTGGTATATTTAAAAGAAATGGCGAAGTTTTTACTGAAATAGTTGAAGATGCATCAAAAGCCACACTTCAGGGCATTATAAGACAAAAGATTAGTCCTGAGAGTATAATTTATACTGATGGTTGGCGTGGATCTGATGGTCTAGTTGATGTAGGTTATGACAAACATTTTAGAGTAAATCACTCCAAAAATGAGTTCTCAAGAGATAGTTATATCCATATAAATGGCATAGAGAGTTTCTGGGGTTTTGCCAAAAGAAGACTAGCTAAATTTAATGGCGTAAGGGTTAATTTTGAACTACATTTGAAAGAGTGTGAATTTAGATGGAGAAAAGATGAGAAAACAATGTATAATATACTTAAAAAAGAATTTTAATGAAAGTATGCTAGTCTAGACCCAATATTATTACTCATATTTAACCCTTTTTAAAAATATTATGATACTATATCCCAGTATAACTTATAAAAAATAAAGGAAAATTATGGCTCACATAGTAGCAAATAAAGATAAGCTTCTTTTGCGTATTAAAAAGATAAAAGGGCAAATTTCAGCCTTAGAAAAGGCCTTAGAAGATGAGAAAGATTGCTTTAAAGTACTTCAGCAAATTAGTGCCGCAAGAGGCGCTATAACATCTTTAATGGCAGAAGTCTTGGACGGGCATATCAAAGAGCATCTTGGAAATAGCGTTAGCCAAGAGCAAAGAGAGCAAGAGATAGCAAATTTAACTTCGCTTTTAAAGAGTTTTTTTAAATAATTATTAAAGAGCAAAATAATCTATTTTACTCTTTAAATTCTCTTAAATCATTTTAGCTTGAGCTTTTAAAATCTCTTTATATAACTCTCTAAGCTTAATTGTATATTCTCCGATTTTGCCGCCATTTATAGCCTTACCATCTGCTTTTATCACAGGTAATAATATTATAGTAGCAGCACTGATAAAGCACTCATCTGCATTATAGACTTCATCCATACTAAATTTTCGTTCTTCTATTTTTAATCCGATCTCTTTTGCTAAATTTAATAATCTTTGGCGTCTAATTCCTGGCAAAATTTCATTAGATAGCGGCTTGGTAATAAGCACACCATCTTTTATGATAAATGCACTGCTACTGCCAGCCTCAGTTACATATCCATCTTCTACCATAAAGCACTCATCAGCTCCAGCTATTGTGGCTTGATTTTTAGCATAGCATTGGCCTAGTAGAGAGATAGACTTTATATCTCGTCTTTTCCATCTGATATCTGGAGTTGAGATTATAGTAATTCCGCTTTTTGCCCCTGGATGTTCTAAGATGCTATCACTAAAGGCAAATGCCATAACTGTTGGCGTTATATTGCTTACAAAGCTAAAATCCCTTTGAGCAACTCCACGAGTAATTTGGATATATAATCCTCCTTCTTGGAGTGAGTTTATTTGTATTAATCTATTTAATATAGTTTCAAATTCATTTGTAGAATATGGCAAGCTAAGATCAATTTCGCTTAAGCTACGTTTAAATCTATCCCAAAAGCCTTGCTTTTCTACCATTACACCATTAATTACTGGTATAACCTCATAAATTCCATCTCCAAAGATAAATCCACGATCAAATATGCTGATTTTAGCACTATCTTTGTCTATAAAATCACCATTTAAAAAGACCTTTTGCATCGATATTAATACTGCCATCTATGCTCCTTTTTTAAATTTGAGATATTTTATCAGTTTTTGACTAATTTTTAGATATAATGCAGAATTTAAATTTTTAAAAAAGTATGAGAATGATGGAAAAAATTAAACAATTTATATTTAAAAATCTATTTGTCGTATCTAAGCAGCCAGTGCTTTTTCGTGATCTTTTAGAGGCTAATTGTCTGTATAATGAGGGCATGCTAATTGATCCTGCTAAGCTAAATTTCCGTTATAGAAATCGTAGATTTTATGCTATTTATGCTCTGCTTTGCTTTGTTGTTTTGGCGTTACTTGTGTGGATTTTGCATATATTGTTTAGCAAGTTTGAAGCTGATTTGCATATATCTGTTATTATTACAGTGATTTTGACTGCTTGTGTGTTTATTGGGTTTGATTATTTTAGAATTTGGACTAGAAGGCTAATTAGTCTTGAGCTGATTCGTGATGCGTGGAAGGTGCATTTTCCATACTTTCCTTATGAGAAGTATTCACAAAAAATTGAGATAATCTATAATGAGGCTATGAAGCACGAAGTCTCACGCAAGGATTTAGAAAAGTATGTTTTAGATAAGTTAGTTCATAGCATATCATCTAATAAGTAGATCGCTTTGAGATATCATCTTATCTTGTCTTTTAGCAATCTCTAAGAGTAGAAATTTAATCTGCTTATCTTGGCTTAGGATTCTATCTTCCATATTATCATAAAAATAGTATGGAAGTTTATTTACTCTTTTTTCTATCATTTCAAATCTTGTTGAGATTATGTTTATATCTGAGATTAGTGCATCTTTGACTATGTTTAGTTTGGTTGATTTATTAAGTAAATCGGTATAGGCTTTAAGATTGCTAAGAAGAGAGCTAATATCTTGTAGATTTTTGTAGATTTCTAGATATCTTTTTATCTCTTTGCTTCTATCGCTTTGGGTGATTGTGTTGTGATATTTTGTTAGATTATTTAGTATTACATTTTGTTGGGTGTTAAAACTGCTTTCAAGAATACTACTGCTAAGGTTTTTAAATTTAGGTAAAAGCTTTATATATGTATGACTTAGTATAATCTCATTAGTGTGGCGAAATAGCACAAAAGCTACGCCAAATGAAACTATAAAGCCTATTAAAATATCAATAATTCTAATATATACTACGCTTATTGCATTACCTAAAATAAGAGAATATACCATAGCAAATGCACACATAAAAGCTGCCATAGCATATGTTGGTGGAAAGCTTTTAAGATAAAAGGCTAAAAAAATCGATATCACGCAAAATATGGCAAATATACTCTCATTGGTTATTAAGTGAATTAAAATAGATGCTAAAGCAATACCTATTATAGCGCCTTTTATGTTTGCAATTCCAGCTATTTTTGTCATATATGAGCTATCTTTACTCATGCTTATTACGCCAATAGCTATCCAAACTCCATTATGCACATCACCAAAACTAGCAATGATAATAGCAATGCTTACACCAATAGCTAAGCGTAAGGAGTTTTGTATAGTTGGATTGTGTAGAGTTATATCTTTTAGTATCTCTTTTAGGCTTTTTTGTTTTTTGTATTCTAGTGTGATTTTGTCCTCGCCGCCATCTTTTATTAGTTCAAATTTGGAGTATAGAACCTCTAAAGATGCCTTAAAAATCTCATAATCGCTCTGCCTAGCCAATTTAAGAGCATCTATTTTTAATATGCTGTTTTTATCTATAAATATATTTTTTAATTGAATTAAATTGTTTGTAATTTCGCTATTTAGAGCGTTTAATAAATTTGGATTTTTTATAGATTTAAAGTATCTTTGCATAGCAACAAGTAGATGATAAATATCTTCTAATTTATATAGATAAAATATAGCCTTGGAGTGGTGTATGATTAGGCGTTCATCTTTTATGGTTGAGCTTTTATTGGCAAAGACCTTTTTGATTTGACTAATGTGCTCATTGCACTGTTTGGCTAAATTTAAAAACTCCTTATCACTAATATTTTGACTCATATTAATTAAATCATCAAGCACCATTGTGCAAGATTTTTTAGTAAATTTACCATATGTGCCAAAGCGTGTAAGCCTAAAAGCAATAGCAATTATACTCCCAGCTATAAAGCTTTCTAAAGAGTTTGCAAGATTCCAGCTAGATTGGTTTGAAGCAATGATAGTAAGAAGCCCAGTAGCATTTACTATAGTTAGAATTTTATTTAAATTTGCATTAAAAAGAGTGCTAAAGCCTACAAACATCATCCAAATAAGTGTAAAAAAACAAAACAACAGATGAAAGCTAAAAAGCGTACTAACAAATAAAATTGCGCATACGCCAAGGATAATATATAGTGTAAAATAGCCAATTTTTTGTTTTATATTGCCTTCAAGTGAAGTTAGAAAAAATATAATCATAGATGAATTGGCTGCATATAGCATACCTAAAAATCCACCGATATAATATCCAGTAGCTCCGCATACTAATATAGATATAGTAGCTTTGATAGAAAAGCTTAGCGAAAACCAAGCTGGATCGTAGTGATTAAAAAATTTAGCAATCTGATGCATCAGTCGCTCATATTATCAATTATTTGATTTTTATATCTGATAAACTCTAGGTCTTGTTTTAGAAGTTTATGCTCCTCTTTTAATACATTTAACTTGCTTTTTAGCTCAGCAATATCCTTGCTAGTGTAGTAAATTTCATTACTAAAATATACTTTAGGCAAGGCTATAGCTAAGATGATAAATAAAATTGCATAACCAATCAAAAGTCCCTTAAAGCTTAAATTATTCTCTTTTTTGATTCTTTTAGTATTTTGTTGTAGCAGATTTTCTTTATCTGTCATTTTTGCCTCTTAATATTAAAGATTCTCATCTTAGAGCAACTTGATCTTGAATTTGATTTTATCTCATCAGCAGTTGGGGTAATTGGTTTTTTGGTTATAATTTTGCCAATTGCATGATTGTTGCCACACTCACAACGCATCGCCTTAGGTGGGCAGATACAGCTAGATTGCCATTTTTTAAATTTATCTTTTATTATTCTATCTTCAAGCGAATGAAAGCTAATAATTGCTAATTTAGCATTATCTATTTGAGAGTTTTGGATTGAATTTAGTAGCTCTTTTAAGACATCTAGCTCTTTATTTACCTCGATTCTTATAGCTTGAAATACTAGCGTAGCGATACTTACTGAGCGATTTTGTAAATTTGAGTTTCCTATTATTTGGACTAACTCTTTACATGAGATTATCTCTTTATTTTCTCTTGTGTTTATGATTTTTTGAGCTATGGATTTAGCATTTGGCAACTCACCATATTCTATAAATATCCTTTGAAGCTCATCTTGGCTATAGCTATTTACTATGGTTTTAGCATCAAGTGGGTTTTCTTTATCCATTCTCATATCTAAATTATCGCTTTTAAGTGCAAAGCCACGCTCATTAAGATCTAGTTGAAGTGAGCTAACACCGATATCAGCTAGGATTGCTCTTATATCTTCTTGCGGAATTTGCTTAATGATTTGATTAAAGTTGCTTTTATAGATTTTGATTCTATCTTTATAATCTTTAAATTTATCTTGGCAATATTTTATAGCCATATCATCTTGGTCGCAAGCTATTATTTTAATATTTGGCAAAGCATCTAGTAGTGCTTTTGAGTGGCCACCATAGCCTAGCGTACAGTCTAAAATCACACCACTATTAATATCTTTAAAGGCGTCAATAACTTCATGGAGTAAAACAGGAATATGCACAGGATTCAAGAGATTGCCTTTTTACTAAAATTTGGTAAAAATTTTACCACAAATTTAATGAATAGAGCCTTATATTTTGGTATAATGCAAGTAATTTTGTGTAAGAATTTAGGAATAATTATGAATATAGAATACTCAATAAGCGAGATTAAGAAGATATCATCTTCGATGTTTAAAAAGAATTTTTTAGGTATTTTCCATGGTTCAATTTCAGCTAGAATAGAGCATAATCAATTTGTAATAAATAAAAAAGATGCAATTTTTGATGGGCTTAGTGATAGTGATTTAACGCTATTGTATTCCAAAAAAGATTATAGATGGAATGATGCTAGTATAGATGCTGATATTCATCTTAATATTTATAAAAATATAGCTGAGGCTAAATATGTTTGCTACTCTATGCCGCCATTTTTAACATCATATAGTATTAATCACTCGTTTTTTGAGCCTAAGGATTATTTTGGTTATATGAAATTTGGAAATATTTTTATATATGATCCAAAGCGTTTTGATGATTGGTATGAGCGCGCACCATCTGAAATTTGCCGCCATATGATAGAAAAGCAAACAAATATAGTAGTTATAAAAGGTTATGGTGTTTATGTTTATGAGCGAACAGCTCATGATTTAGCCAAAACAATAGCTTTACTAGAAAATAGTTGCAAGCTATTAAATCTATCAAATGGGTTTAGTGGTAATTTAACTTAAATTTAATTTGATAAATTTGATTTTAAAGGCTGATTTTAAGGTAATTTAAAAGCAATTATTGATACAATAAGGCCGTTTAATTGTCTATTTTATAAAAGGGTGTTAATGATAACTTGGATGCAAAAACATAAAAAATATTTAGTTGTTACGATTTGGGTTAGCACTATAGCATTTGTGGGTGCTGGATTTGTAGGCTGGGGTGCTTATGATATGAATACTAATCGTGCAAAATCTGTCGCAAAGGTAGGCGATAGAAGTATTTCAATTGGTGAATTTCAACAAAAATATGGCACAATGTATGAATATTATGTAAATGCCTCAAATGGTAAATTTAGCCAAGAACAAGCCGAACAAATGGGTCTTGATAAGATAGTTTTACAAAGATTAATCCAAGATAATATAATGCTAAATTATGCTGATGAACTAGGATTGAGTGTATCTGATGAGGAGATAATACTAGCTTTGATGGTTGATCCTAGCTTTTTAATTGATGGTAAATTTGATAAAGCAAAATATGAAAACGCACTAAAACAAGCCAGAATCACGCCTAAAGATTATGAGCATAATTTGGCTAATACTTTATTGCTTGATAAATTATTTAATGCTTTAAGGGTTGATGCAAACTCAAAAGATTTTGATATGTTAGCAGCTAGTTATTTTATGCAAGATAGGGTATCAATACAGATAATAAATGAGGATAAATCTAGCATAAAAGTAGATGAAAATGAGTTAAAATCAATTTGGGAAAAAAATAAAGATAAATATCTAACCAAAACCAAATATACTCTTAAAAGTAAATTTATACCAAAAGTTGCAAGTGATGAGAATTTAACTGCTTTAAAAGAGTATTATGAAGAAAATAGAGCTGAGTATAGAGATGGATTTGATAAAATTTTAAGCTTTGAAGCAGCTAAAGATCGTGTAAAAGATGATTATGATATGAGACAAACTAGAAAACTAGCATTAAGCCAATATTTAAAAGCAAAAAAAGGCGAAGTAGAACTTGAGTTTGATATAGTTGCTTTAGATGGGGATTATGGATTTGATTTTGAAGAGTTAAAAAATGCACAAGTTGGAGATTATATAAAACCATTTAAATATAGAGTAGATTATAAAGATGGATATTTAATCTCAAAACTAGAATCAAAAGAGCTTCCAACGCCTATGGCTTATGAAAACGCTAAAGAGTTTATAATAGATGATTATATAGATAATAAATTAAGCAAGAACCTAGAGGCTAAAGCTAAGAGTGCATTAAATAACTTTAATGGTACAGATATTGGTTTTGTAGCTAGAGATACCAGACCTGTAATTAAGGGCTTAAGCGAAAATGAAGTAAGTGAGTTTGTAAATTTAATTTTTGCAAATAGTGCTAAAGATGGTTATGTAATTTTGGGTAATAAGGCTGTGGTGTATAAAATTTTAGATCAAAAATTAGTAACTGCTAAGGAGCTATCTGGATATGAAAATTTACTTAGAAATAGCGCCCTTAGCATTAAAAATGAGCAACTAATAGAAGATTTACTCTCATCTCTTCAACATAGATATAAGATAGAACAATATTATAAAGGTCAGTAATCGTGGGAATTAAAATATTAGGTATTGATATTGGCTCTACGCAAATTTGTGCTGTGATGGTAGAGCACGACCCAAGGTCAAATAACTCTGTTAAAGTTATTGGTATGGGAACGATTAAATCTCAAGGGTTAAAAAAGGGTTCAATTACAAATATTGAACTAGCATCAAACTCTATAAAGTCAGTAGTAAGCGATGTAGTAAGAGTTGCTGGAACTAAATTTGATAAGGTTATAGTCTCTATATCTGGTAAAGATGCTAAGAATATAGACTGCAAAGATGTGATAAATATTCCTGAAAAAGAGGTTACAATTAAGCAGATCGAACGTGCTATAAGCTCGGCTGAATATAAGGTTAAAGTACCGCATGATTATGAGATTTTGCATACTTTACCATATAATTTTAAGGTTGATGAACAAGATAATATAGAAGACCCTCTAGGTATGAATGGTACTAGATTAGAGGTGCAAGCTCACATTATAGCTGTACAAAAATCTGCTATTATGAATTTAAGAAAAGCTATAGAAAAGGCCGGCTTAAAAGCTGATAATATAGTTTTATCAGGATATGCTTCTGCTATCTCTACGCTAAATGAAGATGAAAAATCTTTAGGCACTGTACTTATAGATCTTGGCGGTTCAAGTTGTAATATGGTAATTCACTCTGGAAATTCAATTAGATATAATGATTTTTTATCAGTAGGTAGTTTAAATATTACTACAGATATATCTACAGTGCTTCATACTCCACCAGCAGTAGCTGAAGAGATCAAAATAAAATATGGAACACTAAAAGCTAAAAATAATGAGCTTATAGTCTTGCCAGATTTAGGCGATGAAAACTCAAGCCACGAAGTAGATATAAATGTGATAATAAATGTTATATATATGCGTGTTGAAGAGGCTTTGATGATCTTGGCTAAAATGCTAAGTGAGAGTGGATATAAGGAGTATGCATCAGCTGGAATAGTCTTAACTGGTGGTATGGCTAAACTTGAAGGCCTTAAAGAGCTAGCAACTGCGATTTTTGATAATATGCCAGTTAGAATTGCTAGACCAAGGGAATTTGAAAGCTCAATTGATGTATTTAAAGATCCATCAAATTCATGTGCAATTGGGCTTTGCTTATATGGTGCTGGATATTTTACTCCATATGAGATAGATTCTGAAAGAAAGCTTCGCTATAAAGATGAGATAATGCTAAAGCCAAATCCTTTTGTATCTATCAAGGAGTTAGACGATAATGCAAGTAAGCCTGTATCAAGCAGTAACTTTAGCATATATGATGAGCCGGTGGCAAAAAGTGAATCTAAGCCAAAAGTTGAGTTGGATTTAAAGATCGATGATAATAGTGATAAAAACAATCTAAAATCAAATATGAACTTAGATAAGGTGAACTCTGTTTCTAAAATTGTGAACTATTTAAAAAATTTATTTTAATCAAGGGGGCTTGTGATGAGTGGTTTTACTGTAGAAGAAAAAAAGAATATTTATGGTGCTAAGATAAAAGTTGTCGGCGTAGGCGGTGGCGGCGGTAATATGATCAATCATATCATTAGAGAAGGTATTAATAATGAAGATGGTATGAAAACTGTAGATCTAATAATTGCTAATACTGATGCGCAAGCCTTAGATAGCTCAACAGCTCCACACAAAATTCAACTAGGTGAGAAAAAAACTAGAGGTCTAGGTGCTGGTATGCAGCCAAATGTTGGTAAAGAGGCTGCAATTGAGAGCTATGAAGAGATTAAGACAACTTTGGAGTATTCTGATATTGTATTTATAGCTTCTGGTTTTGGCGGTGGTACTGGTACTGGTGCAGCTCCTATTGTAGCTCAAGCTGCTAAAGAGATTGGTGCATTGACAATTGCCGTAGTTACCACCCCATTTAAATTCGAAGGCAATAAAAGAATGCGCCTTGCTGTTGAAGGGATTAATGAGCTTAAAAAAGAGTGCGATAGCGTAGTAGTTGTACCAAATGAGAAATTAAGTAATATAGTAGATAGAAAAGCTGGCATAAAAGATAGTTTTAAAATAGTTGATAGTATATTGGCACGCGCTGTAAATGGTATGAGTTCTATAGTGCTTAGCCATGGCGAAAGTGATATTAACCTTGACTTTGCTGATGTTAAAACAGCTATGAGTCATAGAGGTTTATCGCTTATGGGAGTTGGTGAGGCTCAAGGCGATGGTGCAGCTCAAGAGGCTTTAAAATGCGCTATGCAATCTCCACTTTTAGATGATATGGATATTAAAGGTGCTATGGGTGCTATAGTTCATTTTACTATCCATCCAGATTGTCCGATGAGTGATATGACTGAGGCTATGGAAATTATAGAATCAGCAGCTGATCCTGATGCAGATATATTCTGGGGTACAAAATGTGATATTAATATGCCTATTGATAAGGTATTAGTAACCTTAGTTGCTACTGGTTTTAGTGATAATAATGTAGCTAAACTTCAACCAGCTAAAGAGAGCGCTCCGGTTAAAACTGAAGAGCCAAAAGAGAGTATATTTAGTTATCGTAGAGTCTCTGGGCTAGATTTAAATATAAATAGCGATGATTTAGATATTCCAACTATTAGTCGTCATCAATTAGACTAATTTATTATATTCTCCCCCTTATATTTTGGTGGTCAAGCTTAAATTTGGCCACCAACTCTTAAATCTATCTTTTATTTATAACTTAAATTTAACTACAAATTCCAAAATCTACCTTTTATTTAAGCTAAACTAAATATAATAATAAATCAAATTTAATTTAAGGTGGTTAAATGGAAATTACACTTGATTTTTACTCAACTCTTTGTGCAATGGTTTTTGTACTCTTACTAGGTGCTTTT
This sequence comes from Campylobacter vicugnae, assembly GCF_002139875.1. Taxonomy (NCBI): domain Bacteria; kingdom Pseudomonadati; phylum Campylobacterota; class Epsilonproteobacteria; order Campylobacterales; family Campylobacteraceae; genus Campylobacter; species Campylobacter vicugnae. The sequence goes on from NZ_CP018793.1 coordinate 464,996, forward strand.
ATTATCAAAAAGAGCAAATTCTTGCAAGATTATAATATTCCTGAGCCTGTTGTAGGTGGTATTATTGTAGCTGTTGCAATATTTATCGCTAATAGATATGCTGGAATAAATTTTAATTTTGATGGCTCTTTAAAAGATCCATTAATGCTTGCATTTTATGCTAGTATAGGTCTTAGTGCTGATTTTGCAGCATTTAAAAAGGGTGGAAAAATTCTTTTTGTATTTTTATTTATAGTTACTGGCTTATTGATTTTACAAAATTTAGCCGGTGTCGGTGTAGCCTTGGCTATGGGTGAAAATCCACTTATTGGCCTACTATCAGGTTCAATTACAATGAGTGGCGGACATGGTACTGGCGCAGCATGGGCAGCTGAGTTTATAAAAGAGCCTTATAGTTATGCTCCAGCTATGGAAATAGCAATGGCAGCAGCTACATTTGGGTTAATTGCTGGTGGTATTATCGGTGGTCCAGTGGCTAGATATTTAGTGGTTAAAAATAATCTAATAGCTAATAATGTAGCAAATAAAGATGATTCGACTCTATTTGAAAAACCTGAAAAAGAGAGATTGATTACTGCTGGTTCATTTGTTGAGTCTTTAGCTCTTATTGCTATATGTTTGCTTGTAGGTACTGAACTAAAAAAAATTGTAACATTTGTTACTATGCCGACATTTGTATGGTGTTTGCTAGTTGGTGCAGTGCTTAGAAATCTTTTATCAATTACTAAAATTCATACAGTATTTGATCGTGAAGTCTCTGTAATTGGTAATGTGAGTCTATCGCTATTTTTAGCATTTGCCTTGATGACTATCAATATTTCTCAGCTTATATCTCTTGCGCTTCCAATGCTAGCAATTCTTATAGTGCAAATTGTTATTATGGTGTTTTATGCGATATTTATTACATATAGATTTTGTGGTAAAAATTACGACGCAGCAGTGCTATCAGTAGGGCATTGTGGATTTGGTCTTGGTGCGACGCCTACAGCACTTGTAAATATGCAAACAGTAACTAAACATTATGGTCCAAGCCATATGGCATTTATTGTAGTTCCTTTAGTTGGTGCGTTCTTTATAGATATTATAAATGCATTTGTAATCTCTGGAATGGTAAGCCTACCTATTTTCCATTAGTATTATAAAGGGCGGCAAACTCTGGGCGATACTCAAAATGCATAGTATCAAAATGCTCCCATCTGCCGCCCCAGATAAATCCATTTTTTTCAAAAACTTCTATAATTTTATATGGAATTTGATTTTGATATCCATCTTTATGCCATAGCCAGTAGTGGCTGTGTGCTACATTGATATCTATAGCAATTCCCCAGCTATGAGCTGAGAGACGATTGGTTTGGGCTATATTTCTATACTTAAATGTTCCACCAATATCCTTAAGATAGATAATTAAATTTGGCTCATTTTCTACTAAGATATCAAGCTCATCGCTAACTCTTTGTAGTGCTTGTGCAGCGCCATTGATGGAACTAAATTTAAGCTTTTGATTTAGACTATTTTTTAGCCAGATAACCTCAGTTAAATTTGCCTTTACCTCTGCTTCATTTTTGCCATAAATTTCTCCAAAAAACTGCTTATTTCTGATTCTACCAGCATCTATTAACTTAGAATTTAGAGGTTTTAAAAGTGGATAATCTAGAGCAAACATATCTTTTACTCCAGGATTATTTAAAATATCGCTACTGCTTTCATAAGGCATAGACTCTCCATTACTAAAGATTATATTATTATTTTTAAATTTAATATCATAACTACTTTGAAGTGCTAATTTTGGATTTGGAGCTAATATATTCATCGATTCTACAAGGCTTAATAGATCATTGCTAATATCATCTCTATTTTTGCCTATTTCTATATCAGTTATAGCAGTGCGTCCGATGATGGCTCTGGCATTATTTTTAGTTTTTAATCCCCAAGAAGCATGAGTAACGCTGATTTTATCATCTATTGCTCCAGTATAGAGCATTATGTGGCCACGCATATATAAAAGCGTAGCATAAGGTATGCCAAATTCAATAATCTTCGCTTTTTTTTCATTATTGTTTAGATCTTTTAAATTTATGCTTTTAGCAATTTTAGATTGGGCTTTTGAGTTGCGTGGAAGCCATATCCCAAAACTAGCAAAATAATCTTTGGTAAATGCCGAACAATCTCGCAAACTATCAATTCCTCCCCAGCCATAATTCATACCCAACATCTCATTTATAATAGTTTTAGCATTTTGCGAGTTTAGATCTAGTGAAGTTGTAGCGATATTTTGACTAATTTTATACCCCTCAGGTGTAATAAAATTACCATTTTCTACTTTTGTATATGGTACTAAACCGCCTATTCTAGAGTAAAATTTAAAAGTTCCAAGCTTATCTTTGATTGCAATTTTATCTTTAATAAATATAGCAAATTTAGATTTTCTAAGTTTATTGGCTTGATTGTTGCTTAATATTTTTAAATCACTACTTGATATAAATCCAGTAAATGAATCGCTTTGTATAAATGCCCACGCACCATCAAGGCTAAAGTGTGAAATAAGCACCGGGTGATAAGCTTCTAAATTTGAGTCTTGCAGATAATCAAATGGATATCCTTCGCCTGGTTTATTGCTTAAAAATAGTCTTTCATTAGTAGGAAAACTTCTAACTGCTGTATCTTTTAGGACAATTGCTGGTTTTAAAATAGTTTTAAAAGCGGCAAAATTTGCATTTTGTCTATGCTTATTAAACCAATCTTCATCTCTTAAAATTTGACTTTCTCCATAATATTTTTGCTTTTGATGTGTGTATGTGCTAAATGCCCACATAGCATCTGTTATATTGACATCAAACCCATTATCCCAAATGCTAAAATATCTTTTTAAAAGCTCATTTTTGTCAGATTTTATATTTAGAGTTGTATCTGGTAGTATATTGGCATTTTGATTTAAATCTAGATTTAAATTTAAATTTAACTCACTTAAAGTATAACTTTGTTTAGAACAGCCTAAAAATATAAAAAATAGTAAAATTAGTGGTAAAATTCGCATTTTTATCCTTGAGTTTTTGGGTATAATTATAACAAAAATAGGGTAATTGTTTTGTTAAATCATATTTTAGAACTACTTAAAGAACACAATATATTTCTTACTGGTGGCGGCGGTGTAGGCAAGAGCTATATGACTACAAAGATTATGCATATCTACTCTAAAAACAATAAAAGAGTAGTAGCTCTTGGAAGTACTGGTATAAGTGCTGTAGGAATTGGTGGAGTAAGTATTCATAGCTTTTTTAAATTTGGGATTTGTAGCAACTATTTAGAGCTTAATCTATTTGATAAAAAACAAAAGGAGAAATTAAAAGAGTTATTTAATATTATTAAAAATATTGATCTTTTAATAATAGATGAGATATCTATGGTAAGTGCGGATCTTATGGAGATGATATGGCTAAGGCTAATACAAGGCAGTTTTAGCGGTCGTGTGATGGTGGTTGGAGATTTTTATCAGCTTCCGCCAGTTAAAAAGCAAGATAGTATTGGATTGTTTAACTTTAATTACGCCTTTTCTTCTACGGCTTGGTATAATCTTAAATTTATAAATATTGAATTAGTAGTCTCTAAAAGAACATCTGATATGCAATTTTACTCTATGCTTTCACGCCTTAGGTTAGGTATTATAGATAGTGAAATTTATAAGGCATTAAGCTCTAAAATTACAAATACAATTCCAAATGATAGTATAATATTGTTTGGCAGAAATATTGAAGCTGATATGCTAAATGCTAAAAAATTAGCCCAAATTCCAAATTTGCTTGTGAAAATAAAAGCTAATGAAAAAATATATGATGATAATTTGCATAAGGATACTTATGATAAATGGGTAAATAATTTAAATGCCTTAAGAGAATTAGAGATTAAAAAAGATGCCAAGGTGATGTTTTTATGTAATAAATGGGGTGAGTATTATAATGGCGAACAAGGCAAGATTCAAGAGATAAATCAAGATAGTAGCGGAGAGATTATAAGCATAAATGTATTAAAAGATAATGGTGTAGTAGTTGAGGTAGTTCCATTTACCTATTGGCTATTTGAGTATAAAAAAGATGGGCAAGATATTAAAGAAAATATAAGAGCTGAGTTTGTCCAGTTTCCTTTAAAACTAGCTTACGCTATTACCATACATAAATCACAAGGTATGAGTATTAAGCGTTTAGTGTGTAATTTAAATCATATATTTGCTAATGGACAGCTATATGTGGCATTATCAAGGGCTATTAGTTGGGATGAGCTTGGTATAATATATACTAGAAGTAAAGATTTTTACTCATATTTAAAAAGTGTGGTAAATATAGACCAAAGTGTAAATGAATTTTATGCAAAAGAGAAATTTATAAGGGAAAAAATATGAAAAAAATTATTTTATTTATGATGATTTTGTGCGGTTTTAGTTTTGCTGATGTAGTTAGCATTGAGGGGTTTGAGAGTGATTTATACTCAAAATATGATGCTAATAATCTTAAAAAAATCTCTATAGATTTAGAGATTATAACTAGAGATGATAATGTGCCAAAAGCACCTATTTATGATGCTTTAAATATAATTGTAGGAAGTTTTTATGCTGAAGATATTATGACATCAAAAGGCAAAGAGGGCTTTAAGACAACATTTATAAAATATATAGATAAAAAATACTCCATTAGTATAGATGAGATATATATCATCAAGCTTAAATTTGTAGAAGAGACAAATATCCAAAAGATACTTGATGCCATAAAAGCTATGCATAAAGATATGCTAAATGATGATGAGTCAAGCCTTCCAGCAGTGCCGGCTATGCCGACATTGCCAAGCTTGCCACAGGTGGAAAATTTAATCCCAGACAATAATTTTAATAAGAATTTTAATTAGCAATTATATCGTAATTATTTGGAATTTGTGGGATTAATAGCTGTGTATCTATTGTTTGATTTTTGCTTATTTGAGTAAATTCAATTATAGCTTGATTGCCTAGTTTATCTTCGTAACTAATGAGTTTTGGTAGGTTGTTTTCTATTATAATATTATAGGTTGTATCATCATAGATAGTTTGAAATTCATTATCTGTTAGTTTTTTGGCATTTTGTAAAATATTGGCTATATCTGGGGAGTTTTTTAGGTTTGTTATTATGGCTTGTTCTAGTTCTGGTTCGATTATTACTACCTGTTTTTTATTAAAATAGATTAGTTTTGTAGCTGGAGTTTTATAGTGCCAAAATGCTCCAATCTCTTTATCTATGGCTAATGTTCCAGTATAGCTTATTTTTTGGTCTTGACTAGTAATGGTTTGAATAAAATCTCCAAAAAGAGTTTTAAATTCAAGCTGACTAGAGCCAAAAAGATTTAAAGATAGAATAAAGATTAATATAAATTTTCTCATATTTTGCCTTTAATTTAATGATTTATAATTGCAGATTGTAGCCAAACTTAACAAATAAAAGCCTAAATTTAAGGGATTTTAGATAAAATAGCAACTTATTTTAATATAGGATATAATATGCTTTCATTCATTGCTAAAAAAATATTTGGAACCAAAAACGATAAAGAGATTAAAAAGTATTATAAAAGAGTAGCCAAAATTAATGCCTTAGAATCAAAATATGAAGCCTTAAATGATGATGAACTAAGGGCTGAATTTGTTGCTTTACAAAACTCTTTAATAGAAAGTAAGGTTACTAAAGATAGTATATTAAATGATGTTTTTGCTATTGTTAGAGAGGTATCAAAAAGAACGCTAAATATGAGACACTTTGATGTGCAATTAATAGGCGGTATGGTTTTAAATGAAGGCAAGATTGCAGAGATGAAAACAGGTGAGGGTAAAACTCTTGTAGCAACCTTACCAGTTGTTTTAAACGCAATGGATAAAAAAGGGGTCCATGTAGTAACTGTAAATGACTATCTAGCCAAACGCGATGCTACTCAAATGAGTGCTATATATAATTTTTTAGGCCTTAGTGTTGGTATTATAGTAGGTGGTGAGTATGATGATAGTAAGCGTAAAGCCTCATATGATGCTGATATTACATATGGTACAAATAATGAATTTGGCTTTGATTATTTGCGTGATAATATGAAATTTGAACTATCTAGCAAGGTGCAAAGAGAGCATAACTTTGTAATTGTAGATGAGGTTGATAGTATCTTAATAGATGAGGCTAGAACTCCATTAATTATCTCAGGGCCTACTAATCGCACATTAGATGGATATATTAAGGCTGATGAGGTAGCAAGAGCTATGAAAAGAGGAGAGCCAGCTACTACACCACAAGATAAGCCAACTGGGGATTTTACAGTAGATGAAAAAAGTAGAACTATAATAATAACTGAGGCTGGAATCGCTAAAGCTGAACAGCTATTTGGTGTAGAAAATTTATATAATTTAGAAAATGCAATCTTAAGCCACCATCTAGACCAAGCACTTAAAGCACATAATCTATTTGAAAAAGATGTACACTATGTAGTTCGTGATGAAGGCGTGGTAATTGTAGATGAATTTACTGGTAGATTAAGCGAAGGTAGAAGATTTAGCGAAGGCCTTCATCAAGCCTTAGAGGCTAAAGAGGGTGTAAAAATCCAAGAAGAGAGCCAGACTTTAGCTGATATTACTTTTCAAAATTACTTTAGGATGTATGGAACAATTGCTGGAATGACTGGTACAGCACAAACTGAAGCGGCTGAATTTGCTCAAATTTATAATTTAGATGTAATCTCTATCCCAACTAATCTACCGATTAAAAGAGTGGATAAAGATGATTTAATATATAAGAGTGAAAATGAGAAATTTAAAGCTGTAATAGAAGAGATAAAAATAGCAAATGCTAAAGGTCAGCCAGTATTAGTAGGTACTGCAAGCATCGAAAAAAGTGAGTTATTCCATAAAATGTTAGCTAAAGAGCGTATAGCTCACTCTGTATTAAATGCTAAAAACCATGAAAAAGAGGCACAAATCATTGCCGAAGCTGGAGCTAAAGGTGCTGTAACTATTGCAACTAATATGGCTGGTCGTGGTGTAGATATTCGTATTGATGATGAGGTGCGCGCTCTTGGTGGATTATATATTATTGGTACTGAAAGACACGAGAGTCGCCGTATTGATAATCAATTAAGAGGGCGCGCTGGTCGTCAAGGCGATCCTGGTGTTAGTAGATTTTATCTAAGCTTAGAAGATAATCTTCTTAGAATCTTTGGTAGTGATAAGATTAAAGCAATTATGGAAAGACTTGGAATCGAAGAGGGTGAGAGCATAGAAAGTAGGCTAGTTACTCGTGCAGTAGAAAATGCACAAAAAAAGGTAGAAAGCCTACATTTTGAGAGTAGAAAGCATGTATTAGAATATGATGATGTAGCAAATGAGCAAAGAAAGACAATATATAAGTATAGAGATGAGCTATTAGATCCAAATAGCGATCTAAAAGAGAAAATAATCTCAAATAGAGAAGATTTAGTATTAATGATGTTAAGCGAGGCTGATGTTATAGAAGGTGGGCTAAGCGAAGATTTTGATATGAATAGATTGGCTCTTGTGGTAAAAGAAAATAGTCTAATTGATATTGATCCAAATGAGCTTAAAGGGCTTGATTTTAATGAGCTTAAAGGATTTATTGTAGATAAATTGGCTGCTGATTATGAGCTAAAGATGTCGCAAATAGATATTGAACAAAGAAAAGGCATAGAAAAATTACTATATCTACAAATTTTAGATGCTGCTTGGAGAGAGCATCTATATCAAATGGATATTTTAAAGACTGGAATCGGCTTAAGAGGATATAATCAAAAAGATCCGCTAACTGAATATAAAAAAGAGAGTTATAATCTATTTATGGAGTTAGTAAATAGACTAAAAACAGAGAGTGTAAAAACTCTGCAAATAGTTAAATTTAAGAGTGAAGAACCAGATAATAATCTAAACAAAACTACAAATGAGTCAGTTAAAATAGATAAAAAACCATCTCGTAATTCACCTTGTCCGTGTGGTAGCGGAGCTAAATTTAAAGAGTGTTGTGGTAAAAGCGGACCAAAAATTGGAGTTTTTGCCTAGTGGTTAGGTATCTGCTTTTTAAATATCTTAGATTTGATCGCTCTCAGCCGTTTATTGCGTTATCAGCAATTTTGGCATTTTTGGGTGTGAGCGTTGGTCTTATGGTGCTTATTATAGCTATGGCTATTATGAACGGCTTTGATAAGGAATTTGAGCGAAAACTCTTTACTATGAATTATCCAATTACAATTTTAAGCTATATTAAAGGCGGAATTGATAAAGATGATGTAGATAGATTAAAAACAGAGTTTGATCATCTTAAATTTAGCCCATATATCTCTACTCAAGCTATTGTAAAACATGGCAATAAGCTTGAAGGTGGTTTATTGTTTGGAGTAAATTTTGATGATGAAAAACAGATAAACTCTGTGGTAAAAGAAGCACTTAGTAATACTACTCCAAGTGGTTTTGAGATTCTTCTTGGCAAGGGAATTGCTGATGATTTTGCCCTTTCGCTTAATGAGAAGGTTACTATGCTATTTATGCAGCTTAGTGCTGGTGGATTGGTATCTATGCCGACAATGAAAAGATTTAATTATGTAGCAAATTTTAGCTCTGGATTAATCGCATATGATAAGGCTTATTCTTATACAGATGTTAATGCTTTGGCTAAAATTTTAGGCTATGAAAGCGGTAGATATGATGGAATTCATATCTACTCAGATAATCCAAAAAACGATATTATCAAATTAAATCAAAATCTATCCCCAGGTCAAAGAGCTGTTGGATGGTGGGAGCAAAATGGTAATTTTTTTAGTGCTTTAGAGCTAGAAAAAAGGGCGCTTTTTATTGTTTTAATGCTTATTATTTTGGTAGCTAGTTTAAATATTATTAGCTCACTTTTGATGACTGTGATGAATCGTCGTCAAGAGATTGCTCTTTTGCTTGCACTTGGTGCTAGTAAAAGCGAGATTAAAAAAAGCTTTTTTGTTCAAGGTGTTGTAATTGGAGGAAGTGGGATAATCTTTGGTCTTATTTTGGGGCTTTTTGGGGTATGGTTGCTAGGTAGCTTTGATATAGTAAATTTACCTGCTGATGTTTATGGAAGCTCAAAATTACCAATGGAGTTAGCTTTAAGCGATTTGGCAATGATTTTAATTGGTGCGATAGCAATTGTTTTGCTATCATCATATTATCCAGCCAAAAAAGCTAGTAATGTAGATATTTTAACTACCTTAAGAAATGAATAAATTTACTTAGAGTTTAGTAGTTTTTGGCACAATATTAGGTTTATGTAGAAGGAAATTTATGGATATTACTCTATTTTTACAGCAGATGGTAAATGGTTTTAGTCTTGGATCCATGTATGCTTTGATAGCTATTGGCTATACTATGGTTTATGGTGTTTTAAGGCTTATCAACTTTGCTCATGGCGATATTATGATGGTTGGAGCATATGTGGCTTTGTTTTGTATGACTAGTATGGCGCTTCCTTTTGGATTTGCTTTGCTTTTTGCAGTTGTTGTATCGGCACTTCTTGGTGTTTGTACTGATAAGATTGCTTATAAACCACTTCGCTCAGCTCCTAGAATTTCGCTATTAATCACAGCTATTGGTATTAGTTTTTTACTTGAAAATGTGTTTCAAGTAGTGTTTGGTGGCACGCCTAGATCATTTAATGTACCTGAGTTTTTTGAACAAGTAGTAAGTATTGGTGCGATTACATTGCCAGTTAGTGCTATTTTTGTACCAGTAATTACTATATTTTTATTAATGATAGTGTTGTATGTGCTTTATAAAACAAAATATGGCATAGCAATTAGAGCGCTTGCTTTTGATATTAGTACAGTTAATTTAATGGGAATTGATGCAAATTTAATTATATCTATTGTGTTTGGGCTTGGCTCATCTCTTGCTGCTATTGGCGGTGTATTTTGGGCTATTAATTATCCTAGTATCGATCCATTAATGGGCGTATTAATTGGACTTAAGGCTTTTGCCGCTGCGGTGCTTGGCGGTATTGGTAGCGTTGGCGGAGCTGTGCTTGGCGGATTTATTATTGGATTTACAGAGGTTGTTGCTGTGGCACTATTTCCAGATCTTGCAGGGTTTAAAGATGCTTTTGCATTTATCTTTTTGATTTTAGTTTTACTATTTAAACCAACTGGAATTTTGGGATATAATTTTGAAAAGAGTAGGTTTTAGATGGCAAGTAGATTTAAATTTTGGTTAGCTGTTATTTTAGCAATTGGGTTTTTATTTTTCTGTGATGCGTATCTAGGCGAGTATAGTTTAGGAATTGTAAATAATATTGCTATATTTATTACTCTTGCTATTAGCTATAATCTTATAAATGGAGTTACTGGACAATTTAGTCTTGAGCCAAATGGATTTGTAGCTGTTGGGGCTTATGTAGCTGCTATTTTGCTTCTTAATGCTGATTCTAAGCTATATCAATTTGATGCAGCTGAGCCATCAAATATTATCTTAGCTATTTATACTAGTAATTTTATTTTAGCAATGTTTATCAGTGGTGTTTGTGCTACACTTTTAGCTTTACTGCTTGCTATGCCTGTATTTAGAGTTAGGGGTGATTATTTGGCTATTGTTACTTTGGGGTTTGGTTTTATAATTCAACTTTTAGCTGTCAATTTCCCTGCCTTTACAAATGGTTCAATTGGCTTAAATGAGGTTATGAGAGTCGATAGTAATGGAGATTTAAGCCGCTTTACAAATATTTTTTATAGTGGTGGACTAGCTATTTTTGCTACTATTGTAATTTTAAATTTAGTATATTCTAAATTTGGCCGTGCTATGAAGGCTGTTCGCGATGATGAAGATGCAGCTATTGCGATGGGGATTAATACCTTTGCTACTAAGACTACAGCGTTTTGTGTAAGTGCATTTTTTGAAGGTATGGGTGGAGCTTTACTAGTTGGATTATTAGGTAGTGTTAGTCCTGACCAATTTACATTTATGTTTACATTCTTACTACTTATTATCATAGTACTTGGCGGGCTTGGTAGTACTACTGGAGCTATTATTGGTACAGTGCTAGTAATTGGTGGTAGTGAGTGGCTAAGATTTTTAGATGAGCCTATGAATATCTTTGGCTATCAAACCGAGGCTTACCCAGGGCTTAGAATGGTTGTATTCTCACTAGTACTAATCTTTGTAATGCTATTTGCTAGAAAGGGCATTATGGGGCAAATGGAGCTAGGGGATCTATTTAGAGGTAGACGCAAATGATATTAGAACTAAGTAAAATTTGTAAAAATTTTGGTGGTGTAGAGGCCATCAAAGAGACTAGCTTTGGTGTAAAAAGTGGAGAGATTTTTGGGCTTATTGGGCCTAATGGGGCTGGAAAAACTACTATGTTTAATATAATTACTGGTGCCTATGAGCCAAGTAGTGGTGAGATCAAATTTGATGGCAAAAGATTAAATGGAATTAAGCCAAATAAAATTGTAAATTTAGGTATTGCTAGAACATTTCAAAATATTCGTCTTTTTGGTTCTCTTACTGTCTTAGAAAATGTATTAATCGGCTTAAATAGCTCAACAAAATATAGTTTTTTAGAAGCTTGTTTGCATCTTGGTAGATTTGCTAAATCTGAAAGAATAGCCAAAGAGCGTACTATGGCAATTTTAGAGCGTTTAGGTATTGCTAGATATGCTAATGAATTTGCTAAAAACTTAAGCTACGGAACGCAGCGCAAAGTAGAGATAGCAAGAGCGTTAGCAACTAATCCAAAACTACTTTTACTAGATGAGCCAGCAGCTGGTATGAATCCTAGCGAGACTGATGAGTTGGCAAATTTAATATTTGATCTTAGGGCTACTGATGGGTTATCTATTTTATTAATTGAGCATGATATGAAATTTGTAAATCATCTTTGCGATAGGGTTTTGGTGCTTGATTATGGTAGAGTGATTTTTACTGGCTCGCCAGCTGATGCAGTAAAACACGAAGATGTTATAAGTGCTTATTTAGGGGATTTTATACAATGATAGATGTTAGAAATTTGCATGTATATTATGGAATGATTGAGGCTGTAAAGGGGATTAGCTTTTCTGTGCAAACTGGCCAAATAGTAAGCCTTATAGGCTCAAATGGTGCTGGAAAGAGTAGTACCTTAAATGCACTTATAAACTCAGTTAAAAGAAGTGGCCAGATAAATTTCTTAGGATATGATACTAGTAGGCATAAAACTCATACGCTTGTAAGGCAAGGAATTGCTTTGGTGCCTGAAGGTAGAAGAGTATTTATAAACTTAACCGTAGAAGAAAATCTTAAAATGGGTGCTTTTAATAATGATGAAAACTATGAGCATTTAAAAGAGACTATGTATGATCTATTTCCAAGGCTTAAGCAAAAGCGTGATCAACTTGCTGGAACTCTAAGTGGTGGAGAGGCTCAAATGTTAGCTATATCTAGAGCTTTAATGAGTGAGCCAAAGCTTTTAATGCTTGATGAGCCTAGTCTTGGCCTTGCTCCTAAGATTGTAGGTGAGGTTTTTGATATTATTGAGAGGCTTAAAGAAGAGGGTATTACTATATTATTGGTTGAACAAAATGCATTTTTAGCGCTTAAAACTAGCGATTATACCTATGTATTAGAAAATGGCCATATCGTTATGGAAGGCGTATCAAAAGATATGATAGGCAATGATGAAATTCGCAAAAGATATCTTGGTGCGTAATTTTAATTTAGATAGATTTAGAGTAAATTTAAGTATAAATTAGGGCGAATCTCTTCGCCCGTTTGATTAAAATTTGTAGTTATAACCTACATATACACCATAGTTAAGTATGTTATCATAATCTTCTATACCAGTTGTTTGGTAGTTGCCTTTTATACCAAATTCAATCTCATTATTTTCAACAACTTCATACAACCACTACAAATAGATCTTTAATCGCTGCAACACTGCTCATTAATCTATATCAACCAAAACTTTTTTGCCAAATTTAATTTCCATTTCATAGCTACACTAAATTTAATAATAAAATAAAAATTATAAAATAGTAATTAAAAGTTACTTATAGTAACATTTATGGGGTAATCATCTGGCTTGGACTACCATTTACACTATGATAGATTGTGGTTTTGTATTTATATGCTTTTAGTTTTAGTAGTTTGCTTTGTAAATTTGGCTGAGTAGATGGAGCAAACCAAGCATTATTAGTAATTGCTATCATAAATTTAGGTTTATCAACAAACAACTCATCACGAGTTGCTTCATAGCATATAGCATTTCTAATCTTAACCCCATCTATCTCATAATCACTTACGTTATTAGCATGGCTATAATCTACGGCTGAATCAAAGAATATCTCATTTATTAAATTTTTAATAAAATTTGGAAGTGGTATCTCTTCGCCAAATGGCACTAATATTAGCTTGTCAAGTCTTTTTATTTCCCCTTTATCAAAAAGATAGGTTGAATTATATATCTTATTATCATTAGTTCCTAAAGCTCCAGCTACGATGGCGATTTGATGTGATTTTTGCTTTAAAACGCTAAGTAAAATTTCACTATGATCTAAAAATAGTGGAAATGCACTCTCAGGCAAAACTACAATTCTAGAGCCATCGCTTATAGCTTGATCGATCATATCAAGGTTATTTTTTACAATTTTATCTTTTGTGGAGCGCTCCCAGATTTTATCTTGACTAATATTTGTGCTAATAAGTGAGATATCAAATGGAAGACTTTTAGGCTCAGTTTTATAGTTGTAATTAATCGCTAAAGAGCAAATAAGCAATGAGATACCAAAATATATATTAAATTTAATAGCTATAAGTATAGATATAAGCACCAAAGCAAGAGTATAAATAGATGGGATAAAAAATGTATCAACAAATATTAGCTTGAAATTTAACCAATCAAAACCAAAAGGTGCAATATAACTAGCAAAAAGTAAAAAAATCGCCTTAATATAGATATTTTCTAGCCATCCAGCAGCCAAAAATATAAATCCATAAATCAGACAAATTCCTAAAATTTCAATAGGAATAAGATAGGCAAAATTGTAATAAATCAAACTAAAACTAATCCAATAAAACCAAAATAATCCAGTAAAAACTCCACTCCAAAACCAAATTTGCCTACTGCTTTTAAGAAGAAGATAAAAGCCAAAAATAGCACTAATAAGAGATAAATTTGCTATATATTTTAAATTTAATATATCTAAAAATATAAAAAGTGATAGCAAAATAGAGATTATAAAGCCGTTTATTATAAATTTTAATGTAAAATAATCCACTAATTTTTTCTTAAAGGATCCACATGGCAGAGAATTCGATGCTAACTTCATTATTACCTCTTGTTGTATTGTTTGCAATATTCTATTTTTTAGTTATCAGACCGCAACAAAAACAGCAACGCGAGCATAAAAATATGCTAGCAAATCTCCAAAAGGGCGATAAAATCGTTACAAATGGAGGATTAGTGTGTGAGGTCATCAAACCAGAAGATGATTTTATCAAAGTTAAACTTAATGATGACGTAATTGTTCGCATTGATAGAAATTTTGTCGCTAAAAAATTAGACAAAATCGAGTCAAGTGATGAGAAGTAGGATAACTTATAGGCTTATAATTTTTATCCTTGCTTTGGTGTTTGGCATCTTTTTTTCGATGCCAAGCTTTACTGGTAGCCAAAGTGGTCAAAAAGTAAGCCTAGGACTAGATCTGCAAGGTGGTCTATATATGCTCTTAAGCGTTCAAACAGACGCTGCAATAACCTCTAAAATCAAATCAATAGCCTCAGCTATAAAATATGATACTGATAAAAATGATATCTTAGTAGATAGATTAAAAGCTGATGAGAGCGGGATTAGTATAGCTCTTTTAGATAGTGATGATGCTAAGAAATTAGATGAAATTCTATCTAAAACTACTGGCATAGAGGTGCAAAAAAATGAGTTAAACTATAGAATTTTACTGACTCCACAAGAGAAGATTGATACTGCTAAATATGCTGTAGATCAAGCTGTAGAGACTATTAGAAATCGTCTAGATCAGTTTGGTTTGGCTGAGCCTACAGTTCTTAAACAAGGCGAAGATAAAATCTTAGTAGAGCTTCCAGGTATTAAAAGTTCAGCTGATGAACAAAGAGCTATGGATTTAATAGCTAAATCAGCCCATCTTCAACTAATGGCAGTTGATGAAAAGCGTCAAGATATGGCTCAAACTATGAACGAAGATGAAGCATCTGCATATGGCGATTTGCTTTTAAGCGATGCTAGAAACCCAAGATATAAGTATTTAGTAAATGAAATTCCAGTTTTAGATGGAAGTATGCTAGTAGATGCTAGAGTGGCATTTGATAATCAAACAAATACTCCAATTATTAATTTTACACTTAATGCCCAAGGCGCTTCTATATTTGCTGATTTTACCGGCGCTAATGTAGGCAAACGCTTAGCTATCGTGCTTGATGATAGAGTGTATTCAGCTCCATCTATCAATGAAAGAATTGGTGGTGGAAGCGGTCAGATAAGTGGTGGATTTAGCATAGAAGAGGCTCGTGATATTGCTATTGCTTTAAGAAGTGGGGCTCTGATCGCACCTGTAAATTTAGAAGAGAAAAGAAGCATTGGTCCTAGTCTTGGTCAGCAAAGTATTGACCAAAGTATGGTAGCTCTTGCTGTTGGTGCGATTTTGGTTGTGCTATTTATGATTTTGGTTTATGGACTGGCTGGAATTTTGGCAAATATCGCTTTGGTAGTAAATATATTAATACTTATTGCTGTTATGGCGTTATTTGGTGCTACACTTACCTTGCCTGGTATGGCTGGTATTTTGCTTACTATAGGTATGGCTGTGGATGCCAATGTTATCATTAATGAGCGTATTAGGGAGCTTTTAAAAGAGGGTCATAATATTCATACTTGTATCCAAAAAGGATACCAAAATGCTATGAGTGCTATTATCGATTCAAATTTAACTACGCTTATTACTTCAGCTGCACTATATGCTTATGGTACTGGACCAGTTAAGGGCTTTGCTGTAACTATGAGTATTGGTATTGCTGCTTCTATGCTTACTGCAATTTTAGGAACTCATGGTATGTTTGAGTTTTTAAGCCGTAGAATAGAAAAAGGTAGCACTGTCCTTTGGTTTGGCTATAAGATTAAAAGGGGCTAGAATGCAGATATTTGATAAAGGTAAAATTTATAACTTTATGGGTATGAGATGGATAATGTTTATCATCTCTGCTATTTTATTTTTTGGATCTATTGGGTTGCTTTTTACTAAAGGGTTAAGCTATGGTATTGATTTTGCTGGCGGTACTTTAATACAGGTTAAATATCATGATAAAGATGCCCCTATAGATCTAATAAGAGAGAGATTCTCAACCAATGAGATATTAAAAAATGCTAGTATTACCGAATTTGGCTCAGCAAGCGAGATTACTATTAGATATACAACAACTAGTGATAGCTTAGGAAATAATCCAGGTGCATTTGTATCTGAAATTCTTAAAGGTACTGGTGAGTTTGAGATTCGTAGAGTAGATGTAGTAGGACCAAAAATTGGTAGCGAACTAAGAGAAAAAGGGATAATGGCTGTAGCTGTATCTTTGGTGTTGATACTTATATATATTGGTGTGAGATTTGAGTGGAGATTTGCACTAGCTGCTATACTTAGCGAAATTCACGATGTTGTTATTGTGCTAGGAGCTATTAGCTTGCTTAGTATAGATGTAAATTTAGATACTCTTGCAGCAATCTTAACTGTTCTTGGTTACTCTTTAAATGATACTATTATTATTTTTGATAGGATTAGAGAAAGAGTAAAAGAGAGTAAATTTATTAAATTATTTGAAGTAATTAATGAATCTGTATCGCTTACACTTTCTAGAACTTTGATGACATCTGTTACTACGCTTTTAGCTGTATTTACACTATTTTTCTATGGTGGAGATATGATTCATGGTTTTTCTGTTATTATGATAATTGGAATTTTAATTGGTACTATGAGTTCTGTGTTTATTGCTGCTCCTATGCTTAGTTGGTTTAGATTTAGTGTTGAAAACTATAGAGCCTCAATTGTAACTAAAGAGCTAAGAAAAAAAGAGAAAGAAAAGCTTCGTGCTATGTATGAAAAAGGTACGGTATAAGGGGATAATATGGATTGGGGAAAGGTTATATTTACATTTTTTGCTCTTATGAGCCTTACTACTACAGCTGGTTTTTTATATGATAATAATGCTGTTGCGTTATTTATTGCTGCAAGTATAAATTTAATATCTACTTTGCTTAAAGTAGGTGTTAGAAATTTACTTGCAGCTGAGCTTTTTGCTAGTTCATTGGTAGCTGATTTGCACCTAATCCCAGCATTTGTGCTACTTGTAAGTGGTTTTAATCAAGGTATAGTATATACACTTGTTATTGGTGCAATTTTAGCAAATATATTTTCTATGCTTTTGATATTAATAGAAGCAAATAAAACTAGAGATGAATTCTAAGGATAAAATGATGCAATACAATGCTAAAGATATAGAGTATAAATGGCAAACTACTTGGAGAGAAACTAAATATAGTGAGCCAAAAAATGACTATAACCTACCTAAAAAATATATTTTATCAATGTTTCCATATCCAAGTGGAAGATTGCATATGGGTCATGTTAGAAACTACAGCATAGGCGATGCGCTTTCTAGATACTGGAGAAATATGGGGTATAATGTTCTTCAGCCAATGGGGTTTGATAGTTTTGGTATGCCAGCAGAAAATGCTGCTATAAAGCATAAAATTCACCCTAAAAAATGGACATATGAAAATATTGATTATATGATTAAAGAGCTTGATGCATTAGGGTTAAGCTTTTCTAAAAATCGCTTATTAGCTACAAGCGATCCACTCTATACAAAGTGGGAACAAGAGTTTTTTATTAAAATGTATGAAAAAGGCTTAGTATATCGAAAATCAGCAGTAGTTAATTGGTGCGAGAACGATCAAACAGTATTAGCAAATGAGCAAGTAGAAGATGGCAAGTGCTGGAGATGTGGGCATGATGTAGAACAAAAAGAGATGCCAGGATATTATCTTAAAATTACTCAATACGCTAGTGAGCTTTTGGAGTGTTTAAAGGATTTAGAAGGCAAGTGGCCAAGTCAAGTTATCACTATGCAAGAAAACTGGATAGGTCAAAGTAGTGGTCTTGAATTTGAATTTAAATTTGATGATAGTAGCAAGGATATTGTAGGCGAAGATGGATTTATGGTATTTACTACTCGTCCTGATACTATCTATGGTGTAAGCTATTGCGCCTTAGCGCCTGAACATAACATAACAAAGAAGCTTTTAAATAGTGAATTTATTAGTGCTGAAGTCAAAGAAAAAATAAAATCTATGCTAAACCAAACTCCTAAAGAGCGTCAAATAGCTGATAAAGATGGAGTTTATTTAGGTATTAATGCTATTCATCCATTAACTGGTAAGTTAGTGCCTATTTGGTGCGCTAATTTTGTTTTGGCTGAATATGGACATGGTGCTTTGATGGCAGTTCCTGCACATGATGAGAGAGATTATGAGTTTGCTATTAAATTTAATCTACCAATTAACAAAATAATTGAGTGTGATGAGCTGCCATATTGTCAAAAAAGTGGCAAGCATATTAACTCTGATATAATCAATGGTATGGATTATGATGAGGCTAGTAAAACTATTATAAACCATTTTCAAAATAGCAATATAGGCAAAGAGGTTACAAATTACAAATTAAGAGATTGGGGTATCTCTAGACAGAGATACTGGGGCGCTCCAATTCCTATGGTGCATTGTGATAGCTGTGGAGTAGTAGCTGAAAATATAGAGAATCTACCAATTGCACTACCTGATGATGTTGAGATTACAGGAGAGGGCAATCCACTTGATAAACACGCTAGTTTTAAACATTGTAAATGTCCAAAATGTGGCAAAAATGCTACTAGAGAGACTGATACTATGGATACTTTTTTTGAGAGTAGTTGGTATTTTGCTAGATTTGCAAGCGATGATAAGAGCTGGGAAAATACAGCATTTGATAAGCAAAGTGTAGATTATTGGATGAATGTTGATCAGTATATTGGCGGGATTGAACATGCGATTTTGCATCTACTTTATGCTAGATTTTTTCAAAAAGTATTAAGAGATCTTGGTTATTTGCGAGATAGTGAGCCATTTGCTAGTTTATTAACTCAAGGAATGGTGCTAAAAGATGGCGCTAAAATGAGTAAGAGCAAGGGTAATACAGTTGATCCTGATGAGATTATAGCTAAGTATGGAGCTGATACTGCAAGGCTATTTATCTTATTTGCTGCTCCACCACAAAAAGAGCTAGAGTGGAATGATAGTGCAGTAGAGGGGGCATTTAAATTTATAAATAGATTGTGCGATAGAGCCTCTAATGCTTATAAATGCTCTGTCTTGCCAGATATTAATCATAAAGAGCTAGATAAAGCAGAGCAATACGCAAGACTTAAGGTATATGAAGCACTTAAAAAATCAAGTGAAGTTTTTGAAAGTAGCTTTACATTTAATACATTAATTGCTGCTTGTATGGAGGCATTAAACGCGTTAAATGCTCAACAAAATAAAGATGTATGGACTGAAGGTTACTATATTATCTTAAATTTACTTGAACCGATAATTCCGCATATTAGCTGGGAATTAAGTAATGAGTTATTTGGGCTTAAAAATTTTAGAAAAATAGAGTTAAGAAGCGAAGTATTCCAAAGCGATACAATAAATTTAGCCATCACAGTAAATGGTAAAAGGCGTGCTGAAGTTGAGGTTGATAAGAGTCTAAGTGATAAAGAGATTATTGAGATAACTAAAACTCAAGTGGCTAAATGGATTGGCTCATCGCAAATTATAAAAGAAATTTATGTGCCAAATAAACTTGTAAATATTGTTATAAAGGGATAGAGTGAGACTATTTGCAGTTTTATTGTTAGCTTTTTTAATAGTAGGATGCGGATATAAACCATCTAGCGTGGTAGCTAGAGATATTTTAGGTAGTAGTGTTTGGATTGATGTAATCATTAGCAAAACTGATCCAGAAAGTTCAGTAGTTATCAAAGATGGGATAAAATCAGCCATGCTAAGACGCCTTAATACCGACCTAGTAGAAAAAGAAAAAGCTGATAGTATTATTATAGCCTCTATAAAGTCATTAACATTTACAGCTATATCTTATGATAGGTTTGGTTATGCTACAGCTTATAAAGCAAATTTGGTTATGGAGTATAGATTAAGACAAAAAGATGGAGTAATTAAAAGCATTTTAGCTAATGGAGATTATGATTTTCGTGTAACTAATCAGCTAAATGATAGAAGATTTACAGATAGTGTTATTAGTGATAGTGAGAGATTTGATGCTATTACTAATGCGTCATTGCAAAGCTTTGATGAGTTTATAAGTAAATTAGCTATGCAAGGTCTTTTTGATGGCCAGTCTAATTTCTGATGTTATTAAAGATGTTTTTAAGGAGGCGAGTGAAAAGAAGATCACTCTAACTCCTGATAACTATCATATGCTTTTTTGTGCCGCTGCAGCTAGGCGTGGGCTTGGAGCAAGTGAGTGTAAAAAATTAGAAAATTATATCTCAAAATTAGATCAAAATTATCAAAATGAGCTAAAAAAGATGAATGTGCGAAATATTGATGAGCTTTTTGCTTTTATTAGCTCTAGATTAAATCGTGCTAATCCTGTTGATGTAACAAAAATTAATCTAGCTCAAACAATGCTTTTAAAACGAATCTTACATGCTATAAATTTAATGCATAATACTAAAGCTAAAGAGCTAGCCAATTCAAGCTTATCAATGCTAGATGGTACAATAGGAGTAGAGAGTTTAAATTTAATTAGAGATCGCTGGTTTGAGTTTGTCTCTCATTTTGATGATACTTATCTAAGAAGATTAGAAAAATATGGAATTAAGCAAAACGATGATATAGAGACCATAATATCTAAAATAGAAAAATCAAAAGATAACTCCAAGGATATTGATCTAAAATATACTAAAATCTGTGAGTTGATAATCGCAGCTTTGGTTCCTTCTATTGCTCCAAGCGCTGATGATGATATAGCTAGAGTTAGTGAGCATTTAAGGCAAAATCCATCTTTGCTTAGTAGTCAAGCTATGGAAGATGATATTAAAAAGTGTATTTTAAAGCGTGTTCGTCTTGACCAAAATGAGATTAAACATAAAATTTCTATATTAGATGAAGTATTAAATAATCTAAATACTCAAATTCAAAATTTTGCTACAACGCTTTTAAATAATGGCAGTAGTGTAGATAGTGCTATTTTTGATATAGATAATATAAACTCAATTGATGATTATAATGCTATTAAGCAAAAGCTGCAAAAAACATCAAATTCGCTCCGTAGCGAGATATCAGCAATGGGGCTAAAGCTTAGTGATGATAGTAGAGTGATTCATGATTTAAAAGAGCGTATTAAAGAGCTTGAAGAGATGATAGCAAAGTCTTCTATTAAAAAAGATGAGCTAACAGGATTAAATAATAAAAATAGTTTTGAAGTAGAACTAGCAAATATTGAAGATGCAAATGCAAAGTATGGAGTTGATTATGCTCTTATGATTATTGAGATAAATTCCTTAGATGAGATTAGATTAAAATATGGAGCAAATGCTAAAGATGCTATCTTATCTACAATGGCTAAAATTGTTCAAAATCGTTGTATCAATGGAGAATTTATCGCTAGGACAAATTCAGATGAATTTATGATATTAGTAGCAAATTTAGACAAAAATAGTGCTATAAATTTAGCTCAAATAATGATAAATGATATTGCTGGATATAAATTTAGATATAAAAATGAACATATTATAGTTAGTGCTAGCTCTGGAATTGCTTTAAGATCTAGTGCTAATAATCAATCTGATATGATTCAAAAAGCTAGCAAGGGATTAATGATTGCTAAAAGTGGGGGGATAAATTGCATAAGAGTGGTTTGATGGATTATGAGATATTTTTAAACTCAAAACCCTTATATTATGATGAGATTGATTATAAACGCTTTCCTAATATTTATGAAAAGATAAAATCTAAATTAAATCCACCAAAAATTATCCATATCATAGGCACTAATGGCAAGGGAAGTAGCGGGAGATTTTTAACTCAAATTCTTTCTTCTTGTAGCAAAGTAGGACACTATACTAGTCCGCATATATTTGATTTTAGTGAGAGATTTTATAGTAGCTGTTCTACTATTGGCAAAGATGAGTTAAATTTGGCGCACACTAAGCTTTTAGATATTTTTAGCCTGTTTAGTGATGGTGATAAGATGATAGAGAGTCTAAGCTATTTTGAATGGGCTACACTTATGGCTGTAGTGCTATTTAAGGAGTATGATTATCTTGTAATGGAAGCTGGAATGGGTGGTGAATATGATGCTACAAATGTATTTGATAAGAGTCTTAGCATTTTTACTCCTATTGGATTAGATCATACTGATATGCTTGGAAATAGCCTTGAAGAGATTGCAAAAACCAAGCTAAATGCGATGTGTGATTTAGCACTTATTAGCAGTGAGTTTGCCTGTATGCAACTAGCTAAAAAGATTGCAAATGATAAAGGTGCTAATTTAATAATTCAAAAAGATATATTTACCAATGAAATTGATATATATGCTAAGAGATTTAATCTACCTAAGTTTTTACAAGCAAACCTAAGCCTAGCAGTAAATGCAGCTAATATTTTGGGTGTAAATAACCTATCTAATATTATCTTAAATTTAGATGCTTTAAATTTAAAAGGTCGATGCCAAAAGATAAAAGATAATTTAATAATAGATGTCGGGCATAATGCTCATGCAGCAAAAGCTATAGCAAAATATTTGCAAGATATTAGTTGGAGTAGAGTAAATTTGATATATAATGCTTTTGATGATAAAGATATTTTTGGAGTTTTATCAAGCTTAAAGCCTTTTATTGGTACAATCCAAATTTATAAATATCAAAGTCAAAATAGAAAATTAGCTGTTGATAAGATTATTCAAGTGGCAAAAGAGCTTGAGATTGAGTGTTTTGAGTTTGTAAAATTAGATGAGAATGAGCGTTATTTGCTATTTGGTTCATTTATGTTGGTAGAAAATTTCATTAAGGCAGAGATTGAAAGATAAAATCGTAATTACTATAACTGATGTTAATGGCTCTAGAAACTATTTATTAAGCCAGGTATTAAAGAAAATTTTTATATATGTTGTTGCTGTTGTATTGCTTGTTTTTGTATTTGGTGCTTTGTATATGGGCTATTTACAAGATGAGACAAATGCTCTTAGAGAGACTAAAGAAGAGCTAATAAGCAGTAGTGAAAATTTAAATATAGAGTATGAAAAGATGAAGCAAAAGCTCTCAACTAAAGAAGAAGAGCTTATGGCTATTGAGGATAAAATTTCACTTTTAGAAGAGCAAATTGGGCTAAATGATGATGTTAATAGCACTACAATTGATGATAGATTAGAACAGATTAAACTTACTGTTGAACAACAAAATATAATATTTTCTATGATCCCAAATGGTAAAGTAATGGAAGATGGCGGCGTAACGGCTAGTTTTGGCTGGAGAACTCATCCAGTATTAGGTCATAAGCACTTACATCAAGGGATCGATCTTAGAGCGCCAATTGGAACTCCAGTTTATGCACCAGCTGATGGTGTGGTGCAAGTAGCTGGATTTAATATAGTTAGTGGGTATGGATATTTGGTAGTTTTAGAGCATAATTTTGGCTTTAAAACTAGATTTGCTCATCTATCAAGAAGAGATGTGGTAAAAGAGGGGCAGTTTGTCAAAAAAGGCGATCTAATAGGCTATAGTGGAAATACTGGTATAAGCACTGGACCACATCTTCATTATGAGATTCGCTTTGTGCAGCGTCCATTAGATCCGGCTAATTTTATCAATTGGAACAGAAAAAATTATGAAGAAATATTTCAAAAGGAGAAAAGAGTATCATGGCAGTCTTTAGTAAAGGCAGTGGCAAATTTAACTCTGAAACAACCATAATATCAGAAGGTGCGTATATAAAGGGCGAATTAGCTTGTGGTTCGGTTTTATATATAGAAGGTCATGTAGATGGTATGATTAAATCTAGCAATACAGTTGTAATTGGTAAAAATGGAAAGGTTACTGGAATTATCTCAGCTTCTAAAGTTGTGGTAAATGGCGTTTTTGAAGGCAATGTAGATGCTGATTCGGTTGAGATTTTAAGTGGTGGATTTGTTTTAGGAGATATCTGTTCAGGTAGCCTAAGTATAGAGACTGGCGGAAGATTTGATGGTAAGAATTCGCTTAAAGCTTCAAATTCTATGAAATCATTAGAGAATTTAGAGATTATCGACACAGAGGAAAGTGGTGCAAGCAAGAATATATGAGTTTTTTAAAACTCATAAAAATAAATTTCAAATTCTAATAGTAAATGATGATAAAGATGCCTTTAAAGCTCATGCTGCAGCGACTTATGCTGGGCGTGAGTGCTTTGTTTTGCCAGATTTTAGAGCTAAAAATGGCGATGATTTAAGAGCTTTTAATAGCGAACTTTTAGATATTAGTAAGGCTTTAAGTAACTTTCATTTAAGCACAAATCCAAATAAATTAATTATTTCACCATTTAGAACGATCTTAAATAAACTCCCAAGCGCTAATCAATTAAGTGTAAAAACTATAAATTTTGCAGATACTATAGATCTAAAAAGTTTCAAGGATAAGATGCTAGCATATGGATATACATTTGTTGATATTGTAGAAAGTAGGGGTGAGATTAGAATCAGCGGTGATATTATCGATATTTACAGTGTAGCAGATGAGTGGCCGTGTAGAATTTTGCTTGATATTGATGTTGTTGAAAGTATCCGTAGATTTGATCCAGCAACGCAAAAAAGTATTAGCCAAGAACAAAGTTTAGTAATTACTCCATATGTAGCTGCACTTAGTAGTGATGAGTTTGAGACTGCCCTAGAAAATGCACAACATATCAAATCAAATGCCTTAGTAAATGATTTAAATTCATTTGGATTTTGGGTAATTGATGGGTTTGTGGATTATCTAGAGCAGTTTGAAGCAGTAAAAGATATATATCTAGAACTTGATGAATGTGATATGGATACTAGCAAGCTTGATAAGCTTTTAACCTTGCCAGAAGCAAAGATATATAGAGTTTTTGAAGGAAGTATAAATAGTGAGCTTATTGGCTTTCATAGCGATAAAAAGATAGAGATTTTAAGCTCTAATGAGAGTGCGTTTAGAGCCTTAGGATTGGAGTTAAATCCAAATTTAAGCTTTGTTTCAAGTGAGCTAATTTTAAATTTAATAAGCAAAGATGAGCTAATTATTAGCCTTAATCAGCTAGGCTCGCGTCAAAAAAGGCGTAAAGCTAGCATTGTATTAGATGAGTTAAAAGTTGGCGATTTTGTAGTTCATAGCGAGTATGGAATTGGTAAATTTGCTGGATTAGAGCTAATTTGCGTACTTGGTAATAATAAAGAATTTGTGGTGCTAACATATCAAAATGATGATAGATTACTTCTTCCAACAGAACATCTTGATATGATAGATAGATATATTGCTGGAAGTGGTGCAGTAGTAAATTTAGATAAGTTAGGCAAGGCTAGCTTTGCAAAACTTAAGCAAAAAGTAAAAGAAAAACTCTTTATCATAGCTAGTAAAATTATCGCTTTAGCAGCAAAGCGTGAGCTAATTGAAGGTGTAAAAATTGATCTTAATAGTGCTGAGTTTGCTAATTTTCAGATGCAAGCTGGATTTAACTACACTAGCGATCAAGATAGAGCTGTAGCTGCTATTTTAGAGCATTTAAAAAGCGGCAAGGTTATGGATATGCTCTTAAGTGGAGATGTTGGCTTTGGCAAGACTGAAGTAGCTATGAACGCGATATTTGCTTGTGTTAAAAGTGGATTTCAAGCACTATTTTTTGTCCCTACTACTTTGCTTTGTGCTCAACACTATAAGAGTTTATATGAGAGATTAAGTAGATTTGATATAGATGTTAGACGCCTTGATAGATTTAGCAGCACCAAAGATAAGGCTAGATTATTGGCTGATTTAAAAGATGGCAAACCTCTTGTAGTTATTGGAACTCATGCACTTTTGAGTGTAGAGAGTGCAAATTTAGGCCTTATAATTATAGACGAAGAGCATAAATTTGGTGTAAAACAAAAAGAGAAATTAAAAGAATTTAGCGAGCATTCACATATTCTTTCAATGTCAGCTACGCCAATTCCACGAAGTTTAAATATGGCGCTTAGTAGCATTAAAAGCTATGCTACACTTACTACGCCTCCGCTTGATAGATTAGATGTTAGAACCTTTGTTAAAGAGTGGGATAGAGGATTAATTAAAGAGGCTATAATGCGTGAAATTCGCCGTGCTGGGCAAATTTTTTATCTTCATAATAAAATTGCTGATATGCCTAGTATTGAGCGTGAATTAAAAGATATATTGCCAACATTAAAAATTCTTACTCTTCATAGCAAGATTGATGCCAAAACTAGCGAAGAAGAGATGATTAAATTTGCCAATGGCAATTATGATGTACTACTTTGTACCAGTATAGTAGAAAGTGGAATACATATCCCAAATGCAAATACAATTATAATTGATGAGGCTAATAAATTTGGTATTGCTGATTTACATCAATTGCGTGGAAGGGTAGGTAGAGGCTCTAGACAGGGATTTTGCTACTTTTTGGTTGAAGATAGGCAGAGTTTAAGCGATGAAGCGATTAAACGACTTGTAGCTTTAGAATCAAATTCATTCCTTGGCAGTGGAGCCTTGCTTGCCTATCATGATTTAGAGATTAGAGGTGGTGGTAATTTAGTTGGAGAGGCTCAAAGCGGTCATATAGAAGCTATTGGTTACTCTTTGTATCTTAAGATGCTTGAAGATGAGATAAATGCGTTATTAAATAAAGAGAATAAAAAAGATTCTCAAGTAGATATCAAGCTTAGTGTGAATGCCTTTTTAAATAGTGAATTAATTAGCGAAGATAGATTAAGATTAGAGCTTTATAGGCGTCTTAGCAAGTGTATTGATGTAAGTGAAGTCTATGAGATCGGTGCAGAAATTGAAGATAGATTTGGCAAACTTGATATATATACTAAACAATTTTTAGATATTATAGTTATAAAAATTATGGCCGCACAGCAAGAATTTAAGCATATTAGCAGCTATGAGCAAAATATATCATTAACTAAAATTGATGGAACAAAAGTTGCTTTAAAATCATCAAGCAAAGACGATGATGATGTCTTGGCTGAAATTTTGACCTATTTAAGGAAAAATAGATGACAATTTCAGGAGTTTCATACTATCAGCCATTATATTCAGTTGATACTGGGCAAAATAGCAATACAGCCAATGAACAAGATGGACAAAATGGCAATAATCAAACCCAAACTAAAAATCAAAATAGACATGAATTAACTCATGAACAAAAGATGCAAGTTATAGAACTGCAACAAAGAGATACAGAGGTGCGAATGCACGAGGCTGCTCATATAGCCGCAGGTGCTGGACTAACTACTGGAGCAACATATAGCTATCAAAGAGGCCCAGATAATAAGATGTATGCTATAGGTGGAGAGGTTGGTATTGATACATCTCCAGGTAGCACTGCTCAAGAGACTCTAAAAAAGGCCACTCAAATAAAGCGTGCCGCTCTAGCTCCAGCTCAGCCTAGTCCAGCAGATTTGCAAGTAGCTGCTACGGCTACTAACATGGAAATAGATGCAAAAATAGAAATTCAAAAAGAGCAATTAGAAGATAAAAAGAAAGAGCACAAAAGCGATAATAGTAGCCAAGATAGAGCAAATTTAGACCAAAGCTTAGAGCAAAACAATCAAAATAGAGTAAATAATCCATATGCTTTAAATTATGATTATAGCATTAGAACCATAGGATTATTTTAATGAAAATTAAGTGGAAAAATACTCCAGCAGCTATCGTAAGAGATGGTAAGCTAAAAGCTGTTAAAGATATTGCTAAAATTGATCTTGATAATTTTGTTCATTTAGATAGACAAATAGAACAATTAGAGCAAAATACGCTTAAGTTTATTGAGCACGGAGTGATAAATCATGCGCTTTTATGGGGTGAGAGAGGTTGTGGTAAGTCTAGTTTAGTGCGTGGAATATTTTGTAAATTTATAGATAAAAACCTGCGTTTAATCGAGATAAATCCGAGCGAATTAAATAGTCTTTATAAGATATTAGATAAAATCAGGGATAAGAAAAAGTATAAATTTATAATTTTTTGCGATGATTTTGGGTTTGAAAATGCAGATAAGGCATTAGCTCAATTAAAAAGTCTATTAGAAGGCTCTATAGAAGCCCCACCAAGCAATGCAATATTTTATGCTACAAGTAATCTAAAACATCTAGTAAGAAGTCGCTTAAATAGTGATAATTACATAGTTGAGAAAGAAAATAGCAGAGAGAATTTAAGTCTTTCTGATAGATTTGGATTGCACATTAGCTTTTATGAGCTTAGTGTAGATGAGTATATGGATATTATATATAGGCTCTTTGATGGCTATAATGTAGATAGAGATAGATTGAAAATTCAAGCCCTAGCTTATGCAGCGAGCAAGGGCGTTAGAAGTGCAAGAAATGCTAAGCAATTTTGGCAAAATACAAAGGATGATATTGAGAAGCTCTGAGCTATTTTTGGCACTTAATAGGGTTTGTGAGTTTGATTTTAGTATTAATAAATTTTGGTGGCCAAGATATGGGACATTTTGGGTTATTATTGGAGCAATATTAACTCAAAACACTAAATGGACAAATGTAGAAAAATCACTATTAAATTTAGAAAATGCTAATGTTTTAAGCTTAGAAGATGTAGCAAATTTAGATATTTTAAGCCTTAGTGAATTGATTAAGCCAAGTGGATTTTATAATACTAAAGCTAAAAGATTAAGCGCACTTTGTAAAAATATTGTAGCTAAGTTTGGTACATTTGATGAGTTTGCTAATAGCGTAAGTTTTGAGTGGCTTATATCACAAAAAGGCCTAGGGCTTGAGAGTGTATATTCTATCTTATGTTTTGGATGTAGGCGTGAAGTGATGGTAGTTGATAACTATACTAATAGAATTTTTATAGCTCTTGGCTATGAGTTTGAAAGCTATGAAGAGGCTAGAGAGTGGCTAGAGAGTATAGATAGAGATGAGATATATAAAAGCTTAGGCAATATAGATGATAATGAGCTATTTTGTCGCTATCATGGGGTTATTGTTGAGTTTTGTAAAGCACATTTAAAAGGAGGCAAATTTGATGATTTTGCCCTAAATTTATTTAGTGAGCTTAGCTAATTAAAATTATTATTAATTATCAATGCTTTTTGCGTAACAAGATTAATAAAGGTTTTAAATAAATCTTTATATCGGAGTTATATTATAAAATTTTTTACTTAAAAATATATTTATGATTAACTCTATCTATCATCTATATTTAACATTAATTTAACAAATATCATATAAAATTACTCCATAAATTAATTAAAAAGGATTTTTATGAAAAAGATTAGTATAGCAGCAATTTTAGCTTTAGCAATTAGTGCAAATGCTTCAGGTTTTACAGGAGGTAATGCACCAGCTAATCAAGGTGGATTTTTAGGTGGCCATTCAGGTGCAAATAGCGTAAAAGTAGCATTAGATGCAAAAGATGACACATTAGTAACTGTTAAGGGAAAAATCTTAAGTCAAGTAGCACATGAAAAGTATAAATTTAGTGATGGTAAAGATACAATTATTATTGAAATTGATGATGAGGATTGGGGTGGTTTAAGTGTTGGTCCAGATGAGACTGTTACAATATATGGTGAAGTTGATGGCAATACTATTAGAGCAAATGAGATTGATGTAAAAAGAATTACTAAATAAGACTTTAAGTGTTAGTCTAAATTTAATACAAAAAACTTCAAAAACCGCCAAAGCTTGAGTATAAATCACTCACTTTTGGGCGGTTTAAATTTAAACTTAGTAAAATTTAGTTAAAATCCAAATCTAAATCATCAAAAAGTAAAATAATGCAAAATATCTTAAATTCTATGAAAAATATAGCTGTTGTAGGCTTTAGCCCTAATGAAGCTAAAGCTAGTAATCATGTAGGTTGCTATCTTATAGATATGGGTTTTAATGTCTTTCCTATTTATCCAAAAAGTGGTGAGATAAAAGGTCGAAAAATATATCAAAGTATAGATGAAATTTCAGAAAAAATAGATACTATTGTGATGTTTAGAAAGGCCGAATTTGCCACTGAATTGGCTAAAAAAGCTATAAATTTAGGTGTAAAAAATCTATGGCTTCAGCTAGGAATTGTAAATGATGAGGCTAAGCAAATAGCACAAAATGCAGGATTAAATTTCATACAAGATGCCTGTATAATGATAGAGCATAAAAGGTTTAAAAATGATAAGTCTAAATAAAATTATTCAAGCTAAACGAAATATTGATGGATTTGTGGCTAAAACTCCATTTGGCTTTGCTCCAAAACTAAGCAAGATAGCTGGTGCTGATATATACCTAAAAAAAGAGAATCTTCAAATCACAGGAGCATATAAAGTAAGGGGTGCTTTTAACAAGATTGCAAATTTAGATGATAATGCCAAAAAGTGCGGTGTAGTTGCTGCAAGTGCTGGTAATCACGCTCAAGGCGTAGCAATTAGTGCTAAGCATTTTGGAGTAAAAGCTATAATTATTATGCCAGAGGCTGCTCCGCTTTCAAAAGTATCAGGAACTAAGGCTTTGGGTGCTGAGGTGATATTAAAGGGTAATAATTTTGATGAAGCTTATGCATATGCCTTAGAATATGCTAAAGATAATAATATGAGTTTTATTCATCCATTTGATGATGAATTGGTTCAAGCTGGTCAAGGGACAATAGCTTTAGAAATGCTCGATGAGGTTAGTAATTTAGATTATATGGTCGTGCCTGTAGGTGGTGGTGGTTTGATTAGCGGTGTGGCAAGTTGTGCTAAGCAGATTAATCCTGATATTAAGATTATTGGTGTTAGTGCAAAAGGTGCGCCAGCTATGTTTGAGAGTTTTAAAGATAAGTGCCAGCATAACTCAAAAAGCGTTCGAACTATAGCTGATGGAATTGCTGTAAGGGATGCAAGTCAGATTACTCTATCTCATATTTTAGAGTGCGTAGATGAGATGGTACAAGTAGATGATGAAGAGATAGCAAATGCGATTTTGTATCTTTTAGAGCAGCAAAAGATTATGGTCGAAGGTGCTGGGGCTGTATCTGTGGCTGCAATTTTGGAAGGAAAATTTGAATTTAAAAAGAGCGCTAAAATCGGTGCTATTTTAAGTGGTGGTAATATAGATGTACAAACTTTAAGCATTATTATAGAAAAAGGTTTGCTAAAAAGCCATAGAAAAATGATAATTAATGTTACTTTAATAGATAAACCAGGCGCTCTTATGGCGCTAGGTGATGTGCTTAGAAGTACTGGGGCAAATATTGTTAAGATTGATTATGATAGATTTTCAACCAAGCTAAGTTATGGCGATGCTAAGATTACAATAACTTTAGAGACTAAAGGCAAAGAGCATCAAGATACTATAGAAAAAGCATTAAAAGATGCTGGATATGAGTTTACTCAGGAGTTTTAATTAATTTTTTTGAGCTAAATTTAGATTTAAATTTAGCTCTTATTAGTTATCTTTTGAGCTACGCTTTTGTTTGTTACTTTTTTAATCTCATCAAAACTTGCGTTTTTAATATTCTCAAAGCTTCCAAAATAGTTAATTAATTTAATTATAGAACCTTTTGAAATGCCTAAATTGGCTAATTGGCTACTTTGCATATCGTTTTTTTGCCTAATTTTTTGATGAAAGCTAATGGCAAATCTATGTGCCTCATCACGCAAACGCTGAATAAATTGAAGTTTAATATCATTTGAGTTTAGGCTAAATTTGCCTATATTTGTGCAAATTTTATCATTTGCCTTGCCTTTGGCACGATGGGCCTTAGCGTCTATTTTTTCTTTAGAAATTGCGATTATATCTACATTTGCACCGCTACTTTTAATAATATCATTAGCTAAATTTAGTAGTGCATCGCCTCCATCTATTACCCATAAATCTGGAGCTGATGATTTATCAAAGCTTTTGGCTCTATGAGTTAGCATCTGTTGCATCTGGTCATAATCATTTATATTTTGAAGGTGCATGTGGCGGTATTTTGTCTTATTAAACTCTCCGTTTTCCCACACAACCATAGCTCCAATTGGATTAGAACCAAATAGATGAGAGTTATCAAAAATCTCAATTTTTAATGGTAGATTATTTAGCTCAAATGTCTCTTGAATCTCTCGTGCTAGGGTGTAGTCATTTGTTTTTATATGTTTTTTGATTAATTCAATGGCATTTTGATAAGCTATATTTACTAGCTCTTTTTTTTCACCTATTTTTGGCTGGATGATTTGAAATTTCTTATTATGGCGAGAGTTTAAGATATTTTCTAAAATCTTAGCATCTTCAAGCTTCATATATGTATAAATTTTAGTTGCACCAACTGGTTGGTCTATACTAAAAGCATCTAAAATCATTGTAGAATATAAAGCCTCTAGATCTGATTCTACCATATCTTTAGCCGGTTTTATAGTATGAGTAGATGCGCACACTCTACCATCTCGCACACTAAATCTGACCCCGCAAACAAAGCTACTACTAATATTTACACTAATTACTTCAAAATCTTCTAGTTTAGCTAAATCGATTTGAATTTTAATAGCTGTATCGTTGATTGTTTTTATCTGATCTCTAATCTTAGCAGCCTCTTCAAAATTTTCATTTTGAGCTAAGTTTAGCATTGTTTTTTCTAAATTTGGTATTAAAAGCTCTGGATTTTTAATCTTTTTTATAGCTTCATCTATGATTTTAGCATACTCTTCTTTATTTATTAATCCAAGGCAAGGTGCATGGCAGCGTCCAATTTGATAAAATAAACAGCCCTTTTTTTCTCTTAAACAAGATCTTTTTTGTACTAGTTTAAACTCCAAATACAAAGCTTCTAAAATTTCATTAGCACCTCTAAAAAATGGGCCAAAATATTTAATGCTATTACCTTTAAGCACCTTTCTAGTAATTTCAAATCTAGGAAAATCTACACTTAAATCTACGCAAATATACGGATATGTTTTATCATCTCTAAGTAAAATATTATATTTTGGATGAAGTTGCTTAATAAATGAATTTTCTAATATTAACGCATCTTGTTCGCTTGAAGTTGTAATCCACTCTATATGTATAGCTTCACTTATCATTTTGGCTATTCTAGGGCTTAGTCTTGGGCTAGGTGATGCATCAGCGTTAAAGTAGCTTTTTACTCGATTTTTTAAATTTTTAGCTTTGCCGACATATAAAAGTTTTGAGTTTTTATCAAAATATTGATAAACTCCAGGGCTATTAGGCAGAGATTTTAGTTCATCGATTAGCATTTATAGACTCTCTAAGCTTTTCAAAAAGTGCATAAATTTGCTCATCTTTTGCACTGTTTTTAAATAATCCATCACTTCTTTCTATAAATATAGGCTTTTGTTGTGGTGATACTTCTTGAAAATTTTTTAGTTTTGTAATAAAGATTACTACACTATTTATTGGTTGTAATGCACTATTTGGATTGCTATTAATATAGGTGTTTAATAGGTTTTTTATTTGAAATTTGATACTATCATGATTTAGCTCAAATTTGGCAAGTGGATGTGTAACAGCTATGAATAAAATTCCATCTTTTTGATAGCTAAATTTAATAAGCTTACTCTTAGCTACGCCTAATAAATTTAGTAAATTTCTTGCCTCTTTAGCAGCTTTTAAATTTTTATATTTAGGATCGTTGATAATATGATTAATAATCTCAAAACTTCGCATTTGGCTATTATAGCTGCTTTTTGCTTAATTTTTTTAGTAGGGTGTGGATATAAGTCTGATCCATTTTATACAGATTCGCAGCAAGTAAATGTGGCTAATTGATTTATCAGCCAAATTTAGATAGACTTGCACAAATTTAATTTTAGGATGAGTTATGAAAAATGCAGATATTTTGGTACTAGATTTTGGCTCGCAATATACTCAGCTAATTGCTAGAAGACTTAGAGAACAAGGAGTTTATACTGAGCTTGTACCTTTTAATGCTAGCATAGATACTATAAAAGCAAAAAACCCAAAAGGGATAATTCTAAGTGGTGGCCCAGCAAGTGTATATGATGAAAATGCATATTTTTGTGATGAGGCTATTTTTGAACTTGGACTTCCGATTTTAGGTATTTGCTACGGTATGCAACTAATCGCTCATAAAAATGGCGCAAATGTAGCTCCAGCTGCTCATAAGGAGTATGGTAAGGCAAATATTGAGATTATAAAAGAGTGTGATTTTATGAGCGGAGTGGAGAATAATAGCGTTGTATGGATGAGCCACTCTGATAAGGTAAATGAGTTGCCAAATGGCTTTGAAGTGATTGCTAAAAGTCAAAATAGTGAGTTTTGTGTATTTGGCGATTTTGAGCGTAAAATTTATGCTATGCAGTTTCATCCAGAGGTAGCTCATAGTGAATTTGGTAACGTAATGCTTAAAAACTTTGCTAAGATTTGTGGATGTGAAAGCACATGGAATATGGGAAGCTTTGCTAAAACTCAAATTGCTGCAATTAAAGAAAAAGTAGGCAATGATAAAGTTCTTTGCGCAGTAAGTGGAGGTGTAGATAGCTCGGTTGTAGCAGCACTTTTAGCAACTGCAGTACCTGAGAATTTAATAGTAGTATTTGTAGATAATGGTCTTCTTCGCACAAATGAAGCTAAACAAGTTGAAGAGATGTTTAAGCTAAAACTTGGGGTAAATTTAATCAGCATTGATGCAAGTGATCTATTTTTAGGCCGTTTAAAAGGCGTAACTGATCCAGAGAAAAAACGCAAAATTATCGGTGAGACATTTATTGAAGTTTTTGACGCTGAAGCTAAAAAACACTCTAATGTAAAATATCTAGCTCAAGGAACCCTATATACTGATATTATAGAAAGTAGCGTAGTTGGTGCTTCTAAAACTATTAAGAGTCATCATAATGTAGGCGGGCTACCTGATTGGATGAAATTTGAGCTTATCGAGCCTTTAAGAGAGATTTTTAAAGATGAGGTTAGAGCGCTTGGATTAGAGCTTGGATTGAGTCGTGATGTGGTATTCCGTCATCCATTCCCTGGTCCTGGCCTTGCTATTCGCATTATGGGCGAAGTAAATGAGCCTAGCTTAGAACTACTTAGAAAAGCTGATGTAATACTACGCGAAGAGCTAAAAAGCAGTGGCTGGTATGATAAGACTTGGCAAGCATTTTGCGTGCTTTTAAATGTAAATTCAGTTGGTGTAATGGGCGATAATAGAACATATGAAAATGCTGTTTGTATTCGTGTAGTAGATGCAAGCGATGGTATGACAGCTAGCTTTTCAAGATTGCCATACGATCTATTAGAAAACTGTAGCCGTAGAATTATAAATGAAGTAAATGGAATTAACCGCGTAGTCTATGATATAAGCTCTAAACCACCTGCAACAATTGAGTGGGAGTAAGGAATGACTGCAAAGCAAAATGTGTTGCCTAATTTATTGATAGAAATTGTGGAGTTTTTAAAACAGCAAAATCTGCATTTAAGCCAACAAAGTCGCGATGGACGAATTAACTCCGCTTTTAATGAAGATGAGATTTTTAATCTTTTAGATTCTAATTTCGCGATAAATCGTCCAAATATGCGTGATTGGGTGGATTTTAGTTTTTATGAAAATAATGTGTTTTATCCTGTGAATATCAAGGTCAGCACGACAAAAACGACTGATAATCTAAATTGCAAACTTGGAATTTACTATGCTTTAACAGGTAAAATTCCACCTTTTGGCAATGGAGTAAGCTGGGAAACATACTTTAAAACCCTAAAAGAAAACTTAACAACAAATGATAAGGATTACTACTTTTTAATCATTAATAAAGATAATCCTAGTGATGTATTTGCCACTTCGCTTAAAAGCCTAGAATCTATCTTGCCAAATGGTAATAATTTACCCTTTCAGGCAAAATGGGACAATAATCGCCAAATCATACAAAGAGATTTTGTAGAAGTGAAAGATTTTTTATTAGGCACATTTGAGCAGTCTTTAAAGCTTAGGGCTGATGCGTATTTGCATTTTAGGAAATACTTTTATGAATCTTAATGTTGAAAGCTTGGGGCAAGTTTTTACTCCATCGCATATTGTAAGTGATATGTTAGCCTTAGTGCAGAATAATGGGCGGTTTTTAGAGCCAAGTTGCGGTAATGGGGCATTTTATGAGAATCTACCTAGCAATAAAGTAGGGATTGAGCTAGATTCTAGCATTGCTTGTAAAGGGGCGTTGCAACTTAATTTTTTTAGCTATCCTGTAAGTGAAAAATTTGATACCATTATTGGCAATCCGCCTTATGTGAGATTCCAAGATATTGGGGCTCACACAAAAGAGCTTTTAACGCCCTTTATGTCTATGTTTGATGAAAGAAGTAATTTATATTTGTTTTTTATTTATAAGTGTATTTTGCATTTAAATGATGGTGGGGAGTTAATTTTTATCACACCTAGAGATTTTTTAAAAAGCACTGCGAGTGTGAAGCTTAATGAATTTTTATTTCGCACAGGGAGTATTACGCATTTTGTAGAGTTGGGGGATAGAAAGATTTTTGCAAAAGCCCAGCCAAACTGCATAATATGGCGTTTTGAAAAAGCAAATTTCACGCGTAAAACACAATGCTTAAAAGAATTTTCTTGCATAAATGGTCAAATCTTATTTACAAAAAAGACTTATACCATTCCTTTTAATTCATTATTTTTTGTAAAAGTTGGGGCTGTTAGTGGGGCGGATTCTATCTTTGGAAACGAAAAATGGGGTAATGCAGAATTTGTCGGCTCACAGACTTGCAAAAGCGGTAAAACAAAGAAAATGATATATGGTGAGTATGGTAGGGATTGTGCGTATTTGTGGGGATTTAAAACGCAATTATTACAGCGAAAAATTAAAAAGTTTAATGAAGCAAATTGGTGGGAATGGGGGAGAGATTATCATAAAAGCGAAATGCCCCGCATTTATGTTAATACCAAAACACGCAATAAAAAGCCATTTTTCTTACACCCTTGCAAAGCCTATGATGGCTCAATTTTAGCGATTTTTCCAAAGTTTAAAGTGGATTCTACAATGCTACAAGAAATATGTGATAAGCTAAATGACACAGATTGGCAAGAGCTTGGGTTTGTGTGTGATGGGCGGTTTCTTTTCTCACAAAGAAGTTTGGAAAATGTTATGTTGGATTCTGGGCTTTTTGAAAATATATTAAAATATGTATAAAGAGTATAGTATGCAATCTTTAAGAGGCAAGTTTGCAAAACAAAAATTTATAAAAGAGTATATAGATGTTAAAGTATTGGTATATACCGTTTTACTCAATGGCTATAAGAGATTCAATCAATGCGGTGGAGAGTTGGTAGATAAATATTATCAATTTAGTGCGGTACACAAAGACACTGGGCAAAAAGAAATATTTTATCTTGGTTATGATTGCGGACAACAATTACTAAAGTTATTAAATATTCCTATTGATTCTATAAAGCTTTTTAATCCATTTAAACAAACAATTAATGATGGGTTAAGCGCAATGAGTGATAAAAGTTCTAATATGCCAAAAGATAGGCAAGGCCAACAGACAACATTAGCCAATGAGCTTTTTGATATTATTAACATTATGTATGTGGGTTTAAACTTGAAAGATACTCATATTTTAGATGATATAATTATGAGACTGCGAAAAAATATAGGTGAAAATCCACCTGCTAGTAATTTTGCTTCGGTAAATACAATTCTCAATAAATATGGAACTATATCGGAAATTCTGGAAAGATTACAGAAAAATAATAGACCATTTAAAACATTTAATTTTTCACAGTCAAGAGCTTATTTAAAAGAATATTTGATAAAAAATAATAAAGAAAATCAAAATATAAACTTTTAAGCATTATTAAGCATTGCTAGATTTTAGAACTTTTGCAAATTTACACAAAATGGATAAAGTGATTAAGAGTGAAAGGGTATAAAACCACCTAATGGTAGGCATTGGAGATGTAGTTTAAAGGAGCTTGACAAGTTGCAAGAAGCAGGGCTAATTGAATGGAGTAAAAATAATAATCCACGCAAGAAAGTTTATGTAAATGAATGTAAGGGCAAAAAGATACAAGATATTTGGGAGTTTAAAGACTCTCAAAATCCAGCCTATCCTACTGAAAAAAATAGAGTAATGCTAAGGCGTATTATCGCTATGTCATCAAATGAAGATTCTATGGTTATGGATTGCTTTTGTGGCGGGGGTGGATTTTTACAAGAAGCCCTAAAATTAGGCAGAAAATTCATCGGCATTGATGAAAGCATTGAAGCAATAAAACTGAATCAAAAATGGATAAAAGAAAGTGAAAATTGTTTGTCTAGTGGCAATATTGCTTTGATTAATAAATTTATTATAGAATAGCAGGCATAAATTGCGTAGTATATGATATAAGCTCTAAACCACCTGCGACAATTGAGTGGGAGTAATTATTTGATATTTTCAGTCTTGTTATAAGACTGAAAATATATACCAACTACAAATTTATACGCTATTTATTTTTGAATATAAAGTGCCGATATTGCAGATGTACAAATGGATTTTGTGTATTATTTTAAAGAAATATGTATTATACCTATGAGAGTAGATAGATTATAATTATTATAATGTTAAAGAGCATTTACTCTTAAATATCGCAAACCCCACCATGTAAAAAGACTTTGTAGCTATTTTTTATAAATTTGCAAATCGGATTTTCAAATGGAGAGTTGCAAGATAGCGTGTTTAATACTGATATTATGAAAAGATTAAATTCGCATATATAAAAAATTATAGCTTTATAGTGTATTTTAGTGAAATTCTAGTTGATTTAATTATTAGTTATGCTACAATATTACTGTGTTATAGTTATATTTTTGATATAAAAGGGTTAATATGTTTGAAGCATTAATTGGCGATATAAATTTAGAAAAATATATGGGGCAGTGGTTGCAAATGGCAGCTAAGCCAGCTTTTTTTCAAAGTGGTTGTAATAAATCTTATGCTAAATATAAATTAGAGTATGAAGGCGATACTCCTATAGTTAAAGTTGAAAATAGCTGTTTTAAAAATGGAAAATTATCAGTATCTAACGGTACTGCAAGAGTAAAAAGCGGCCGCACACTCTCAGTTAAATTTAGCCCATTTATGAATATATTTAATAAGCCAAACTATGAGATATATTATATAGATAAAGGTTATAATGTAGCTGTTGTAGGTAGTCCAAATAAGGATTATCTATGGATATTATCTCGTCAAGTAATTTCAAAAGAGCAAATTTTAGAATTATTAAAAATAGCAAATAGTGTTGGTTTTGATATTAGCGATATTAAATTTGATATGTGGGAAAAATGATATATTTAGTTTCAAATACGCCATATGATGATAATGATATTGTATGGCTAAATCTTTGCAAAATTAAATTTTTTAAATTTGATGTTAATCTTAATAAATTTGATGCGATTATAGTAACTAGCAAAAACTCTATAAATGCACTTAAATTTAACTCTATAGCCCTAACTGATATTTTGGTTTTTGCTATTGGTAAGGCTACTGCTTTGGCGTGCAAGGAGTTTGGATTTACGCAAATTTATGAAGCAAAAAATTCGCACGGTGATGAATTTGGAGCTGAGATTTTAGAGAAATTATATGGTAAAAAGGTTTTATTTATCAAGGCCAAAGAGACAGTTTCAAATTTAGATATATACTTTAGCCAAAATGGCATTGATATTATAACAGTAGATGGCTATGAGAATTTAATATTAAATCCAAACGATATCAAAAAGCCAGAGCCAAACTCAACTATAATCTTTACAAGCCCTATGAATACACGGGCTTTTATACAAAATTTTGGCTGGGATAAGAGCTATCAAGCAGTCGCTATAGGCAAAGCTACAGCAGCAGCTTTAAGTAGCTATTGCGATAATGTTATAGTTTCAAATACACAAAATTTAAAAAGCTGCATAGAATTAGCCAAAAATATATCTCTATTATCTTAGTATTAGTAAAATTTAAATAACATTTGGAGCAAATACTAAAAAGATTATACCTAAAATTATGCGATACACTCCAAAACTAATATAGCTAAATTTAGCTACAAAATGTAAAAATAGTTTAATAATAGCTAGTGCTACTATGAAAGCTACTGCACTGCCAAGTAGAAATATCCAAATTTGATCCAAATTCGTAATAAATATATCTCTATTTTTATAACTATCATATGTAGCAGCTGCAAACATAGTAGGAATAGCAAGTAAAAAACTAAATCTAGCAGCTACTTCACGATTTAAACCACAAAGCAACCCAGTGATGATGGTAGCACCACTACGAGAAGTACCTGGAATCATAGCTAAACATTGACTAAGACCTATAATAAATGCTTGCTTGTAGCTAAGATTGTGTAAGTGATTTGTAGTAGGGGTATAGCTAGGGCGTTTTTGGAATAATTCAACTATTATAAATATAATACCACCAATTATTAGCATATACGCCACAGTGTTTGGGTCAAATAGCTCTTTAATATGTTTATATGCCAAAAATCCAATAATTGCAGTTGGGATAAAGCCAATAACAAGCTTAATCCATAAAGAAAAATCACTAACAAGACGCTCTTTAAACGCCCAAACTACAGCCAAAATACTACCAAGCTGGATAACAACTTCAAAGCATTTTAATGTTTGAGTTTGCTCTAAGCCTAAAAAGTGTGAAGTAAGAATCATATGACCTGTAGAACTAACTGGCAAAAACTCAGTAAGCCCCTCTACTATGCCTAAGATTATCGCTGATATTATATCCATTTTATCCCTTTAATATCGTGTTTAAGTTGGCTAGATTTTGCGTGATTGACCCAGGTGTATATAGTGCTGAAACAATGGCTATATAATCAATTTTAAGCTCTTTAACGATATTTAAATTTGAGCTATTTATCCCGCCTATTACTGCGATTTTACTAGTTAGATTATTTTTGGCTTCTTTTATTATATCAAGTGAGCAAATAGACGCATTTGGCTTAGTAGGACTAGCAAATAAAGCCCCAAAAGCTACATAATCAGCTCCATTTTTTACTGCATCTTTAGCGCGCTCTAAATCGCTATAGCAGCTTACTCCTATATATGCATTATAGCCTAAAATATCTCTAGCTTTTTGTAGGCTATCATCATCTTTGCCTATATGAACTCCACTAGCATCTACTATTTTAGCTAGTTGTACATCATCGTTAATTATAAATTTAGCACCACTATTTTTGCAAATTTGGCTTATATCTTTTAGCAAAGCGATATCGTGAATTTGGCTTTTATTTCTGTATTGAATGATTTTAACTTCACTAGTTAAAAGCTCATTAATCTGAGCTTTTAGTCTATTTAGTGGAGTGAAGTGTTGATCGGTTAATGCGTAAATTTGATTCATTTAAGGTCATATTTGATAAGTAATTTATCATAAGTACCATTTTCTTTAACCTCTTTTAATGCTGCATTAAATTTAGCCAAGAATTCACTATCTTTACCTTTATCAAATGCAAATGCAAACCCATCACTACCATCTGCTTCTTCTAAAAAGCTTATGATATCGCTATTTTTCTTAAGATATCCAAATCCTACTGAGCTATCAACGATAACTACATCTACTTTGCCAGCTTTTAAATTCATAATTGAACCAGCAATACCTTCAGTTGGTATAACTTTAGCTCCTTTTATAGCGTGAGCTACACCTTCTTGAACAGTACCAAGCATTACGCCAATTTTTAATTTACTAAGTTGTTCTTTATTAGTTATGCTATTATTTGTGGCTAATTTAAGATATAAATTTTTAGTAAAAAAGTATGGATCACTAAAATCAACAGATTTTTTACGCTCTGGTGTGGCACTCATAGCAGCTGCAATAGCATCTATTTTGCCAGCTTTTAAAGCTGGTATTAACGCATCAAAACCTACTTTGATAAATTTATATTCAAAACCAGCGATTTTTGATATCTCTCCAATCAAATCTATATCAAACCCGGCAATTTTGCCATTTTCATCTATATATTCAAACGGCGGATACTCAGCATCTGAACCAATAACAATCTCTTTAGCATTTATTGTAGCTACTGTTAAAAGAATAGCAATTGCTATTTTAAATATATTTTTCATTTTATTTTCCTATTTTAAATCATATTTAGTTAAAAGTTTATCATATGTGCCATCTTTTTTTAACTCATCGATTGCGGCATTAATTTTAGCTTGAAGTTCTGTGTGTTTGCCTTTATTAAATGCAAAACTAAAGCCTTCGCTACCATCTGGAAGATGTAAAAACTCAACTAAATCTGGATTTTGTTTAAGATATCCATAACCTATTGAACTATCTACGATTAGAGCGTCTGCTTTTGCATTTTTAACCGCCATTACAGCACCAAAAATTTCATCAATAGCCATAACTTGAGCATTTTTAATCTCTCTAGCTGCCATCTCTTGAACGGTGCCAAGCTGAGCTGAGATTTTTTTACCTTCAAGTTGCTCAAATTTAGTTAGCTCTTTATTATCAGCTCTTTTGATAAATAAATTCATAGTATGATAATATGGTTTGCTAAAATCAACAGCTTTTAATCTCTCTGGTGTAGCACTCATAGCAGCTGCGATTATGTCTATTTTACCAGCTTTTAGTGCAGGGATTAAAGAGTCAAATGAGATATTTACAATCTCAAATTTAAATCCAACTTTTTTTGCAATTTCAGCCATTAAATCCATATCAAAACCAGTTATTTGATTTTGTTCATTGACAAATTCAAATGGTGGATATGTGGCATTTGTGCCTACTTTGATTGTTTGAGCATTTGCTGCGACTATTAGCATAGTGATGCTAATTAAAAGTTTAAATAGTAGCTTCATTTTGTTCCTTTATTAGTGATTTAGTACTTTGTTTAAAAACTCATTTAGTCTTGGATGAGTAGTATCTTCAAATATTGTTTTAGGGCAACCATCTACGGCAATTACACCTTTATCCATGAAAAATATTCTACTAGCTACATTTCTAGCAAATCCCATCTCATGAGTTACTACAACCATAGTTAGCCCTTCATTTGCAACTTCTTTCATAATAGATAAAACCTCGCCAATCATCTCTGGGTCTAAGGCACTTGTAGGCTCATCAAATAGTATAACTTCAGGTTTTAAAGCTAAGCTTCTAGCGATTGCAATTCTTTGTTTTTGGCCGCCACTTAGTTTGTGCGGATATACATCGGCTTTGGATTCCAGGCCAACTTTTTTTAAAAGTTCAATGGCTCTATCTTTTGCCTCAGATTCACTGCATAATTTGGCTTGAATTGGAGCTAATGTTAAATTTTGCATTACAGTTTTATTGGCAAATAGATTAAAATGCTGAAATACCATGCTTACTTTTTGTCTAATTTTATTAATATTGACTTTTTTATCTAAGATATTTTGGCCATCTATTATTATCTCTCCATCTGTAGGCTCTTCTAATCTATTTAAACAGCGTAAAAATGTACTTTTACCGCCGCCACTTGGGCCAATTACAGCTACTACCTCACCTTTATTTATCTGCGTATTTATACCATTTAAAACGCATAAATCACCATAATTTTTTGTTAAATTTATTGTTTTAATCATGTCTATTTAGCCTATTTTCTAATAATTTTGCCATAACGGAGAATAGTTTAACATTAGCATAATATACCACACCAGCAAATAAAATTGGCTCTGGAGTAAATAGTGTAGCTTGCAAGCTTTTGCTCTGCATTGTTAAGTCAAATATTCCTATTAATCCTACTACAGATGTTTCTTTAAATAAGCTTATAAACTCATTAGCAAGAGCTGGTAGAATATTTTTAATCGCTTGTGGGAATATAATTAGACGCATTGAAACACTATAGCTTAACCCCATAGCACGAGCTGCTTCCATCTGACCACGATCGACACTATTGATACCACTGCGAACT
This sequence comes from Campylobacter vicugnae, assembly GCF_002139875.1. Taxonomy (NCBI): domain Bacteria; kingdom Pseudomonadati; phylum Campylobacterota; class Epsilonproteobacteria; order Campylobacterales; family Campylobacteraceae; genus Campylobacter; species Campylobacter vicugnae. The sequence goes on from NZ_CP018793.1 coordinate 509,112, forward strand.
ATCTCAGCGACATACGCAGAACTATTAAGCCCTAAAGCAATCACAGCTGCATAAAAGTTATCGCTAAGCGTAGCAAGTATAACAAAAGCAAATATCATCAATTGCAATAATACAGGAGTGCCGCGTATAATATCTATATATTCATCTATGAAAAATGATAAAATTTTGATATTTAAGAATTTTAAAAAAGCTAATATAAAGCCCAAAACAATACCGATGCTAATCCCGCCAAAAGTAAGCATAATAGTAGTAAAATATGCATTTGTGTAGGCTGATTTTTGTGCTGATGTAAGCTCATTAGGAAATGTAAGCCACACGCCAGTAATAATTATACTAACAGAAAAGATGAATTTAAAAAATTTTTCATTGAGTAATTTGGTCAAATTTATAAACCTTATTTTGATTTTAAAGTAACTTGTAATTATACATTAAAATTAATTTTTTATAGCTTAAGATTTTTATATGATTATCTTTTTTATTGTTGATTTATGATGTTTTTAATATTATAAAACATTGAGATATAATTTAAAGGATAGCATATGAGAGTATTAGGATTAGATATAGGTGTAACATCTATAGGATGGGCTATAGTTGAGTTTGATCAAGATGCAAAAAATGAGATAGATAAAAAGAGTAATAATAAAATTATAGATTTAGGAGTTAGACTTTTTGATGGGGTTGCAGAAGATAGAAGCGGAAAGCTTTTAGCCCAAAATTGGCGTAATAGCAAAAGTAGCAGGCAAAGGTATAAACGCAAAAAAGAGCGTTTAAAAGCTATAGAAAACGAATTTAAATCAATTGGCTTTTTGGATAATAGCTATAATAAAGAGCAGTTTTTTGCTAAATTTCATTTTGAAAATAAAGATATATTTATCTTGCGTGCTAAAGCTTTAGAAGAAAAGTTAAGCCCTAAACAGATATTTGCTTGCATATACTATTTAGCAAAGCATAGGGGATATAGATCTGGTCCAGTTCCGCAAAGTTCTAAAAGTAAATCCAATAACAAAGATAGTGTAAAAACAATCAATGAAATTCAAAAGACAAAGAGTTTGCTTGGTTATGATATAGATAAAAATAGCTATCAAAAAACAATAGCACAATATGTAGTACAAAATATTCACAATAGCATTTATCGCAATCGTGATGGACAAGTGGTCTTTATGGCTCAAAAAGAGATGATAGAGTATGAAGCAAGAGAGATTTTAAGATATCAAAGTAAATTTTATAAAGAGATAGATGATAAATTTGTAGATAAAATTATAGATATTATCAATTTAAAAGCTCCAGCTATTGATGAGAAGAGTATAAATGAGATAATTGGCGATTGTGCTATTTTAAAAGATGAGAGAAGAGCTTTTAAAAATAGCATTACAGCTACTAAATCTATGATTTTTCAAATTATAAATAATACAATACAAAAATATCAACTAGATCCTATAGATAATCTATATATAGATGCTATGAATATTATCATTAAAAAGGGTAAATTGACATTTGAGAATTTAAATTCAATTTTATCATCTAACATAACAACCAAAGATAAAGAAAAACTTATAGATAATAAAGCTACAAATATGCTTAAAGATATTTGTAAGATTTTAAATATAGATAATTATAATGATATGAATAATAAAGAAGATGAGTTAAATGAGTTAATTTACATCTTTGCAATCTATAAAGACTTTATGCATTGTGAAGAGAAATTTGCCCAGCATTTGGCTAAATATAGCTATACAGATAGCCAAAAAGATGAGATTTTGAATTTATGTTTTAATAAGATATCTGGAACTTCAAATTTAAGTCTTAAAGCTTTAAAGGGTATTGAGCCATATTTAATAGATGGATATGTTTATACCATAGCATGTGATGAGTATATAAAACATCTAGATGATAAATCTAAAATAAAAGCAAATAGTATCAAAAGTAAATATCTAAAAGTATTAATTAAAAAAGAAAATCCAAGAGTTAGAAAAATTGTAAATCAAGCTATCATCTTAATCAATACTTTAATTAAAAATGGAGCTAAATTTGATCAGATTAATATTGAACTTGCAAGAGATTTACCACTTACTACTAAAGAAAAAAAGAGATATAGCGAGTCTCAAAAACGAAATGAAGAAAATAAAAAAAGTGCTAAAGCAATAGTTGGCCAAAATGCTAAAAATAAAGATATATTAAAAGCTAGATTATTAATAGAACAAGATTATCAATGTCCATATTGTAATATGAAATTAAATTCATCTGATATTGCTGATAATAAAGTAGAGATAGATCATATCTTGCCACTATCTTTAAGCTTCGATGATAGTTATACAAATAAAGTTTTAACTCATAAAGAGTGCAACCAGCTAAAAGGCCAAAGAATTCCAAGAAGTGGGTTTTTAGATGATGAGTGGTTTGTAAGTCATATAAACTCAATACCGCAATCAATGAGCAAAAGAAAAAGAGATAATCTTTTAATAACGCTAGATGAATTTGAAAAACATATAGAAAATATAGAAAAATCCAGAGCTTTAAATGAGACTAGATATGCTAGTAGGCTTATTAAAAACTATATAGAAGAGAATTTAAAATTTGAAGGAAATTGCAGCGATATATCAGATATTAAAAATCATAATATAAAAAGAAATAGAGTTCAAGTAAGAAATGGTAGCCTAACTCATATCTTACGCAATCTATGGCATATAGGTGATAAAAATATAGATGAACAAAGATATATAAAAGATAGAGATATTCATACACATCACGCTCAAGATGCGGTTATAATAGCATTTAGCACTCAAGGGATGGTAAAATCAATCTGCGATATATCTAAAAGAGCAAATAATGAGTATAGAGTATTGCCAAATAGTGGCGAAGTAATAAAACAGAGCAAAAACTCATCTATAATAGAGTTGGCTCAGCTTAGCAAAGATACAAATGATAGAATAAATAGAGCATTACATAGTAGTATGCCTATGGTTAATATGAACGAGACTTTAAATGAGAGATTAAAGTGGATTATTCCATCTAAAAAGGTAGATAGATTGCATAATAGTCGCAGCGTTCATGAGGATACAATATGCTCAATTAGATTAAAAGAAAATGGTAATTATAGAAGATTAAAAGATAAATCCGAATTTGAATATCTAATAAAAAATAATGTAGATAATCTGTATGTAATAAAGAGAGTAAGCGTAAAAGATGCTATCTCTAAAACAGTTAAAGAAAATAAGGAAGATAAATTTATTTTTGAATATTTAATAGATAAAGATAGTAGAAACAAAGAGTTATACTCTATGCTTAAAAACAATGATGAAGATGGATTAAATAGATATTTCCATGGCAAAAGCCTTGATAAAGCTAAAATAAGTATTCTAAGTAAATATGACAATAGAATGCGATATGTGCGTGGTGGAGTGGCAAATTTAGATAGACAAGATAGATATCTAATCTATAGAAAAGATGGAATATACCATGTAGGCGTAGTATATAGTGGAGATGATATCAAAGATGATAAAAGTGCTGTAATTGATATTTTAAAAAAAGGAGAAAAACATACTGATCATCAAAAAAGCAATAATGGATTTGAGTATGTAATGACTCTATATAAAAATGATCTGATTTTATATACTAAAGGCAAAAAAGAGCATATAAGATATATAGATGGTATTAATATATCTAATGTTGATTTTGATGTAAGCCATCCTTTAATTAATGACAATAAAAATAGAAAGATAGCACTACATGTTTGCAATTCCATAGAGCGACTTGATATAGATATATTAGGCAATGTATATAGAAATGGCAAAAACTTTACCAAAGAGGCAGCACAGATAATTCAAAATGAGATAAATAATAAGGATAAATAGGTGGCACAAAAGCTAAATATTTATGTGAGTAGTGATTCTAAATTAAGCATTAAAAATTCAAATTTATTACTTCAAAAGAGTGATGATATTATAAATATACCGATAGATATTATTAGCTCTATTGTGGTGGATTCATACCATAGCTACTTTTCTCAAAATTTATTATCTTGCCTATCAAGGCAAGGTATAACCTTGATAATATGCGATGAGGCACATATGCCTACTACTTTATTATTGCCACTTTGCACTCACTCTGTAGGCAATTTAAATTTAAGAGCTCAGTTAAAATGCAAAAATCAAACAAAAGCAATATTATGGCAAAATATAATAAAAGCCAAGCTAAATAATCAAGCAAATCTTTTAGATATATTTGGCCTAAATTCGGTAGATGTATTAAAAAATTTAGCCAATAAAGTATTGCTAAATGATAAAGATAATAAAGAAGCTTATGGAGCTAGGATATATTTTTTATCTACATTTGGCGATGAGTTTGCGCGTAGAGATGGCGGGTTTATTAATTCTATGTTGAATTTTGGCTACTCTTTAGTGCGATCTAAGATAGCTAGAACAATAGCAGCTAAGGGCTTAATGCCACAAATTGGCATTTATCATGACTCCTTTTTGAATAATTTTAACTTAGCTGATGATATGATAGAGCCATATAGACCATTTGTAGATGCTTATGTGTTTTGGTATTTGCAAAATAGCGGAGAGATTGATAGCGAATTTGACTCTACTCACAAGAAATTTTTGATATCAATATTTGATAAAACTATATTAATAGATGGTAAAAGATTTTTGCTAGATATTGCAATTGAACAAAGTATTGAATCTTTGCTTAGAGTATTTAAAGACAAAGAAAATACCAGACTTTTAATGCCTATTTTAGATAAGGATTTTTTAATTTAGATATGAATAGCGAGATTTTAATGCGTATTATGGTTATGTTTGATTTGCCAGTAGGGAGCAAAAAAGAGCGAAAAGAGGCTGCTAAATTTAGAAGTTCTCTTTTAAAATGTGGATTTTTTATGTTGCAATTTTCTGTATATGCTAGAATAGTGCGTGGATATGATAAGGCTGAGGTCATTACTAATAAGATAAAGTCTAAATTGCCTAGCAAAGGAAATGTGCGAATGATTACAATCACTGAAAAGCAGTATGCAAATATGGTAGTATTAAAAGGCGAACCAAAAAACTCTACAGAGAAACTAAGCTTAGAAAAAAGCTTATTTGAATTTTGAATATTTTGCCAGGATATACCTGGCAAATGGTTGCGATCTAAAAAGATCTTATTATAAGAATGCCCTTAGTTTTTATATGTTATAAGACCTAAATTATACAGTTTATTGATTTAAAATTTAATTAAGATATTAAAATTTAAATCAAAATACCATAAAATCATATCTATAAGAAGTTTCTATTATAACATATAGAAACTAAGGGGGTTCTTATAGCTAATATTTAGACATATTCAAATTACCATAATTATAACATATAGAAACTAAGGGGGTTCTTATAGCTATATCTAATTCATCTATGTTTATCCCTAATTATAACATATAGAAACTAAGGGGGTTCTTATAGCTTTATCAATCTTTACATCTTGTAGTAGCTGTATTATAACATATAGAAACTAAGGGGGTTCTTATAGCAGTTAAACCGCACGATAAAAAGCGCAGCACTATTATAACATATAGAAACTAAGGGGGTTCTTATAGCAAAGGAGTAGTATATGCAATCAAAATATTATTATAACATATAGAAACTAAGGGGGTTCTTATAGCCCAAAAAAGCAAAAATGAAACTAAATAAAGGATTATAACATATAGAAACTAAGGGGGTTCTTATAGCCGCAAACGGGCAATTAACAAATAAAAATAATTATAACATATAGAAACTAAGGGGGTTCTTATAGCTGAAAATGTATATACATTTGCTGGTCTTGAATTATAACATATAGAAACTAAGGGGGTTCTTATAGCTTGGGACACTTGAAATACCATCAAGACCCTATTATAACATATAGAAACTAAGGGGGTTCTTATAGCCTGCATATTCACCATATTTTACTTTTTCTATATTATAACATATAGAAACTAAGGTTTTTTATGATTAAAATTCAAATATGGAACACAACTTGCTTAATGCTTATAAAATTAACGCAGGAGCAACAATGCAAAATGGATATTATCAAGCGACTGGTGCGATGGTGACGCAGTTTAACCGCTTAGATATCATCACCAATAATCTTGCTAATGTAAATACTAGCGGATATAAAAAAGATGATGTAGTAATAGCTGATTTTGAAAGAATATTTAAAGAGACAAAAGATACTTTGCCATTAGAAAATCACACTAAAGATGCTGCTAAATTTCTAAATAGAACACTAAATAGGGTTCCTCATATCAATGAAGTTTATACCGATTTTGGAGTAGGAGGCTTAAAGCATACCAATAATCCTTTAGATGTAGCTATTGGCAAAAACGATATATTTTTAGTAGTAGATACTCCAGCTGGTGTGCGACTGACTAAAAATGGCTCTTTAAATTTAGATAATGAGGGTTATTTGGTAACTAAAGAGGGTTATAGAGTTTTGCCTGCAAATTATGAAGCTCAGCCGCCATTAACTAGAGGCATAGTAATCCCACAAGATGCTCCAATGACTATTGATAGTAATGGCAATATATACTCAAACCAAGTTCCAGTAGGTAGGCTATATGTTGCTCAACCTAGAGAGCTTAGAGAGTTGCAAAAAGAGGGAGATAATCTTTATAAAATTGATAATATGGATGATGTTATAGATAATGCTACAAGCGGCTCAATCTCTCAAGGATACGCACAGATATCAAATGTCAATCCAGTCAAAGAGATGGTAAGCTTGATAGAGACTCAACGAATGGTAGATATGTATCAAAAAGTAATGACAACACATATGAGCGATCTTAACCAAGACGCTATAAATAAACTAGCTTCAATGAGAGCTAATTAAAGGATAAGATAATGATAAGATCACTATATACAGCAGCTACAGGTATGATAGCACAACAAACACAAATAGATACAACTTCGCACAATATATCAAATGTTAATACAATAGGATATAAGAAAAATAGAGCTGAATTTGCAGATTTAATGTATCAAACAATGCAATACGCTGGTACGCCTACAAGTGCTACTACAATGAGCCCTACAGGTATGGAAGTAGGTCTTGGCGTTAGACCGACTGCTATTACTAAGATGTTTAATCAAGGTTACTTTAAAGAGACTGGAAATAATCTAGATATGACTATTGCTGGAAATGGATTTTTCCAAGTTCAACTACCAGATGGAACAACAGCATATACAAGAAATGGCTCATTTAAACTTGATGGTGATGGAAATATAGTAAATAGTGATGGATATAGACTTTTGCCAGAGATGACTATTCCAGCTGATGCAATTGAGATATCTGTCGGGATTGATGGAACTATATCTGTACTTCAACCAGGCAATGAAGAGATGACGCAAATAGGACAAATAGAGCTGGCAAGCTTTATAAATCCAGCTGGACTTCATGCTATGGGAGATAATAACTTTTTAGAAACAGCAGCAAGCGGTGCGCCAAATATTGGTAATGGTGGAGAGGATGGATTTGGTCAGATTAAGCAAGGGTTTGTAGAGATGAGTAATGTTCAGCTTGTTGAAGAGATGACAGATCTAATCACAGGCCAAAGAGCATATGAGGCAAATTCTAAAGCAATTACAACAAGTGATGAGATGCTCCAAACTGTAAATCAGTTAAAGCGTTAATATAGCTGATTAATATTTATTATAAAAGCCCTTTTTAAGGGCTTTTGCTGATTTTTAATTTCTCATTTAAATTATTTAATATTTATATCTTTAAATTTCTATAATGTAGGTTAGATAATATCATAAATTAAGCAAATTGAATTATAGTTTATTGGACTTTAAAATCTTTTTTGTTATACTCAATGATTTAATTAAGGGAATTATCATGTTAAATTCAGATAAAATTAGAGCCTTTGGAGAGTGGGAAGATCAAGAGCTTTTGATGCTTAGTATTCCGCATATTAATAGCGACTGGGCTGAGTATTTAGATGAAATTTTAGATAGTTATGAAGAGTTAGTAAGAGCAGTTAGCAAATATCAAAAAGTGCTATTAATAGCGCCAAATTTAAGCTATTTTGATAGATTTAAAAAATTTGATAATTGCGAGTTTTTGCAAATTGATACTGATGATACTTGGATTAGAGATTATGGTGCTATTGATGTTAGGCGTGGCGATGAGATTATTAGCTATGATTTTAAATTTAACGCTTGGGGCGGTAAATTTAGCAGTAGCAAAGATGATGTAGTAAATAAAAAATTATTTGAGCATTTTGGAACTAAATTAGAAGAGATTGATCTGATTTTAGAAGGTGGTAGTATCGATTTTAATGGCGATGGAGTGATGCTTACAACTACTGAGTGTTTGCTAAATGATAATAGAAATAGACTTAGTAAGGATGAGCTTGAGATAAAGCTAAAAGATCTATTTGGTTTAAATAAGATAGTTTGGTTAAATCATGGATTTATAAAAGGCGATGATACTGATAGTCATGTAGATACTCTAGCTAGATTTATTGATAAAAATACAGTAGCTTATGCAGCTTGTGATGATAAGAGTGATGAGCATTATGAAGAGTTAAATTTAATGAAGCAAGAGCTTGAAGCAGCTGGGTTTAATCTTGTAGCTCTACCATTGCCAAAACCTGTAATTTATGAAGGCAAAAGACTTGGCGCTACATATTGTAATTTTATCTTTATAAATGGTGCCATCATAGTGCCTACATATGGAGATAAAGAGGCTGATGAGTATGCTATAAATGCTCTTAAAAGTGCCTTGCCTAATAAAGATATAATAGGCGTAGATAGTAGAGTGTTTATTAGACAAAATGGTAGCCTTCACTGCTCTAGTCAAAATAGATATAAAAGGAATATATAATGAAAGTAGCATTAATAGCGCATAAATATTATGGGGATAAAGATAGCACGATTAAACGCACTACTCAAATGATAAAAGAAGCTGCTAGCAGTGGAGCGCAGCTTGTAGTGCTTCAAGAATTTCATCAAGGAGCATATTTTTGTCAAGATGAAAATGTGGATAAATTTGATTTAGCTATTAATTATAAAGAGGATAAAAAATATTGGAGTAGCGTGGCTAAAGAGTGCAATATAGTGCTAGTAACTTCGCTATTTGAGAAGCGAACTGAGGGGCTGTATCATAATACTGCTGTTGTATTTGATACTGATGGAAGAGAGGCTGGAATATATAGAAAAATGCATATCCCAGATGATCCAAATTTTTATGAAAAATTCTATTTTACGCCTGGGGATTTAGGATTTAAGCCAATTGATACTAGTCTTGGTAGAATTGGGGTTTTGGTTTGTTGGGATCAGTGGTATCCTGAAGCTGCTAGATTGATGGCATTAAATGGAGCTAAAATGCTTATATATCCAACGGCAATTGGCTGGTTTGACTCTGATGATGAAGCGACAAAATCAGCTCAATTAGAGGCTTGGGTAGCAGTCCAAAGAGGTCATGCTGTAGCCAATAGCTTACCAGTGATTGCAGTTAATCGTGTAGGTTTTGAGAGCGATGAGAGTGGTGGCGGGATTAGATTTTGGGGCAATAGCTTTGTTTTTGATGCACAAGGCGTAGAGCTGTTTAGATCAAATTCAACCGATGAGATTGTTCAAATAGTAGATATAGATATGCAAAAATGCGAGCAAGTTCGTCGATGGTGGCCATTTTTGCGTGATAGAAGAATTGAAGCCTATGGCGATATAACAAAGAGATTTATAGATTAAGTCTGGATTTAAAATCAGGCATTAAAGAGAAGATAAAATCATAAAACTCCTTTTGGTGGTGTGGGTAGATAAGGTGCGCTAGTTCATGAAGGACTACATATTCGATAAATTTGATATCTTTTTGAATTAAATTTGTGCTAAAGTTTAAATAGCCTTTTTTGCTATTGCAGCTCCCCCACCTTGTGTTCATCTTTTTGATTCTTATGGCATTTATAGGTCTATTTATTTTAGGATTATATATATTTATATACTGGTTTATTAGATCTTTTAATATGCTATTTGCGTAGTTTGTAAAAGTTTGAATATCTGGTGTAAATATTTGATTATCAATAATTTTAAAATCTGGTGAAATTTGAATTTGATAGCTTTTACCTAGAAATTTTATGGAGTTTGGGTCTGTTTTTGGAATTTTTGATAGGGTTTTTTCTATCCATTTAGTATGAGATGAGATAAAGCTTTCTATTTGAAATTTACTTGCATTGAGTGGAGCTACTAGTTTAATATCACCAGCTTTAGTAATCTTTAAGCGTAGATATTTTACCCGTTTTTTACTATATTCTATTTTAAAACCCTTATACTCTATCAAGCTAATTCCTTAAGATTAAATTTCAAGATTTTATCTAAATTATTGCTATATTTATTAAAAAATATTCAAATTTAAGTTTTAAATTTAAATATTTTTTAAACAAATAGTATTTGATTTTATTATTAAACTCTATTTTAGCAATGTTTTTGTATAATACTAGATTTAATTTTTTAAATAAGGAATAAGATGGCTAGATCATTTAGTAGATCAGACATTAGAATTTTGGGGCTTTCATCTCTTGGTGGAATGCTTGAGTTTTATGATTTTATTATCTTTGTATTTTTTGCTTCTTATATATCATTACTATTTTTTCCGACTGATTTAGATCCATTTTGGGCTATTTTTAATACATATGGTACCTTTGCTGCTGGATATTTAGCTAGGCCACTTGGCGGGATTATTATGGCTCATTTTGGAGATAAAAATGGCCGTAAAAATATGTTTATGCTCTCTATTTTGCTTATGGTTATTCCTACATTTTTATTAGGTATTATGCCAACATTTGAAAGTATTGGATATTTAGCACCAATTATTTTAGTTATTATTAGAATTTTACAAGGTATTGCAATTGGCGGAGAGCTTCCTGGAGCGTGGGTGTTTGTTAGTGAGCATGCACCTCGTGGAAAGCTATATACTAGCGTAAGCGTCCTTACAGCCGCAGTTGTAGCTGGTATCTTGCTTGGTAGTTTTGTTACTATGATTGTTAAAGATATTTGGAGTGATAATGAGATTAGAGATGGAATGTGGAGATTACCATTTATTTTAGGTGGTGTTTTTGGGATTATATCTATATATCTTAGAAGATATTTAAGTGAAACCCCGGTATTTAAAGAGATGCAAGAGAGAAATGAACTTGATAAAATTCCTTTAAAATCTGTATTTAAATTTCATAAAATTGATAGTATCGCATCTATGCTTATCACCTGGGTTTTAACTGGATGTATTGTTGTTCTTATACTTTTAATGCCAAATTTTATGCCTAAGGCATTTAACGCTGATGGAGTTGAGTTAGGACGTCTTACAACTATATATATGCAGATGGGCGCTATAGTTCTTTTATGTTTTGGTTGTTTTATTTATGGTAGATTAAGTGATAAATATGGTATTGCTAAAACTACTTTAGTATTGGCTTTATTATTTTCAATTAGTGTTTATGCCTATTTTGATGCGCTTTATAGTGGGGCGAGTTTTGAGATGGTGCTAGGGCTTTATTTACTTAGTGGTTTATTAGCCTGTGTTGGCCCATGTGGAGCGCCATTTTTAATGATTGCAATATTTCCTAATAAACTTAGATTTAGTGGGATTTCATTTGCTTATAATATTGCTTATGCTATAGCCGGTGGTGTTACTACTCCATTTGCTACTGCTATGGTATTTAAATTTGACCCTATGTATTTGGCGTATTATATGGTGGTTCTTGGCTTTATAGCTGTTGGTTGTAGTATATGGTTTATGCTTAGACGCAAAGATCTTAACATATAGGAATTGATATGGCTCTTATTGATCTTATAGAAGTTAGTAAAAAATTTGGCGATAAAATTATTTTAAATGAGACAAATTTTAATGTAAATGAAAAAGAAAGAATCGCCATAATAGGTAAAAATGGTGGCGGTAAGAGTACATTAATGAAGATCTTGCGTGGAGAGTGCGAGATTGATAGCGGTAGAGTGATAAGGCAAAACTCAATAAGCATAGAGATGTTAGCTCAATCACCTAAATTTAATGATAATTTAAGCGTAAAAGATGCATTAAATTATGAATTAAAAGAGATATTTGATGCTAGAGATGAGTATGAGAAAGTTTTAGCTAAAATAAGCAATGAGCATGATAATCCTGAATTACTTCATCGTCAAGATGAGCTTGTTAAGTTTATTGAGTCTAAAGATGGTTGGAATATAGAGAATAAAATTGAGAGAATTTTAGATAGTTTTGGCCTTAGAGAGTATGAAAATAGACTTGTAAATAGCTTAAGCGGCGGAGAGATACGCAGAGTAGCACTTGGTGCTTTAATATTAAAAAAACCAGATGTACTTTTACTTGATGAGCCGACCAATCACCTTGATGTATATATGGTAAGATTCCTTGAAGAGCTATTATTAGCCTCTAATCAAACAATTGTATTTATTAGTCACGATAGATATTTTATCGATAGGCTTGCTACTCGTTCAGTTGAGATTGAAGATGGAGCATTAAGAAGTTTTGATGGAGGATATGCTAATTATCTAACCAAAAAAGAGGAAATTCTAAGAAGCTTAGCTAAATCTCACGAGACGCTAATAAAAAATTTAAAAAGCGAAGAAGAGTGGTTAAGACGCGGTGTAAAAGCAAGGCTAAAACGCAATGAAGGTAGAAAACAAAGAATCTTAGCGATGCGTGAGGAGGCTAAGAAAAATCCAGGATTAATTAGAAGAGTTAAACTAGAGCTAGAAAGAGCTAGTAAGAGTTTTAATGGTGGTGGATTAAATCAAAATCGCAAAAAGATGCTATTTGAGTGTAAAAATTTATCTAAAACTATAGATAATAAGGTACTTTTTAGCGATTTTAACGCTAGGGTTTTACAGGGTGAGCGCATAGGAATAGTAGGTAGAAATGGTAGCGGTAAATCTACTATGCTAAAGATTTTGCTAGGTGAATTAGAAGCTGATAGCGGTGTGATAAATCGTGGTGAGATTAAAATTGGATATTTTGATCAAAGCAGAAAGAGTATTAGCGATGATAAGTCTTTAATTGAACTATTTTGTCCAAATGGCGGCGATCATATAATGGTTCGTGGAAGAAATTATCATGTGTACGGATATCTTAAAAATTTCTTATTTCCAAAGGAGTTTTTAGACAAACCTGTGGGCGTACTAAGTGGCGGAGAAAAAAATCGCCTAGCTTTAGCCCTTCTTTTTACTAAAGAATATGATTGTTTAATTTTAGATGAACCAACAAATGATCTTGATATAGCTACTATTAATATATTAGAGGAGTATCTGCTTAGCTTTGAAGGAGCGATATTAATAGTAAGCCATGATAGGTATTTTATAGATAAGATTACTAATAAGCTTTGGGCGTATGAAAATGGCAAAATCGAGCAAATTTATATGGAGTATAGCGAATACTTAGATATAGAAGAGGAGCTAAATCAGCTAAGCGATATAGAATCAGAGCTAGGTCAAAGCATAGAAACTAAAGAGAAACAAAAAACATCTAAAGTCAAACTAACCTACAAGCAAAATCAAATTCTACAAAATCACCCAGCGCTAATAGAAGCTTTAGAGAGTAGAATAAGTGAATTAAATCATGCTCTTTCAACTCCAGAAATTTATCAAAAAATTGGCCTTCAGACTCTATTTGAAGAGCTTGAAGAGAAAAAAGGCGAGCTAAATTCACTTGAGAGTGAATATTTTGAAGTACTTGAGCTCTCACAAAATTAAGGAAAAATAATGATTGTAAATAGACAAACATGGAGTTCTAGACTTACATATATTTTGGCTGTAGCTGGTGCTACTATTGGTTTTGGTGCTACTTGGCGTTTTCCATATTTAGTAGGCCAAAATGGCGGTGGTGCTTATGTTCTTATATTTTGTATAGCGATGATTGTTATTGGTATTCCAATGATTTTGGCTGAAAATGCCATAGGCAGAAGACTACATATCAACTCAGTAGATGCATTTGGTGGTTACGCAAATGGTAAAAAAGTAAATCCATTGTGGAAAATTGTCGGATGGATGGGGATTTGTGGTGCCTTTGGTATTATGGCGTATTATATGGTAATTGGCGGTTGGGTGTTAGATTATATATATAATATTATTGTTGGTGGATTTGATATTTCACAGCCAATTAGTGCTGCTGTAACAGCTGAGTTTTATGAGACAAATATTATTAATTCGCCACTTGCTATTGCTATTATGACAGCTATTTTTGTGCTTATTAATTATATTATATTAGTAAAAGGTGCAGTAGATGGAATAGAAAAGGCCGCTAAATATCTAATGCCATTACTATTTATATTAATGCTAGCTATGGTTGCTAGAAATATCACGCTTGATGGAGCTATTGAAGGTATTAAATTCTATCTTACGCCTGATTTTAGTAAAATAACTATGAAGCTATTTATCGATGTTTTAGGTCAAGTTTTCTTTGCATTATCGCTTGGATTTGGGGTTATGATTACACTTTCTAGCTTTTTAAGAAAGGATGAGGATCTTATAAAAACCTCAGTAATTACTGGGATTGTAAATACCGTAATTGCCGTAGTAGCTGGATTTATGATATTTCCATCTTTATTTACTTTTGGAATTTCTCCTGATAGTGGACCAAGTTTGGTATTTAAGAGCTTACCAATAGTATTTTCTAATATGTTTGCTGGTCAGATTATGGCTATTGCGTTTTTTGGGCTACTTATGATTGCAGCACTTACTACTTCGTTACCAATTTATGAGGTTATTATTACTGTTTTAGAAGAGAAATTTAAAATTAAACGCCATAATGCTATTGTGTTAGTACTTAGCGTGATTTTTGTAGTTGGCAATATCCCTTCTTTGATGGCGACAAATATACTATCAGATATTACAATTTTTGGTAAAAATATATTTGATGCTTATGATGCTATTAGTGCTACTATATTTTTTGTGCTAACTTCGCTATTTTGTGCGCTTTTTGTTGGTTGGGTGCTAAAAGATGAGGCTAAAGCTGAAATAATGTATGGAACAAAAAGTTCAAAAACTATTGTAAATATGTGGTTTTATTATGTTAAATTTGTAATTCCATTTATAATCTTAGTTGTATTTATTAGTAGTTTTTATGATAATTTTTTAAAGTGAGTTTTTTTATGCTTGAAATTTTAATTACTTTGTATGCTTTATTTACAATTTATAGAGTGGTTTTGAGTATCTTACAGATAAATTACATTAAAAGATGTAAAGAACCAGTAGTATTGCCTGAAGCAGAATTTCATAATGCCGCAATCGTAGCAATACAAAAGCAAAAATTTGAGATAATTCATAATATTTTTCTATTTATTACTGTAGCTATATGGAGCGTATGGGGCGCTAGTGCTTTGGCTTCTAGTCTTAGCGGTATAGAGATAGTTGTAGTAAGAGATGCTTTGCTTGTGGCTTTATTTTTAGTCATTGGGGTAGTAATTAACCTACCTTTTGAGATATATAGTAAATTTGTAATGGATAAGAAATTTGGCTTTTGCAATAGCACAGTTGGGCTTTTTGCTATGGATTTTATTAAAACTATAATAATGATTTTTGTATTTGGGTTTGGAGTTTCATGGATTTTATTAAATTGCTATGAGTTTTTAGGACAGAGCTGGTGGATATGGGCTTTTGCGATTAGTTTTGGATTAATTTTGCTAGTAAATTTGATATATCCGACAATTATTGCTCCAATATTTAATAAGATTACTCCACTGCAAAATGATGAGTTAAATTTAGCCATAAATGATCTATTAAACTCATGCGGATTTAAAAGTAGTGGTATATATAGTATGGATGCTAGCAAAAGAGATAATAGATTAAATGCTTATTTTGGTGGTCTTGGAGCGACTAAGAGGGTAGTATTATTTGATACATTGATAAATAAGCTAGATAAAAATGAGATTATAGCAGTTCTTGGCCATGAACTTGGTCATTTTAAGCATAAAGATATAGTTAAGAATATAGTTTTAATGAGTGTAGTTTTATTTGGTTTTTTTGCAATTTTTGGCAATATTCCAGTTAGTGCCTATACTGCGCTTGGATTGGAACAAAGCGGTGGTGGATTATTTGTCTTTTTCTTGCTTTACTCTTCGCTTTTTATGGTAGTTGTAGAGCCTTTGATATCGACATTTTCTAGATCTCATGAATTTGGTGCTGATGAATTTGGTGCTAATAAAACTAATAAAGAGTATATGATATCAGCTCTTAAAAAACTTGGTAAAGAAAATAAATCTTTTCCTCTTTCGCATCCATTTTATAGTTTTGTATATCATTCACATCCAACTCTATTTGAGAGGCTAAAGCGTCTTGAGAATTTGTGATGGGTTGAGTTTAGCTAAGAAATTTGGTAATCGTTTTGCTTACTTGCTAATGGAATTTCATTTAAAAAAAAGCAAGGAGTGGATATTTTTACATCTAAATGATGAACTTGCCAAAAAAGATGAATTTATAACGCTTTTAGATAGATATAAAAATGGAGAGCCATTAGAGTATATTTTTGGTTGTTGTGAGTTTATGGGAAGAGATTTTGAGGTAGGGCAGGGAGTTTTAATCCCAAGATTTGAGACTGAGATTTTAGTAGAAAAAGCTTTAGAGATAGCTAGTAAATTTAATTCGCCAAGGATTGCTGAGATTGGCGTTGGGAGTGGAATTATTAGTATATCTTTAGCTTTAGAGCTTAAAAATGCTAAAATAATTGCTACTGATATTAGTTCAGATGCACTTAAGTATGCTAAGATTAATAAAGATAAATTTCAAGTCGATATAGAGCTAATAGAGTCAAATTATCTTGATAAAGTTAATGGTGATTTTGATATTATTATCTCTAATCCACCATATATAGCAGCCAATTATCTGCTGGATAAATGGGTTTTGAGTGAGCCAAAAACAGCATTAATAGGCGGTCAAATTGGTGATGAGATATTAAAAGATATTATTAATCTAGCAAAATCTAGAGCTAAATATCTAATTTGTGAAATGGGTTATGATCAAAGAGAATCTATGAAAAATTATCTTGATAAGCTTGATTTTCAAAGTGAGTTTTATACTGATCTAGCTGGATTAGATCGTGGATTTGTAGCTTATAATAAAGGAAAATAATGGTTAAATTTAGAAGTTTTTATCTGCTTTTGCTTGGTATTTGTATTGGTGCTGAACTTGCTATTGGGATATTTATGGCACCTGTGATATTTTATCCATCGCAATATATTGGCGAAGGAGTTTTGAGTCACTATCAAAGCGGTCAATTAATGACACAGGTATTTTTAAAATATAATGTGATGTTGATATTTATCTCATCGCTAATTTTTCTTTTTGAGATTGTTAATTTAAAAAATAGCGAGAGTTTTAATTATAAAATTAGTGCATTTTTCTTGGCACTTATTATAACTCTTTTGGCTATGGCATTTGTGTTTTACTTTACTCCATATATTCTTGATGCACAAAAAATAGGAGCTGAAGCGACTGCTACGGCTGAATTTGCTAGTATGCATAAAGCTAGTGAATTTGTGATGAAAGCAATGATGTTGGCTCAAGTGGTATTATTTTTTATTAGGGTGCGTAAGGAGAGTTAATGGGATTAAGGGTTAGAATTTATTATGAAGATACAGATAGTGGCGGGATAGTATATCATAGCAATTATATTAAATTTTGTGAGCGTGCTAGAAGCGAGATAGTATTTGCTTCTGGAATTGAATTTAATGATAGCCGCCATTTTGTAGTTACAAAGCTTGAAGCGCACTATTTAAAACCTGCTGTTTTAGGTGATATATTAGATGTTCAAACCAAGCTTGTCAAGGTTGGTGGTGTAAGTTTGACCCTGGCTCAAGATATATATAAAGTAGCAAACATTAAAGGAGAGTGCGAGCGTGAATTGATATTTCGTGCGAAGGTTGTAGTAGGATTTATTAGCGATGGAAAGCTCTCTAGACTTGAGCCAGAATTTGCTAGAGTTTTTGGCCAGTTAAATGAATATTAAAACTAAGTAATAGGATTTACCTATTACTACTCATCAAAATAAAATCCATAATTTCCAGTACGCATAATATTTATATTGTATTGTATTTGATTATTTTGCATCTCTTCTTTAAAGATAGCTTTTGCGCTTTTGTTTATGTAGTTTAGATATATAAAATCCATTCCAATCATTGTAGAGTAAGCTACCCAATCATAATCAAGCTTTTCGCCCAAAATTGCACTAAGTGTCTCTAGCTGACTATCAGGAGTCATTATGGAGTTAGCAATATACATATTTTTACGATCACCACTTTGAGTAAGGCTGATTAAAGCGCTATTATAGTTAAGCTGAGTTGAGAGTAGTATGTGAGGTGTAAGCTCAAATACTCTAAATTGCGAACTAAGTAGTGCGCTTTTAATTAATGGAGTATTTAAAAATATAGAGCTATTTTTAACCTTATAATTATTTTTTAAGAAATTTAGCTTTATATCACTACCTTCTATATTCTTAATATATGGTTCATTTGTGTTATTAGCAACTAGATTATTTAGCATATCTGAGACTCTACTACCATCGCCAAATGCGGTTATTTTATGGTTAGCTTTTGTTAATAGCTTTTGAATTTGTGCTTCATAATCAATCCCACCAAAAAATAAATTCGGATTTGGATTTTGAACTGTTTTAATATTTATAGTAGGGATATAAAATATTAAATCATCATAATCACTACTATTTATAACAGATAAACCATTTGTAGTAATTGGGGCTATAAAATGCTCAAATCCAGCACTTTTTGCCCTTTGTATGGCTGAGTTTAGGCTATCTTTGCTCTCATCACCACTATAAAATATCTCAATATGCGAGCCAATATCACGCTTGAAAATATAAGCAAAAACTGAATCACTTACTACTACAGAGTAGCTTTTTATTACATTTTGTGGGATTATTAAAGCAATTTTAATATCTTTGCGACCAATCTCTATTTCAGGAATAATTAAAAGTTTTTTGATATCTGCATAATAGCTTTTAATCGGTTCTTTAATTGTGAGCGGATTATATATAAATTGAATAAAATCTACTCCATTAGATAACTCTTTTAAACAAGCTTTATCACATCTATTTTGTGCATTTACTTGAATAAAAATCATACAAGTTATAAAAAAAGCTATAATCAAATTTTTCATATATATCCTTTAATTTTTTTTAAATCCGTTATAAATTCACTAGCTTTGCTAGGATTTTTGTCAATCCAATTACTATCAAAAGTAGGTAGATATAGTGAGTTTTTAAGTCTGTATATTCCACCTCTATGGCTATCAAATGAGCTACTTTTGGCTAAATAATTAAAGCAATTTTCTCCAAAACTTACTATAAATTTAGGCGATATAATCCTAAGTTCTAGCTCAAAAAATTTTGAACAAATCTCTATATATCTTGGATCGGTTGTTTTATTGATACATTTTAAAATGTAAGTAAAATAGAGCTTACTACTATCAATATCAGCCATTTGTAGATATTTTGCTAGTGAAGCAGTCTGGGTGCATACTCCACTTTGATCGCTTTTAATATCCGGACTCTCAAAGATAAAAACAATCCCATTATCAAGATCGCCGCTGCCTACTACTGCTTTGTTTCTACTTTTGCACAACTGGCAAAGATTGCAGCTTTTTATCTGCGAATTTAGCGAATTTAGCGAGTCAAACTCAATACGCTTAGCTTTTGTGAGTTGATCATTTCCAATGAATCTAAACCCCATCGCACGAAGCATTTCAAGCTCATAAATACTACAATTTTTATCCATTATATTACCAAAAAGCTATTTAATCTTTAATAAATTTGCTAAATTCTCAAGCTCTTTACCATCAACTCTAAGATGAAAAAACTCATCTCTATTTTTTGCGCCTAATTTATAATAAAATGCCAAACTTGGCTCATTCCATGTCAGACACTCCCACTCTAATCTGCCTAAATTTTCATCTATGCAAATTTGAGCAAGTGTAGCTAGAAATTTCTTACCAATTCCTTGATTGCGAAATTCAGATTTTACATAAAGATCTTCAAGATATATCCCGCCACGACCTAAAAAGCTTGAAAATGTATAAAAATATATGGCATAACCTATAATATCATTTTTATATTCACAAACTAAGATTTTAGCATAATTATTTTTAAATATTGAGGTGCTAAATTGTTCATTGCTAAATGTAACTTTATCGCTCATCTTTTCGTAGCTAGCAAGCTCTTTTACTAGAGTAATTATATCATCTATATCATCTTTTGTAGCTAGTCTTATTTGATACATTAATTTTGCCTTTGATTTAAAATTATGAGCAAGATTATAGCAATTTAGAGCTGAATTTGAAAAAAATTAATTTAAATATCAATTATAATGCTAAATTTTAAGTCAAATTTGTATATAATTTATCTGCCTGGATGACTCGATAGCATTTTTATGAAGGTCCAACAAATTAGTATTAGCGAAGATGTGCAGAGTGGTGTGACGCGACTTTGTTTGAAGCTTATGGGCTTAGAAGCTGCGACCTAAAGCTGTTGCCTATTTGCAAGATTGGCTTTATATTAGGGCCGATTCTACTATGCACCGACCATCTGGGTATTTTAAATTTATAGGAATTATATGAATATTTTAGTTATCGGAAGTGGCGGTAGAGAGTATGCTATAGGATTAAGATTGACTCAAGATAGCACAAAACACAATCTGTTTTTTGCGCCTGGCAATGGAGCGACTGCGAATTTGGGTCAAAATGTGGATATTAAAGATTTTAATGAATTAGCTAAATTTGCAATTGAAAATAAAATAGAACTTACTATAGTAGGACCTGAAAATGCTCTAAGTGATGGAGTAGTTGATATATTTAAAGCTAATAATCTAAATATTTTTGGCCCATCTCGTGCTGCTGCAAGATTGGAAAGCTCAAAAGCCTATATGAAGGAATTCTTAGATAAAAATAATATAAGAACAGCAAGATTTATAAATACAAATAATTATGAAGAAGCAGCAAAATTTATAGATACTTTAGGTGATATAGTAGTAGTAAAAGCTGATGGTTTATGTGCTGGCAAAGGCGTAATAATAGCTAAAAGCAAAGATGAGGCTAAGAGTGCTGCAAGAGATATGCTAAGTGGGCAGAGTTTTGGCGAGGCTGGTGAGAGAATTGTAGTTGAGGAGTTTTTAGATGGCTTTGAGCTTAGCTTCTTTGCTATATGTGATGGTAGTAGCTTTGTCTCTTTACCAGTAGCACAAGATCACAAAAGACTTTTAAGTAATGATGAAGGGCCAAACACCGGTGGAATGGGTGCTTATGCTCCAAGTCCATTAGCAAATAATGAGCTAATTAAAAGAGTAGAAAAAGAGATAGTAGAACCAACTCTTAAAGGAATGCAAAATGAAAATGCTCCATTTTGCGGTGTTTTATTTGTAGGATTAATGATAGTAAATGAAACTCCTTATGTTTTAGAATTTAATGTAAGATTTGGTGATCCTGAGTGCGAGGTTTTAATGCCTCTTATTAGTGGTGAATTAGGAGAGATTTTACATAGTGCTGCTCTTGGAAAGCTAAGCAAATTTGAGCTTAAAAATGAGTATGCTGTAGGAGTGGTGTTGGCTAGTAAAGATTATCCATATAAAAGTAGTCCAGCTGCAAAAATAAGCGTAGAAAATATACCACAAAACTCACATATAGCATATGCTGGAGTATCTTTAATTGATGGTGAATTATATGCAACAGGTGGTAGAGTATTAGTAGCTGTAGGTAGTGGAGCAAGTGTAAAAGAGGCTAGAGATAGAGCCTATGAACTGACTAAAAATATTCAATTTGATGGTATGCAATACCGTGATGATATCGGATATCAGGCGCTTTAATGAGAGAGAGCTTAGAAGAAAAACTATATAGAGAAAATATCACTATAGCTAGTATAAATAGGCGCGTATTAGCATATGCTATTGATGATATTATTATATCTGTACTGTTTATGTTGATTTATTGGGATTTTATTTCTAGTGCCAGTGAGGTTGGAGTTGAAGCTGTATTATCTGCTATATCGAATTTATTTTGGCAGATTACAGTGATGAAGGTTGCCTATCATACATTTTTTATATGGTATTATGCTGCTACGCCTGGTAAGATGTTATGCAAAATTGTCTGCATAGATACAGTAATGCTCTCTAGACCAAGCCTTAGTAGTAGTTTTCTTAGGGCGTGTGTGAGACTTTTGAGCGAGTCTTTATTTTACATTGGGTTTTTGTGGGCGCTTGGAAATCAACAGCGTCAAACCTGGCAAGATAAACTAGCCAAGACTGTAGTTTGTAATGCGTATTAGATTACTAGCATTTGCTGGGCTTTTGTGTAGTGAGCTTTTTGGCAATATAGAAAATGTCGAATTCTTAGCTAGCGATGTGCAAAAAAATGGTGATATTATAACTGCTAAAGGCAATGTATTGCTCTATTCTCAAAACTACTTAGCTAGTGCAGATAGTGCAAAATATGACCAAAAAAGTAATATTATAGAGCTATTTGGCAATGTTAGCTTAATGCGTGGTCAGTATGAGACAAGTCGCTCAGAGTATGCCAAAATAGATTTAGCTACTAATGAGATGAGCTTTACAAATAGCTTTGTAATGGATAAGAAAAAAGAGATCTGGCTCCAAAGCGATGAGAGTTGTAATAGCGATGAAAAGATAAGCGTAACTAACTCTATTGTATCAAGCTGTAATGTTAGCGATCCAGATTGGCATATAGGATTTAGTAGCGGTGAATTAAATAAACAAAGCAAATTTTTGCATCTTTACAATCCTGTATTTTATGTTAAAAACACCCCTGTGATGTATCTACCATATTTTGGTTTTAGTACCGATAAGACTAGAAGAACTGGACTTTTAACTCCACAATTATCATATAATGGCGATGAAGGACTAGTATATTTACAGCCAATTTATATTGCTGAGTATAATGAATGGGATTTGGAATTTGATCCGCAAATTCGCACTAATAGAGGTCTTGGATTATACTCTACATTTAGATTTGCTGATTCGCCATATTCTAATGGATATATTCGTGGCGGTATATTTGAAGAAAGAAGTAAATATAAGCAAAAAGAGAATCTTAAAAATAAGCAACATAGTGGCATAGAGTTAGGATATGATAGAGATAGACTTGTTAGCTATTTGATAGATGGTGATTTTAAAGAGGGCTTATGGCTTGAGTTTGTAAATTTAAATGATATTGATTATTTAAATTTGCGTGGTAGAGATGAAGGCAATCACGATTCATTGGTTCAATCAAAACTAAATTATTTTATCACAACTGATAATCACTATCTTGGTTTATATGCTAAATACTATATAGATACTGCTAAAATCGGTACTAGATATGGCAATGACGATACCTTGCAAGAGATACCAAAGATTCAATATCATAGCTTTTTTAATACATTTATAGTGCCAAATTTGACCTATTCATTTGATTTTAAATACCATAACTACACTAGAGAGATTGGAGCTAGTGCAAATCAATATGAGATAGATATTCCTCTTGGATTGCAGTTTGGATTATTTGATGATTATGTAAATTTATATATTAGTGAAAATTTATACGCATCACATGTTGATTATAATAATGCTAAATATTATGATGGCAGTGGTTTTTATGACAACAATTATGATGATCTTATCAATCACTATCATAGAATTTTATTAGAAAATGATATGGCTAGAGCATTTAGTAATTTTTATCATACTTTAAATTTTAAATTTGATTATATTAAGCCAGGATACAATAATGGCGATATCAATGAAAAACTCTTAAAATACTATTTAATCAAAGATGGAGTAAATTATAACCCTAGTAATTTAGCGCTATTTGAAGATAATTTTATAGATAGAGCGTCTAATATATATACAACTGAAAGATTAGGATTTGAAGGTTCGCAATTTTTTTATAACTCACATGGGCAAAAGATATTAAGGCATAGCATCAAACAAAGTTATGATTTTGATAATGATGATATGGAGAGCTTGGAAAATAGGCTAAATTTATATTATGGTAATTTTGATTTTGCTAATAAGATAGAGTACTCTTATATAGATCATGATCTTTCAAAAATTCAAACCGGTGCCTTATATAACGGTAATAAAATTGGTCTAAGATTATGGCATACATATGATAAAAACTACCGTGATGGCGATGCATATGATCAAGAGAACTATTTAAGCAGTGATGTAACTCTTAAATTGCCATTTAATTATGAGCTTTTTGCTGGAATAGATTATGATTTAAAAAAAGATTATACCAAAATGTGGCAAAGTGGAATCCACTATAAAAGAAAATGTTGGGATTATAGTTTAATTTATAAAGAAGATATTGAGCCTAAAAATACAAGTGCAGGCTTAGAGTCAAAAAAAAGCCAAGGGGTATATTTATACTTTAGCTTCTATCCACTAGGTGAAGTTGGGTATGACTTTTCTATAGAACAAGAAAAAGAGGCACTAAATTGATAAATCCAAATGATCTTAAATTTCAAGACGAATTAGATGCTGCTAGCAAGCTACTAGAGGCTTTACCTCAAAAAGAGCTAATAGATGGTGATTTTGTCGTAGTATGCTCATCTTTAGATAGTGTGGTTTTAGCCAATGAAGTAGCTAGTAGTCTTGATCTTAGCTATGAGTTGCTCTTTAGCGAGAGGCTTTATGCGCCAAATAATCCTGAGTGTGAAATTGCTATAGTTAGTGAGACTGAGGAGATTGTTTATAGCAGTGAATTGGTTAATGCTTTTGATATAAGCTTAGATTTTATTTATGGTGAAGCACACCGTAAATATGAAGAAAAAATTTTAAAAAATGTTTATAAATATCGCAAAGGTAAGCTTTTAGAAAATCTTCAAGGTAGAAATATTTTATTAGTTGATTTAGGATGTCAAACAGGTATTACAGCACTTGTATGTATTAAATCGTTAATAAATTTAAATGTAAAATCTATAATATATGGCACTCCACTTATAGCAGCTGATATATTATCATACTTTAATACCTTGGTTGATAGTTTATATTATGCTAAAAAGATAAGCAATTTTGTGGATGTAGATTTTTATTACAATTCTAGAGTTGCAGTAGAATCAGCCATGTCTATTTTAGAAGATAGTCCGCACTATTTACCACTACAAAAAATACAAAAATCAAAGGAGATATAAATGCAGTGCAGTATAGAAGTAAATAATCAAATTCAAATTTTTGATCTAAATAAGGTCGCTAAGCAAGCTAGTGAAGCAGTGCTTTTAAGGGTAAAAAATACCGTAGTACTAGCTACAATAGCAAGAGAAGATACTCAAGTTGAAGAGGATTTTTTGCCTTTGACTGTTCAGTATTTAGAAAAGCAATATGCAGCTGGTAGAATTCCTGGCGGATATGTAAAGCGTGAGACAAAGCCAGGAGATTTTGAAACTCTTACTAGTCGTATAATAGATAGAAGTCTTCGTCCGTTATTTCCAAAAGGCTATGCCTATCCTACTCAAATAGTAGTTATGGTATTAAGTGCTGATCCTGAGGTGGATTTACAAGTTGTAGGATTAAATGCTGCAAGTGTAGCTTTGTATTTAAGCGATATTCCAGTTGAGCGTCCAGTATGCGGGGTTAGGGTTGGACATATTGATGGAGAGTTTGTGTTAAATCCTAGTAATTCAGAGCTTAAAAAATCCACACTTGATCTATATGTAGCTGGGGTTAAAGATGAGCTTTTGATGATTGAGATGAGAAGCTTGCCGACACTAACTAATGATATAACCTCTATGATAGCGATGGATCCAGTAGTAGATATGGGTCTATGTAGTGAGTTTATTCAAAAGCAATCGATGAATGAATTTGATGAATCTAAGATGCTTGAAGCGATTAAATTTGCAAATGAGGCTATATTAAATGGTTCTAACGCTTATGAAGAGGCATTTAAAGAGTATAAAAAGACTCCAGCGCAATTAGAGTATAAAAGCGAAATAGAAAATAGCGATATTGCAATATATATAGATGAGTTTTATAAAACTGAAGTTAAAAATGCTATAAATCAGATGGCAAAAAGTGAAAGAGCAAGTGAATTAGTTAAAATAGCTAATCAAATTGCCCTTAGCGATACAGCTATAAGCGAAGGCTGGGATAAGGATTTAATACTAAATATATTAGGTAAATATAAGAAAAAAATTGTAAGAGAACAGATAATAAATGAATCAAAAAGAGCTGATGGTAGAGGGCTTAAAGATGTTCGTCCAATTAGTATCGAGACAAATATACTACCAAATGCACACGGTAGCTGTCTATTTACAAGAGGACAAACACAAGCTTTAGTAGTAGCAACTTTAGGTACTGATAATGATGCTCAAATGAGTGAGTTATTAACAGAAAAGACAGCTGTAGCAGATAAATTTATGTTTAACTATAATTTTCCAGGCTTTAGCGTAGGTGAGGCTAGCCCTATTAAGGCTCCAGGTCGTAGAGAACTAGGTCATGGTAATCTAGCCAAAAGAGCACTCTACCCAAGTATAGATCTAGATAGTCCATATTCTATTAGATTAGTAAGCGAAATTTTAGAGAGCAACGGATCAAGTTCTATGGCTAGTGTATGCGGTGGCTCTTTAGCACTTAGAGCCGCTGGAGTACAAAGTTGTAAGCTAATAGCAGGTGTGGCTATGGGGCTTGTATTTGAAGGTGATAAGCATGCTGTATTAACTGATATTATGGGGCTAGAAGATCATGATGGCGATATGGACTTTAAGGTAGCAGGTAGCAAAGATGGTATTACAGCACTACAAATGGATATAAAACTTGGTGGCATTAGCCATGAGGTTTTAAAAGAGGCTTTATTACAAGCTAAAGAGGCTAGAGAGCATATTTTAAATATTATGCAAGAGGCTAATAATAATATAGTAATTAATGAAGATATTTTACCAAAATTAGAGCTATTTAGTGTAGATCCATCAAAGATTGTTGATATCATCGGCCAAGCTGGAAAAACTATCAAAGAGATAATTGAGAAATTTGATGTAAGCATTGATTTAGATAGAGAAAAGGGCGAGGTTAAAGTAGCTGGTTCGCAAAAAGGCAAGGTTGAAGCAGCCAAAGAGTATATAATCCAAATTACACAAAAAGATTTAAAAACAAGAGGTGGTAAAAAAGAGGTTAAAAATATAGATAATTTTAAAATTGGAGAGGAATTTGATGGAGAGATTAAAAAGATAGCTACTTTTGGTGCTTTTGTCTCTTTAAGAGATGGAGTAGATGGTCTTCTTCATATCTCAAAAATTAAATCACCTATTAAAGAAGGTGATCGCATTAAAGTAAAAGTAAGCGAGATAAAAGCTGGTAAAATCTCGCTAGATTTAATTTAAAAGGAGTACTTATGAATATCAAAAAAATATTTTGTCCATTAGTTAATAATGATGAAATACAAAATCATATTTATGGCGGCTTGCTTATTGCTAAGGAATTTGGTGCTCATATAGATTTTTTATCTTCTCAGATAGATCTTGAGTTAATATCAAATTTAGATATGACAATTAGTAGAAGCAATATGTTTGAGTCTTTAAAAGGTGCTTTTGCAACAGAATTAAATGAACAAAAAAATAAAAATTATGAAATTTTTAAAAGTGTTTGCAAGGAGCTAGGTGTAAGTATTGGCAATGTAGCTGGAGTGCCTAGTGCAAATTTTGAAACTCAAAATGGTATTAGAAGTCGTGTGTATGAGTATGAAGCAAAATTTTGCGATTTAGTTGTATCTGCGTGTCCGGTACATGGCGAGGCTACATCTACATTTGATGCAACTGTAATTAATAGTGGTAAAAATGCTATTATCATCCCAAATGAGATGAAAAAATTTAGTATGGATAATATATTAATTGGCTGGAATGGCACTACAAGTATCTCAAGAAGTTTAACAAACTCTATAAATATTTTAAAAAGAGCAAAAAATATTCATATTATAGTAACTAAAAAATATGATGATACAGCTTTAAACGCTAAATCAAAACTACTTGAATATCTAAAGTATCATGATATCAATGCTACATTTGAGGTGGTTACTACTACAAATATACCAGGAGAGGCTTTATTAGAAAATACACTAAAAGGCGAATTTGATATGGTTATAGCTAGTAGCTATGGAGAAAATGGGGTAAAAGAGATATTCTTAGGTGGTAGCACGAAGCATTTCTTAGAAAATACTCCAGTGCCAGTGTTTATGTAGTTTAAAAGCTATTTTTTGGGTCATTTTGGTGATTGTTTGTCCATTTTAGCATAGTTCCTCCTAACATATGGAAGTGTAAATGCATCACCTCTTGGCCGCTATTTTCACCACAATTAGTTACTAAGCGATATCCAGTTTTATCCACGCCAATTGCTATTGCAACTTCTTGGATAAATTTTGTCATCTCACCCATTAATGCTGGATCCATCTCTTGAAAATTTTCATAGTGCTTTTTAGGGATTATTAAGATATGCACAGGCGCTTTAGGATTTATATCATGAAATGCTAAAAATTTGTCATTTTCTAAAACCTTATTTGAAGGTATCTCACCAGCTACAATCTTATCAAAAATGCAAGACATTATTAAACTCCTAGATTAAATTTAGCTATATTATATCAGATAATTTTATATAATTTTCTATAAAATTGAATAATTTTTTGATTTTTTTAAAGCCATTAAATCTTTTAAAATGGTAAAATTTTGCCTAGTTGTGATTATAAATTTAAGCAATTAGTATCAATTTATTTTAATTAAATTTTAGATACAATAAAGATTAAATTTAGTTAAGGAATATAGTTTGCAAGATATTATTACTAAAATCGACTCAGCTGTAAGCTTAGATGAGTTGGAACAAATTCGGCTTGAACTATTTGGTAAAAAGGGTAGTATTACGGCTGAATTTACTAGATTAAAAGATGTTGAGCCTGAGAATAAAAAGGCTTATGCACAAAGTTTAAATATTAAAAGAGATACTTTAACTGCAAAGTTAAATGAGAAAAAAGCTGTTCTTGAGAGCGAGTATATTAAGGCTAAGATGAAGAGTGAAGCTATTGATATTTCACTATTTAATGAACCACTTTCTACTGGTGCGTTACATCCGGTGATGGAGACAATGGATAAGATTATTGAATATTTTGTAGCACAAAATTTTAGTATCGAGACTGGTCCATTAATAGAAGATGATTTTCATAATTTTGAGGCTTTGAATTTGCCTAAATATCACCCAGCAAGAGATATGCAAGATACATTTTATCTAAAAGATTTTAGACTTCTTAGAACTCATACTAGCCCAGTTCAAGTTCGTACTATGCTAAATCAAAAACCACCAATTCGTATGATAGCACCTGGTTCTGTTTTTCGTAGAGATTTAGATCTCACTCATACTCCGATGTTTCATCAAGTAGAAGGTCTAGTAGTAGAAGAAGAATCAAAAGTTAGCTTTGCAAATTTAAAATATATCTTAGAGGATTTTTTAAGATATATGTTTGGTGATGTTAAAGTAAGATTCCGCCCTAGCTTCT
The DNA here is from genome assembly GCF_002139875.1 of Campylobacter vicugnae. NCBI lineage: Bacteria > Pseudomonadati > Campylobacterota > Epsilonproteobacteria > Campylobacterales > Campylobacteraceae > Campylobacter > Campylobacter vicugnae. Next base: position 538,586 of record NZ_CP018793.1, read on the forward strand.
TCCCATTTACTGAGCCTAGTACAGAAGTTGATATTAGCTGTATATTTTGTAGCGGATGTGGATGTAGGGTTTGTAAGCAAACTGGCTGGCTAGAAGTGCTTGGTAGTGGCGTAGTAGATCCAAATGTATTTAAAGCAGTAGGATATAAAAATGTAAGTGGATATGCATTTGGACTTGGCGTGGAGCGTTTTGCAATGTTGCTTCATAGAATTCCTGATCTTAGAAGCTTATTTGAAGGGGATATTAGACTATTGGAGCAGTTTAAATGATAATAAGCAAAAATTGGTTAAATGAGATTATAGATCTTTCAAATTTTAGTACAGAGCAGATCTGTGCAAAGCTAAATTCAATCGGATTAGAAGTAGATAGTGTTACTAATATAACAATACCTGATAATATTGTAGTTGGCTATGTTAAGAGTTGTGTAAAGCATGAAAATAGCGATCATTTGCATGTTTGTGAAGTAGATGTTGGCAATAAGGTTTTACAAATAGTTTGTGGTGCTAAAAATGCAACTGCAGATATATATGTAGCTGTAGCTATGGTAGGTGCTGTAATGCCAAATGGTTTAGAGATTAAAGAGGCTAAGCTAAGAGGCGTACAAAGCAGTGGAATGTTATGTTCATCAACAGAGCTTGGCCTACCTAAGATAAATGATGGAATTATAATATTAGATGATAGTATCGGAGAGTTAATTTTAGGTAAAGAGCTAAAAGAGTATGATGTTTTAAATGATGATATTATAGAGATTGAACTAACGCCAAATCGTGGAGATTGCTTAAGCGTTTATGGTATTGCTAGGGATTTATCAGCTGCTTTTGATATTACTATGAGAGATGCTAAGCCAAATAGCGAAGAAGATAGACAGCTTGGAATTGGTCGTTTGCTTAGTGTGCATTGTGAAGATAAAATTAGTGGAGCTTTTGCTTATAGAGCAATTGAGATTAATCAAAGTTTTAAACAAAGGGTCAAGCTAGCGCTTAGAGCTGCAATTATAGATTCAGATATGAGTACAAATTTAGAGCGTGTATTAGAGTATCTTACTCACTATACTGGAGTTATATTTAGAGCTTATGATCATGGCAAACTTGCAAATAGTAGCGATGAAAAGATATCTTTAACAATTAAAAAATTAAGCAATGGTGCATATGGAGTTGGCTGCAATGATAAGATTTTAAGCATTGCTGGTATTAGTCAAAGTGATGAAGCTAGAGTAGATGAAAATACTAAAATTGCCATTATAGAAGCTAGTTACATAGATCCAAATTTGGTCTCAGAGGTTCTAGGCAATAATAAGGATATGAAAAAAGATGAGTTTGCTTATAGATCAACTCGTGGATCTGAGCCAAATTTAAATTATGCTATGAATATATTATTTAATCTTTTGGCTAAAAATAATAGTATATCGCCATATTCTGGCACTCAACAAGTGCAATTAGATAAGGAGCAGATTGCTATTAGTTTTAGTGCATCTGATATTAGCTCTATGATTGGTATGCAAGTAAGTAGTAGTGATATTGCTAAAATTCTTAAAAAGCTTGGCTTTGAGATTAGTGCAAATTCTGAAAAAGAGCAAATTTATGCAAAAGTACCACTATATCGTCATGATATAGCAAATTCGCATGATATTTGCGAAGAGATTGTAAGGATTATTGGAATTGATAATATTCCAGCTCGTGCCTTAGAATATAGTGAGAAAAATCGCATAAATGATGCGTATGAAAGATATAAATTATCACGCGACATTAGACAAAAAGCAGCAAATTTAGGCTTTTTTGAAAGTGTGCATTATCTATTTGATAATCCAATTGAGCTTAAAGAGTTAGGTGTGGCTTGTTCGTCTGAAGTGCTATTAAATCCTATAAATAGCGAGTTAAGCGTATTAAAACCAACCTTAATTAATCACCTATTAAATGCAGTTAGCTTTAATATTAAAAATTCAAAAAGATCGGTTAAATTGTTTGAATTTGGCGATGTAATTAGCAAAGATGGAATTCAAAGAGCTAAATTTGGCTTTGTATTTAGTGGGCTTTTAAGTGAGCCTACACTTTTAAATGGCGCTAAGCCAGATACAATTAATTTTATCCATTTTGCAAATTTAATTCAAAATATTTTAGGTAAAATCGAGTTAAAAAAATCAAACGATATTGGATTTTTAAGCGAATTTGAACAAGCAAAAGTATATCAAAATGGCGAATATATCGGCTATATTGGTAGAGCAAATGCGATAGTAGAACAAAGTAAAGATCTATTTACAACATATATTTGTGAAATAGATTTTGATAATTTAAAAGCAAATAAAAAATTAGCAAACCCATACTCAAAATTCCAAAGCCTAAGTAGAGATTTAAGCATTATAATGCCAAAAGATATGCCATATCTTCGCATTAAAGAGCTTATAGAAGGGTTAAATATTAAGAGTCTTAAAGAGTTTTTACCAGTTGATATTTATGCTGATGAGAGCTTAGGTGATAATATAAGCTTAAGTGTAAAATTTACATTCCAAGATGATGCTAAAACTCTTGAAGATGAAGAGATTGTAGCTATTATGGATGAGATTTTGACAGCTTTAAAAGATAATTTAGGTATTGGATTAAGATGAGAGTAGAGCCTTTAAAATCTAAATTTGATGTGGAATTTGATTTAGTTTCTACTGATAAATCTATCAGTCACAGATGTGCTATATTTTCTCTTTTAAGCGATGAGACGAGTGTGATTAGCAACTATCTTGAGGCTGAAGATACACTAAACTCGCTAGCTATTGCCTCAAAGCTTGGTGCTAAGGTTGAAAAGATTGATGATAAATATCATATTACTCCACCAGCACAAATTAGCTCAGCTAAATCTATTTTAGAGTGTGGTAACTCAGGAACTGCGATGAGAATATATATGGGACTTTTGGCTGGTTGTGATGGATTTTATGTATTAAGCGGTGATGAGTATTTAAATGAGCGTCCAATGAGGCGTGTAGCTGATCCACTGATTAAAATAGGTGCTAAAATTGATGGTAGAGACAAAGCAAATAAAGCTCCAATTGCTATTCGCGGTGGAAATTTGGAATATTTTAATTATGATTCAGCAATTGCTTCAGCACAGGTTAAAAGCGCTCTGATTTTAGCTGGTTTATGTGCTAAGGGATGCGAGTTTAGCGAACCAGAATTAAGTCGTGATCATAGTGAGCGAATGCTAAAAGGAATGGGAGCAGATATTAGCTATGAAGATGGTAAAATTATTGTAAAACCACTAGGATCAAAAAAGCTAAAACCTCTTATAATGAGTGTGCCAAATGATCCTAGTTCATGCTTTTTTTATGCTGTAGCAGCAGCTATTACTCCAGGTGCTAGAGTTAAATTTAAAAATATATTATTAAATAAAACTAGAATTGAAGCTTATAAAGTCTTAGAAAAAATGGGAGCAAAAATTAGCTATACAATTACTAGTAGCCAGTATGAAGATATTGGAGATATAGAGATTATCGGTGATAAATTAGAAGCTATTAGCGTAGATGATAATATTTCGTGGTTAATCGATGAAGCTCCAGCTCTTGCTATTGCTTTTGCTTGTGCTAGTGGCAAAAGTGAGCTAAGAAATGCAGCTGAATTAAGAGTAAAAGAGTGCGATAGAATCACAGTAACTATAAATGCATTAAAGGCTTGCGGTATAGAAGCGGGTGAGTATGAAGATGGATTTTGGGTTGTTGGATCTAAGCCAAAAAGAGCGCTTATTGATAGCCATGGAGACCATAGAATAGCTATGAGTTTTGCAGTGCTTGGACTAAAGTGTGGAATGGATATATCAAAAAGTGAATTTATAGCTACATCGTTTCCTAAATTTAGTCACTTTTTAAGATCTTTAGGAGCTAAAGTTGAAGATTGAACTTGCTAAAAATTATGGATTTTGTTTTGGTGTTAAAAGAGCTATAAAGATTGCTGAAAACTCTGCAGGATCAAAAGATTCTACATCAGCAACAATTGGTGAATTAATTCATAATAGCTTAGAAATTGATAGGCTAAAGGATAATTTTAGAGTTAAGACCTTAAAAAATATAAACGAATTAACTGATGAAAAAAGGGCAATTATCCGAACTCATGGCATTACAAAAGGTGATTTAGAAAGATTAAAAACTACTGGGATAGAGGTAATAGATGCTACATGTCCATTTGTTACTAAACCGCAAAATATTGCTGAAAAGATGAGCAATGAAGGTTATGAAATTGTAATATTTGGAGATATTAACCATCCTGAAGTGCGCGGTGTAATGAGTTATTCAACCAAGCCTGTACATGTAGTGCTATCTCAAGAGGAGTTAGCAGGCGCTAAATTACCGCAAAAAGTAGCCGTAATCTCTCAAACTACTAAAAAAATTGAGGAGTTTATGACTATTGTAACGCACCTTATGCAAAGGGTAAAAGAGGTTAGAGTATTTAATACTATATGTAATGCAACATTAGAAAACCAAGAAGCTGTAAGAGAGTTAGCCTCAAAAGCTGATGTAATGGTAATTGTAGGTGGTAAAAACTCTTCAAATACTAAACAACTATATTTAATTTCTAAAAATTTATGTAAAGATAGCTATCTAATTGAGAGTCAAGAAGAGTTAAATTCAAGTTGGTTTAAAAATAAAAAGCATTGTGGTGTAAGTGCTGGAGCTAGTACGCCTGAATGGGTTATTCAAAATGTTATAAAAGAGCTTGAAAATATCGATAAAATTTATAATAGTTAATATAATATAAAGCTAAAAAAAGGTAAAATTTAGCACTTAAATGCTGTAAAGCAGAAAGAAAATCTATAGATAAAAGGAACAAGATGGCTGAGGCGAAAAAATTCGTTCATAATGACATTGACAAAATCGATCTAGAAGAAGATTTTGCTACTATGTTTGAAGAGTCTTTAAAAAGTGAAGAGGCTACTGTGTGCGATGGTGTCATCGTTAATATAAAAGATGATGAAGTATATGTAGATGTACGCAAAAAATCTGAAGGTGTAATGAGTATATCTGAAATTACCGATGAAAATGGAAATTTGTTATTTAACATTGGTGATAGTATTAAAGTAGCAGTAACTGGCTCTAGAAATGGTAGACCTAGTGTATCGCATAAAAAAGCTCTTAGAAAAGAGAAAGTAAAAGCGTTCATAGATAACTTCAATGAAGATGCTGAAAATATATTTGATGTAAAAATTATATCAAAAAATAAGGGTGGTTTTGTTGCTGTTAATGATGAAGGTATTGAGTTTTTTATGCCTAAATCACAAAGTGGATTTAAAGATTCAAATCAAGCTATGAATAAGAGCTTTAAAGTTAAAGTGATCAAAATTGATAAAGATGATCAAAGTATCATTGTATCACGCAAAAAACTAGTTGATGAAGATAGAAAAAAACGCAAAGAGATAGTATCAGCAATTTTAGAAAATACAGATGTAATAGAAGGTACTATTAAAAAAATCACTACATATGGTATGTTTGTTGATGTAGGCGGTATAGATGGCTTAGTTCATTATAGTGAAATTAGCTATAAAGGTCCGGTAAATCCAAATACTTTATATAAAGAGGGTGATAAAGTAGATGTAAAAATTATTAAATATGATAATGAGAAAAAACATCTATCTTTATCTATTAAAGCTGCTACTCCAGATCCTTGGGATGAGATTAAAGATGGCCTAGAAGTAGGTGATACAATTAAGGTAACTGTAAGCAATATTGAGCCTTATGGTGCTTTTGTTGATTTGGGTAATGATATCGAAGGATTCTTACATATTAGTGAAATTTCATGGGATAAAAATATTAAAAACCCAAAAGAATTTATAAAAGAAAATGAAGAACTAGATGTTGAAGTTATCGAGATTAATCCAGTTAGTCGCCGTTTAAGAGTTAGCCTTAAAAATTTATTGCCAAAACCATTTGATGAGTTTAGCTCTAAATTTAAAGAGGGCGATGTGGTAAAAGGTGTAGTAACTACATTGACTAATTTTGGTGCTTTTGTTAGAGTTGGCGGCTTAGAAGGATTATTGCATAATGAAGATTCTTCTTGGGATCGCAATGATAAATGTAAAGATATATTTAAAGCTGGTGATGAAGTAGAAGTAAAAATAATTAAAATTGATCCAAAAGAGCAAAAAATATCTCTAAGTCAAAAAGATTTAAAAGCTAGTCCAGCTATGGAGTACGCTAAATCTCACTCTGTGGGCGATATTGTTAATGGAACTATAAGAGATATTAAAGATTTTGGTATTTTTGTAAGCCTAGATGGCAATGTAGATGCGCTAATCCGTAAAGAAGATATTGGATCGCTTGATATTGATTCTTTAAAAGTTGGAGATAGCATAGAAGCTGCTATTGCTTTTATTGATGAGAAAAAAAATAGAATTCGCCTAAGTGTAAAAAGATTAGCTAAACAAAAAGAGCGTGAAGTCTTAAATGAGATCAATGATGATGATAAAATGACACTTGGTGATATTATTAAAGAGCAATTAGCATAATTAAGTTATGAAAACTAACAGCCTTTATCTAATTTTAGCTGTTATATTTGTAGTAGTTTTTGGTGGATTTATAGCCCTTTTTGTCTATGCAAATTTAGGGCTATCTTCACCATTTGTTTGGACTACTAATAATAATGTAAATTTAGAATATAATTACCAAAAATCTGATAATTGGCTTGAAAAGATTGCAGAGTTTAAAAATAATAGCTCTGTTTTACCTACAAATTTAATGATAATTAATATAGAAGAGAAGAAAACATTTGCAAACAATAAATCTTCTAAACAGTATATATTAGTTATTAATAGATGTGATTTTTATTCTATGTTTTGTATAAATAGGGTTTTTAAAGATTTTAATTTAAATTTCACCGTAGTAAAAAATGGTGATATAGCTACTATTTATATAGATACAGATAATAAAGATATAGCCTTAGATGTAGTTAATGGACTAAAAAAATATAATATTCATACAACTTTAAAGGAAATTAACCTATGAAAACAGTTATAGTATGCGATGCTATTCATCCAGTAGGGTTTGAGATTTTAAACGCTCAAAATGATATAAAGGTTATCGATGCTGTAGATATGCCAAAAGATAAGCTTTTAGATATTTTAGGTGAAGCTGATGTAGCTATCACTCGTAGTTCAACTGATTGTGGTGAGAAATTTATAAATGCAGCTACTAAGCTAAAAGCTTTAGTTCGTGCTGGTGTGGGTGTAGATAATGTAGATATAGATGGCTTTTCTAAAAAGGGAATTATAGTTATGAATGTACCTACAGCTAATACAATTGCAGCTGTAGAGATGACTATGTGTCACCTATTAAATAGTGCTAGAAATTATATCAATTCTGTAAATGATCTACAACAAGATCGTGTTTGGAAACGTGAAAAATGGTATGGAAATGAGCTTTATGGCAAAACCTTAGGAGTTATCGGTTTTGGTAATATTGGCTCTAGAGTAGCATATAGAAGTCTTGCTTTTGGTATGAAAGTTATAGCTTATGATCCATATATTGATCCTAGCAAAGCTACTGATATGGGAGCTACATATACTACTAATTTTGATGATATTTTAGGTTGTGATTTTATTACAATTCATACACCAAAAAATAAAGAGACTACAAATATGGTAGATGAAGAGCAAATTGCCAAAATGAAAGATGGTGTAAGACTTATTAACTGCGCTCGTGGTGGCTTATATAATGAAGATGCGCTTTATAAGAATTTAAAAAGCGGTAAGATCGCTTATGCTGGTATAGATGTATTTGTCAAAGAGCCAGGAAATGATCATCCATTGCTAGATTTAAATAATGTAAGCGCTACTCCACACCTAGGTGCTAATACATATGAATCACAAAAAAATATCGCTATTGATGCAGCTGAACAAGCTATTAGCGCTGCAAGAGGCATTTGCTATCCAAATGCTTTAAATTTACCTGTTAAGGTTGAGGATCTACCTCCATTTGTAGCACCTTATACAGAGCTTTTACCTAAGATGGCGTATTTTGCATCTCAACTTATTGGCAAAAAACAGATTAAAGCTATTAGATTAGAGCTTGAAGGCGAAGTATCAGACTATGCTGAACCGATGTTATCATTTGCTATTGCAGGTGCGTTAAAAGATGTATTAGGGGATACTATAAATTATGAAAATGCTACTTTAAAAGCATCTGAAAAAGGTATCGAAGTATCTACAAATGTAGTTCCAGCAAGTGGATATAAAAGCAAGCTAACAGTTAAACTTATCACAGATGAAGACTCTGTAAGCGTGGGCGGAACTGTATTTAGCGAAACAGAACAAAGAATTGTAAGCGTAAATGGATTTAAGACTGATTTTAAACCAAAAGGCAGAATGATAGTATTTAAAAACCGCGATATCCCAGGCGTTATTAGTGATATTAGTGGTATTTTAGCTAAAGCTAAGATTAATATTGCTGATTTTAGACTAGGTAGAGACAATGATGGTTTTGCTTTAGCAGTTATACTAGTAGATGAAGATATTCAAAAAGATATTCTAGATCAACTAAATGCACTTGAAGCATGTGTATGGGCTAGATATGCGGTATTAATTTAAAAGGAGAAAATATGGCAACATACTCTATGGGAGACCTTAAAAAAGGCTTAAAAATTGAACTTGATGGAAAGCCTTATAAAATTGTTGAGTATCAACATGTAAAACCTGGAAAAGGCGCAGCATTTGTACGCGTAAAAATTAAATCATTCATTGATGGTAAAGTATTAGAAAAAACTTTCCATGCCGGCGATAAATGTGAGGCTCCAAATTTAGTAGAAAAAGAGATGCAATATCTATATGATGATGGTGAGTATTGTCAATTTATGGATGTTGAATCATATGAGCAAGTAGCAATAGCTGATGAGGATATTGGTGATGCGAAAAAATGGATGATAGATGGTATGATGGTTCAAATTCTATTCCATAATGGTAAAGCAATTGGCGTAGAGGTTCCGCAAGTTGTTGAGCTTAAGATTATTGAAACTCAGCCAAATTTCAAAGGCGATACTCAAGGAAGCAATAAAAAACCAGCCACTTTAGAAAGCGGTGCTGTAGTTCAAATACCATTTCATGTACTAGAAGGCGAGGTAATTCGTGTTGATACTGTGCGTGGAGAGTATATCGAAAGAGCAAATAAATAATACCTCTTACTCCTTGCAAAACTTTTTGCAAGGAGCTTCTTATAATTTATTTTAAACTTATACTATTTTAATATTTTATTAGATAAAATTTAACTCTAATTTATCAATATAGGGGTATCTATGAAAAGATTGATATATGGAGTTTTGTTGTTAATTTTAGCTTTTGGTGCCTATTTTTTAGTTGATAGTAAGCTAAAAATTGCTAAGTATAATTTTGATGCTAATAGTACTATTGGCAAAGTCAATATAACAAGCTTTAAAGACGAGTATAAGATTTTATATTTTGGATATACATTTTGTCCTGATATTTGCCCATCAACTCTTACTATTTTATCATCAGTAATTGATGAAATGGGACTTAATGATAAGATTAAGATTTTATTTGTTACGCTTGATCTTCAAAGAGATAATGAAAAAGAGTGTGATGAATTTGCTAAATATTTTTATGCTAATTCAGTTTGTTTAAAAATGCAAGATAGTGAGCTAAAAAAAGTAACCAAAAATTATAATGCAAAATATGAACTTGTAAATTTGCAAGATTCGGCTATGGATTACAGCGTAGCTCATAGCTCTTCAGTTTATCTATTTAAAAGAAATGGACAATTTTATAAAGAGATCTCAAATTTAACCAAAGATGAGATTAAAAAAGAGATTTTAGAGCTAACTAAAGATTAAAAATTAATCTTAACAAATCTATTGGTCTTATCAAATCTAAAGGTCAATAGATTTTGTAAAATCCCAAATAGACACATAAAGGTTATAAAGCTACTTCCACCATAGCTATAAAACGGCAACGGAATCCCTACTACTGGCGCAAAACCTATAGTCATAAATATATTTACGCTTACATAGATAAAGATTAGAAGTGCCACAGCACTTACTGCAGCCTTGATAAAATACTCATCTTTAAGCTTATAATTTAAGCTTAAAAGGTGCATAATCAAAAAGCCATATAGCATAATTAGTCCTGCACCACCGATAAATCCATATCTCTCAACAGTGTAGGCAAATATAAAATCACTTGTAGCAATTGGTAGGAATTTAAATTTAGTCTGTGTAGCCTCATCAATGCTTTTGCCAGTTATTCCGCCATTGCCGATTGCTATAATACTTTGCCTTACTTGATAGCTTGGTTTTTCGCTTATAAAGTCGGCTATTCTCTTTTTTTGATAGTCGTGTAGATTTTCATATAAAATTGGCGATAATATACCAATTAATAGTGCTATACTAATCCAAATTTTGCGATTAACGCCTACTATAAATAACACTCCATAGCCAGTAATTAATAGCATAAGAGCAGTTCCCAAATCTGGTTCTTTTAATATCAAAATAAATGGAAGTAAGATATAAATACTAAGCTTTAAGAATTGTTTTAAATTATAGCCTTCTTCATCTGGTGGAGTTTTTTTGATTAAATATGCTAGCATCAATACAAAAGCAGGTTTCATAATCTCACTTGGCTGAATAGTAAAATTAATAAATGGAATCTCAATCCATCTTTGAGCACCAAGTTTGCTAACGCCTACAAACTCAACACTTAGTAGCAAGATAATATTAACCCAATAAATTGATGGAATGAGCCATTCAAGTTTGCGAATTGGCAGTAGAAAAAATAGCATAAACGCCCCAAATCCAATAATATAATATGCTATCATTTTAGCAGATAATAGGTCGCTTGCTTCGTTGATTAGGCTATATGAAAGAAAGATAATAGGCAGTATAAGCGCTGGTTGAACATAGTCAAAATGTGTAAAAATTCTCTTATCTAGTAGTATCAAAATTTAAACCTAAGCAAAAATTGGCTAAAATTCTAGCTAAAAAAGGGTTAATATTGACTGAATTTATATCCTCTAAAAGCACAAGATTAGACCAAGAATTAGCATTATATCTTAAGATTTCAAGAAATCAAGTATTAAGCTTAATTAAAGGTGGTAATGTAAGCGTAAATGATAAAGTAGTAACAAAAGCTGGATTTAATCTAAATTTAGGTGATAAAATTAGCTTTATCTTGCCACAAACAACTCAAATTCAAAGTGAATTTAAAGCTGAGTTTGATGTAGAAATTTTATATGAAGATAGCGATATTTTAGTTATTAATAAACCAATTGGCGTTACTGTTCATCCAGCACCAAGTGTAAAAGAGGCTACGCTTGTAGAGTGGCTAAAACAAAAAAATTACACCCTCTCAACCATAGGAGGTGTTGAGCGAGCTGGAATTGTTCATCGTTTAGATAAAGGCACAAGTGGAGTAATGGTAGTAGCTAAAAATAATGAATCTCACGCAAGTCTAAGCTCTCAGCTAAGTAGTAAAGATATGGGTAGAATTTATTTAGCACTTTGTGATTTACCGCTTAAAGAAAATTGCATAATTGATAGACCAATTGGAAGACATCCGCAAAATAGACTAAAAAATACTATAGTAAGTGGAGCAAAGTCGGCTAAATCAGCATTTGCCAATATTTTAACAACTCAAAATAAAAGGGTAAATTTAATTGCTGCTAAGCTATTTACTGGACGAACTCACCAAATTAGAGTGCATTTAGCAAGCATAAATCGTCATATTTTAGGAGATGATTTATATGGTTTTAAGAGCAATAGTGATAGAATAAGCAGAATTTTTTTACATGCTTATATTTTAAGATTGATTCACCCTAGAAGTAATCAAATTATGGAATTTAAAGCCCCTTTGCCTAATGAGTTTTATGAATTAATTGGCAAAGAAGTTAATAAGGAGATAGTAGATGAGAGTACTACGCCTAGCATCTTGTGCGATATCTTTAGGGATAGTTCTTACTGGATGTATTGCAACTAAGACTACACAGATAAATCCAGATCTACCTACAATGAGTGGGTTAAAAACTATTAGCGATATTACTGAGATTGCTTTTGAATGGCCATTGATGGCTGATGCTAATATTAGCGGATACTATTTATATCGCTCAAATCCAAATGATAATCACCATTTAAATGTAATTGCTAAACTTAATGATAAATTTACTACTCACTATGTTGATAGTAATCTAGCTCCTGCGACTGAGTATCTTTACGAGCTTAGAACATATGATGAGTTAGGCAATATCTCAGGAGAAGGACAAAGAATTAGCGCTTCTACTCAGCCATTAATTGAGTCAGTATCATTTATTCAAGCTATTTATGGTTTGCCAAATAAAATAAAGGTTTTATGGCGTCCGCATCCAGATCTTAGAGTAGCCTCATATATATTAGAAAAAAGCTCACTATCTAGCGATCGTTGGCATGAGGTAGCCCGTATTAATGGTAGATTAAATGTTGAGTATATAGATAATGATGTAAAAGCTGGACAAAATTATAGATATAGAATTTCAGTAAAAACTTGCAATGGCATAGTTTCAGCACCTAGCAAGGTAGTTGATGCACAAGCTAAAGCCTTACTAAATATGGTAATGAATTTAAATGCTAGTGTAAATTTACCTAAAAAAATCTTACTAACATGGGAGCCAAATTTAAACGAAGATTTTGATCACTATGCAATTTATCGTGCAACTAATGAGATATTTCCTATGACAAAGATTGCTACAACTATAGATGTAGCTTATGAAGATTTAGTTAATGATAATGGAGTAAATTATTATTATAAAGTTACAGCTGTAGATAAAGATGGATTAGAAAGTCCGCGTCAAAACGCCCCAGTAGTAGGCTCTACGCTATCAGCACCTAAAGAGCCAGTATTTAATTATGCTAGATTTAATGATTCAGCAATAGAACTTAGCTGGAATATTAGTAGTGATTCAAGGGCAGTAAAATATAAAATTACTAAATCAAGCAAACAAGGCCAAGATATTATATATGATGTAGTTGGTCAAAGTTATAGTGATTTTAATATCCAAAGAGGCGTAGAATATACATATAAGATTCAAGCCATAGATGAGTATGGAATAGAGTCTAAATATAGTAAAAAAGCAGTGGTGATAACTAAATAATGCCAAATTTTGTAGCTAAGAATTTAAAAAATATAGAGCTTCCAGCTTCATTTGATGGAGTAGAGTTTATCTGGGAAGCTCTAAATGGTGATGAGAAGCTAGTTTATACTAAGGCTTTAGGATGTGAGTTTTGTCTAGTTGTAAAAGGACGCGCTAATAATTATGTAATTAAATGCGATAAATTATCTAGACCAGCCAAACTCGAAGCTGTACAAAGAGCACTAGAGGCTTATAAACAGCTTTTTGCTTGTGAAGTTATAAGTCAAGCAACAGCTATTAAAAAGTCTAAAAATAGTAATCAAAGTGATTATATAATTAGCAGTGATGAGCTTGTAAATAGGCTTGAAAATTGTGAATATAAAAAGATTTTTGTAGAGATTGGATTTGGTAGTGGTAGGCATCTACTTTATCAAGCCAAAGAGAATCCTGATACGTTAATTATCGGTATTGAGGTTTATAAACCAGCTTGTTTGCAAGTAGAAAATTTAGCTGGAATTAATAAGCTTAAAAATATTATACTTTTAAATTTAGATGCTAGACTTGTAATGAGTTTATTGCGATCAAATAGTATAGATAGGTTGTTTTTGCACTTTCCAGTTCCATGGGGCAAAAGCAAAATGAGACGCGTAGTAAGTCCTCAGTTTGCCATAGAAGCTAAAAGAGTTATAAAAGATAGTGGAACATTTGAGTTAAGAAGCGATGATAGGGAGTATAGCGATTATACTATTGGCTGTTTTATGGATCTAAATGATGCAAATATACAGATATATAAAAATAGATTTTTAGAAGTTTCAAGTAAATATGAAGATAGATGGATAAGACAAAATAAAAATATTTATGATGTGATTTGCTCATTTTATGGTAGTAGCGATGAGTTGGATTTAGATTTTAAATTTGAGTTTAATGGGTTGGATTTAGAGTATATTAAATTAAATTTTGCCAACAAAACTATAAAATATAGCGATCACTTTATCCATTTAGAAAGAATATATATACTTTGTGATGGTTCAGCTTTATTAAGAGTAGCATTTGGATCATTTTATAGGCCTGAGCATAGATATATATTAATCACAAAAGAGTGCGCATTATATCTATTTAAAAAGCCGCTTTTAACACCAGAAAATATTAAAGCTCACAAGAATTTAGAGGATATGCTAAGATGCGTCACATTGTAGAAGCTAGAGATTTAGTTTTAGAGTATGATAAGAGTTTTAAGGTTATAAATGGTGCTAGTTTTAATATAAATGTGAATGATTTTGTATTTATAACTGGAAAAAGTGGTAGTGGAAAATCTACTTTAATTCGCTCGATGTATGGAGATATGGATATTAGTAGTGGTAGTTTAAATGTATGCTTGAGTGAATTAAAGGGTATTAATAGATCAAGTTTAGCACTTCTTCGTCAAAGGGTTGGAATAATATTTCAAGATTTTCGCTTAATTAATGAGTGGAATGTAGAAAAAAATGTAATGTTACCGCTAATAATCAAGGGCTACAATCAAAGTGTATGCAAAAAACAGGCTGCAAAATTGCTAAATCATGTAAATTTGCTTCATAAAGCTGATAAATTTCCTTTAGAATTAAGTGGTGGAGAACAGCAAAGAGTTGCGATGGCAAGGGCATTAGCACATAATCCACAGCTTCTTTTATGCGATGAGCCAACTGGTAGTTTAGATGATTATTCTAGTGATGTTATTTGGTCTCTTCTTAGGTCTGCAAAAGAGGGATTGGGAACTTGTGTTGTAGTTGTAACACATAAAATTCCTTCAGGATTAAGAATGCATTATCGTCACTTTGAGCTATCCAATGGAGAGATAAATGAGATCATTTAAGAGCCATATTAGTGTTATTTTTCCACTTTTGATATTGCTTTTTGCTATTGAGTTTAGTTTGATGCTTGGCAAATTTGTAAAAGATTATGAGTTAAAAATGGCAAATGATTATAATATCATAATTGTATCAGAAGTAGAGTTAAATGATAATGCGTTAATTCCGATTGTACCGGCATTTGCCTCTTTAAGCACACTAGATGCAAATTTAGTTTTAAATCGTTTAAAAAATGATATATCTGCTAAAAATATATCTGTATTAAGCAGCATATTGCCAAAGTTTTACTCGCTTAAATTAACTAAATTCCCATCTAAGGATACAATGATTAGCATTAAATCAAATTTGAGCAAAATGCAAGGCATAAAGCGTGTTGAGACCTTTTCTAAAACACATGACCAAATTTATAATATGCTAATTTTGTCTAAAAATGTAGCTGAGTGTTTTGTAATTTTAGTAGGACTTTTAGGGCTTGTGTTAGTGTTTAAGCAGATGCAAATTTGGCTTTATGAACATCGTAGAAGAGTTGAGATTATGACACTTTTTGGTGCACCATATTGGTTAAAATCGGCTATGCTTTATAAGTTAGCAATTATAGATAGTGTTATAGCTACTACATTAGTTGTGATATTTTATGCGATTTTTCCTGCTCTTCCAAGCTTTAAAAGTGCAATTTTTGCTGTAGGGTTTGATCAACCAAATTTAAATTTATTAAATGATGCAGGTATATTATTTAGTGCATCAATTGGAATTTCTATCATTGCAGTTAGCCTTGTTATGCTGCTTTCAAGGCGTAGATGATGAAGTTTTTGCTATTTATTACTCTTATTTTTTGCACGCTTTTTGCTTCTAATGTCTCAGAAAAGATTAAAGATCAAAAAAATAGCATCAATTCAGCTAAAAAGCTTGAAAATCAAATCAATAAAAAGCTTGAAGAGTTAGCTAAAGATATTATCGCTGGTAATAAAGATGTTCAAAATACTGCTAAACAAATCAGTGAATTATCCAAGCAAGTTGAAGCCTTAGAAGATAGCGCTCATAGTGCCAATGTCGAACTTGATAAGCTTACAAGTCAAAATGGCGAGCTTATTAAGAGTCAAAAAGATATGGAGCTTAGAATGATTAAGATTATAAGCGAGGATTTTGCTTATGATCTTGTTGCTCCAAATGATTATAGCGAGAGTCAAGATAGCATTATTGCAACTGAAATTTTGCTAAATTTAAATAGTGTGATGAATAGCGAATTTAAAAAGCTTGCTCAAGATTATGAAAAAACGACAAATTTGATAAAATCTCAATCTAAAAAGATAGAGTCTATTAAATTTGACCTTAGAGAATTTCGTCAAAAACAAGCCTCTTTAAAAGCTTTGCAAACCAAGCAAAAAAAGAATTTAGAAATTTTAAATCAAGATAAGGTTATTTACTCTAAAAAATTAAATGATATTAAAAAACAGCAAAATGAGATGCGAAAGACTCTTGAGAGTTTGCAAATCTTAGCTGCAAAACCAAAAGAAGAGCCTAAAGAACAAACCCAAACCAAAAATACAGTAAAAAGCGATGATGTGCGTATGATAGGCTCAAGCTATCAAGCTGGAAATGTAAAGCGATATAATGGGGCTAAAACTATCGCGCCATTGGATAAATTTAGTGTTAAACAAAAATTTGGTGATTATGTTGATCCAGTTTATAATATTAAAATTTTCAATGAATCAGTTGTGCTACGCTCAGATACAACTGATGCTAGGGTTAAAAATGTATTAGCTGGAACAATTGTCTTTGCTAAGCAAACACCAATACTTGATAAGGTTGTAATAGTAGAAAATAGTAATGGAATTCATACTATTTATGCTCATCTTGATAAGATTGCTCCGACTATAAAAGTGGGTCAAAAGATTAAAAAAGGCTATGTAATTGGAAGGGTAAAGCAAGATTTAACATTTGAAGTAACGCAGAAAAATTATCATATAAATCCACTTGAACTAATTGCTATGAAGTGATTAATTTAAATTTAGTCATAATTAGTCTTGCTAATTAATGCGTTTTTTAATTTGTTTTAGATATAATTGCCAAATTTTATGGAGATTGTAATGAATAAAAATAAGCGAATTTTGGTTAAATTTTCTGGTGAAGCACTCGCTGGTGGCAATGGATTTGGGATTGATTCTCATATTTTAAGATATATTGCTGGAGAGATTAAGGCACTAGTAAATAGCGGTATTGAAGTAGGTATTGTAATTGGCGGTGGTAATATAATTCGTGGAGTAAGTGCTGCTGAGGGCGGCATAATTAAAAGAACAAGTGGCGATCATATGGGTATGCTAGCTACTGTTATTAATGCGATTGCTATGCGTGAAGCACTAGAGCACTCAGGATTAGATGTAAGGGTTCAAAGTGCTATTAAGATGGAAGCAATATGTGAGACATTTATTACTGGTAGAGCTCAAAGACATCTAGAGAAAAAAAGAGTTGTAATATTTGCTGCTGGGACGGGAAATCCATTTTTTACCACTGATACTGCTGCAACTCTTAGAGCTATTGAGATAGATGCTGATATGATAATAAAAGCTACAAAAGTAAATGGAGTATATGATAAAGATCCAATGAAATTTGATGATGCTAAGCTACTAAATGAGTTAAGCTATGAAAGAGCTATGGAAGATAACATAAAAGTTATGGATGATACAGCTATAGCATTAGCTAAAGATAATTCATTGCCAATTGTAGTTTGCAATATGTTTGAAGATGGAAATCTATTAAAAATTGCAAATGGTGATTATACTAACTGTTCAATAGTTAAAAATTTATAAGAAAGGGTAATAATGAGAATAGAAGAAATAGCTGCTAAAGCCTTAGAGGCTGTGGGTGATGATAGATACCAACTAGCACTTTTAGTAGCAAAAAGAGCTGAAGCTATAGCAAACGGAGCTCAAATTTTAGTAGAAGTGAATGCTCAAAAAATGAAATTTACAGATATTGCGCTTTTAGAGATAGCACAAGGGAAGATCGCTTTAGAGGGAATCGTTGAATCAAATAGATAGCGAGCAGCTTTTAGAGCAGCTTATTGATGATGTTATCTGTGCTAAAAGCATAGAATCGGCAAAGGATGTTTTATACTCAGTAGCTAAGCCTACTGGTATGCTACTTAAAGCGGTTGATTATTGCATTAGGTTGCATGATGGGCAGTTTAGAAAAAGTGGTGAGCCGTACTCGATACACCCGATTTTAGTCTGTTCATTTGTAGCGCATATGGGTGGCGATGAAAGTATGCTTATTGCTGCGTTATTGCATGATGTAGTAGAGGATACTGAGTGTAGTGAAGAGGAGTTGCAGTTTGAATTTGGCGAAGAGGTTGCTGTGCTTGTTCGTGGGCTTACAAAGATTGTAGCAATTAGAGAAAATGAACTTATTAGTTCTAGTTCTAATGAGAAGCTAGCAGCCTCAGCTTTAACATTTAGAAAGATGCTTTTAGTATCAATAGAAGATGTTAGGGTACTTATTATCAAGCTATGTGATAGACTTCATAATATGCTTACTTTAGGTGTATTAAAACCAGAAAAGCAAAAAAGAATATCAGAAGAGACTCTTGTAGTTTATGCACCTATTGCCCATAGACTTGGTATCTCATCTATTAAAAATATATTAGAAGATCTAAGTTTTAAATATGTTATGCCTAAAGAGTATGCTGGAATCGAGTCATATATTAACGAGCATAAACAGCAGCTTCAGCTTAAAATTAACTCATTTAGCCAAAAAGTAAGCGAAAAGCTCCTCGCTCACGGCTTTTCTGAAGATAATTTTATTATTCAAAAGCGTATTAAACACTACTATTCAATATATCTAAAGATGCAAAGAAAGGGAATTAGTCTAGAGGAGGTTTTGGATCTTTTAGCTATTAGAATTCTTGTTCATAATCCAAAAGATTGTTATTTGGCTCTTGGTATTATACATATGAATTTTAATCCTTTAATATCTAGATTTAAAGATTATATAGCTTTACCAAAACAAAATGGATATCAAACGATCCATACGACAATTTTTGATAATAAAACTATTATCGAGGCTCAAATTCGCTCATTTGATATGCATAAAACAGCAGAGTATGGAGTTGCAGCTCATTGGAAATATAAAAGTGGTGGTTTGGTTTCTCCTAAGCTTGATTGGTTAAGCGATATCAAGGCTCAAGAGAGCGATGATAAGAGTATCGAAGATCTATATGAGTATGCCAAAGATAGCCTATATGTGGAAGATATAGCGGTATATTCGCCAAAAGGTGGGATATTTACTTTGCCTAGAGGCGCTACGGCTTTGGATTATGCGTATGAGATTCACTCTGAGGTTGGTTTGCACGCTAAAGAAGCCTATATAAATAGAATAAAAGTACCATTGCTTACTGAACTCAAAAATGGAGATATAGTTCGTATTATTACTGGAGATGAGGCCAAATATAGATGTAGTTGGCTAGATAGCGTAAAAACTGGTAAGGCTAGGGCGACTATTAGAAGTTTTTGCCGTCAAAAGCTAAGAGATATTAATTATCAAGTATCTATTGATATTTTAGTTGCTATATTTAATGTTACAGAGGTTAAAATTTTAGAGTGGTTAGAACAAGAGGGTTTAACTAAAAAAATTTCAAAAATTGCTACTGATTCAGTCTATTTAAAAGAGATAGTTCAAATTCTAGATACTCACTCCAAAAAAGATAAGCTATTTTCACTTAAATTTAGCGACAAACATGAGATTAAAAAGCAAAAATTTGATAATATTGTAGTATATTCAAATTATACTATTAAAAGCGTAGATTTTGATTATTGTTGTAATCCAAAACGCGGCGATGATATTATAGGTTTTAGAAATGGTAGCAATGTTACAGTTCATCATAAATTATGTGAAAGAGCTGCAAAACTCATGAGTGATAAAGAAGAAATGATCTTTGTCAAATGGACAAGAAACGCTCCGCATAGATATAAAGTAATTGTAAGTATTGAGAATAAGCGTGGAAGTTTGGCTGAGTTTTTAACCTATCTTGCTAAGTTAAATGTTGATTTAGTTACTATTACACTTAGCGAAAGTGATGATCTGATTGCTGCTGATTATTTTGATGTGGTAATAGAGTTAAGTGAAAATTTAGATAGTTCGGTAATTAAAGATAGATTAAAAGATCGCTATAAAATAGCTGAATTTACTTCACTAAGTGATGCATATAAAAATTAAGGAATAGATATGATATCTAAAATTATGAGTGAGATTAAACGCGGAACTGCCGAGATAATCGATTATGAGCGTATTGAAAATTTAATCAAAGATTACTATGAAAATGGTAAAAAATTTTATATTAAAGCGGGCTTTGACCCTACGGCTCCAGATCTTCACTTAGGACATACAGTAGTTTTAAATAAGATGAGATTGCTTCAAGAACATGGCGGTATTGTGCAGTTTTTAATTGGAGATTTTACTGCAAAAATTGGCGATCCAACCGGCAAGAGCGTTACTAGAAAAATCTTAAGCGATGAAGTAATTGCTCAAAATGCCAAAACATATAAAGAGCAAGTTTTTAAAATATTAGACGAGAGTAAAACTGAAGTAATGTTTAATTCTGCTTGGCTTAATACTTTAGGTGCTGATGGGCTTATAGCACTTGCTAGTACTTTTAATGTAGCTAGAATGCTTGAGCGTGATGATTTTACTAAACGATATAAGGCTGAGACTCCAATTGCTATTAGTGAGTTTTTATATCCACTGTTACAAGGATATGATAGTGTGGCGATGAAGTGCGATATTGAGATGGGTGGAACAGATCAGAAATTTAATCTTTTAATGGGTAGGACTCTTGGTCGTACCTATAATATCGGAAAAGAACAAGCAATTATAATGATGCCGCTTCTTGTCGGGCTTGATGGTGTTAATAAGATGAGTAAAAGCCTAGGCAATTATATTGGTGTAACTGAATCAGCCAATGATATTTTTGGAAAAACTTTAAGTATTAGCGATGAGCTTATGTGGGTATGGTATGAGCTTTTAAGCAGTCTTAGCAGTGATGAGATTATCAAGTTAAAAAGCGATGTAGAAAGCGGGATAGTTCATCCTAAAGTTGCAAAGGAAAATCTAGCTTTAGAACTTGCAGCTAGATTTAATACTCAAGAAGCAGCCTTAGCTGCAAGAGATGAGTTTAATAGAGTTCATGCTAAGGGGCAACTTCCAAGCGATATGGCTAAATTTGAGATAGAAGCTGATAATATCTGGATTGTAGAGGCACTTAGCCTATGCAAGCTTTCTGGATCAAACTCAGATGCTCGTCGCCATATTAAAGCAAATGCAGTCAGCGTTGATCAAGTTAAAATTAGCGATGATCAATTAAGGCTTAGTAAGGGTGAATATGTATTGCAAGTTGGTAAAAAAGCTTATGCTAGATTAGAGGTAAAATAATGGAATTAAAAAGTTTAAAAATAGGCAAATATGAGATTAAATATCCCATCATCCAAGGTGGTATGGGGCTTGGTATAAGCTGGAATAAACTAGCTGGTAATGTGAGCTTAAATGGCGGACTAGGTGTAATTAGCTCTGTTGGTACTGGATACTATGAACATAGGGCTCATATTACTAAGGAGTTAAATTCAAAACCATATGATAGTGTAAATTTTTACTCTAGAAATGGCTTTAAAGCTATTATTGATAATGCTCGTAAAATTTGCGGTGATAAACCACTAGCAGCAAATATAATGTGTGCTAGCAATGATTATGCTAGAATAGTAAAAGATGCGTGCGAACATGGCATAAATATCATAATATCTGGTGCTGGTTTGCCTACAAATTTACCTGAGCTTACTAAAGGGTTTGCTGATGTGGCTCTTGTACCGATTGTAAGCTCTGCTAAAGCGTTAAAGATTATATGCAAACGCTGGTATGAACGCTACAATCGCTTACCAGATGCGGTTGTGTTAGAAGGACCACTTAGTGGAGGACATCAAGGCTTTACATATGAGCAGTGTCTAGATCCAAACTATCAGCTAGAAAATCTTATTAAACCAGTAGTAGATGAGGCTTCCAAATGGGCTGAAGTAGGAGGAAATCCAATCCCAGTAGTAGCTGCTGGTGGAATCTGGGATCATGATGATATTGCTAAAGTTATTGGTCTTGGAGCAAGTGGCGTGCAAATGGGGACTAGATTTATAGGAACTCATGAGTGTGATGCAGCAGATGGATTTAAAGAGGTTTTATTAAATGCTAAAAAAGAGGATATTAAACTAATTAAAAGTCCTGTAGGCTATCCAGCACGCGGAATTCAAACAAATCTTCTTAATTTGGTAGAAAAAAATGCTGGTCCAAAAATTCAATGCATTAGCAACTGTGTAGCTCCATGTCAGCGTGGTAAAGAGGCTAAACAAGTAGGGTATTGTATTGCTGATAGACTATATGATGCTGTAAGCGGAAATAAGGAGACTGGGCTATTTTTTAGTGGTGCAAACGGATATAGATTAAATGAGATAATTAGCGTTAAAGAGCTTATGAAAAAGTTGGTTTATGGGGAAAATAGCTAAGCTTTTATTGCCATTTTTGCTTGTTGTTTTTGCCTTTGGTGGTGGAATATTTGATGAATTTGATAATAAATTTGCCAAGGCAAAAAAGCAAGATCAAATTCAAATTTATCATGAATTAAAGGGTATCTATCTCAACTCTATACTAAATGATAATAAAAAATTACAACTAGAGAGCTTAAAAAGATTAGTAAGTGGTGCAAAAACTCTTGGTGTGGATTATAGCGTATATGCTAAAGAGCTAGATACTATAAGTCCAAAAATAGATAAAAACGAGCTAAAGCCAAAAAGTGTAAATAAAGAAGATAGCAAACAAGCTAAAACTAAAAATCAAACTAATAACTCTAAAGAGAGCCAAAAAATAAATTCCAAAAATCAAAAAAATATAGAATATAAGGTGCTATCTACATCAAGCACGCAAAGTAAATTTACTATTACATTAAATGCAGATGCTACTAATTTAAATATTAAAAAATCTGAATTAAATACCAATAAAAGTTATCGTCAGATTTTTGATTTTGATGGGATTTTAATCAAAGAGTATAAAAAACAAAAGAGTCAAATTTCTAATCAAATAAGAGTGGCTCAATTTGATAAAGATAGCATTAGAGTAGTATTTACTAATAATACAAAACAAAATATAGGCTATAAGATTAATGGTAAGAGTATAATTTTTAGTCTAAATAGTGCTAATTCTAAAGATAATAATATACAAAAAACAGCAACCAATACTTCTAAAAAAATTAACTCAAATCAAAAAAATCAATCTACATCAAAATCAAATAGACCTACTCAAACTCAATCAAAAGCTACAAATATTGGCAAAAATAAGGTGATAGTCTTAGATGCTGGACATGGTGGAAAAGACCCAGGTGCAGTAGGCAAAAATAAACTATATGAAAAAGATATCGTATTACATATAGCCTTAGAAGCTGGTAATATCTTAAAAAAACGCGGTTATAAAGTATATTATACAAGAAGTAATGATAAGTTTATCAATCTTAGAAATCGTACTAGCTTTGCAAATGATAAAAACGCTGATATATTTATCTCTATTCATGCAAACGCTTCACCAAATAACAAAAAAGCCAAAGAGATGCAAGGAATAGAGACATATTTTTTAAGCCCAACTAGAAGCGAAAGAAGTATGCAAGTTGCAAATTTAGAAAATAAAGCTGATACTGATGAGATGAACTATTTTACTAAAATTAGTTATCTAAATTTCTTAAATCGTGAAAAGATTATTGCTTCAAATAAGCTTGCAATTGATGTGCAAGCTTATTTATTAGGAGCAGTAAAATCTAAATTTAAAGTAGTAGATGGTGGAGTAAGAGAGGCGCCATTTTGGGTTTTAGTAGGTGCGCAGATGCCTGCTGTGTTAATAGAGACTGGATATATATCTAATGATAATGACCATAAACTACTATCAAATAAGGGTTATAGAAACAAAATTGCTCTTGGTATAGCAAATGGAATTGATGATTATTTTGTTAAAAATAGATGATAAAATACCATAATAACGCACTTTATAACTCTGAATTTGATGATATATATTTTAATACTTATGAGCCTTTGGCTGAGTGTGAGTATGCTTATAGTAGCGCTTTAGATGGAGTTAATAAAAGTGCAATTGTAGTAGCTGAGGCTGGATTTGGCGTTGGGTTGAATTTCTTTTGTACTATTGCAAAGTTTAAAAGCTTAAATAAAAAGAGTCTTCACTATATTGCAGTTGAAAAGTATCCATTTAGCAAAGATGAATTAGCTAGTATTTATGAGCAATTCGGGCTTGATAGTGCTATTTATAAAGAGTTTTTAGATAGTTATCATATCGTGCCAAATTCGCTTTTGCGTATATATTTATTAAATCATACAATTATTCTTGATTTATATTTTGGTGATATTTTAGAATTTTTAGACGAGTGCGAGTTTAGGGCTGATGTTTGGTATTTAGATGGTTTTGCTCCAAGTAAAAATCCACAAATGTGGAGTGAGGAGTTTTTATCAAATTTAGCTTGTTACTCTTATAAAGATACAATTATTAGAAGTTTTAGTTGTGCTAGAGTTGTTCGTGATAGACTTAGTCAAAATGGATTTGAAGTTGGCAAACTAAAGGGTTATCATAAAAAGCGAGAGATGTTACAAGCTATTTGCATAGAGCCAAAATCTAGGATAAAAAAGCAAATTTGGTTTGATTTACCAATAGTTACAAACCCAAAAACTATCTTAATAATTGGTGCTGGAATTTCTGGACTAGCTATTGCTACTTTATTTAAAGAGGCTGGATTTAATGTAGTAGTAGCTGAGTCCAATGAGAAGGCCGCACAAGGTGCAAGCTCAAATTTAGCTGGAATTTGCGCTCCACTTATTACTCAACCTGGCGTAGCTTTGGGTGATATGCATATGAGTAGTTTTTTGCTCTCTAGGCAATTTTATAAGCAATTTGGTGGTGATTTTGTAGATTTTTGTGGGTGTGATGAGTATTTAGTAAATGATAAAATGCTGAGTAAATTCAACCACGATAGCAAGTTTTTTAGTATCAGTAATGATATTTATCCTAAAGCAAATATTGATTTAGCTATGCAAATTCAGCCTCAAAATCTCTGCTTTGCATTGGCAAAAAATCTTGAGATTTATTATGGATATGAGCATAAATCGCTCAAACAGCTAGAAAGTTGTTATGAGGTGAATTTTAGCAATTTAAAGACAATTAAAGCCGATGTAGTAATATTTGCTAATGGCAATAGGGCAAAAGAGCTTTTTATAAGTGAATTTAGCGATGCATATATGCAGCTTAGCTCGGTGCGTGGGCAGACTACTTTAGTTGATGAGTTTATGAGTCTTAATAGACCACTAAGTGCTAGAGGATATATCACAAAGGCTATTCATGGGGTGCAATTAGTAGGAGCTAGCTACGCACGAAGCGATGATGATGCTTTGCCTCGTAGTAGTGATGATGATGAAAATATAGCTTTAGTAGATGAATTTTTAAGTAATAAAAAGCCAAATATAATTGGTTCTAATGTTGGATTTAGAGGTTATAGCGGCGATAGATTCCCTATAATTGGCGGGATTCATAATGCTAGTGAATATATAAAAATATATAATTCGCTTTTATGGACAAAAAATAAACCTTCTAATAAATCTCCAGTTTATTATCAAAATTTATTAATATCTGCTGCTCATGGCTCTCGTGGGCTTAGTACATCAATTTTGGGTGCAAATATCTTGCTTGATATGGTTTTGGGTCGTCAAATTTGTGTTAAAAAAAGTACTATTGATGCATTAAATCCATCTAGATTTATAATTAGAAAGCTGAAAAAGGGCTTAGTAAAATCAAGTAGCTAAAATAGTAAGCTAATTTAATAATAAATTTGGTTAGAATTAGCAAAACTATAAAAAAGGTGAGAAAATGCATTGGCAAGATACGCAAATAGCAGTTGTAGAACATGGTGGTAGATTTTTTGCTTTAAATGGCTGGAATGATGAGTATTTTGATAGATGTTGGGAGTGTTCTAGTAAAGATGGCAAAAAATTTGATAGTATTGTCGGTGATGAAACATATAGAATTTGGCATGATGAAAATGGCGTAAGACTTGAACCTAATTGTTTTGGAGCAAAAGAGAGTGCTGAGTATATGTATAAGGTTTTAGTACCATACTCTGGAGCGGCAAATAGTTTAAGTGGTGAGATTTTGCGTGCAGTTTTATGCATTGAAAATAAAGAATCAAGAATAGATGGTGCTATTAAATTTTTAGAAAATCATATAGATGATAGTGCTACTTTAGAGCTTTTAGAATTTATAAAAAATGGCGATGATTCGAAATTTGCTGAATTAAAAAGTAGAATTGAAAGCGATATATATTCTAAGTTTTTAGCAAATGAATTTATAGATAATTATGAAGATTTTGAGGATTTGGCAGATTAATCTGCCAAATTTCTATGACCATGGCAAACTAGCACTTAACTCATCAAAATCGCTTTCATATTTTGATTTTAGTGAGTTTATGTAGTTTTGGTTTTTATTCATTAAAGTAGCTAATTCCGCTTCTAATGTGTTTATAAATTTAGTGATAAATGTTGAATTTCCAGTAAATTCACTCTCAAACTCATAGTAGCTTAGCTCATTTAATATTCTCTCATTTATCTCACTAAGTCTAGGATAATATAGACTAAATGCAAGTGGATCAGACTCATAATCTTGACTACTTTTTTCACACTTTTGAGCAATGAAATTTACACTTAGCCTAATTGCATTTTGATAGTTTGCACTAACTTTTATAAATACTCTTTCAAAAAATAGCCCTAAATTTGCAAATTTAGCTAAAAATAGAGTCTCAATATGGCTTATAAATAAAGAGTATACTTCGCTTGAGAATTTGCGAATATCAGCAAATAAAAGATCAGAGTGTAATATATCTGATTTTCTAAGGCTTTCATATTTTGCTTTATAGCGAAGTGTAAGCTCTTTTAACTCATCAAATATAGCCTGTAAATCAGCTAAAATTTCATCTTCAAACTCGCTTAAATCCCGTCTAAATTTCTTAAAAATTTTAGCAAATTTCTCATCATTATATATAAGTTTGCCTAAAATCTCATCTCTATCAAGACTTACTCTTTCATACTCTACTTTCTCAAAGCTATTTTTGCTTAGTAGGCCATTTTTTTCTTTATAATATGCTGATTTTTCATTTTTTAAAGCACCATTAATCTCACCAGCTATTAATGCTGCATTTTGTTTGATTGCTTCAAAAAATATCTCAAATTTAGAGTTATATCTATCTTTTAACTCATTAAATTTTACACTTGTTCGGTCTTGAAATTTAGTAAAAATATTTGAAATTTCATCTAAAATTTCTATAAAATGTAGATTTTGATTTTGTGATGATATGAGTATATTTTTACATGTAGATTTTATAAAATTCTCTTTGGTATTTGCAATTCTATCTAAAAACTCAAATACCGCTTCAAATCCGCTATTTGGATTATTTTCTCTTTGTAGTTTAGCTGATATTGCAGCTACGGAGCTAAAGTGAGTTGAATATGTTGTATTAGCATGAGTAAGTACTCTAGCAATATCTTCATTGCTTAGTTTATCTTTTTGATTTAGTAGTGCAATTGCATTTTGTCTTAAATCATTTGGGATAGCGTTAAGCTCATCAAGTTCGCTTTTTCTAGCAGCATTATCAATAAGACTAATCCAAATAAGTGCTACAGCCTCTTTTAAAATCATTTTTGTCTCATAGGTATCAGCATCGCTTCTAGAGTTTAGTCCTGGAGTATCTATAAAGCTTATCTTTTTTAGTATCTCATTTGGAGCGTAGATTGTTAGATTTTTGACATCTTTTAAAGCGTGGCGTTGATCGACAAAGGCGCTAAGCTCATCAATATTTTTATACTCATCTCTACCATCATTGTGCAAAATTTTTAGCATATAGTTTGGTGCATATTTGATAAATGTAGGCTTTGCTGTAACTGGTACAACTCCAGTAGGCAAGATATCTGAGCCTAAAAGAGCATTTAAAAAACTAGATTTTCCACTACTAAATTGCCCTACAATAGCTACAAGCGGCGGCTCATGACCTAAAGTGCTAAGATAGTTTAATTTATCAATTAGCTCTTTGCTAGGGTGAAATTTAGGCTCACTAATAAGAGCAAAAAATCTCTCCAATTCTCCGATAAATCCATCATCAAAACTTATTTGATAAATTCTTTGGTACTCTTTTATAAACTCTTTTAGCATAGTTCTATCCTATTTTTAATCTCTTGACATTGTGCAATTTTGCTATCTATATCAGCTATTAGCTGTTCTTTATCTTTGATATTATCAAATGTTGATTTTGCTAGTAAATTTATTTGTCCTTCTTTTGTTTTTAAATGCTCTTTTATAGAGTCTAGCTCTGATTTTATGCTTGATATATACTCTTTTGTGCAAGTAGTTGCAAGCGTGCTAAGCTTATTTGGTAAATTTAAGTCTGCTATAAAATTATCAAAAATTATAGTCAAATTTGCACCTACATTTTCAATATTTTTATCACTTTTTATGGCTTTAATTACATCTTGATTTAGGATTTCATAGTTTATTTTAGGTAGATGCTCATCTATATAAGATCTAATATCGGGCAGATTTAAATTTGCATTTTTTGTTCCTAATTTTAACTCTAAAATTTTACTAGCTGAGTCTATATCTTTACTAATTTGCTGCTTGAAGTCTCTGAAAAAATCTATAAAAGAGTCATTAAATCCACTCTCAATTATAACTCCAAGTCGCGCAGTATCTAGTTTGATTTTTTTATTTGAGGCGTATTTTACATCACTTATTACTCTATCTTTAATCTTTGCACTTATAGCTTTTAGTGTAGCATTGCTATTTTCATTATCATAATTTAATCTCTTTAGTAGATTTTCAAGTTCGCTATTTATGCTATTTGTAAGGGAGTTTATCTCATCTATCTCATTTTGCAAAGAATTAGCAAGCTCTTTAGCAGTTGATGCATCTGAGGTTAGGGCTGTTTTTTGTGCTTTTAGATCATCATCTATTAGTTTTGTGATGTGAATTAACTCTTTTTTATAATTATCTATAATTAAAGTTGCTTTTTTTGAATTTGGACCAAAAAAGCTCTCATATAAGTAGTTTTTAAGCTCATCAATACCAATATTTTTAATCGCTGAGATGGTAAAAAACTTCGTATCATCAGCCAAACTCTCATCAAAGCCACACTCAGCAAGCTCGGTTTTAATGCTATTTTTAGTATAATTTAACACCTCTTTTATATCATTTTGGTTAAGTTTATCTACATGAGTAAGCCCAATTATAAGCCCGCCACTTTTACCATTTTTTAGTGTATTTACGATAAAAGCCATATCCTTTTTAGTTGCACTTTGGCTAGCGTTCATTAGGTGAAGTGTAAAATCACTTTGACTCATATAGTTTGCTGTTAAAATCTCACGAAGCACTACTGCATCATCAAGTCCTGGAGTATCAACTATATCAATTCCATCTTTTAATATATCAAGTTTAATGCCTAAAATAACCTCTTTTACCATTTTGCTAATCTCATTAGCAGCTGTAGTATAAGATTTTAACTCATCTATTGGAACGATTTTATCTTCTAATTTTTTTGGCTCTAGACCCATTGATTCTAGCTCATTTGGCGACCAAAAGCAGACCTTAGCATACTCATCTTGACTATATGTTAAAATGCTTAAATTTGCAGTTTCTGGGATATTTGATGCGCCTAGTATTTTTTTATTCATTAGTGCATTTAGAGTACTACTTTTACCAGCATTTATAACACCAGTAACTGCTATTTTAAATTTAGAATTATTAGCACTTTCATATGCATTGCTTAATCTTTTACTAACTTCGTTGAGTTTAAATTCGCTTAAGATTTGATGAATTTCATTTAATGTATGTAAATTTTTATGAAATGGCTGAGTTTCAGCACTATTTTGAATAGTAGGGTTTAATTCAAGATTATTTATAAAATCACTTATAAGATTATATCCATTAAAATCTATAATCTCATTTTTGGCTAATTCATTTAATCCATTTAATACTTTTTGATTATCTATTTTTATAGATTTTATAGCATTGATTATACCTATTTGACTTAATTGGACGCTATACTCGTTTAGATTTAAATTTGCTTTTGAAAATATATCTTTTAAGCTTTGAAGTTTGATTAATCTATCATAATTTCGTGGAGTAATAGATAGTATTATTGCTGCTTCATCGCTACTAAATTGGCTTATATGATTTTCATCAACATATAAAGCTTTAATTCCCCAAATTTGTTCTAATATTTCAACCATTTTTTACCTTTTTAACTCTTGATATTAATAAAATTAGACCCAAAATCAAAGCCAAACCAAATATAATAGCAGAAATTTGTGCCATATTAATTAGCTTTAAGTTTGGGATTAGATACCAGCCATTTTGATATAAATCTATCAAATAGGCTTGAAGTGGGTCAAATTTACTTCCAAGTGGCGGCTTAGGCATATCAAGGCCGCACTCTCCAGTTGCTTTAAATAGTGATGGCATAATCTCATCCCATGCAATTTGTAGCTCAAAAATAGGCCTATCAAGACAGCCTTTTACTCCAAATGGATTTGCATTGGCAATTGCTTGATGGATTGTATTTAGTTTTAAACTCTCTAAAAGACCACAAATCGCCCCATAACTAAAAACTAAAACCCCAAATATATAAAGTAAAATTTGCTTATAAAATATTGCTATAAAAATAGCTCCAAACCCAGCTATAATCATATAATATCGTATATAGATACACTGCACACATGGACGCATATATAGATAATTTTGAAATATAAAATGCGCCACGCCGACGCAAAAAAGCATAAAAACACCTATATAAATCCATAATCTTTTACTACTCATTTAATACCATTGTGTTGAATTTGGGCTTTATTATAACCAAAACTTGCTATAATTTTGTAAATTTAAAAGGCTAGAGTGGTTTGGATACCTTAAAATATCTGCAGTTTTACTTTGTTTTTGATAGAGTTGTGAGTGGCTATGATGATATTTTTGAGGCGATTGATGGTGAAATTTTAACTAAATTTGATAGTTTAAAAGATGAATTTAACTTTCTCCACCAAGAGGCTAAAAATTTTTTAATTCGCCTTGCAAAGGGTGATAGAAAGCGTTTTGTAGCTAGTAAATACCTATCAAGATCGCTAAGTAGTGTAATAATTAATGAGCTAGTAAATAAAGGTTTTATTATATTTGAAAGATCAAAAGAGATAAAACCTATTAAAAATCGTAAAGAGAAGTTAAAAAAAGAGCTTCGCAGATATCAAATTCAAGATAAAATTCACTTTACAAAGCGTTTTTATAGATTTTGGTTTAGATTTATTGAGCCAAATTTAGATTTATTGTATAAAAATCAAAAAGATGATGTATTAAATGAGATAAAAAATAAATTTGATCACTATTGTTCTTTAGAGTTTGAGCTTGCTTGTATCAATCTTTTATCAAAAAATTTAAATATCCCAAAAGATGAGATTTCTAGCTATTGGGATAAGGAAAATGAGATTGATATTTATGCTAATTATGATGGGTTTGTAATTGTAGCTGAAGCAAAGTATAAAGAGCGTAAAATATGCAAAAATATACTAAATTTGCTAATTCAAAAATGTGAAAAATCTAAAATAAATTGGGATAAAATAGCACTATTTTCAAAATCAAGCTTTAGTAATGAGTTGCTAGGATTAAAGGATAATAGGGTTATTTTATTTGAACTTGATGATTTTAAGGATTTATATGAATGAGAATACTAAAAGCATAGAAGATGGATTAAAAAGCTTAATAGAACAGACATATTTAATAGAAAAAGAGTATAAGATATTGGGTGAATCATATGCAAACTTACAAAAATTCACCCAGGGAATAGTAGAGAGTTTGGGCGCATCTTTATGGACGATTAATAGTGCTGGTGAGGTTGTATTAAGCAATGAAAAAGCTAAGCAGATCATGGAAATTTTGCCAAGTATAAATATGCAAAAAAGCACGCAAGAAGTTGAATTTCAAGGCAGAGTTTATGCTATTAAAATTACCCATAGTATGCAAAATCAAATAATTTTAGCTACTGATATAACTGATGAAAAAAGATCTGCAAGATTAGTTTCTATGGGTGCTGTAGCTGCACATTTATCTCATGAGATTCGCAATCCTATAGGCTCTATCTCTTTGCTTACTAGTACGCTTTTAAAACGGATTGATGATAGAAATCGCCCACTTATAGAAGAGATAAAAAAGGCAATTTATAGGGTTGAGAGAATAATTAAAGCAACTTTGCTTTTTACCAAAGGTGTTCAAATTAGCATAAGTGAAATCGAGCTTAATAAACTCCAAGATATGTGCAAAGAAGCAATTGGACAGTATGCATTTAGTAAAGATATTGAGTTTGAGTTTAGCGGGTTTGATGGGATTATACGCGGAGATGCTAACTTGCTTGATTTGGTCTTTAGTAATTTTATATTTAATGCAATTGACGCTATTGAAGAGAGTGATGATGATAGCGGAGTAGTTAGCATAGAGCATAAATTTGAAAATGGTATGCATAATTTTTATATCAGTGATAGTGGAGTTAAACTACCTAGCGGAGCAATATTTGAGCCATTTAAAACTACAAAATTAAAAGGTAATGGACTAGGCCTTGCTCTTAGTTTGGAGATAATTAATGCGCACAAAGGCTCAGTTGCGGTTCAAAATGAGCCAAAACTTTTTACAATTAGCCTACCTTAAAAGTGCTTTTTAAGCAAATTTGGAGTAAATTTAACAAATTTTTACATATTAAGGATATAGTGATGATACAAACCTGCCTTTTTCCTGCAGCTGGATATGGGACTAGATTTTTACCAGCGACTAAGAGCTTACCAAAGGAGATGCTACCTATACTTACTAAACCATTAATTCATTATGGTGTAGATGAAGCTAGAGAAGCTGGTATGAATAATATGGCCTTTGTTACTGGTCGTGGCAAGAGGGCTTTAGAAGATTATTTTGATATTAGCTATGAACTAGAACATCAAATCTCAGGCACAAATAAAGAGTATTTACTAACTGATATTAGAGAGCTTATGGATCATTGTTCATTTAGCTTTACTCGTCAAACTCATATGAGAGGTCTTGGCGATGCAATTCATAGCGGTAAGGGGCTTGTAGGAGATGAGGCATTTGGTGTAATTTTAGCTGATGATTTGTGCGTTAATGAAGATGGCGAAAATGTCCTAGCTCAAATGGTAAAAATTTACGAAAAATATCGTTGTAGCATAGTAGCAGTGATGGAAGTACCAAAAGAAACTATAAGCAGCTATGGCGTTATAGATGGTAAATTTATAGAAGATGATCTAATAATGGTAAATGATATGATAGAAAAGCCAGATCCAAAAGATGCACCAACAAATTTAGCAATAATTGGCAGATACATTTTAACTCCAGATATTTTTGAGATTATAGAAAATACAAATCCAGGAAAAAATGGAGAGATACAAATTACAGACGCACTTCTTAAACAGGCTAAAAATGGTATGGTCTTAGCTTATAAATTTAAAGGTAGAAGATTTGATTGTGGTAGTGTAGCTGGATATGTAGAAGCGACTAATTTCTTCTATGAGCATGAATATGGTAAAAAATAATCTTAAATTTAACAGACAAAATATATCTTCTATTAGCAGCTATACAAGGCGTATGAATGATGAGATTAAAGGTGATGATATAGGGTATTATCACCTTCCTAGTTTAGGAATGGATATAGTTAGCAAGATAGAAGAGATAGCTAAGCGTGATTTTGATAGTGTAGTGCTTGTAGGAGTAGGTGGAAGCTCTCTTGGAGTTAAAGCGCTATATGATATGTTAAATTTACAAAAAGAGCTTATATTTTTAGATAATCTTGATCCATATAGTATAGAGCAAAACAGCACTAAGATTAATCCTAACAGATCTATATTTATAATATCTAGCAAGTCTGGAACTACCATTGAGACGATATCTATATATAAATATATTTTGGAAAAATTTAATATCAAAAGCTATGAAAACTTTATATTTATCACCGATCCTAATAGCCCGCTTGAATCATATGCTAAAAAGATAGGTGCTATTATATTTAATATTCCAAAAAATGTAGGTGGCAGATTTAGTGTGCTTTCAGCTATTGGACTTGTGCCACTTGGTTTGTGTGGAGCTGATATTAAAGATTTACTAGCTGGAGCAAATAGTGCTAAAGAGCAGTATTTAGATAATGGCGATGATGGAGTATTGCAAAAGGCCTATCATTACGCCACACATAGTAGTGCTAAGATAAATGTGCTATTTAGTTATAGTGATAGATTAACAAGCTTTAATGAGTGGTATGTGCAGTTATGGGCTGAGAGTTTAGGGAAAAAACGTGGGTATAAAAGAGTTGGTTTGACTCCTGTTGGTCTAGTAGGTAGCAAAGATCAACACTCATTTTTACAACTTATAATGGAGGGTGTAAAAGACAAGACAGTAACATTTATTACTATAAAAGATCACAACAGCACTATATCTGTGCCAAATTTAAAATTAAATTTTTTAGATGGGTGTGATTTTGTAAATAGCAAAAGTATAGCTGAGGTTTTTAATGCTCAAGCGCATTCTACTATGCAGGCTTTGGCTAGTGAGATGATTAGTATTGATGAGTTAGTTATTGATAGGCTTGATGAGTGGCATTGTGGTTGGTTAATATACTATTACGAGCTACTTACTAGCGCAACTGGATTAATGCTAGGTATTAATACTTACGACCAGCCAGGCGTAGAAGCTGGTAAGAGAATACTTAAAAAGCTATTAGAGAGTAAAGAGAGTTGAATTTAACTTAAATAGTAAAATATTCTAAATAATAAAAATTATTATTTACTTTATACTTTTTTAAGTTAATTCTGTGTATAATTACACAACTTAAATATAAAGGATAAAAAATGAAAAATGTAGTAACACAACTTAACCAACTTCAAGCTGATGCACATAGCTTGTTTGTAGCTTTCCATGATTATCACTGGAATGTAAAAGGTTTGCAATTCTTTTCAATTCATGAATATACTGAAAAAGAGTATAATGAACTTGCTGAGCTTTTTGATGAGATGGCTGAGCGTGCTATTCAACTAGGCGGCAAAGCAATTACAAAAACTGATGAGCTTTTAAAAGTTGCTAAAGCTCCAGTAGTTAGCAAAGATAGCTATACTCCAGTAGAAGTAATTGAAGCTTTAAAAGATGCTTTTGTTTATCTATTGGCTGAGTTTAAAAAACTTGAAGAGATTGCTGAAAGTGCAGGTGATAATACAACTGTAGCTATAGCACAAGAAAATTATGCAAGTCTAGAGAAAAAAATCTGGATGATTAAGGCTACTTTAGCATAATTTAATAAGAGTGGCTCATAAGCCACTCAAATTATTATTTTTTAACTGCTTCGATATCGATATTTATCTTAATTTTATCGCCAAGTGCAACTGTGCTAGACTCTGGAGCAAAGTTAAAATCACTTCTTTTAATTTCGCCTTCTAGGCTAAATCCTATGATTTCAACACCTTTTCTATTTTTACCTGTACCACTAAATTCATAATCAAGCTCAACTGGTCTTGTAACATCTCTAATGGTTAGATCGCCTTTGATTTTACCTTCTCCATCGCCTTCATTTTCAAAGCTTTTCATTGTGAATTTGATTTGTGGAAATTTTGCACTATCAAAGAAATCTGCCTTTTGAAGGTGAGCATCACGACCATCGTTGTTTGTATTTATTGAATTAACATCAATTGTAGCTGTAAGGCTAGATGGAATTTTGTTTGTGATATCTACTTCACCAGCAAATTTGCCAAATGAACCAGTTACATTACTAACTTGCAGGTGTTTGATTTTAAAAGTTGTACTAGAATGTGCTGTATCAACGCTATAAACTGTGGCATTTGCCGCACCAAAAAGCAGACCTAAAGCTGCAACTGAAGTCAATATTTGTTTTTTCATATTTTCTCCTTTTGAGTTTATAAATTTGATTATATTTAGCTAAAAATAATATATCTTAAATAATACAAATTTAATCAAAAAGTTTATGCAATCTAGAGCTTAATAACTTAGCAAACTCATCTATTTTAATATCTCTTGGACTACTTTCTCTTTGTTTTTTGCCCCATAAAGACTCTGGAAAGTACTCATCATCTTTAAATCTAGCTTGAATATGTATATGGACTCTAGGTAGATAATTAGCAAAACTTGCCCAATTAATCTTATCAGGGTTATAAAACTCTATCATAGCCTTTTCACACTCAAGGGCTGCTTCAAATAGTCTTTTGCAAGTAGCACTATCACAGTGGCTAATCTCTTTAAATTCTTCTTTGGTAAAGATTTTTACCCATGGCAAAGAATTTGCTTCAATCTCGATATAGATAAACTCATCACTATAAATCATATTTTAACCTTTATAAAATTTAGTAAATTATATCAAATTTATCGCTATTTTATAGGAGTTTTGATAAGATGACGCTATTAAAATAATAAGGTTAAAAGTGAAAAGCTGTATAGTTGTATATGATGGGATAAATATTCTTAGTTTTGCTAAGATTTATGATATTTTTGCACGGTGTGGAATTGAGTTTGTAGTAGTTGGATTTAGATGTGATGCTGCTGATGAGATAGGGATTAAATTGCCTATGCATACGAGTTCAGAATCTTTATATGGATATGATATTGTAGCAATTCCAGGTGGAAAAGGTGCAGAAATTTGGGCTGATGATGGGATATTTTTAAGCTGGATGAAAAGTAGTGCTGAATCAAAATATATAATATCGCTAGATAATGGTGATAAAATTTTAGATGGTGCAAATTTAAATGGGCATAAATTTAACTCAGATGAGGCGATGATAGAGTGGATAAAGAACAAAGCATAATATCAAATTTTGCCAATAATCTAAATGGTGATGATGGTGCTATCATCGGTGATATGGTATATAGCAAGGATATGTTTGTAGAAGATATTCATTTTAAATCGCATTGGTTAAGTCCAAAACAGATTGGTAAAAAGGCTATGATAGTAAATCTAAGCGACGCAATTGCTATGAACGCTACGCCAAAATATGCGCTTTTAGGCTTGGGATTACCTAAGAATTTAAGCAATAAATATATTAAAGAGTTAAGCTCTGGATTAAAAGAGTGCGCAGCACAATATGGCACGCAAATTATCGGAGGAGATACTATCTTAAGCAATAAGCTTATAATTAGCTTAACTATAATCTCATATCTAAACTCAAAAAAACCATTAATAAGAAATGGGGCAAAAATAGGCGATATAGTATGTTATACTGGGGTTTTAGGTGGCTCTATTAAGGGGCTTAGAACGCTTTTAAACGGTGGTAAAATTAGCTCAAATTCACGCTTTGTAACTCCAAATTTAAGGCAAGAGTTTATAAAACAAAGTGCTAAATGGATAAGATCTGGAATGGATATTAGTGATGGTTTAGCTAGTGATTTACCAAAGATTACACAAAATAGAGCAGTTAAATTTAATAAAAAATTATCCAAATTTGAGTTTATTAGCGGGGAAGAGTATGAGATGCTCATTGTCGTACCGCCTAAAAATATAAAAAGAGTATTAAATCAAGCTAAAAAATGTAGAGTAAAATTAAATTTACTAGGTAAAATTATAAACGAAAGGGCAAAATTTCATGGAAAATTCACCCATTTTTAAGCCATTATTAACAACAACACATACACCAATCAATGCGCATTTTAGCAAAAATGCAAGTGATTTTGTGGTGCGTGAGATTCCACTATATGAGTTTAGTGGAAATGGCGAGCATTTAGTTATGCAAATTCAAAAAAAAGGCCTAAGCACATCTGAGGCGTTAAGCATTCTAGCATCAGCTACTGGTGCTAAGGTTAGAGATTTTGGCTATGCTGGATTAAAGGATAAAGAGGGTATGACTACGCAATATATCTCAATTCCAGCTAAATTTCAGAGTGCTATAAGTAGTTTTTCTAATGAAAATATTAAAATTCTAAATGCTACACTCCACAATAATAAGCTAAGAATCGGACATTTAAAAGCAAATCACTTTTTTATTCGTCTTAAAAAGGTATTGCCAAGTGAGGCTAAAAAGCTTCAAAATGTTATAGAATTGATTAAAAATCGCGGTTTTGCCAACTATTTTGGCTATCAAAGATTTGGTAGATTTGGTGATAACTATCAAAGTGCTAAAGAGCTATTAATTGCTATGGCAAATAATGATAAAAAGAGTCTTAAAAAATATAATCCAAAGCTTAGGGATTTTTTGATTTCTGCATATCAAAGTGAGTTATTTAATCGCTATCTTAGCAAAAGAGTAGAGATTAGTCGCTTTTGTGAGAGTTTTAGTGCTAAGGAGTTAGCTGAAATTTATAAATTTGATAACAATACTATCAAAGATTTAAAAGATCAAAAGCAGTTTTTTAAATTGATTCGCGGTGAAGTGATGGGGCATTATCCATTTGGTAAGCTATTTTTATGCGAGGATTTAGAATCTGAGGTTGATAAATTTAATCAGCGTGATCGCACTAGCTGTGGTTTATTAGTTGGATCTAGGGCTTATGAGGCTACTGGCGTGGCATTTAGACTTGAGCAAGAGATTATGGCCGAAGGGTTTGAGTTTGCTAAGTTTGCCAATGGAGCAAGAAGATTTAACTGGGTATGGGCTGATGAGATGAAGTATAGCTATAATGAAGAACAAGCACAATTTAGTCTAAGCTTTACACTGCAAAAAGGCTCTTATGCTACTGTGGTTTTGCGTGAGATTTTAGGTCGGGAGATATTTGATATTTAGATATTTTGGGTTTGTAAATAGATACAAACCCAAATTTAGATAAGATAGATCTACTTAAAGCTTATTAGTTTATCATTTAGCTTAGCAGCGCTATCTAAGATTCCATTTGATACTAATTCTATTTGAGTAGCTAGCTGAGTAAGCTCTGTAGCTGCACTACTAACCTTATCTATATTGCTATTGAGTATTGTCATTCTCTCTTTGGCATCATTTGATTTATCCTCTACGGTTTTGGTCGATCTAATGCCAGAATTTAGTTTATCAATTGAATTTGCTATCTCATTTTTTAGATCGGCAGCTTTAGCTGAAGTGTTATTCATAGATAGGTGAATATCATCCATTAAAGATTTATTATTATTTACTTGTTGGACTATGGTTTGGACTGTGATATTGATCTCACCTAAAGATTTACTAGTTTTATCAGCTAGTGCGCGAACTTCATCTGCAACTACTGCAAAGCCTCTGCCATGCTCTCCAGCACGAGCAGCTTCTATAGCAGCATTTAATGCTAAAAGATTAGTTTGATCAGCAATATCTCTTATAGAGTTAGTTACGCTATAGATAGTATCAGCACTTTGTACAAGCTGATCCATATTAGCTACTATCTCATTTTCTTGTTGGCTACTTACTTCTATTAGCTCTATTAACTCTAGAAGTGTATTCTCTACATCATTCATTAAATTTTTTAAATCTTGCATATTTATGGTTGCATCATTAGATAGTTTTTTATTTAAATTTATAGTCTCATTTAGCAAGATTGTAATCTTTTGTACGCTTGCGACTTGTTCATGCTGATGGAGTGAATTTCTTTTTAATTTTTTAGCATTTTCTTGAAGGCTAATTGAGTTTTTATGACTTGCGTTTGAACTCTCAATAGCTTCTAAAACTGAATTTTGAACAATTTGAATAAATGTATTTATATACCCAGCACTAGTGGCTAGTTCGCTTTTTGGATCGATTTTTAGGCGTGAGCTTAGGTTGGCTTTTGAGCTTGCTAGATTTGAGCTTAGTAGCTCTAGATTGCTTATTGGTATGATAACTTTAGCTAGAGTTAGCCAGATAAATATGATAAATAAAATCAATGTTACACAAAATATTGCTATGGCAATATAGAGTTGATTTTGATTATTTGCTTGAATTTGATCTTGGATAATATTTTCAAAATTGTTTAGCTTTTTGCTTAATTCTTGACTTAAAAATTGTTGAGAATTATCTTGCATTACACTAATTTGAGCTATCATTGTAGTATAATGCTTTTTAAATAGGCTTATTAATTCAGTATCTGCAAATTTATCTATATCAATCATATTAACAAGTGAATTTAATCTATTTAAAACATCTTTAGCCAATATATTTTGAGTAGAGATTATAGCTAGAATTTGATCTATTGTATCTCTTAGCGCAAGGTTGCTTGGCGTTGGATTTTGGGCTACTATTTTGTTGATATCACTACTTAGCGTAAATAGATATGATTTTGAGTTTATGGCAATTGAGTTTGCAGATTTAAATCTTTCTAGCTCATCTTGCTTAGCTCTAAATGATTTATTTATAGAATTTAGTATATTTTTATCTACATTTAAACTAGCTAAATGCTGCAAGGTCTCTTCAAATTTATTGCTAAAAACTACACTTGTATCATAATTTATAAAGTTAAATTTGGTTTTAAATACTTGATCAATTTGTAAATCATAAATTAGTAAATGCTCTGTAGCTACGACTATTTGTTCATTTTTTTGTGTAGATTTGTAGTTGTTAAATATAAAAGCCAAAAGTATAAACATAGATACCAAAACAAGCACAGTAAGTGCGATAAACTGAGTTAAAAAGCTGATTTTTTTAGAATTGTTCATTAAATTCTCCTGTTAGGCTTTCTAAAAATGCGACAATATCATCTACGGTTTGCTGATCTAAGAATCTGCCTAATTGATAATAAGCCATAAATTGCACGCACGCATCAAGAGTTGGAATACTTCCATCGTGATAATATGGAGCAGTTTTGGCTACATTTCTTAGACTTGGAACTTTAAAGACCATTTTATCAGATTCTATTTTTGTAATCTCATAGCGACCTAAATTTTCTTGATTTGGATATGGCTCGAAGATTCCAATTTTTTGATACATCGTACCACCTATATTTTGACCTTGATGACAAGCTACACAGCCATTGCTTTTAAATGCTTCCCAACCACGTTTAGCCTGGCTGCTTATAGCATTTTCATCTCCATTTAAATAGCGATCAAATGGGGCATTTGGAGTAATGAGTGTCTTTTCAAATTCAGCTATAGCATCGGTTATATTTTGCATTGTAATCTCGCCATATATCTTATCAAAACTAGCTTTATACTTAGCGTTTGCTTCAACTCTTTTAACTACTTCAGCTTCATCTTTTAGTGCCATCTCTTTTGGATTTATAAATGGATTTTTAGCTTGCTCGGCTAGATTTTTAGCCTTTCCATCCCAAAATTGTACAAAATTAAACACAGAGTTAAATGTAGTAGGTGAATTAAATGGCTCATCTAGCACTCCATCTGCTCCAATGGAAAATATCTCATTATCTACTCCATATCTTTTTAAATCATGACAGGTATTACACGATACTTTTCCATCTTTTGATAGGCTTGTATCCATATATAGCTGTTTTCCTAGCATTGCTTTTTCTTTATCATATGGGATACTAGTAGGTAGTGGAGTTATCATTCTATCTGGATTTATGCTTGTTTGAGCATTACAAATATTAAAGGCAACTAAAGTCATAAATAAAGCTCTTTTTATCATCTATGTCCTCTCTTTAAAAGATAAATTTAAAAAAATATAAAAAATAAAATTTAGTTAAATTTTACTAAAAAAGAGTTAATCAATGTTATATTAATTCTAAATTTTAAGCTCTATTTTGATAGAATTAAGCTGGTGCGATGGATAGTCGCAAGGTTTAGGCCTTGAGGAAAGTCCGAGCTGCAATAAGACAGAGTTCCACCTAACGGGTGGCTGAGGTAACTCAAGGGATAGTGCAACAGAAAGCAAACTGCCGCTTTAGCGGTGATGGTGAAACGGTGGGGTAAGAGCCTACCAGTGCTAGTAGAGATACAAGCAGCTATGTAAACCCAACTCGCAGCAAGAAGGGATGGTTTGGAGTCTTATATTCAACCCTTCGCTTGAATTTGATCTAACATCAAATCTAGATAAATGACTATCATAACAGAACTCGGCTTATAGTCGCACCATTTCATAATCTTAGCTAAGATTAAAAATCATATTTTTTAGCTTTTTTAGCCTTAGATAGTTCGACTTCAAGCTCTTTTTGTTTTGTTCTAAATAGCTCAACTGAGTTTTTTAAAAGTGCTGCTGTGCATTCTAGCTCATCTGGATTAAGCTTTGATGGATAATGATTTGTTAAATACTCAATCTTATCCAAATCCTCGCTTACAAGGGCTGATTTAAATTGATTAAGCCAATTCATTATCGCTCCTTGTAGCGTCTTTCCAAGCTTCTAAAAGCTCTCTTGTTACATGTATAACCTCATCTAGTTTGCTCTGGTCATTTGTGATGTTAGCCTCTGATATTAGCTGAATTTGTCTGCTATATAGACCTTGTAGATACTCACTAATTTGACCTTGACTCATATCAAGGGAATTTATTAGTTCAAAAAATATAGCATTTGTTTTATTTAAAAACAATACTTTACTTTCTATATCTCCAGCATCCATAGCCTTTTTAGCTCTATAAATAAAACGCAAAATCCCTTCATATAGCATTGCAATTAGTTTTTGTGGGGAGTCAATCCCCATATTATTTTGATTATAAGCTGCATATGCAGCACTAGATGATGCCATTGATGTTCCTTTACTACTTGTTAGCATTGTTAGCAGCCTCTATCATGCTATTTACTGTATTCATTTGGGCTTCTAGTTTGGCTATGATTGTATCATATTGAGACCATTTTTCAGCCATTGTAGTATATTTAGCATCTAGCTCTTTTTGCCTTTGCTCTTTTGAAGCAGTTAAGGATTTGTGTGAGCTAGTTAGGCTCTCTTCGTAGGCTGTTAGGCTACCTTC
The DNA here is from genome assembly GCF_002139875.1 of Campylobacter vicugnae. Lineage (NCBI taxonomy): Bacteria > Pseudomonadati > Campylobacterota > Epsilonproteobacteria > Campylobacterales > Campylobacteraceae > Campylobacter > Campylobacter vicugnae. Next base: position 581,422 of record NZ_CP018793.1, read on the forward strand.
TGATCCAATTAATCCATTTAAAGTATCATTAAGACCTTTGAAAAATCCGCCTATAATCTCAGTTTTGCCATCTAGCTTTTGCTCTTTTAGACCTAGTTTTGTTAAAAAGCTACTCTCACCTTTAATCTCAATATCTGTTCCACCTGAACCTTTTAGCACTAGTTTGCCATCTTTATCAAATGAAGCTGAGATATCGCTTAGACCGCTAGCATTTGCTATAGCTTTTAATAGGGCGTTTTTCTTAGCTTTTTCTGCTTCACCATTTGTTAGAGGTTTGCCATCTTTGTCTTTAAATTCTTTTTCAATATTTATATCTATCTCAACCCCATTTATGGTTAGCTTACCTTTTAACTCATCATTCCACTCTATTTTTTTATCTCCAACTGCTGTAACATTTGTAAATTTAGTCTCAGAGCTAAAGAAGTTTTTAAACTCATCAAATTTAGTATTTATCATATCGTTTAATATTGATGAGTCTAGTGTAAGAAGTCCATCTTTAGTAAGAGTAATACCAAAATCAGCCAAAGACTTACCATCTTTGCTTACGCCATTTATGATTTTATTTAACTCTGTTGTAATAGATGTGATCTCTCTTACACCTTGGAAAGTACCAGCTAGACCAGTTTCGCTATCATATTTAGTAGCTTCATTGATATTATTCATTAAAGAGTTGTATGACTCTACCATAGCCTTGATATCTTCCATTATACCTTCGGTACTTTGAGTGATATTGACATTGGTAGTTTCGCCATCTTTATCTACTTTATTTAGAGTTAAGTTCACACCTAGTATTAGATCATCGATTGTATTTGAACTTCTAGTTATATCTATGCCGTTATATTTAAATTTAGCATCTTGAGCAGTTGAAATTTGAGAACCGGCATTTTTTTTCTCATCTTCTGATAATTTATCAGGCTGCTTTAGAGTTAATCTCATTATAGTGTTACCATGACTATCTTTACTGCCATTAGTACTAGATGCTTTATCAAAATAAAATCCTAAAGCTTTTAGAGTGCTATCGTTGCTTGTATTTGTTGCACTGCCACCTGTTGTGCTTTGTATGCTATAAAAGTCAATTTTATTAGCTTCTCCAGTCTGTGCTGATTGGATAATCATTCTAAATGGTTCATCGCCGCCTACATTTAGGATTTTGGCTTGAACTTTACCTTCTGTAGCTTCATTTATCTTTTCAGCCAGCTGTTCTAGCGTGGTTGTAGAATCAGCATTAATAACATAATCTTTACCACCAATACTTATACCAAAGCTAACATCTGTATCAAAAACACTCTCAGTCCTAGAGCCAAAAGTCTTAGACTGGAATGAGTCTTGACTAGCTAGTTGTTGCACGCTTAAGTTCATATTTTGTTCAGCGACACCAGCGCTTACTGAGACGCTTACACTATTGCTACCAGTAGCGTTTGCATCACGTTTTAAATAGGTGTTATCTCCAGTTAAATTTGATACGCTACCTTTAAATGTGCTAAGCAGTGTAGTGATAGCTGTTAGGTCTTTTTGTTTGGTTAGGTTATCTTGAATTTTTGTCTCCAATGGCTTAACCATAGCCTTAGTATCAGCTTCTTTTAATTTATCTATAGTATCCCAGCTTAGGATATTTCCACTACCAACACCTAGTTGAGATTTTTCTGTATTGATTGCCATTGTTATTCCTTTTTATCAAATATCATACCGACTATATCTCTGAAGTGTTCAGTTAGCTTCATTACTTGTTCGGTAGGGATTTTGCGAATTATCGTACCTGTGTCTGCTTCCATAACATTAACAAACATACTATCAATCTTATCATTATAACCAAACCTAATATTTGTGTTAAGCAAACTTAGATTATCGTTAGTTTGAGACAAAATCTCTTGAATTTGCTCATTTGTTAAATGCTCAGTTGCTTTATTGTGAGTAGCTGAGTCTTGTTGAAGGTTTGAGTTTTCAACTTCTATTGTTTGAGGGTTGAACTGGTGTTTAACATTTGCTACATTTGCCGTCATATCCATTTGTTGTTGGGCTGCTGCTTTGAAAATTTCCATTTGGCATCCTTTTAATAAAATTGTTTAGATGATAAATCGGCTTAAATACGCCAAAATTTATAGTATTTTAGCACATTTATACACATTTAAAGCAAATTTTATGCCAAATTTATAGATATTTTGATACTATTTGCACTTATTATAAGGAGTAGGGCTATGAGAGTTTGTATAGATTGTGAGTGTCTACTTTTAGCTGAGAGCTTAAGACTATTTCTAGGCTCAAAGGCAACTACAAGAAAAGATTGTGATTTTATAGTAAGCGATAGAGCCGTACAAGGTAGTAAGCCTGTCTTTGTTATAGGGAGTAATTCGCCATATCTTAGAGTTCCTTTTAGCAAAGATGCGTTGCTAAATACTTTGGGTGAGTTTTATTCAGCGATGCAAATTAGTGGCAAAATCCAGCCAAGTGAGCTTACTAGTTTAGAGCGAAGAATAGGCGATTTAGTGGATAAATTTAAATTTGATCTAATAAAAATAATAAAAGATGAGTATGAAAAATAGTCTATTTGCAACCATCTCAAGTGGTAAATATAAAGGCAAAAAGCTAACCCTTCCAAGCCTATCTACAACTAGAAGCACTAAATCAATAGTAAAAGAGTCTGTATTTAATAGCTTACAAAGCGATATTTATGGAGCTATATTTATAGAATTATTTGGCGGAAGTGGATTGATGGCTGCAACTGCAGTTAGTAATTATGCTAAGAAAGCTTATGCTATAGAGATAGATAAGGCTGCTTTTAATAGTTTAAAATCAAATTTTGCTACTCTTGGTGATAGTGATTTAGTAGCGCTTCATGGTGATACTTTTGAATTAACTCCAAAAATAATCAGCCAAAACGCAGGGCAAAAAATTATACTTTATGTTGATCCACCATTTGATATTAGAGATGGATTTCATGGAATATATGAAAGATTATATAATATTCTAGGTAAGATGGAGGCTGATATAGTAATTATAGAGCATATATCTAGCCATGCAACGCCTCAAAAAATGGGTGATTTTCATCTATATAAAAGTCGCAAATTTGGCAATACAAGCCTAAGTTATTATACAAAATGTATCTAGTAAAAGAGTGTTATAGCTACGAGCAAGATATCAAAAAATCAAGCTTTGCTAGTTATATATGTCCATTTAGTGAGTTTGAGACTCTAAAAGAGAAGCTAAAAGCAGATAATCCAAAAGCTGCTCATATAGTTTGGGCATATAGGTATTATAATAAATATTTTCAAATTGTGGAAAATTGCAGTGATGATGGAGAGCCAAAGGGTAGCTCTGGGCCACCGTGCTTAGATGCTTTGCGTGGTGCAGAGTTAATTGATACTGCAGTATTAGTGGTGCGATATTTTGGCGGAGTGAAGCTTGGAGTAGGCGGACTAGTTCGAGCATATGGAAGTAGTGCAAATTTGGCTATAAATTCAGCTAATTTAATAAAATATGAGATTAGGGATTTTGTTAGTATATTTGTGCCATTTGCTTTGTTATCTAGATTTGATCACTACACTAGCAAACACGACCTAAGAGTAAATAAAATTTATATAGAGAGTGGATGCGTGTATGAGCTTAGTCTTACTATGGCTGAATTTATTGATTTGCGTGAGTTTGCAGTAGAGTATGAGATTGCTGGTATGAAGTATCTAGCAATTCCATTAAATGCAAAACAAGTTTAAATTAATCTAAAACCTAAATTTTATAAATGTAAAACTTAAGAACTCTTGCTATTTTAAATTTGAATAATTTAAAATTTAAACCTTGAGTTTGCGGTAATTTTAAATTAAATAATTTTAAATTTAATTATCCTAGCTTTGTCGTAAAATTACCGCTTTGATAATTGCTATGGCTTTAAATAATTACTAAAATTTAACTATTTAGATTTGCTAAATATTTTTTTAAAAAATGCCTTAATCTTGCATATCATCGCACTAAATGGACATTGGCCTTTGCCTAAAACTGGATCATTCATTTTGCTACTCCTGTGTATATATAATCGCTCATTACTGGTGTTAAGCCAGCATTTTTAATAGCATTTTTCATCTGTTCTACATCTCTGCTATCGCTAATTTCAAACTGCCCATCACCCTTATTTTCATCATCTTTACCGCCATGCTCACCGATTCCTACGCTTACTCCGGCTGAGACTTTAGTAACTCCTAAAGCTATTACATTATCTCTAAAATACTCACTTTCACGACTACTTAGTGTAATATTTGCATATGGTAAAAATAGTCTATAAGCAGCTATTACTTGAAGTAGTGCGCACTCAGTTACATCGCGTGGATTTATGCGATTGTTATTGATGATTGGTCTAAGGCGTGGAACTGAGATAGAGATCTCGGCGTGAGGATATTTAGCTTGAATTAAACTAGCGTGTAACGCGGTGCACATCGCATCACATCTCCAATCATCAATCCCAAGAAGCGCTCCAAAGGCTACTCCACGCATTCCACCCATTAAGGCTCTTTCTTGAGCGTTAAATCTATATGGAAACACACGCTTATTGCCGCCTAGGTGAATTTTGCCATATTTTATAGGGTTATATGTCTCTTGAAATACAGTGACAAAATCCACGCCACTAGCGTGCAAAATAGCATATTCGTCGCTATTTAGTGGATAAATTTCAACTCCAACTATATCAAAATATCTCTTAGCAAGCTTACAAGCTTTTGCGATATAGCTTAGTGGGGTTTTGGTTTGAGACTCTCCTGTTAGGATTAAGATCTCTTTTAGTCCAGTTTTGGCAATGTTTTTTAACTCTTTGATTATATCATCTTCATCAAGCTGAGCTCTTTTTATATCATTATTGACATTAAATCCACAATAAACGCAGTTATTATCGCAGTGATTGGCTATATATTGAGGTGTAAAAAGATAGATGTTTTTACCAAAATATCGCTCTTTAGTAGCCTTAGCTTTAGCCACCATCTCTTCAAGATAGTTTGCGGCTACTGGACTTAATAGCGCTTGAAGGTCGTTTAAGTTTAGATTATCCTTAGATAGAGCGTGTTCTACATCAGTAGCATTAAATTTATCAAATTCAACACTATTAGCAGCCTCAAGCACTCTTTGCATTATATCGCTATTTATTTGCTCTTGACCTTCTAGATACTCCATTGGATCGGTTTTTTGTATAAATTTCATCTACTGTCCTAAAAATCCAGTTAATGGTGAGCTAGCACTTGCTTTATTTTGTACCCTTCCAAGTTTTGCTAGATATGCATCTCGTCCAGCTTCTACAGCCTTGCCAAAAGCTCTAGCCATAACTCTTATATCGCCTGCAGTTGCGATTGCTGTATTTGCCATTACTGCAGCACAGCCCATTTCCATTGCCTCGCATGCTTGACTAGGACGACCAATACCTGCATCTACTATTATAGGTAGTTCAATCTCATCTATTAGAATTTGAATCATATCTTTATTGCTTAGGCCTTTATTTGAGCCTATTGGTGCAGCTAGAGGCATTATAGCTGCTGCTCCAGCATTTACCATATCACGAGCAACTACAAGATCTGGCATCATATAAGCAAGCGGGATAAATCCATTGCTGGCTAATAGCTCTATAGCTTTTAGCGTCTCATAATTATCTGGAAGTAAAAATTTACTATCTCTAATTACTTCAATTTTAATCATATCTCCACATCCTAGCTCTTTGCCAAGACGAGCTATTCTTAAGGCTTCGTTGGCATCTCTTGCGCCACTTGTATTTGGTAGTAGTGTGATATTTTTTGGTATGAATTTAGTTATGCTAGCGTTTTGGTCTTGATTTACCCTTCTTATTGCTAGAGTAATAATTTGAGTTTTAGCCTCATCTATGCAAGCTGATATTAGTTCAGGGTCAAATTTGCCACTTCCCATTATAAATCTAGAATCAAATAGCTTTCCACCTAAATTTAATTTATCCATTATTTTCTACTCTCTTTATTAAAATATCTAAAATTTGATTAGCTTGATGCATAGCACAAATTCCAACACGTGGCGCCATAAGGCCATTTCCTATGCTTGCAGCACTTTTTAAATCTCCACATATATAGAGATTTTTAGCCATTTTGATAGTCTTTATCTCATCGCTTCTGCCATATCCTGCCATACCACTAGCTGCTACTATGATCTTATTTTTTAGATTATTTATTAGCATTGCTTTGGCGTGTGGATTATCAAAGCATTCAGCTACTATATCGCAGCTATTAAATACTGAATTTACATTATTCTCATCAAGTTTTATCGTCTTTATATCTACATTAACAAATGGATTTATTTTAGCAATTATATCTGCTAAAGCTTGGGTTTTATATTTACCAATATCGCTGATGAAGTATTGTTGGCGATTTAAATTTGATGGATCAACAGTATCAAAATCAACTAATTTTAAATAGCTAACTCCTACTCTTGCTAACGCAATAGCTACACTACTACCTAAGCCACCAAGACCAGCTATTCCGATTTTTGCACCATTTAGTGCGTCATTTATCTCAGGACTATTTCTAGCTGCCATCATCTCTTTTAGGCATTCATTTTTTGGTATTTGACCCTTTTTGATGAATATTACACTATCATTATCATTTAATTTTAGATTTTCATCTGTAGCAAAGCCTTTATAAATAGTGATTGTATCATCACTAATGCCTAATTCAAGCCTTAAATCGTGTAAATTATCAGAATTTACTTCTTTTATTATTGAGTTTATTTTTATCTTTTTCATGAGCGTGATTATAGCCAAAAAAGACAAAATGGCTATTAAATGCGTAATTAAATTTTGTAAAATTTAAACTAATGATTATAAAAATTTAGCTAGAATTATTGGCTTATAATTATAATAAGGGCTAAGATATGTTTGATACGATATTTAGAGAGTATGATATAAGGGGAATTTATCAAAAAGATCTAAATGAGCAAAGCGTCAAAGCAATAGGAATATGCCTTGGCAATGTAATGAAAGAGCGTGGAGTAAAGAGTGTTAGTGTAGGCTATGATGCTAGAACATCAGCACCTAATCTTTTTAATTATTTAGTTAGTGGTTTTAATGCTGCTAAATTAGATGTTTATGATATTGGTATGCTTCCTACGCCTGTAGGATACTTTAGTGTTTTTACCGATAAGTTTGATGCAAATGCGATGATCACAGGTAGTCACAATCCAAAAGAGTATAATGGATTTAAGATAACTATTAAAAAAGATAGCTATTTTGGTGATGATTTACAAGCTTTAAGAGTTGCTGTAAATGAGTTTATCGCTAGTGGTAAGGTAGTTAAAGATGATTTTAGAGCTATTAAATTCGATATTTTAAGCTCATATGTGGATTTTTACGCTAAAGAGTTTTCTCATCTTAAAGGATTAAAGACAAAGATTATATGCGATGCTGGCAATGGCGTAGCTGGTATAACGCTTGAGCCAATTGCTAAAGCACTGGGATTAGAGTTTAATATATTATATCCTAATCCTGATGGAGAGTTTCCAAACCATCATCCAGACCCAAGCGAAGAAGAGAATATAAAAGAGTTAAAAGCAGCTTTAAATAGTGGCTATGATTTGGGTTTTGGCTTTGATGGTGATGCTGATAGGATAGCAGTTCTTACGCCTAAAAGAAGTATAAAGGGTGATGATTTAGCCTATTTATATGCTAAGAATATGAAAAACCCAAGAGTTTTAGGCGAGGTCAAATGTAGTCAAAATATGTATGATGAAATTGATAAAATCGGCAAAAGCTTTATGGGTAAAACTGGTCATAGCAATATCAAAAAGGCTATGAAAGAGTTAAATATAGATATGGCTGCTGAGGTTAGTGGGCATATATTTTTTAAAGAGAGATTTTTTGGTTTTGATGATGCAGTGTATGCGATGATAAGAGTGCTTGAGCTTGTAGCTAATGGATTTGATTTAGATAGTGAATTAGATAAATTGCCTAAGCTATACTCAACTGATGAGATGAAGATTAAAACCAATGAAGAGTCTAAATTTAAAATAATTGAAGCTTTAAAAGTTAAGCTAAATCAGGCAGATAATGGACTACCAAAGATTATTGATATTATCGATATAGATGGGGTTAGGATTAAATTCCAAAACGGCTGGGGATTAGTAAGAGCATCAAATACAACTCCAGTTATAGTTACAAGATTTGAAGCAAATTCACTAGAAAATATGCAAGAAATTCAAAATGGAGTAATTGCTTTAGTAGAAAATATTATGGCTAAAGAGATATGAAAAAAGCTCTATGTATAATTAGTGGTGGTATGGATAGTGCAGTAGCTGCAAGTATCGCTAAAAGTGAAGGCTATGAGATAGTGGCTTTGCATTTTGACTATGGTCAAAGGACTATGAGTAAAGAGCGTGAGTGTTTTGATAAAATCGCTAGCAGTCTTAACGCTCTTAAAAAATTTGTAATTGATACTAGTTTTATAGCAGATGTAGGTGGTAATGCTTTAACAGATAAAAATATAAAAATACCTAAAAATGCATTACAAGATAAAGAGCCTCCAGCTACATATGTAGCATTTAGAAATGGTATTTTTTTATCTATTGCTACGGGTATTGCGCAGGTTCAAGGGTGTGAGGCTATCTATATTGGATTAGTAGAAGCTGATGGAAGTGGCTATCCTGATTGTAGTAGCGAGTTTTTAGAAGCAATGAATAAAGCAGCAAATTTAGGAACTGGTTGTGATATTAAATTTAAAGCTCCACTTATAGGATTATCAAAAGGACAGATCGTCGCAACTGCTTATAAATTAGGTGTGGATTTAGCTAATACTTGGAGTTGCTATGAAAATGAAGATTTAGCTTGTGGAGAGTGTGATAGTTGCTTATTAAGGCTTAAGGGTTTTAAAGAAAATAATCTAAATGACCCTATAGAGTATAAAAAAATTAAATTTAAGGATTAAATTATGTATCGTTTTGCGCCATCGCCAACTGGTGATATGCATATTGGGAATTTAAGAGTTGCGATATTTAACTATATAGCCTCGCTTCAAGATAAGAGTGGATTTGTTTTGCGTATTGAAGATACCGATAAAGAAAGAAACATAGAGGGCAAAGATGAACAGATAATGGAGATTTTAAGGCAGTTTGGTATAAAGTGGGATACACTATATTATCAAAGTAAAAATCTTAAATTTCATCAAGAATTTGCTGCTAGATTATTAATAGATAAAAAGGCATTTTTATGCTTTTGTGATGATGAAACATTGGAGGCTAAAAGGCAAGAAGCCGCTGAAAATGGTAAAGCATATAGATATGATGGAAGTTGTGAAAATCTAAGCGACGATGAGGTGTTAAACAATCCTCGCCCAGCAGCCTTAAGGCTAAAAGCACCAAAAACTACACAAAAATTTATTGATAAAATTAAAGGTGAGATAGTATTTGAGCCAGAAAATATAGATAGCTTTGTACTTTTAAGAGCTGATAAAACACCAACATATAATTTTGCTTGTGCGATTGATGATATGCTTGAAGGTGTTACAATGATTATAAGAGGCGAAGATCATGTAAGCAATACCCCAAAACAAAATTTAATCAGAGAAGCTTTAGGATATACTCAAGAGATTAGCTATGCTCATTTACCTATAATCTTAAATATGGAAGGCAAAAAGATGAGCAAAAGAGATAATAGCTCATCTGTTAGCTATCTTTTACAAAAGGGCTATATGCCTGAGGCTATTGCTAATTATTTAATATTAATTGGCAATAAAACTCCATGTGAAATCTTTACCTTAGAACAAGCAGCTAGTTGGTTTGATATATCAAATATCTCACGCTCTCCAGCTAAATTTAGCGAAGAAAAATTAGCTCAAATTAACCGCGAACATATCAAACTAGCTAGTGATGATAGGCTAGTTGAGCTAGGATTTAGTTCGCCAGATTTAGCTAGATTTTATACTCAAGAAAGTAGCTTAATCCCTGAGATAATAGCTAAGATTGAAGCTATTAATGCTCCAAAAATTATCCCAAAACAGTGGCAAAAAGAGGCTGACGAGATTCGTAAAGTCATCTTAAATATGCAGATTCCTCATAGCTTTGAAGAGCTTAAAATTGTAATAGCTGATGAGACAAATTTAAAAGGCAAATCCTTGTTTATGCCTCTTAGATTACTTTTAACTGGAGCTGAGCATGGCCCAGAGCTTAAAGATCTATATCCGCTAATAAAATCAGATATTAAGGAGATTGTAGCCAAATGACAATTTTATCCCATTTTATAATATCAGTGGTTGATATTTTAGAAATAGTAATAAGAGCTTATACATTTATAATCATAGCTGCAGCGCTTGTTAGCTGGGTAAGACCAGATCCATTTAATCCAATTGTTCAGCTGCTCTATCGTCTAACGGCACCAGCTTATGGATTAATTAAAAAGCTTAAAATTCCAACAGTTTTTGGCGGCATTGATATAGCGCCTATTATAATACTTCTTGCTTTGGAATTTATAAATAGATTTGTATTAGGATTGCTTCGTGGGTTTGCTTATCAAATTTAGTCTATTTTTAACTTTTTTAGTTATACCGCTTTGGGCTAGTGTGCCAAGCTATGAGAATTTAAAAGCAGCACCAAAAGGATTGGTAAAGGATTATTATATATATAGATTTGCTAAAGAAAATAGAGCTAGCAAAGCTCAGTTAAAAAAACTTAGAACTCAAATTTATCGCTATCAAGGAAGCATTAAGACTCTATTTGATAAAAAATTAGGAGTAATAAAACAAAAAGTTACAGATTGTTCTAAGTATAATCTATCTAATATTCATAAAGCAAATGCAACATGCCAAAATATGCTTCTTAGTATTAGTTTTATGAACTCCTTAAAACCAGAACAAAGATCAGCCTTAGCTAAAAGATTAAAAAATGCAAATTCAAAATTTTATAATTTTGTTCAAGGATTTAGCAAAGATGACCCGCTAGGATATTACATCAAAATTGGTGATACTACTGGATATTTTAAACACTATTTTAGCGCACAAGATAAAGATAAGTTTTTAAATACTCATAAGCTTAGCTCCTTGCTAATTGTAAATAGTATTAATCATTGGCAGTTTAAAACAATAATCCAAGAATCAGTAATTGGTAAGAAAAATGATGAATTTAGAAGATCGCTACTAAAGGTAAATCCTGATAAACTTAGTGGCGATATGGCATTTTTATTTGGTTTAAATGCTATATTGTTTCATCAAGAAGATAAAGCGGTGAAATTTTTTGAAGTAGCAGCTATGAAATCTAAATTTGCTAGTAATAAAGATAATGCTAATTTTTGGATCTATCTTATAACTAAAAATAAAAATCTTCTAAAAGAGATAGCCAATAGTGCTGATATTAATATATATAGTTTATATGCTAGAGAGTTTAGCAGCAATGAAAAGATTAAAATTGCAGTACCAAAGCCAGCTACAAAAGAGTTATTAAAATATGATTATACCGACCCATTTACATGGCAACGCACAAGAGAGAAAGTAGCTAAAATGCCAAGCTCTGAGTTAATCTCATATGCATCAAGGTTTTATACTCAAAGCACCCTTGGAGAGTATAGCTATATAATGCAAAAAGCTCATAATTACAAAATTCACTTCTTTCCAATGCCATTTATGGAGCATATAGGAACTGATGATATTAAGCGTCAAGCATTGATTTTAGCCCTTGCTAGACAAGAAAGTAGGTTTGTTCCTAGTGCTATATCTACATCATATGCACTTGGTATGATGCAGTTTATGCCATTTTTGGCTGTAGATATTGCAGCTAAGCTTGGAATTAGCAAATTTGATATTGATGATATGTTTAAGCCACAAATTGCTTATAAATTTGCAAATTTCCATCTAGATTATTTAGAAAAATATCTATACAATCCTATATTTATTGCTTATGCTTATAATGGTGGTATTGGCTTTACAAAGCGTATGCTACTTCGTGGAGATCTATTTAGTCGCAAGAGCGAATATAGCAAATATGAGCCATTTTTATCCATGGATTTAGTTCCATATGCTGAGAGTAGGGTATATGCTAAGAAGGTCTTGGCAAATTATATAATCTATTTAGCAGTTTTAGGTAAAAGTACGAGGATATCGCACTTTTTAAATAATACTTTAATTCCTGAATTAAGTGATGGATTTAGAGATAAGATTAGCTTTTGAGCTTATCTAGTATGCCAATAGAGCGATCTAGCAATTTTTTGAAATTGAAGTTTTGCTGTAGAGTTGTCATCTAAGGTTATATCTAAGTTTAAAATATTTGTGTTTTGAGCTTGAATATCTGCTTTATAGTGGCTACTCCATGGCAAATTCACTGAGGTTAAAGCAGTTAGCTTATCATCTTTATCAAGTTTTGTAAAATTAGCATTTTTTGAATTAATGGTAATCGATTTTGGTAGTTTATTTGCTGGATAGATAGAGATAATAAATATATCACTACCTTCAAATTCGCTTATAAATTCGCCTTGATATATTGGATTTAGATATGTAGCTACTAGCAGTGTTTGAGCTTTATCATATTTTTGCGTATAGGCTAAAAGTTCATTTTTAAGATTAGCTTGTGAGTGTAAAGAGCTTTTGCCCCAACAGCCAGCAAGAAGTAAAGCTATAGAAATTATGGCTATATTTTTTAACATTTTTTTCCTTTTTTTGCTAAATTATACCATTTATATGTTTAATCTTTAAATTATATTATATTTATTTTATTAAAATATATTTTGAATTTATCTAGTAATTTACTTTTAAAAATCAATAGTAATTTAAGTTGAATTTAGATATATTTAATTTTTTATGTTTAAAAAATATAATAGATGGAGAAAAATATGGAAAATTTATATGATGTAGTAGTCATTGGTGGTGGTCCTTTTGGTATCGCTTCAGTAGTTGAGGCCAAAAAGGCTGGGTTTGCAAATGTTCTTCTTTTAGAAAAGGGTGATAATCACTCTCAAACAATTCGCAAATTTTATAAAGATGGCAAACGCGTAGATAAGGTCTATAAAGGTCTTGATAGCGAGACAAAAGGCTGTGTGGAGTTCTTTGATGGAACAAAAGAAAGCACATTAAATTACTTTGATAAATTGCTTGATGATGGAGATATTGAAGCGATTTTTAATGCTGAAGTTGAAAGCGTGAAAAAAGATGGTGATCTGCTAGTTGTTACTACAGCAAAAGGTGTATATAAGGCTAAAAATGTAATGGTTGGTATTGGTAGAATGGGTAAGCCAAACAAACCAGATTATAAGATTCCACCTTCATTAATTCAAGTTGTAAATTATAATCTAAATAACTGCAACTGCGGTGAAAAGATTATTGTAGTAGGTGGTGGTAATTCAGCTGCTGAGTATGCTGTTGATCTAAGTGGCTGTAATGATGTAACTCTAAATTATAGACGCTCTACATTTACAAGATTAAATGATATAAATTTAGCTGCTGTAGAAGATAGCGCAAGAGATGGTAAATTAACACTAAAACTAGGCGTAGATATCGTAGGTATAGAAAATGATAATGGTAAGGTATCAGTAAGCTATAGCGATGGTAGCGTAGTAATATATGATAGAATCATCTATGCAATTGGCGGTTCAACTCCAGTTGATTTTTTACAAAAATGCGGCATAGAGCTTGATAGCGATACTAAGCCAATCGTAGATGAGAATTTGCAAACCAATGTAAAAGGCCTATATGTAGGTGGCGATATCGCTAGTAAAAATGGGGCTAGTATTGTATCAGCACTTAATGATGCACACAAAATTATGAATTATATCGTAAATAATAAGGCGTAATAGTGAATAAAATTTGGTATTTACTAGTTGGTGCGTTATTGGTTGGATGCACAGATGATAAGCAATTAAGCTTTGATGATCTTAGCAAGGACGAACAAGATAAGTATGTGCTAAAATCAAAGTACGATGCGCTTGGTGATTATTTTTCATGGTTAGAAAAGCGTGATAATGATATCCAAAGCGATATTTTAGAAATACCAAATGATCTAAATACTCTTAAAAAAAATTTAGAGATTGCAATTAGCGATAATAGAGTATTGCTTAGCGATAACGCTCAGCTAATTAGGCAAAATCTTGAATTAGCAAAAGAGATAGAAAGTCAAAAAATCACTATTTTAAATGCTGATAAAAATGCTCAAAATGTATATGATGAAGCGATAAAATCATCTCAAGCTCAGCACTATGAAAATGTAGCTGAGCTTACAAAGAGAATAAATGAACTTCAAATTGATAGCGTAGAGAGCATAAAAAGATATGAGCAAAAAATAGTTGATTTAGAAAACAATATAGATAAATTAAAAGGCGAATTAGAAAAATCTAAAATTTTAGCCGATAAAAAAATTGAAGATAACTCTAATAAAAATAAGCAAGAAAATATTAATTTACAAAATAGCAATAAAAAATTAAATGATGAATTAAATGCCCTTAAAGCACAAAATTCTAAATTTAATGACGAATTTAATAACAATATAAAAGCTAAAGATAAAGAGATAGAGTCATTAAAGTCGCAAATCGATATCAAAAGCGATGAGATAAATAAACTAATGCACTCTCAAACTTTAGCATTAATAGAGCTACAAAATAAAAATTCCAAAACCGTTGATGAGTTAAAATCTGAATTAGATAGGCAAAGAAATGAGTATTTTGCTGAGATAAATAATAAAAATGATCAGATAAAAAAGCTCAATATGACTATTAAAAATCTAAATGATCAAAAAGATAAAGAGTTAAAAGATATCGAAAATAAAATAATTGCAACCTATAAAATTACTCAAGAAAATAAAGATAAAAAGCTAAAAGAGCAGTATGAAAATAGTCTAAAAGAGCAAAATATGACAATAGCTAGATTAAATGCTAAGATAACAAATCAAGAGATAGACTATAAAAAAGAGTTAAAAGCTAAAGAAAAAGAGTATCAAGACTCTATTGTGGATTTACGCAGAAGAATTGAATTTAATGCTAGCGATGCTAATAAAAGTATGCAAAAAATAAGCAACTTAGAAAAGCAAACAGCTGCTAAAGACAAAGAGTTAAAAGAGTTAAAAAATCAAATTTTAAATTTAAAAAGCGATATGAATAATAGCAAAAAATTGGCAAACTATGAGCTGTTAAATTCTAAAATTACAGATTTAGAGATTAAAAATAGCGAACTAAACGCAAAAATAGCCACCATAATTCAAAAAGCCAAAGATAGCATAGAATCTACAAAACAAAAATATATAAAAGAGCTAGAAAATCAAAAAAAATATTATGAAGAGTTGATAAAAAATATTAAAACCCAAGAGATAAATAGAGATAGCAATGGGTCAGCTTGAGCTTTATCAGCTTCAAAATGGGTATAGATACAATAGCGATACTCTATTTTTGTATGATTTTATAGGTAGTAAGCCAAAAGGCCAGATTTTAGATGTTGGATGTGGGTGTGGTATTTTGGGTCTTTTAGTCGCTCGTGATAATGAGATAAAGCTAACAGGGATAGATATTGATCCTTTAAATGTGCAAATTAGTCAGCATAATGCTAGTGTAAATGGTATTGCTGGTGAGTTTATAGCTGAAGATTTTAGTAAGTTTAAAAGTGATATTAAATTTGATTTTATCATATCTAATCCACCTTTTTATCATACTGATGTAACTAAGAGTCAAAATAAACATATAGCAAACTCAAGATACTCCGATTCTCTTAGTTTGGAGGAGTTTTTAGCTAGTTGTAATCGCAATATAAAACCAAAAGGTGTGTTATATTTTTGCTATGATGCTAAGCAAATTGGAGATATTATACCACTTCTTAGCAAGTTTAAGTTAAATTTAACTAAGCTTAAATTTATCTATTCTAAAGATAATCAAAATGCTAAATTAGTACTAATAGAGGCTAAAAAAAGTAGCCGCTCAATGTGCGAAGTGGTTTTGCCTTTGGTTGTTTTTGATAAAGATAAGTTGAGCGTAGATGCTCGGGAAATTTTTAATAAAGCAAATACTATAAGCAAGGTTTATAAGTGATAAAACAAGATGGGTTTGATTATGAATTTGATCCTAAAAAGTGCGATGAGTGCGGTGGTAAATGCTGTACTGGCGAGAGTGGATATATCTGGATTGATGAGAGTGAGATAAAAATATTAGGAGAGTATTTAGGCTATAAGCCAGAGCTTATTAAGGAGATATTTTTAGAAAAATTTGATAATAGATATAGTATTAAAGAAAAGCCATATCAAAAGGGTTGGGCGTGTATATTTTTTGATGAGAAAAATAAAAATTGCTCTATATATGAGTATAGACCTAAGCAGTGTAGAAGCTTTCCATTTTGGGAGCATTTTAAAACAAATTATAAAGAGTTGGAGATGGAATGTATTGGCGTAAAGCAATCGTAGCTTTAGCTCTATTTTTGTGCGGTTGTAGCACTTTAAATCCTGAGTTTAGCTCTATTTATCATACAAAGCCAAATAATGATTTAGATATAATTAATGCCTATTTTATGATAGAAGATGGCAAGATAGCTAAGGCTAGTGAGATATTTTATGAGCTTTATCAAAATAGCAAAGATGAGGAGTTTTTAAAAGAGTCTGCTAAATTAGCTTTAAGTTCTAGATCAAATTTATTATACAAAATAATGGATGAACTAAAAGGCGATGATGTTGAAACTCTAAGATTAAAAATTGGTTATGCTATATCGATTTATGAGCTTGATGAGGCTAAAAAATTAGCTTTAAAATTAATCAAAAAAGATAGAAGTAGTCAAAATTATATTTTGTTAGCTAATATCTACGCCTTTGAAGATAATCAAAAAAAATCAATCCAACTATACAAAAAGGCCTATGAAATAGATAAAAGTGAAGATAATATGGTGCGTCTTATGAGTATATTTAATGATTTTTTAGGCGATAGTAAAAGCGCAATAAATATAGCAAACAGCTGGATAGAACAAAATGGTTGCGCTCATAGGGCTTGTTATGCCTTATTAGATCTATATTCAAATTTAGCTGATTTTGATAATATGGTAAGAATATATGAGAAATTATATTTAGAAAATGAGTCTAGCCAATATCTAGTAAATGCCCTTGAGGTGCTACTTTATAAAGAGGATTATAAAGGAGCAAAAAATTTACTTAAAAAATATGAGTTTAATGATGATCTGCTAGCTCAAATTCACGCTCAGCTTGGCGAATATAAAGAGGCTTATAATCTTGCTGCAAGGCTGTTTGAATTTACTAACAATATAGAGTATAAAGCTAAAATGGCTATATATAAGTATGAATTAAGCAAAACAAAAGAGATAGAGCTTATAATCAAGCTTTTTGAAGAGTCTGTTTATGAGCTTGATAATTCATTGTATTATAACTATTATGGATATTTGCTTATTGATCATAATATCGATATTGCTAAAGGGCTTGAGCTTGCCTTAAAGGCTTATGCTTTAGATCCAAAATCTGCATATATAGCTGACTCTGTAGCTTGGGGATATTATAAACTTAAAAGATGCGATGAAGCTATGGAGTGGATAGATAAGATAACGCCTGAGTATCTAGAGCAAAAGGAGTTCAAAGCCCACTATAATAAGATTAAAAAATGTATAAAAGAGAAGAGATGATACTTAATAAAATTATAGATAAAACCAAATTTGAGCTTGATAAGCAAAAAATAGAGCTACCATTTAATCTACTTGAAAAAGCTATACTTCATTCACGAAGTACTATTAATCCACTTAATAGTATTAAAAATGGTATAAATATCATAGCCGAAGTGAAAAAAGCAAGCCCTAGCAAGGGCGTTATTTGTGCCGAATTTAATCCTTTAAAGATAGCCTTAGAATATGAGCGAGCTGGAGTATGGGCAATAAGTGTATTAACTGAGCCATATTATTTTATGGGAAGTTTAGAGTATTTGGCTTTAATTCGTAGATTTGTAAATCTTCCTTTGCTTAGAAAAGATTTTATCATAGATAGATATCAAGTAGCTCAGGCTAGAATTTATGGTGCTGATATGATATTGTTGATTGCTAAGGCCTTAGATACAAAGAGCTTAATAGAGTTATCAAATTATGCTAATGAGTTGAATTTAACTGTGTTAATGGAGATTCACGATGAAGAAGATTTAGAAAAAGCTTTACAAACTAATGCTAAACTAATAGGGATAAATCATAGAAATTTAGCTACATTTGATATGGATATGAGCCTAAGCTTAAGATTAAAAGATAAAATTCCAAATGATAGAATAATAGTAGCAGAAAGCGGCTTGTACTCATATGAGCAGCTTTTAAATTTAAGCCAAAATGGAGTTAGGGGATTTTTAATCGGTGAGCATTTTATGCGTCAAGATGATATTTATAAGGCTGTAATGGAGATAAAAAATGAAAGATGAGTTTGCTCCTTGGAGGGCAGAGTATTTTAGCAGAACTAAGAGTTGTGAATGTATATTTTGTGATATAGCTAAAAATCCACAAAATGATGCTGAAAATTTTGTACTATTTAGAGCTAAAAATTGCTTTGGTGTGATGAATAGATATCCATATACTTTAGGTGAGTTTATGGTAATTCCTTATAAGCATATAGATAATATTGAAAATCTAAATTTAGATATCTGGCTAGAGATTAGCACCATAGTCCAAAAGGGCGTCG